>CAOJUE010000018.1 GCA_948443845.1 uncultured Eubacteriales bacterium | reverse complement strand
TTTGTTTATAATACTTTCGGTTCTTTGCTTTTAATTGATTCACGGATTCAGGAAAATATAAATGAATTAAATCATAGGGATGTTCCTAAAATTCACTAAATAGTGAGAGGAACAAGTCCTCTTGCTATTTGGTTTTATATAGAAAACTAAATAAAGGAGGATTTTAAAAATGCTGATAAAAATTTTAGCAGTAGTAGCGGTATTGGCGATTGCTTCATGGTTTAAAGCAAAAGTGTGGTTTAAGTGGCTAATACTTATTTTTGTTATCTGTTGTGTTGCCGAATTTTCTTTTATCCTTACATGGCATGGTAATAATGTTGCTACAAAAGATATTTCTATTTATAAAAAGGAAAATGCAACGATTGAGCAACAAATGGCAGAAATAAAAAAGGAACTTTTGCAAGGAAATATGATGAGCGAAGAAAGATTAGATATTATTTTAGAAGAGTATCAGGAATTAGAAAAAAGGTATGAACATAATAATGAAATAATTGAAGATTACGTATTTTGGTTAGAAAATGGAAGTAAAAATATAGAATCTATAATATTTTTAAAGTAAAATTTAACCTAAAAAGCTACTCTAAATTAATTTAGGGTGGCTTTTTAAAAAAATCTCAAAAAACTCTTGCATTTCATAACGATATATATTAAAATATATAAGATAACAAAAAAGCGTGGAAATTTTTACTTTGTAAAAATTTACTCGCCATTATTATAGAAAATTTGAAAAAATTTTTATAACAAAAAATAAGAGGTAAATAAAATGAAAAGAAGCAGATGCATGAACCAAATAGCAGTGGTAGGTAATAGAAAAAAATCTATTATCGGTACAGCATTTTCTTTTTCATTTGATATTAATTTAAAGAATAAACACTAGATTAACCGATTTAGTGTTTATTTTTTGAATAATAGAAAGTTTTTTAAACTTTCTATTATTCAAGCGAGCGAAATTTTGCATAGCAAAATTTCTCACGCTGTGTATCTAAAGAAAGGATGATAATTTTATGATAGGATATTTAGTGCTAGAAAATGGAGAAATTTTTGAAGGCGAAAGAATTGGTGCAACCAATGTCGACACAGCCTGCGAAGTTGTGTTTAATACGGGAATGGCAGGCTATTTGGAAACCTTCACAGACCCATCGTATGCTGGACAAGGAATTGTCATGACCTATCCATTAATCGGAAATTATGGCGTCATTCCAGAAGATTTTGAATCTGAACAAATCTGGGCAAAAGCTGTTTTCATTCATGAACTTGCTGAATTCGAAAGCAATTTTCGAAAAAAAGATGGCTTAAACAAATTCTTGCGTGACTACAAAATTCCGGGTCTTACCAATATCAATACAAGAAAATTAACCAAACTGCTAAGAGAAGCAGGAACCATGAAAGGTTATGTAACCTCATCGCTTGACAACATGACTGAAATCATGAAAAAAATCAAAGATTACGAAGTTGGACAAGTTGTCAAACAAGTTACCACCAAACAGCCGGTTTCTTACGGAAAATCAAATGAGAAACAAATTGTTTTAATGGACTATGGCTTCAAACACAATATCGTCAATTCTTTTCTAAAACGCGATGTTGGCGTCACAGTTTGCCCATCTACCATGCCAGTGGAAAGAATTTTAGAACTAAAACCAGACGGAATCCTACTTTCTAATGGACCAGGTGACCCTGAAAAATGCACCAAAGAAATCGACATCATCAAAAAATTAAGCAAAACCGATTTGCCAATTTTAGGAATCTGTCTAGGGCACCAACTTATGGCGTTAGCGCACGGTTTCAAAACAGCCAAACTAAAATATGGTCACAGAGGACCCAATCATCCAGTCAAAGATTTAGAAAATGGGAAAGTCTACATTACCTCGCAAAATCACGGCTATTATGTCGTAGCAGACACCGTAAAACCAGAAATAGCAGAAGTTTCCCACATCAATCTAAACGACAACACCGTCGAAGGAATTCGCTACAAAAACAAAAATATTTTCACCGTACAATTCCACCCCGAAGCCTGCCCAGGACCAGAAGATACAGCCTACATATTTGACAAATTCATTAACCAATTATAACATATGGGATGTAGGGGCAGATGCCCTCATCTGCCCACCCCAAAAAACAACCCCATACACACAATCATGAAAACCACATGAAGAAATTATGAAAATTATGTGAAATTTATTCCCAAATAGAAAGGAAGCAAAAAAATGCCAAAAAATAACAATATCCAAAAAGTATTAGTCATCGGTTCCGGACCAATCATCATCGGTCAAGCAGCCGAATTCGATTATGCTGGAACACAAGCCTGTCGAGAATTAAAAAAAGAAGGAATTGAAGTTGTTTTAATCAATTCCAACCCTGCCACGATTATGACAGACAAAAACATGGCAGACAAAATCTACATCGAACCATTAACTGTAGCCACTGTCAAAAAAGTTATTGAAAAAGAAAATCCAGATAGCATTTTGCCTAATTTAGGAGGTCAAACTGGCTTGAATTTAGCCATGGAATTGGCGGAAAGTGGATTTTTAGAAGAACACAATGTTCGTCTTTTGGGAACAGGAACCGAAGGCATCAAAAATGCGGAAGACAGACAAGCTTTTAAAGATATGATGGAATCGATTAACGAGCCTTGTATTGCCAGCAAAGTGGTTGAAAACATAGAAGATGCCATCGATTTCACGAGAGAAATTGGACTTCCAGTTATTATTCGACCAGCGTATACGTTGGGCGGTACAGGTGGCGGAATTGCCACAACGATGGAAGAATTAGAAGAAATTGCAAATTCTGGACTTCGTATGTCAAGAGTTCATCAAATTTTGGTAGAAAAATGCATCACTGGTTGGAAAGAAATTGAATATGAAGTTATGCGTGACAGTAGCGGAAACTGTATTACGATTTGCAATATGGAAAATATTGACCCAGTTGGCGTTCATACAGGAGATAGCATAGTTGTAGCGCCTTCTCAAACTTTAGCTGATAAGGAATATCAGATGCTTCGAACTTCTGCGATTAAAATTATTTCGGCATTGAAAATCGAAGGTGGCTGTAATGTGCAATTTGCATTAAATCCAAATAGTTTTGAATATGCAGTGATTGAAGTTAATCCAAGAGTAAGTCGTTCATCTGCTTTGGCGTCAAAAGCGACAGGTTATCCAATTGCCAAAGTGGCAACCAAAATTGCTTTGGGTTATACATTGGACGAAATTAAAAATGAAGTAACTGGCAAAACGTATGCTTGTTTTGAACCAGTTTTGGATTATGTGGTTGTCAAAATTCCAAAATGGCCATTTAAGAAATTTTTGACTGCCAACCGAACGCTTCGGAACGCAAATGAAAGCAACTGGCGAAGTCATGGCAATTGCGCCGAACTTAGAAGCAGGCTTAATGAAAGCCATTCGTTCTTTGGAAGAAAATATGGATAGTTTCATCATGCCGGGCTTGCAAAACTTGGAAAAAGAAGAGATTTTGCAAAAACTAAAAGATGTGGATAATGACCGAATTTTTGTGATTGCAGAAGCGATTCGTAGAGAAATATCCGTCGAGCAAATCCATGAAATAACGACGATTGACCGATTCTTTATCGGCGCGATTTATAAAATTGTTCGTATGGAAAATGAATTAATGTTTAGTGAAATAAATAGCAAGATGCTTTTAAAAGCTAAAAAGTTAGGGTTTTCGGATAAAGTAATTGCTAATTTGAGTGGAAAAACGGAAAGTGAAATTTTGAAAATGCGTGAAGCAAACGGAATTTTGGCAAATTTCAAAATGGTAGATACTTGCGCTGCTGAATTTGAAGCTAGAACGCCTTACTATTATTCAAGTTACGATGATGAAAATGAAGCCAAGCAAACGGACAAGAAAAAAATTATGGTGCTTCGGTTCTGGACCAATTCGCATTGGGCAAGGAATTGAGTTTGATTATTGTAGTGTGCATGGTGTTTGGGCTTTGAAGGAATTGGGGTATGAAACGATTATTGTGAACAACAATCCAGAAACGGTTAGTACGGATTTTGATATTGCAGATAAGTTGTATTTTGAGCCTTTGACCGCAGAAGATGTGAAAAATATTGTAGATGTTGAAAAACCAGAAGGCGCGATTGTGCAATTTGGTGGACAAACAGCTATTAAACTAACGAAGGCATTGTCTGATATGGGCGTGAAAATTATTGGCACAAGTGAGCGTGATATGGACCGAGCAGAGGATAGAAAAGAGTTTGATGAAGCGTTAAACAATTGCGGAATTTTGCGTCCAAAGGGAAGCACGATTTTTACAGTTGGAGAAGCCAAAGAGGTGGCAAACAACCTTGGTTATCCTGTTTTGGTGCGACCTTCGTATGTTTTGGGCGGACAAGGAATGGCGATTGCGTATGATGACCATGAAATTGAAATGTATATTAATGAAATTAATACGATTGCACAGGAACATCCGATTTTGGTGGATAAATATATGCTTGGCAAAGAGTTGGAAGTTGACGCGATTTGCGATGGAGAAGACGTGTTGATTCCGGGCATTATGGAGCATTTGGAAAGAGCGGGGGTTCACTCGGGAGATAGTATTTCTGTGTATCCGACCCAGACGATTGCGGAGAAACATCAGGAGAAAATTATTGAATATACGAAGAAAATTGCGAAAGAATTGAATGTGATTGGAATGATTAATATTCAGTTTATTATTTCGAATGATGAGGTGTATATTATTGAGGTAAATCCACGTTCGAGCCGTACGGTTCCTTATATTAGCAAGGTGACGAATTTGCCAATGATTGATATTGCTACACGCGTGATGTTTGGTGAGAAATTGAAAGATATTGGCTATGGAACGGGTGTGTATAAACGAAGCGAGTATGTTTGTGTGAAAATGCCGGTGTTCTCGTTTGAGAAAATTAAGAATGCGGATACAAGTTTGGGGCCTGAAATGAAGTCGACGGGCGAAGTTTTGGGTGTTTCGAAGGAATTTCATCATGCGACTTTGAAGGCGTTTATTGGCAGTGGTGCGAATGTTTCGACAAAGGGAAGTATTTTGATTACGGTGCGCAATAAGGATAAGGAGGAAATGCTTCCGATTGCAGAGAAGTTTTATCACAAAGGGTTTGAGATTTATGCGACTTCTGGAACAGCGAATTTCTTGGCTTCTCATGGAATTCAGGCAATTGTAGTAGAAAAGATTTGGGAAGGAAAAGATAGTATTATTGATTTGATTCAGTCTGGCAAAATTAATTTTGTGATTAATACGCCAACAAAGGGAAAAGAGTCGAATCGTGATGGATTTAAAATTCGTAGAACCGCCGTGGAATGTAAGATTCCTTGTTTTACGTCGCTGGATACGGTGAATGCTTTGTATGATGCGATTGAAAATGAGGTAAAAGAAGAGGAATTAGAGGTTGTGAATATTGTGGAGATTTAGGGGAGAGATTGGTAGCAGAATTGCTACCGATTTTTTTTGCAAATTCACTTGAAAAAAATAGCATATAATGATAGAATACATCTGTTATTGTAGAAAAAGAGTAAAAAGGAGACATAAAATTGGAAAGAGTCAAAAAACTAAGTAAATATAGAGATTTTATATTGGTGATATTGGATTGTTTTTCTATTTGTTTTGCTTACTATTTGGGAACAGCATTAATTACAGAGTCTGTGCTTAGTTTTTCAGATTACTATTCAGGAAGATTAGTGACTTCCATGACTTTTTATATGATTATTTATGAAATCGTTTTTCATCTTACTAAAAGACATAAAAGTATGATACGTTATGAAGAAGGAAAAGATTATATTACTTATATTGTTTTGTGTTTGGTAACAGCGGTTATTGTTGGATTGATAGAAAAAATTTTCCACTTAAATGTGGCAACAACAAAGATGAACATTTTGGCAGCGATTATTATTGCGATGATGATTGTAGGATATCGAATTGTGATAAGATATTTGTTGATTAGTGATGTAGTAAACAAAGGAATTATTACAAAATCCAACGAAACGAAAAAAAGATTGCTGATTATTGGTGCTGGCAATGCAGCTCATGAAATTATAAAAACGATTAATACCAATTTTAAAGAAGACTATGAAATTATAGGAATTATTGATGATAATGCAAAACGATTGAATTTTTCGGTATCTGGTGTAAGAATTATTGGAAATCGAAATGATATTGTGAGAATTGCTTTGGAAAATAAAATAGATTTGATATTTTTCTCGATTGCGCGCATTGACCAAGAAAACAAAAAAGAAATTTTAAATATTTGTCAGCAAACGAAAGCCAAGGTAAGAGTTTTGCCTGGAATTCGTGAAATTATTGATAATAAAGATATTTTCAGCAATTTAAGGGATGTGGAAATTGAAGATATTTTGGGAAGAGATTCTGTGAAATTGGACAATTCACAGATTGCTTCTTGGATAAAAGGAAATACGATTTTAGTCACAGGTCGGTGGTGGCTCAATTGGTTCGGAACTTTGTAGGCAAATTATGAGTTATTATCCGAAAAAATTGGTGATTGTAGATATTTATGAGAATAATTTGTATGATATTGAATTGGAATTAAAAGACAAATACCCTAACAGTCAAATTGATGCGGTGATTGCGAGTGTGAGAGATGAAAAACGTTTGAAAGAAATTTTTGAGATGTATCATCCCTATTTAGTTTTTCATGCGGCTGCGCATAAACATGTTCCTTTAATGGAAAATAGTCCATTAGAGGCAATTAAAAATAATGTGTTTGGAACATACAATGTAGTAAATGCTTGTGATGAATTTAATGTTAAGAAATTTATTTTAATTTCGACGGATAAAGCAGTCAATCCAACGAACATCATGGGGGCGACGAAAAGAATGTGTGAAATGATAGTACAAGCCAAAAATAAAGTAAGTAATACCGAATATGCTGCTGTGCGTTTTGGAAATGTTTTGGGAAGCAATGGTTCAGTGGTTCCACTGTTTAAAAAACAAATTGCAGAAGGTGGACCAGTTACGGTTACGCACAAAGAGATTACGCGATTTTTTATGACCATTCCAGAGGCGGCTGAATTAGTGCTTCAGGCAATGACTTATGCAAAGGGTGGAGAAATTTTTGTGCTAGATATGGGAGAACCTGTCAAAATTTATGATTTAGCAGAAAGTTTAATTCGATTATCTGGTTTGGTGCCCAATAAAGATATCCAAATTGAAATTACTGGTTTAAGACCTGGCGAAAAGTTATACGAAGAAATCTTAATGAATGAAGAAGGACTTGAAAAAACAAGTCATGATAAAATTTTTGTGGCAGAACCAATGGAAATTACAATGGAAGATATTGAACAAAAATTGGGGAAATTTGAAGAATTATTGAAAATGGAAGATGCAGAGCGTAGCGTGATAGAAGGGATTGTCAAAGAGGTTGTGCCGACGTTTAAAATAACGGAAAAGGAGAAAAAATAATATGAAAATACCATTTTCGCCACCAGATATAGGAGACGAAGAAATAAAAGAAGTGGTGTCGAGTTTAAAATCGGGTTGGATAACGACTGGACCGAAAACAAAAGAATTTGAAACTCAAATTGCACAGTATTGTCATACCCCAAAAGCAGTTTGTCTAAATTCTGGAACGGCAGCAATGGAAATGACTTTGCGCGTTCTCGGTATAAGAGAAGGGGATGAAGTAATTGTGCCAAGCTACACCTATACGGCGTCTTGTAGTGTGATTTGTCATGTGGGTGCGACTCCTGTTATGGTGGATATTGCAAAAGATTCGTTGGAAATGGATTATGAAAAATTAAAGCAAGCCATTACCAACAAAACAAAAGTGATTATACCAGTTGATATTGCAGGAATTCTTTGTGATTACGAGAAACTTTTTGCGATTGTAGAAAATCAGAAAAATAGGTTTGAGGCCAAAAATGAAATCCAGAAAGCATTTAATCGAATTATTATAATGGCTGATTGTGCACATGGATTTGGGGCACTTCAAAACGGAAAAAGGGCGGGAGACATTGCTGATTTTACTTGCTTTTCATTTCATGCTGTAAAAAATTTGACAACAGCAGAAGGTGGGGCGGTTACTTGGAAAGAAAAAGAGGGCGTGGATTTTGAAAAACTATATAAAACGTATCAAATATTATCCTTACATGGTCAAACAAAGGATGCTTTTGCTAAAAATCAGTTGGGTGCGTGGGAGTATGATATTTTGGAGCCAGCCTATAAATGTAATATGACAGATATTCAAGCCTCCATTGGTTTAGCTCAATTGAATCGATATGAAGATTTGCTCAAACGAAGACAAGAGATAATAACAAGATACAATCAAGCATTGAAAAATAAGAAAGTGACTGTTTTGCCACATGTTAGTGAAAAAGCAGTATCTTCGGGACATTTGTATATCACAAGAATTGATGGAATCTCCAGTGAGCAAAGAAATGAAATAATTCTAAAAATGGCAGAAAAAGGAATTGCCACAAATGTGCATTATAAGCCGCTTCCGATGCTTACAGCGTATCGAAATTTGGGATATAAAATGGAAGATTATCCGAATAGTTATGACTTTTTCAAAAATGAAATTACACTTCCACTTTATACTAAATTGACAGACGAACAAGTGGAGTATGTGATTGAGAATTTTGTTGAAATTTTGGGAGATTACAAAATATGATTTTGAAGAAATATGAAGATTTGCCTGAAAATATGCAAAATGAAAATGTGAAGGAATATTACGAAAGTTTAAGGAAGAAAAGAATTGATTTATGGTTCAAACGAATTTTTGATATTGTTTTTTCCGTGATTTTGTTGATTTTACTATCGCCTATTTTTTTGCTATTGGCAGTATGGATAAAGCTAGATTCAAAAGGTGAAGTGTTTTTTAGACAGGAAAGAGTAACACAGTATGGCAAAATTTTTCAAATTTACAAATTCAGAAGCATGATTTCAAACGCTGAAGGAAGTTTGGTAACAGCCAAAACGGACACCAGAATTACGAAAGTAGGGAAAGTAATCCGAAAAATGAAATTGGACGAATTGCCGCAATTAATGAATGTTTTATTTGGTGATATGAGCTTTGTAGGAACAAGACCGGAAGTGAAAAAATATGTAGATATGTACACAGATGAAATGTTAGCAACTTTATTGATGCCTGCAGGAATTACGTCCGTAGCGAGTATTGAGTATAAAGATGAGGAAAATAAAATTGCTCAGTTGCAAGAAGAAGGTAAAAGTATAGATGAGGCTTATAGAGATGAAGTACTTCCGGGAAAAATGAAGTATAATTTAGAGTATATTAAGCAATTTTCGATTTGGCAAGATTTGAAAATTTGTGCAAAAACAATACTAGAAATATTTTAAAAGAAAGGTAAAACAGTATGAAAATATGGCTATTACAGGCAAGTGAACCAATGCCTGTTGTTAATAAAAATGCAAGATTATTGCGAATGGGAATGATTGCAGAAGAAATGACAAAAAGAGGACATCAAGTAATCTGGTTTTCAAATACTTTCGATCATTATCAAAAAAAGCAATTATTTGACCGTGATACTATTGTCAGAGTAAAAGAGAATTATGATATTTATTTAATTCATGGTCCACAATATAAAAAAAACATATCGATTCGTCGCATTATCAATCATAAATTAATTGCTGTGAAATTTAGAAAAATGGCGAAAAAAATGGAAAAACCAGATTTGATTTATGTGTCTTTTCCGACCATTGATTATGCGGAAGAAGCTGTAAAATATGGAAAAGAAAATAATGTTCCTGTGATTGTAGATGTAAGGGATTTATGGCCAGATATTTTTGAACATAATTTGTCTGGAATAATAAAATTGCTTGCAAAGCCATATATCAAATGGATGGATTCCAAAACCAAAAAAATTATGAGAGATGCTTTTGCCATTCATTCTATTTCCCAAGCAATGCTTGATTGGGGATTAAAAAAAGGACAAAGGGTGCAACAAAAACAAGATCGATATTTTTATTTGGGATACCAGAAAAAAGAAAATTTAAAAAATACAGAAAAAGAAGTTATGGATGAAAGCAAATTTAACATATCATTTTTTGCAACAATTAATAATCAATTTAATTATGAAATCATTTTAGATTTGGCGGAGAAGTTAAAGCAAAATGACAAAGATGTGATGATTAATATTTGTGGTGATGGTCCACAATTCGAAACCTTAAAACAAAAGGCACAAAGTTATGAAAATGTTAAATTATTTGGTTGGGTAGGCAAAGATATTATTGATTATATCTTAAAAAGTTCAAAATTCGGTTTGGCACCTTATAAAAATACATTTGATTTTCAAATGAGTGTGTCCAACAAATTTGCCGAATATTTATCATATGGCTTACCTATTATCCTAACTTCTGATGGATATATGAAAAGTTTGTTAGCACAAAATGAATGTGGAATTTCTTCGCAAAACGTGGAAGAGATTTATCAGTTTATTATGGATGTAAAAAATAACGAAAAAGTTTATCAGCAGATGTCACAAAATGCTAAGAAGTTATATGAAGAAAACTTTGTTGCTGAAAAAATATACCAAGAATTGGCAGATTATTTAGAAAATTTGAAGGAGGAAAAATAACATGAAATATGCCTTAATAGGATGTGGAAGGATTTCGCCGAATCATTTAGAAGCAGCGATTAATAATGATTTAGAGATTGTGGGATTATGTGATTTAGTTCTAGAACATATTACTCAATTATTAGAAAAATTGGAAATAAAAAATCCTGAATTTAAGCAATACATAAATTATCATGAAATGCTACAAGAGCAAAAACCAGAGTTGGTTGCAATTGCAACGGAAAGTGGAGAACATGCCAAGATTGCTTTGGACTGCTTAGAAGCAGGTTGTCATGTCATTATTGAAAAGCCAATTGCTTTATCTTTAGAAGATGCTGATAAAATTATTGCAAAGGCAAAAGAAAAAGGATTAGTTGTATGTGCCAATCATCAAAATCGTTTTAATAAATCCATTCAAAGAATTCGAAAAGCAGTTGAAGATGGTGATTTTGGAAAAATGATGTATGGAACAGCACATATTAGATGGAATCGTGGTCCAGATTATTACAAACAAGCACCTTGGAGAGGAACATGGGCACAAGATGGTGGAGCATTAATGAACCAATGTATTCACAATATTGATTTGCTAAGATGGATGATGGGCGATGAAGTGAGCGAAGTTTGTGCTTATACAGACAACTTAAATCATGATTTTATAGAAGCAGAAGACTTAGGATTAGCCATTGTAAAATTTAAAAATGGTTCGTATGGTATGATTGAAGGAACAACGAATATTTATCCGAAAAATTTGGAAGAAACCTTGTATTTATTTGGGCAAAAAGGAACAGTAAAAGCGGGGGGAAAATCTGTTAATATTATTGAAGAATGGTGTTTTGAAAAAGCCCAAGAAAATGCAGAAGAGGTAAAACAAAAAAATAGTGAAATGCCAAAAAATGTTTATGGATTTGGGCATACGCCATTATACAAAAACGTGATTGAAGCAATTAAAACGCATACGAAACCATTGGTAGACGGAGAAGCAGGAAGAAGGGCACTAGAATTGGTTCTTGCTATTTATAAATCAGCAGCAGAAGGAAAACCAGTAAAATTGCCATTAGATAAATGCTCGACAATGGATTTTGTAGGAAGATTTAAAGTTTAAGGAAGTGTAAAAATGGAATTTATCGATTTGAAAGCGCAGTATCAAGCCTTAAAAAAGGATATTGATGAGGGAATTACAGATGTTCTAAACTGTGGAAATTATATTTTAGGTGAGCCAGTGAAAAATCTAGAAAAAGAATTAGCGGAGTATGTTGGTGTCAAATATTGTGCAACTTGTGCCAATGGAACAGATGCTTTGCAAATTGCGTTAATGGTATTTGATATCCAAAAAGGAGATGCCGTGTTTGTGCCAGCATTTACATTTTATTCAACGGCTGAAGTGGTGTCTTTGGTTGGAGCAACGCCAATTTTTGTGGATGTTGATGAAAGAACTTTTAATTTAGATATTAAAAAGTTAGAAAAAGCAATTGAGCAGGTTATTCAAGAAGGAAAATTAAAACCAAAAGCTATAATACCAGTTGATTTATTTGGACAACCAGCCAACTTTGATGAAATTGCTAAGATTGCTCAAAAATACAATTTAAAAGTAATCGAAGATGGTGCACAAGGTTTTGGTGGCGAAATCCGAAAGAAAAAAGCGTGTTCTTTTGGTGATATTTCTACAACGTCATTTTTCCCAGCCAAACCGCTTGGGTGCTATGGAGACGGTGGAGCCATTTTTACGGATGATGAAAAATTATACGAACTAATTTTATCCATTCGAGTTCATGGAAAGGGAGAATTTAAGTACGATAATGTGCGTTTGGGCTTGAATTCAAGATTGGATACGTTGCAAGCAGCTATTTTATTGCCCAAATTGAAAGCATTTCAAGAATATGAATTAGAAAAGCGAAATCAATTTGCTAACGTTTATACAGAAAAACTAAAAGATTATGTGAAAACACCAATTATGCCAGAAGGTTTTTTAAGCAGTTGGGCACAATATACAATTCTTTTGGAATCACAAGAGCAACGTGACTTTTTACAAGTGAAATTGAGAGAAGCAGATATTCCATCAATGATTTATTATCCAAAGCCACTACATAAACAAGTGGTTTACAAAGATTATAATTTTAATTTGGAAGATTTAAAAGTGAGTGAAAATTTAAGCCAGAAAGTGCTTAGCTTGCCAATGCATCCTTATTTAACAGAAGAACTTGTAAAACATATTTGTGATAAAGTAATTCAGATGATAGGGGAATTTAAGAATGGAAAATAAAGAATATTTTGTGCATGAATCAAGTTATGTAGATGAGCCTTGTCAGATTGGAAAAGGGACGAAAATATGGCATTTTTCGCATATTATGCGTGATACGAAAATCGGAGAAAATTGCAATATTGGTCAAAATGTGGTGATTTCGCCTGATGTGGTTTTAGGAAATAACGTAAAAGTGCAAAATAATGTTTCTGTTTATACAGGTGTTATTTGTGAAGATGATGTGTTTTTGGGGCCATCTTGTGTTTTTACGAATGTGATTAATCCGAGAAGCTTTATTTCAAGAAAAGACGAATACCGTAAAACAGTAGTTCATAAAGGCGCATCTATTGGTGCAAATGCAACGATTGTGTGTGGACATGATATTGGAAAATATGCTTTTGTAGGAGCAGGAAGTGTTGTGACAAAAGATGTTCTCGATTATGCATTAGTGGTTGGAAATCCTGCAAAAGTAAAATATTATGTTTGTGAATGTTCGGAAAAAATGAATTTTGAAAACGATATTTTTAAGTGTCCGAAATGTGGCAAAGAATATAGAAAAAATGATGAGAAAGTGGAAAGGAAGTAAAAAATGGAAATGAAAGAAAAATTTTTAAAGAAAATTGATGAAAAGCAAATTGTTGTGGGAGTTGTTGGTTTAGGCTATGTTGGTTTGCCTTTGGCAGTTGAAAAAGCAAAAGCAGGATTTAAAACAATCGGATTTGATGTGCAAGAGGAAAAAGTAAAAATGGTCAACGAAGGACATAATTACATAGGTGATGTGGTTGATAATGATTTAAAAGAATTGGTAAAAAGTGGAATGCTATCTGCAACCACTGATTTTAGTTTTATCAAGGATGTTGATTTTATTGCCATTTGTGTTCCTACACCATTGGATAATCATCAACAACCAGATATTAGTTATGTGAAAAATAGTACAGAATCGGTTGCCCAATATTTGTCAAAAGATACGATGGTAGTTTTAGAATCGACGACCTATCCGGGAACGACAGAAGATTTATTGAAACCAATTTTGGAAAAAGGATCTGGTTTGAAATGTGGAGAAGATTTTTATTTGGGATTTTCACCAGAAAGAGTTGATCCAGGAAATATTGTTTATAAAACGAAAAACACACCAAAAGTCGTTGGCGGAATTGGAAAAGATGCCACAGAAGTGATTGCGAAAATGTACCGAGCCGTGTTGGGCGCGGAAATTCATGAAGTTTCTTCACCAGCCGTTGCTGAGATGGAAAAAATCTTGGAAAATACGTATCGAAATATCAATATTGCGTTGGTCAATGAACTGACGATGTTGTGCAACAAAATGGGGATTAGTATGTGGGAAGTGGTTGATGCTGCTAAATCAAAACCGTATGGGTTTCAAGCCTTTTATCCAGGTCCAGGTTTGGGTGGACATTGTATTCCACTTGACCCTTATTATTTGGATTGGAAAGCAAGAGAATATGGTTTCCATACTTCGATGATTCAAGCATCTGGAATGATTAATGATAAAATGCCAGAATATTGCGTAGAGCGAGCAAGCAAGATATTGAGCAAAGATCAAAAATCAATGAATGGTGCTAAAATATTAGTTCTGGGTATTGCTTATAAAAATGATATTGATGATTATAGAGAAAGTCCAGCACTACGCGTGATTGAACTATTGGAAGAAGAAAGAGCGGATGTGGATTGGTTTGATCCATGGATTCCAGAATATAAATATAAAGGTCAGAAACATCAAAGTAGGCTTACTGAAATTAATAATAAAATTTTGCAAGAATATGATTTAGTAATCATCACGGCTGCTCATTCAAAATTCGATTATGAAATGATTCGAAAAAATGCCAAAGAAGTTTTTGATACAAGAAATGCGATGAAAGATATTAAAAATAGAGAGAATATTGAGTTATTGTAGGAGAAGTAGGATGAAAAAAGTTTTTTTTGTTGCAGCGGCAAATAGCATACATACAGTAAAATGGGTAAATTCTCTTTCAAAATATTTTGAGATACATTTGATTTATTGTCCCAATCATAAGCCTGCTATAGATAAAATTGATGAAAAAGTGATATTGCACAAATTAAAATATAAAGCACCAATGGGTTATTATGCAAATGCTTGGGAGCTTAAAAAAATGTATCAGAAAGTAAAACCAGACATTGTTAATGTTCATTATGCTAGTGGATATGGTACGCTAGCGAGAATGGCAAAATTGCCGAATGTTTTACTATCTGTTTGGGGAAGTGATGTTTATGAATTTCCTAGAAAATCAAAATTGAATTTTTGGATTTTATCTAAAAATATTAGATATGCAAAACAGATAATTTCTACTAGTCAAGTAATGGCAGATGAATTGAAAAAAACGATTCATTTAGTTAATCAAGAGATATGGATCACACCATTTGGAATTGATATCGAACGTTTTAGGAAAACAGATAACCAACAAAGAAACTCAATTAATATTGGAATTGTAAAGACACTAAGTCCAATATATGGGATTGAATATGCGATTTATGCTATGAAAAATTTAAAAGAAGAGTTAATTGATGAAGAATTGTATCAGAAAGTAAAATTGTATATTTATGGAGATGGACCAGACAAAGAAAAATTACAAAATTTAATAAAAGAAAATCAATTAGAAGAAAATATATTTTTAAAAGGGAAAGTGGCTAATGATGTTGTGCCACAAATATTAAATCAATTTGATATTTTTTGTGCAACCAGTATTCAAGAAAGTTTTGGAGTTTCTCTTTTGGAGGCAATGGCTTGTGAATTGCCAGTTGTAGCAACTAATGCAGATGGTTTTTTGGAAATTATGAAACACGATACAAATGGAATTGTGGTAAACAAAAAAGATTCACAAGGATTAAGTCATGCTTTAAAAACATTAATAGAAGATGAAAACTTAAGACAAATATACGGAAAAGCTGGTAGAGAAATTGTGAAGAAATATTACGATTGGAACGAAAATGTAAAAAAAATGCGAGAAATCTATGAAAAAATGATATAAACAGGGAGAGAAGATGAAAAAAAATAACTTTGATAAAATTTTAAATATTTATTCCTACATACTAATATTTTTTGTTTTTATGGGACCTACTTTTGGTAAGTTTAAGATAAATGGAATTGATTTTAACATAGCACGAGTTTTATTACTTTTTATGGTAATATTACTTATGATAAAATTTGTAATAGCAAAGAAAGAATTTAAAATAAAAAGTAAAGAATTAAAATATGTTATTTCTTTTTATATCCTATGGGCGATATATTCTGTGATTACAGGTTTGTGGTGTAAAGATATAAAAATGTATATTATTACAAATTTTTATGTTATTACTGGTATAGCAAGTATTTTATTTTTTACATTTTGTGTCGATATAAAAGAAAATATGAAATATTATTTTTATATCATGCAAATTGGAATTTTAATAAGTTCAGTTTATTATTTTTTTATCAAGAAGACGTATATTGCAGGATTTTACCATAATACCAATGATTTGGCAACAGCAATTGTATTTCTATTTCCGATTACGGTATATTTATTATACAATGCCAAAAATATATTCAGCATTATGTATCAATTTATAGTATGCTTAATGTATTACTATGCTTTTATTTTGATTAACTCAAGAGCTTGTAGTTTAGGAATTCAATTGGGAGCTATTTTGTCGATTGCATTAGTATCTATAAAAAATAAAGATGTCATTTTAAAAAATGATCGATTGAAGATGATTGCTATCACTTTATTGATTTTATTATCAGTGATAGGAATCAACGAAGTTACGAAAAAAGTGGGGACAATTAGTAGTGTGCCAATTGAAAAAAAAGATAGTTCTGGTAATAGGATAGAAGTTTCAACCTCAAATGAAGAAAGAATAAATTTGATTTATAATACACTAGAATTTCTAAAAAATGACTATAATTGGTTACACGGAATCGGAACAGGAAATTCCATTTATTATATGCAAAATTATGCAAAATATAGTACTGGAAAAATATATAGCTTACATAATTATTGGTTGGATATATTCTTATGTTTTGGTGGAGCAATTGGGATAGGTTATGTAATAGCATATGTTCTATTATGTAAAAACTTACTAAAGAGAATAGAAATAAAGCAAAGTTTTGCTGAACTTCTAAAAAACAAAAATTTTATCTTTTTATTTTTCTTACTTTCATTTATATTATCTAGCATTAGTTCTAGCACAATTTTGACAAGAGAATGGATGTGGATTGCATTTGCACTAATCATATCCTATATAACTTTAAAGGAAAAAGAGGAGAGCTAAAATGAAAAAGAGTATAATTTTGGTTACAATGTTACCAGTATGGTCAATGAATAATGGAAGTGGTGGGAAAGCTTTATTCAATACAATTAGTGAATACTTAAACCAGAAATATGAAGTTTTTTTAGTTACTAATCAAGAAAATGATTATTCAAAAATAGAGCACATGAAAAAAGAAAATGTTTTTTATGTTGATACGAAATGGTATACAGATTATAGTCAACAACAAAAAAATAGTAAATTTATGGCTTATCGATATTTTTGTGATTTCGAAAAGAAATCTTACCAAGCGATTTGCCAAATATTAGAAAAAATTGGAACTAGCAATACGATTTTATATGCTTATGAAGTAAATGCTGTTAAAGCTTGTAAAAAAGCTGCCCAAAAATACAAGATTAAATTAGTTACTAGATTTCAGGGGACAATTATGTCACAATATAAAAATAATTTATATTATAGAATTAGAAAATACCCACATATTCAGGCACTGTCGACAAAATCCGATTTAGTAATTATGACAGACGATGGAACACAAGGTGATAAAGTATTAGATGAATGTTTGAATGATAGTAAAAGATTATTTATAAGAAATGGTGTTAATATTTTGGATTCAGAAATAAAGCCAATTGATGTAGAAGAAACTAAAGAAAGATTCGGAATTCCAAAAGATACTACAGTTTTATTAGTATGTAGTAGACTAGAAGGCTGGAAAAAGGTGGATAGGTCAATATTAGCCTTTCATGAATTAAAAAATAAAGAACAATATAATCTAATCATTCTTGGAGAAGGTCCTGAGAGAAAAAAATTAGAAAATTTAGTAAAAGAATTAAATTTATCACATTATATAAAATTCATGGGAGCAGTAAAAAATGAAGAAGTAAAAATATATATGCAATTAGCTGATATTTTCTTATCTTTTTACGATTTAAGCAATGTTGGAAATCCACTATTAGAGGCATTGTGCTTGAAAAAAACAATTATTACATATGGTGTAGGCGATACCGATAAAATAATAAATGGGAAAAATGGGATATTGTTAAAAGATGTTTCTCCCCAAAATATTGCTGAAACAATTGAAAATATAAATCAACCAGAAATTTTGCAAGAATATTCCAAACAAGCTGAGAAATATTCCAAAGAGCATCTTTATTCCTGGAAAAAAAGAATGGAAATAGAAAAAAAAGAAGTTGATAAATTATTTAATGAAAGGTTGTAAATTTTGAATAGAATTGAAAAACTTAGAGAACAAATAATAAAATTAAATAAAACAGGCTTTTTCTCCATTTTTATATCAAATGTGTTTTCAAAAGTCATTGCATTATTGGGTGGTGTTATTTTAGTAAGAATCCTTTCCAAAGAGGATTATGGAATTTATGGTTATGTAATAAATGCGATGACAATGTTATATTTATTAAATGATTTTGGAGCTTCGAATGCGACTCTGCAGCATTTAACAGAAGAAAGAGAAAATAAAGAAAAACAAAAATCGATTGTAAAATATTCATTAAAAATTAGTGTAATATCTTCTGCTTTTTCTGGAGTTTTAATCTTACTATCACCCTTTTTTTATCCTTTTAAAATAGAAGAAGCAAGATATTTAACGCCAATATTGTTTATCGTTCCTATGATAACCAATATAAACAATTTTATAGCAGTTATTTTAAGATCGAATTTAGAAAATAGAAAATATGCTATATTGGAACTTAGTAAAACCATATTAAATTATATATTTTTATTGCTTTTATCTTGCCTGTTAGGTATGAAAGGAGCTATCGTCTCACAATATTTCTATTTGATAGGTGCTCTTGTCATCGGTATATTCCTAAGTCATAAAATAATTGGCAATTTTTCAAAAAGTGAAGAACTAAAGAAAGAAGAAAAAAAACAATTTCTAAAATATTCATTAACAACACAAATCAATTCAACTTTGAGCGCTTTATTGTTAAACATTGATTTGTTCATCATTGGCATTTGTATTGGAAGTTCTGAGGCAGTTGCTTTATATAAGGTTGCCTCTACCATCCCAATGGCTCTTTCGTTTTTGCCAACTTGTGTTATTATTTATGTTTTGCCATATTTTGTAAAACATAATAACGATTTTAAATGGTTAAAAGAAAATCATTCAAAAATGATAAAGTTGGGTTTCATGGGATATGGAATCATGACACTTATCTTAATTTTAGGTGCAAAATTGATTTTTAATTTATTATATACATACGAATACGATGAAGCAATCAAGACGTTTAGAATCTTAATGATTGGATTTTTCTTTTCAGCTACTATTAAAATACCAACTGCCAATATTTTATATGCGATGAGAAAATTAAAATATAATTTAATGGTAACCATTATTTCTGTTCTATTTAATTTTATATTTAATATTTTATTTATCCAGTTATTTGGAATAAATGGAGCTGCCATTACGACAACAGCAATTAATATATTAACTTCGATTTTACTACTATTCTATATGAAAAAGACGATGAAAGGAGAAATTCAAAAAAATGAGAAAAATATTCATTAGATTTTTAACAGGAATCATGTACTTTTGGGGGTCTTTATGGTATGATAAAAAGTACTTGCAAGGTAAAAATTTTAATCGAGATTCTTTATCTGGAGGTTGGAAATGGATATTAAAATATTGGTTTGGGCAAAAAATATTACGTTATAATGCAAATGTAAGATTTCCAGTTCCAAGAACAGTGCAATTTAGCAATCCAGACAACATAGAATTTGATCCAGACGATATGAGAAGTATGCAAAATATGGGATGTTATTTTCAGGCTATTAATGCAAAATTAAAATTAGGAAAAGGGATAAAAATAGCACCTAATTGTGGATTTATAACAACCAATCATGATTTTCAGAATTTAGATCAATCTGCTCAAGGGAAAGAAATTATCATTGGTAATAATTGTTGGATTGGAATGAATAGTGTTATTTTACCAGGTGTAAAATTGGCCAATCATATTATTGTTGGGGCTGGTTCAGTTGTAACGAAAAGTTTTGAAGAAGAAAATATAATGATAGCGGGAAATCCAGCCAAAAAAATAAAATCAATAGCGGAGGAATTATGAAAATTATAACGATTATTGGTGCGAGACCACAATTTATCAAAGCTGCCATGGTATCGAAAGCTTTAGAAGGCAACTTTGAAGAAATCATTGTTCACACAGGGCAACATTATGATAAAAATATGTCCAATATCTTTTTTGAACAACTTCAAATTCCAAAGCCAAAATATAATTTAAATGTAGGTTCTGCAACACATGGAAAACAAACAGGAGAAATGCTTGCCAAAATTGAAGAAGTTTTATTTGAAGAAAAACCAGATTTTGTTATGGTATATGGAGATACGAATTCAACCTTGGCAGGTGCTTTAGCAGCCTCTAAATTACTGATTCCTGTCATTCATATTGAAGCTGGTCTTAGGTCTTATAATAAGAATATGCCAGAAGAACAAAATAGAGTATTAACAGACCATATTTCAGAAATTCTAGTTTGTCCAACTGATACAGCAGCCCAGAATTTGAAAAAAGAAGGAATTACGAAGAACGTTTATCAAACAGGTGATGTTATGTGCGACTCTGTGTTACATTATTCTCAACTAGCCAATCAAAGAATCAGCACAGAGAATATTGATTTAAAAGGATTATATGAAAATAGAAAATTAGACAAATGGTACTTAGCCACCATTCATCGAGCAGAAAATACGATGGATAATGAAAATCTTACCAATATTTTAAGAGCTTTTGAAGAATTGGAAAATCCAGTTGTTTTTCCAGTACATCCAAGAATTCGAAAAATGATTGATGAGTTAAAGAATAAAAATCAGTATAAAAATATTTATTTTATCGAACCAGTTGACTATTTGACAATGCTATATTTAACAAAAAATGCCCAAAAAGTGATGACAGATTCTGGCGGACTTCAAAAAGAATGTTATATTTTAGATGTGCCTTGTATTACAATTAGAGACCAAACAGAATGGGTGGAAACGTTAAAAAACGGATACAATATCTTGACAAAACCAGAGAAATGTGAACTAGTAGAAAAAATAAGAAATGCAAAAATAATAGATAATCAAAATAAAATTCATTACTATGGAGAAGGTCAGGCGAGTTTAAAAATAAAAGATATTCTAGTAGAATTTATCAAATCATAAAACAAAAGAAAAGAGGTGAAGATATATGATTATATTGAAATGTATTTTATTAATAATTGTAATACCAATTGCTTTAGGGTTGTTTGCAATTCGATTTAAAAAAGAAAAAAACAACCCATTTTTAGCTTTTGTCATTGGCTATATCATACAATTTGCTAGTTTTGAACTAATCTATGTCCCAATGTATTTTGCAAAAATGTCTTTCCAAGTAGTTTTATATACATGGTCTACAGTTATACTAATATTAAGCATGACTTCACTAATTATAAACCGAAAAACATTCCAAAAAATAATCAAACAAACCATTGAAATAATAAAAAATGCACCAAAAATGTTGACCATAATTTTTTGTTTATTTTTGCTACTTCAAATCGCAGTACCTGTGTTATATAGGCAAAGAATTGATCCAGACGACGCTTTTTATCTAGCTACAATCAACACTACCATTGAAACCAATTCTTTATTTCAATACAATGCATACGATGGAAGCCAATATGCTGAAAAACCATTAAGATACAGTTTATCTGGTTTACAAATCTATTTTGCAACCTTATCACAAATTCTAAACATTCATCCAGCCATTTTGATTCATACCATTTGGCCAAGCCTCATCATTCCTTTAGAATTTATGATTTATGGATTAATCGCAAAAAGGCTATTTAACAATAACAAAGAAAAAACAATGTATTTTCTTATCTTTTTATCCATGATTTATATGTTTGGAGCATTTTCTGTTTATACCAATTTCTCATTTTTTGCCTATAGAAGTTGGCAAGGGAAAGCATTAATCGGGAATTTTGTTTTGCCTATGATTTGGCTATGCTATTTTTACTGCACGGAAGATAATCAATGGGGAGATTGGTTAGTATTGTTTTGCTCAATGATTACAGCGTGTTTTGTAACAGAAATAGGGGTATTTCTAGCACCATTCGCGTTAGGAATTTTAGCAATCTTAGATGCCATTCAAAATAAAAAAATCAAAAATTTATTCAAATTTGGAAGCTGTTGTTTACCACAATTAATCATAGGAATATTGTATCTAATAGGAGTATAAGTCATGAATGAAAATATCGAATTTATCAAAAACGTTTTTTTGAGTTATTATGCCAATCAAAAATATTTTGTTTTGTTTTTAATCGCTCTTTTATTTATATTTATCAAGGAAAAACAAAAAACAAATCAAACTTTTTTAATCTATTATTCAATGGTTATATTGATAATTCTGTTAAACCCTATTTTTGTTTGGTTAATATTTAAAATGATTCCACAAAGTGTATATTATCGATTTTTATGGACCATACCATTTGGAATCATACTAGCTTATTTTGGTGTTAGATTGATGGATAATATTAATACTCATTTGAAAAAAAATATAATTGCCATTAGTTTTATTTTAATTATAATTTATAGCGGAGCTTTTGTGTATAACAATTTAACATTTGAAAAAGTCAACAATTGGCACAAATTACCAGAAGAATACATTCAAGTAACACAAATTGTAAAAGACATTCCACTAGACAACAAAAAAGCAATGGTTTCAACTGACTTAGTCGGCTATATCAGGCAATTCGACGCTAGCATAAAGTTGGCTTATCCAAGACGCCCTTATGCTGACTATCAAATGTATCCCATTGTAAAATATTATAATGCAGGCGATGTAAAAAATTTAGTCAGCCAATGCCAACAAAATGATATTAATATTATTGTTTACGACAATTCCATTCCACTTACAATTTCTCCAAGCCACTATGGCTATGATTTATATGCACAAACCGAGCATTATGATATTTATGCACTCAGCAAAGAAATAAAAGTAGATGAAGAAACGATTTCCATAGAAGGTCTTCAAAGCGATTATAAATTATGTTTTGTCAATGACCTACATATTATTGTACCAGATGAAGATGTAAGCAATGAAAACAAAGAAACTGTGCAGGAAAGACAGGATAACTTTTTTAAAACGATAGCAGGAGAACGTTCTTTTGAATTATGGAAAAGAATGCCAGCGAAAATCAATGAATTAAATCCGGATTGTGTCATCTTGGGCGGAGATATGATAGACTATGCCTCCAAAGCCAATATCGAATCTCTAAAAAACGGAATTGACCAAATTAATGTAGAAACGATGTATTTAAGAGCAGACCATGATTACGGAAGAAGTTATAATCCTAATTTAACCACAGACTATATTACTCAACTTGAAAAAAGTATTGATGAAAATTTAGAAGTATATTGCAAAGATTTAGGAGAAATATTGATTGTTGGAATTGATAACAGTACCAGTCAAATATCAGATGAAGCTTTGGCAAAACTAAAAGAAATATTTACCAACGGAAAACCAATTATTTTAGCAACCCATGTTCCATTAAATTCTAAAGTAGACAATAACTTAGCAGAAGAATCCAAAAAAGTTTGGCAAGACAGAAATTTAACTTGGGACGAAACAGGAACTACCTATACTGCCGATGAAAACACCAAAAAATTTTTAAACCTACTCTATGCAGAAAACAGCCCTGTAAAAGCTGTATTAGCAGGTCATTTACATTTTAAGCATACTGGAAAAATAAACGAAAATATTACCCAATATGTATTTGACGCAAGTTATCAAGGAAAAATAGGAGTCCTTCATATTGTTGGAAAATAATTTTCTTAAAAAATTTTACAAAACCCCTTGCAATTTCCTTTTTTTTCGTGTATAATAAATTTACAATTAAAGTTTAAAACTAGCAGAGTGGGAGCCAATCCCACTCTTTACTTGATTTTAAGACCAAAAAAGGGAGGAATAAAGTGGCAACGCAAAACATAGAAACTAAAGTCGAAAATCTTATCCAGCCAATCATTCAAAATTTAGGTTATGAATTATACGATGTGCAATACCTAAAAGAAGGCAAAGACTACTATTTGCGAATTACCATTGACAAAAAAGAAAGAATTACTATAGAAGATTGCGAAAACGTCAATCGTGCCATCGACGAAATTTTAGATGAATCAGATTTCATTAGCACCGCCTATTTCCTAGAAGTTTCCTCTCCCGGCTTAGAAAGAATGTTACGAAAACCTTGGCATTTTGAAAAACAAATTGGAAATCAAATCCAAGTAAAACTCTTTCAAGCAATCGAAAAACAAAAAGAACTACAAGGAATTTTAATCGAATACAAGGAAAATGAATTAAAATTGCAAATAAATGAGAAATTAATCAAGATAGAGAAAAAGAATATCGCTGTAGCAAAAACAGTCGCGGATATTTTTTAGAAAGGAAGGAATAAAATGAAAAATATTGATGTAAAAGAATTTATCAAAGCGATGGAGGAATTAGAAAAAGAAAGAGGAATCAGTAAAGACTATCTGATAGAATCGTTAGAGGCAGCATTAGTTACAGCCTATAAAAGAGAATTTGATACAGTCGATAATGTTAAAATTACCATTGATGACAAAACAGGCGAACTTCATATTTATTCAGTCAGAGACGTCGTCGAAGTTCTAGAAGATCCCTTGCTTGAGATCGATTTAGAATCCGCAAGAAAAATTGACTCTGCCTATAATGTTGGTGATGTCGTCAACTTAGAAATTCCACCAAAAGATTTTGGTAGAATTGCAGCGCAAACCGCCAAACAAGTTGTTGTTCAAAAAATCAGAGAAGTCGAAAGAAATATGGTATTTACTGAATTTAACGACAAAAAAGGCGAAATCGTCTCTGGCTTAATCCAAAAAGCAGATGGTGGTGTTGTTGTCATGGATTTAGGAAAACTAGAAGGTGTCATGCCTTTGAAAGAACAAATCAGCACAGAGCATTATAAAGTCAATGATAAAGTAAGAGGTTATGTAGTTGATGTAGAACGAGGTGCCAAAGGAAATCCACAAGTCATTGTTTCAAGAAGTCACCCTGACTTTGTCAGAAAATTATTTGAATTTGAAATTCCTGAAATTTATGAAGGCTTAATTGAAATCATGAGTGTTTCAAGAGATGCAGGTTCCAGAAGCAAAGTGGCAGTTTACTCGAAGAATCAAGATATTGACCCAGTTGGTTCGTGTGTTGGGCAAAAAGGAATTCGTATTCAAAACATCATCAATGAACTAAATGGCGAAAAAATCGATGTCATCGAATGGAACGAAGATCCAGCCATTTACATTGCAGCAGCGCTTTTGCCAGCACAAGTTATGGCAGTGGATGTCAAAGAAGAAGAAAAATTTGCACAAGTCGTTGTGCCAGACGATCAACTATCTTTAGCCATTGGAAAATCCGGTCAAAATGCACGATTAGCAGCCAGACTTACCAATTGGAAAATTGATATCAAATCCGAATCACAAATGAGAGAAATCCTACTAAAACAAGCCGAAGAAAACGAAGAAGAAGGTGAGGAAAGTGCCGAAGAATAAAAAACAGCCAACCAGAAGATGTATGGGATGCAATGAAGCAAAAGAAAAAAAAGAACTTCTCCGAATTGTCAAATCTACTGAAGGAACGATTGAAGTAGATTTAACAGGTAAGAAAAATGGGAGAGGTGCATATATTTGTAAAGACGAGAAATGTTTGGAGAAAGTCATCAAATCCAAACGTTTGCAAAAGGTTTTAGAACAAGAAATTGAGCCAGATGTTTATGAAAGGTTAAGAGGTGTAATTGTTGATAAATAAGGTTTATGGACTATTAGGTCTATGTGCAAGAAGCCGGAAACATCGTTTCTGGAATGGATGCGGTCAGTGATGAATTAAATCGAAATAAACTCAAAATGATAATTCTCGCAAAAGATGCATCAGAAAAAACAAGCAAAAACGTCAAATTTTTGGCGGAAAAAAAGAAAGTACCGATTGTCGAAATTGGAACGATTGCAGAGAACAGTAAAGCCATTGGAAAAGAAAATCGAGCCATCATCGGCATCAAAGATAAAAATATAGCAGAAGGTATGAAAAAAATAATTTGTGGGGGTGAAGCTTTTGGGGAAAATTAAAATTTATGAATTAGCCAAAGAAATGGATATCGAAAGCAAAAAATTAACAGAAATTGCGATTAAAAATGGAATTGATGCCAAAAGTCATTTAAGCAGTATTTCAGAGGAAGACTGTGAAAAATTAAGAAATCTAGTCAAAGGAAATTCTTCCAAAAAACAAGAAAAATCAGGGGCAGACACGAAAAAAGAAAAGCCTAAAAAATCAGTAGAACAGCCAGTTATCATTCGAAGAGAAGTGATTATCAGCGAAGAAGAAACGAGAAACAAAGAACTAGACAAAAGGAAAAAAGAAGAACAAGCCAGAAAAAATAGTGTTGGCTTTATTCATGAAAATCGAAACAAAGACTACAACATCGTTTATCGAAACAAGCCAGCAAAGCCACTTACCATGAATGAATTATTTGGAATTGGGAAAAAGCAAGAAAAAGAGAAAGAAAAAGTCGAAGAAGTAAAACCACCAATCGAGCAAAAGGAAGAAGAAAAGCCAAAAATGAAAGAAAAAGAAAAAGTAGAGGAAAAACAGGAAAGCAAACCAGAAATGAAATCAGAAGTAAAAAATGCCCCAAAAAATAATGTAGATTATAGAAATCATAATAATGGTAATTATAATAGAAACAATAATTACAATAACAACAATAATAATCGAAATAGCTACAACAACAATAACAATAATAATCGTAACAACAACTATCGAAACAACTTCAATCGAAATAACGACAGCAGAAACAACGACAATCGAAATCATTTTAATAACAATTACAAATCTGGAAATAATAATCCAAGATTCGATAATCGAAACAACCAAAATGGTAGCTTCCAAAAACGCCAAGGCATGGACGACCGAAAAATCGACAAAAAAATCAAAAACATCATGGAAATTGATATTCCAGAAAAAGAAAATGTCAGAGACTACAACAATAATAACAACAAAAACAGAGACAGAATGAAGCAAAATCAAAAACAAAACGACCAAAGACAGCCAAAGAAAAATCGTAAAACTGATGAAAATGATTTCAATTCTGGAAAACTAAGCAATTTGAAAAAACAAAATAAACTTTCCAATATGTTCAGCGAAGGCGAAATGCTAGACTACTACGATTTAAGCACCGAACGCGGAAGACGTGGCAAAAAACGAACCAAAGACCAAGAAAATCGTGTCAAACAAAAAATCTTCAAATTAACCGAAATCACGATTCCAGAAAACATCACAGTCAAAGATTTAGCAGCCGAGATGAAAATTACAAGCGGAGAAGTCATCAAAAAACTATTCAATTTAGGCGTTATGGCAACCATTAACGACAATATTGATTTTGACACAGCCTACCTAATCGCCCAAGAATTCGGCATCAATGCTACCAAGAAAAACATCGTAACCGATGAAGATATCCTAATCGACGAAACAGAAGACAGAGCAGAAGACCTAAAACCCCGTCCACCAGTCATTGTTGTTATGGGACACGTTGACCACGGAAAAACTTCTTTACTAGACGCCATCCGTAAAACCAACGTCATTGAAGGCGAATCTGGCGGTATTACCCAACACATTGGTGCTTACCAAGTCGAAATCAATGATAGACAAATCACGTTTTTGGATACACCAGGTCACGAAGCCTTCACTTCCATGCGTGCAAGAGGGGCCATGATTACCGATATCGCCATTCTTGTTGTTGCAGCCAATGACGGTGTCATGCCACAAACAGTCGAAGCCATCAACCACGCCAAAGCCGCTGGCATTCCAATCATTGTTGCCATCAACAAAGTTGATTTGCCAGATGCCAACCCAGAAAAAGTCAAACAAGAACTAATGCAATATGAATTAGTTCCAGAAGAATGGGGAGGAGACACCATATTTGTACCAATTTCTGCCAAACAAGGTATTGGAATTGACAACTTACTAGAAATGGTATTACTAGAAGCAGATGTTTTGGAGCTAAAAGCCAATCCAACCAAACAAGCCAAAGGTACCATTATCGAAGCCAAACTCGACAAAGCCAAAGGTCCAGTTGCCACCATGCTTATACAAAGAGGTCAGTTAGACGTAGGAGACACCATTATTGTAGGCTCTAGCATTGGTAGAATTCGTACCATGAAAAACGCCAAAGGCAAAAACCTAAAATTTGCGGGACCATCAACACCAGTCGAAATCACAGGTCTACACTCCGTTCCCGAAACAGGCGACACCTTCTACGAAGTAAAAGACGAAAAAACAGCAAAACATCTAATCGAAAAGAGAAAATACGAAGAAAGACAAAAAACAATCGCAGGCTCAACTGCTGTAACACTCGACGATTTATTCAGCAAAATTGCCAGCGAAAACCTAAAACAATTGAACCTAATTGTAAAAGCCGATGTACAAGGTTCTGTCGAAGCCTTAAAACAATCACTTGAAAAACTATCCAACGAAGAAGTTCAAGTAAAAGTCATTCACTCCAACGTAGGTGGTGTAACTGAAACCGACGTAACCCTTGCCAAAGTATCCAATGCAATCATCATAGCCTTCAACGTACGCCCAGAAGTCATCGCCAAAACAATAGCCGACAAAGAAGAAGTCCAAATCAAAACCTATTCTGTCATCTACGACGCCATTAACGATGTCGAAGCGGCCATGAAAGGCTTACTCGACCCAGTTTATAAAGAAGTCATCATCGGAAATGCAGAAGTAAGGCAAGTATTCAAAGTATCCAACGTTGGAACCATTGCAGGCTGTTATGTCCAAAGCGGAAAAGTTAGCAGAAACGCAGGAATCAGAGTCATTCGAGACAATATCGTCATTCATGATGGCAAACTAATTTCACTAAAACGCTTCAAAGACGATGCCAAAGAAGTAGATAAAGGCTACGAATGCGGACTACAAATCGAAAACTACAACGACATCGCCGAAGGCGACAGCCTAGAAGTCTACATCATGGAAGAAGTCAAACGCTAAGCAAACAATCATGAAAATCAAGTGACCCCAATATGAAAATTATGTAAATTTTACACCTTACCCCCTCGCGCGCTCATCGCGCGGCCAAATACCAGAATCAAATCACCCAATCAGGCAACCTTTGTCCCTCTGACCGAAGAGCGGGAGTCAAGAGGGCAGCGCCCTTGGCGGGGATTCTTAAGGGGCAGAGCCCCTTAAGGCTACAAAGCCAAACCAAAAAAAGAAAGGAAAAAACACAATGCCCAACAACCGAATGCAAAAAGTCAACGAAGAATTAAAACGAGAAATCAGCAACATCATCTCACTAAAATTAAACAATTCAGCCCTAAAAAAAGGCTTAATATCCGTCACAGAAGTAGACACTACCCCAGACTTCAAATACGCCAAAGTCTACGTCAGCATGATCCAAGTCGGAGACAAAAAAGAAGCCCTAAAAGCCCTAAAAAAAGCCAGCGGATTTGTTCGCACTGAAATCGCCAAAACCGTCAACCTAAAAAACACACCAGAAATTATTTTCCAATTTGACGAAAGTATTGAATACGGAGACCGAATCGATCATATATTAAAAGAGATAACAAAAGATCTAAAAAAAGATGAATAGGAGAAAAACATGACCTTAGACGATATTTTTGAAGAAATAAAAAAAGCACAAACCATTTGCATTTTAGCACACGAAAATCCAGACGGAGACGCCATCGGAAGCAGTTTAGGCTTATATGACGTTTTAAAAAGAATGGGGAAAGCCCCACAAGTTCTTATGAAAAAAGTGCCAGAAACCTATTCTTTTTTACCCGGCGCAGACCAAATCCAAGAAGAATCCGACATCTCAAATTTTGATATGGCAATTGTCGTAGACTGCCCCGATTTAAAAAGAGTAAACAGCAGTTTGATTCCGTATTTTGAAAATGCAAAAGTCAAAGTAGAATTTGACCATCACATCAACAACAGCATGTTTGCAGACTATAATTTTGTCAATCATGTTACACCAGCATGTAGCCAAATTCTAGTAACAAGTTTAGAATACCTAGAAATTGAACTATCCAAAGAAGCTATGACTTGTTTCTTAACTGGAATTATTACAGATACTGGCGGATTCAAAAATTCAGGAATATCCGAAGAAACCTTTGAAATAGCAGGCAGAGCCTTAAACCAAGGCATTAATTTGCCCAAAATCTATAAAGCCAGTTTATTAACCGTTTCCAAAACGCGATTTGAGGCACAAAAATTAGCTATGGAGCGAATGGAATTTTTTGCGGACGACCGAATTAGTTTTACATATATCACACAAGAAGATATGAAAAATCTTAATTTGAAAGACGGCGACCATGAAGGAATTGTTGAAATCGGAAGAAATATTCAAAATGTGGAAGTTTCGATTTTCTTACGCGAGGAAGAAAAAGGGTTCAAAATTTCGTTACGTTCCAATGAAATGGTAAATGTAGCAGAAGTATGCATGCTATTTGGCGGAGGCGGGCATATTCGTGCAGCAGGCGCCAATACGACTATGTCTTTGAATGAAACCAAAAATGCATTGGTAAGAGAAATTGAAAAAAGATTAAAATAATACTTGAAATATTATGGAAAGTATGGTATAATTTCATTATTCGAAATTTGAAAAAACAAAAGGAGAATACAACATGGCTAAGGAAAGGAAATAAGTAGGAAGAAAAGAAATATTGCAAACAAGGGCGAGAAAAGAAGCGCGAAAACGGAAACATGATTTAAAAGGAAAAAAGGGAAAAGAGCAGACAAGGAAATACTTGGAATATTTATATTCCGAAAATTAAAATAGTTTGTTGTAAATGGGTCATAGGTACTTATCTGTGACCCTTCTTTCATAAAAAAGGAGAAAAAGATGAAATCAGGAATGGTGATTATCCATAAAGAAAAAGGCGATACATCGCAAACCGTTGTTTCTAAAGTAAAGAAAATATTGAATGTAAAAAAGGCGGGACACATTGGCACGCTAGATCCGCTTGCCACAGGTGTTTTACCAATTTTAATGGGAGAGGCCACAAAATTATCGAAATATTTGATAGAACATGACAAAACTTATCGAGCAACGATTCAACTAGGAATCCAAAAAGACACCGGAGACGAAGAAGGAAATACGGTTAAAACAGCTGAGGTTGGATTTTTAGACGAAAAAACTGTAGCAGGCGTCCTTAAAGAAATGCAAGGAAAGCAAACTCAAATTCCGCCCCAATATTCAGCCATAAAAATTGGCGGAAAAAAACTATATGAATATGCGCGCGAAGGAAAAACAGTAGAAATTCCAGCAAGAAATATCGAAATTTATGAGATGAAATTAATGGAATTGAACCCAGAAAAAAGTCAGATTTGCTTTGAAGTATCTTGCTCAAAAGGAACTTACATCAGAACTTTATGCGAAGATATTGCCAAAAGGCTAGGAACCGTTCGGATACATGAAGTTTTTGCAAAGAACGAAAGTAGACAAGTTCTCAATTGAAAATGCGGTTTATTTGCAAGATTTGAAAGAAGAAGATATTGTTGATGTAGAAAAATTATGCGAAAATTATCTCAAAATAGAATTGAATGAGAGAAAATTGGAATTATTTTTAAATGGAGTGAAATTGACGGTTTCGACAGAAGATGGGATTTATCAAGTATTTCACGCCCAGAAATTTGTGGGACTTGGTATTGTGGAAAAGGGATTGCTTAAGAGAGATGTTATCTTTTAGTTTTCATAAATTGCTTGACAGAAATTTTGATTTTGCTTATAATAAAAATAAAAATGACGAAATTTAATGAAAAAAGGGAAGAAAATGAAAAAGGAAAATTTAGGTTTAATTGTAATTGTTGCTATTGTTATAATTTTAGGAATGATGCTAATTGGTAGCTATAATGGACTTGTTACAAAACAAGAAAGAGTAGACAATAGTTATTCCAATTTGGATATTATGCTGCAAAGAAGAGCGGATTTAATTCCGAATTTAGTAAGTACAGTAAAAGGGTATATGACTCACGAAAGTGACGTGGTAGGAAAAGTGACAGAGGCAAGGACCAAATTAATGAATGCTAATGGAATAGACGAAAAATCAGAAGCAGATCGCGAACTTTCGAATTCTTTAAATGCACTCATGGTAGTCGTAGAAAATTATCCAGATTTAAAAGCCTCTGCCAATTTTACGCAATTAACGGATGAAATAGCAGGAACAGAAAATCGTATAGCAGTTGCTAGAAGAGATTATAATGAGGCAGTAAAAAATTTTAATACAGATATAAAGCGATTTCCAAATAATCTATTAGTAGGCATGTTTGGATTTGAGCAGGTTGAGTATTTTCAAGCGAGTGAAGGAAGTACGGAGGTTCCTAATGTTAGTTTTGAATAAGAACAAAATAATAAAAATATTAATTAGTATTGTGATACTAATTAATATTTTTGCGATAAAAGTAGCAGCAATCGTAAAACCAACCTCTGATTTTTACGTTAATGATTATGCAAAGTTGCTAAATTCTAATACCCAAAATTATATCATAAATATCAATAAAAAATTATACGACTTAACAGGGGCACAAATTGTTGTTGTTACAGTTCTTAATTTAGAAGGAGATTCTTTAGAAGAATATGCAACTGAACTTTTTCGAAATTTTGGAATTGGGGACAAAAATAATGGTGTTTTGTTATTATTGGCATTAGAAGAAAGAGAATTTAGGGTAGAAGTAGGTTATGGGCTAGAAGGTTGCTTGAATGATGCTAAAACTGGAAGAATTCAAGATGAATATATCATTCCCTATTTGAAAAATAATCAATGGGACGAAGGCATACGAAATGGATTTAATGCGATTTTGGAAGAAATTTCAGCGGAATATGGAGTTAGTATTGAACATGCAGAAGGAGCGAATATAGTAGAACAACCAAATGCAAACTTAGAAAATCCTAATAATTTTTTTATTCTTGCGCTTATTATATTTATCATTCCATTTGTTTTAGGATTTCTTACGAAATGCTTTGGTAGAAAGTTTGCTATGATATATGGGACATATTTTTTTGGTATGATGTTATTTTTAAAATTTATATGGGTAAGTATGAGTTCTTTCTTAATTCTTTTCATATGGAGTTCAATGGTTGCATTTTTCTTAGGAATATTTGGCGAATTTTTTTCAGGAGGCAATTCATTTAGTAGTGGAAGTTCTTCAAGAAGTGGATTCTCTAGTGGAGGCGGTGGTTCCTCTGGTGGTGGACGGAAGTTCGAGAAAATTTTAATTTTTGAAATCATACAAAATCATAGTATGGTTTCTTTTTTTATAAAAAACTATTGCTTTACATTTCATTTTACCATATAATAAAAATAAAAAAGTTGAGAAACCAAAATGATAAAAAATAAACATTTTATTTTAATTTATTTAATTTTAATAGCCATTGTGATAGGAATTCTGGTGGCAAGTATCATCACGTTTTATCTGTTCCATCAAAACAAAGACGAAATTCAGTCAGGTGTTTATATTAAAGGAATCAATGTGTCTGGATTGACCAAAGAGGAAGCCAAAAAGTTGGTAAGTGAAAAACTAAAATCCGAATTAAATGACCACCTGATTTTAAAATATAAAAATTACGAATATTACATAGAAATCGAGCAATTTGAAACAGAATTTGATGTAGAAGCTTCTGTCGAACTTGCTTACCAAATTGGGCGAAGCGGAAATCCGTTTAAAGATATCAAAGATTATGCCATGGTTTTAATGACGAAAATTGATATTGACCCTATTCTAATCTACAATCAAGAAGCCCTGACTACTTATCTCGAAACCATTGAGGCACAATTGCCAGACCAATTAGAACAAAGTAGTTATTATGTTGATGACGACAAATTGGTTATCACCAATGGAAAAAATGGCTCTAAAGTTGATATGCCTGAATTACAAGAACGAATTATCGAAGAAATTCAAAATATTTCTTATAAAAATGCGTGTATCGATATTCCAACCTTTATCGAATATCCCAACAAAATCAATGTACAAACCATTCATGATGAAGTCTATCGTCAAGTGCAAAATGCTTATTTTACCACAGAACCCAGAATGGTTTATGCGGAAGTCACAGGTGTTGATTTTGACGTAAAAGCAGTCGAAGAAGCAATTAGGCAAAATCCAAATGCAGATGCCTATACACTCAATTTAAGCTTTATCAAACCACAAGTAACAGTAAACGATTTAGGAATGGATCCATTTCCTGATTTGCTCGGAACTTTTTCTACGAAATACGTCAACAATCCTGATCGAACTACGAATTTAAGGTTAGCGTCAAACAAAATCAATGGAAAAGTCATCATGCCAGACGAGGAATTTTCCTTCAATAAAATCGTTGGAAAAAGGACAGAAGCCGCAGGTTACAGAAATGCAGCCATTTTTTCAGATGGGCAAGTCACCGACGGCTTGGGTGGCGGAATTTGCCAAATCACTTCAACGCTTTATAATGCGGTTATTTTTGCCAACTTAAAGATTACATCAAGACGAAATCACATGTTTGTTCCATCCTATGTGACAGGCGGACGAGATGCAACGGTTGTGTATGGTTCGACAGATTTTAAGTTCAAAAATTCGAGAAGTTATCCCATTAAAATTGTTTCTTCCGTCGAAGGCGGGATAGCGAAAGTTAGCATTTATGGCTATAAAAACCAAAATGATCCAGAATACGAAATTTCAATTGAAAACAATCTTGTCAAAACAACAGCAAAATCACTCGTTTATGATGCTTACAAAGTTTATAAGCAAAACGGAGTGGTGGTAAAACGAGAAAAGATGTCAAGGGATACCTATAAAAAATATTAAACTAAGAGCGTATGCTCTTAGTTTTTTTTCATTCTTGGATATGGTTTAACTTCGTCAGTTAGTCCCACTAGACAATCAATGCTAGTATGATAGAATAATGCTAGTTTTTTCAAAGCATCTAGCGGAATTTGCCTTTTTTCACATTCGTATTGCTGATACGTATTTTGTTGACAATTCAAAATTTCTGCAATTTCTTTTTGCGTTAAATCGCGATCTTCTCTAAAATCTTTTAATTTCAACACATTTATCACTCCCTAAAATATTTTATAATGTCACAAATTGAGATATTGACATTTATCTCAATTTGTGATAAATAATAACCAAACAAATATCTCAAAATGAGATAAAACCTAATTCTATTATAGAAATAAATGCAAAAAATTATTTATGGAAAAGAAAGGAGAAAAAATGTATCATCTAAAACGTCTAAAAGAATTAAGAAAAAA
>CAOJUE010000017.1 GCA_948443845.1 uncultured Eubacteriales bacterium | reverse complement strand
ACTTCTGAGGAAGATGATTCTGAGACAGAAGAAACTTCTGAGGAAGATGATTCTGAGACAGAAGAGACTTCTGAGGAAGATGATTCTGAGACAGAAGAGACTTCTGAAACGACAGACACTGCAACAGAAGAGAATTCTGAAGCAGTAGAGTCTACGACAGAAGAAACTACTGAGACATCAGAGCCTGATTCCACTCCAGTAACTACTGAGGAGGAAACAGAACCTGAATCGTCTATAACAGTAGAGACTTCTGAACCGGTGGCAGATAGTTCTGAATCTGAAGAGACTGTGGAAGAGGAGGATTCCAGCACAGAGGAGGAGTCAGAAGAACAATCTGAACCGGAGGACGGAAATACCGAAACTGTTAACATAGAAGCTATCGTTAAAGAAGACGATAATTGACGAAAATTTTCGTTGATAGGTTGGGTGGCCTGATAGCACCCATGCGTTTACAAGGAGCGCGTGAAATCCTTGTACGATTTTATCTTCATAAAATCCAACCAGGTAGGGAAGTTTCCTTGCCTGGTTTTCTATTTTTTAGGAAAAAGAGAGGATTTTGTGCAAAAAATCACAAAAAAATCAAAAAATTTACATAAAATGCTTGACAAACATGGAAAAATCTAGTATAATAAAATTAGAAATATGATTAAAAAATAGTTAGGAGGGGATATAGATGCTAGAAGAACCAATAGTAGAAACGGAAACAGGAGTAGTAGAAGATTTCGTAGAACCAGAAGCAGGAATTATGCCATTGGCAGAAGAAAGTGGAGCGATGTCTACACCTGAGGCTAGAGACAAATCAGGTGAATGGAATCCATGGGGATAAAAATCGAGGCAGAAAAATCTTCCTCGATTTTTTCTTAAAAAAGAGACGACTTTAGTTAAATAAGGGAGTTGATTATGAAATTTAGAATAGCAGATATTGTTATGGAGTTGGAAGTAAGATTTGAATTGTTGAAAAGTAGAGCTAGTAAATATCAAGTAGAAGATGATGAAAAAAGTGAATTTGAAATTACAGTAACAGATGCTCAGCTAAAAAAGGCACAAGAAATTAATTTTATTCCAGATGATGCTATTTCAGATTTAGAGACAGGAGAATATGTAATAGCGGGAGCTAACTTTTATCAGAAATTACTAAACAAAAACGGCTGTCTTCTGCATGCTTCTGCTGTTGTCATAGACGATGAAGCTTATCTTTTTTCGGCTAACTCACGGAACTGGTAAATCAACGCATACTTCTTTGTGGCTGAAATATTTGGCAGATAAAAATCCGTATATTTTGAATGATGATAAACCTGCGATTCGTATATTGGAAAATGGAATTTTTGCCTATGGGACGCCGTTTTCGGGAAAACACGATATGAGTGAAAATAAAAAAGTGAAATTGAAGGCGATTTGCTTTTTGGAACAGGCGGAAAGAAATGAAATTGCAAAAGTTGAAACAGCAGAGGCGATTAAACTTTTTTTTGAGCAGACGGTGAGTCATTTGAAAAAAGAGGAATTGGAGAAATTTTTGGATATTTTGGAGAAAATATTGGAGGAGATTCCAGTTTATAAATTGCGTTGTGATATGAGTGAAGAGGCGGTTCAATTGTCTTATCGAACACTGAAGGGAGATACGAATGAGGATTAGAGAAGGTTTTGTGGTAAGAGAGATAAAAGATGCGATTGTTGCGGTTCCAACGGGGGACATCGTTCGTGAATTTGGCGGAATTGTGAATTTGAATGCAACAGGAAAATTTATGTGGGAAGTGCTAGAAGAAGATAGAACGGTGGAGGAAGTAGCAGAGCGCTTGGTGGAAAAATATCATATTGATAAGGAAAAAGCAATGAGAAGCGCAGAGAAATTTATTGAGCAATTGAGAGAGGCAAAGGTCATTGTTGAATAAATACGAGAATTTCGATACAGAATTTTGGTCAAGGGAATCCCTTGGCTTTTTTAGAAAAAGCGTGAAAATTTTGCTAAGCGAAATTTGCTCGCAACAAGGAAAATTTTGCGAGAAAGGAGAGAAACAAAAGATTGAATGATTGGAAAACCATAAAATGGATTTTTAAGAAAACAAAATCACAGGCGGTTAATTTTATTTTGCTGAATTTGCTGAATATTGTGTATTCGGTTTTGAGTATTTATTTGATTTTGATATCGAAACATGTGATTGATGCGGCGGCTTCGGGTTCACTTTTGGAACTTAAAAAATATATCATACAACTGATTATGATTACGCTGATTGAAATTGGTTTAAAAGCTATTTTGGCATCGATTCATGCGGTAACGCGTGCCAAATTGGAGATGAATTTTAAGCAAGATGTGTTACATACCATTTTGAGAAGAAATTACGAACAGGTTACCAAATTTCATAGTGGCGAATTGATGACGAGAATTGTTTCGGATGTGAATTTGATAATTGATACGTTGGTGGCGCTGATTCCGAGCATTTTGTCGATGGTGACGAGGTTAGTTTGCGCGATTGTTTTGTTGTTTCAAATTAGTAGGGAATTTGTGTTTGCTTTGCTGATTGGTGGAGCGGTTTTGTTTGTTGTGGTGAATGTGTTTAAGCCCTATTTGAAGAATATTCACAAGAAAATGCAAGAAGCGGGAGCCGATGTGCGTTTGTTTTTTCAGGAAGTGTTTGATAATTTGTTGGTGATAAAGATTTTTCAGGCGGAAAAAACGATTGGCGAAAAATCGATGGAGTTGCAAAATAGAAGATATGATTTACAGATGAAACGTAGGAGTTTGTCGATTGCGTCTGGGACAGGTTATAATATGATTTTTCAGGTTTGTTATTTGTTTGCTTTGATTTGGAGTACGTATCAGTTGTATTGGAAGAATATTACGGTGGGGGGCCTAACGTCGATTGTGCAATTGATTAACCAAGTACAGTCGCCGATTATTGGGCTTTCTAGGTCGTTTCAGAATACGTTTGGGATGATTGGTTCGGCTGAGCGAATTATGGAATTGGAGAATTTGCCGGAAGATGTTGTAGGAGAAGAGATTGAGCCAGAAGGATTGTATGGTGGTTTGGAAAAAATTGTGGTGGAGAATGTTGATTTTACGTATAAAAATAAGAGGATTTTTGAAGAAGCGAATTTCGAAGTGAATAAAGGCGAGATTGTGGCGATTTATGGAGAGTCTGGAATTGGAAAGAGTACGCTTTTGAAGCTTGTTTTGGGGATTATTGAAAAGGACCACGGCGAGATTTATTTCGCTTTGGAAGATGGAAAACAGCAAAAGATTGGGAATGATACGAGAAAAATGTTTGCTTATGTGCCACAAGGGAAATTTGTTTTGAGTGGAACGATTCGTGAGAATCTTAACTTTGTGAATCCAGAAGCGTCGGAAAAGGAGATGGAAGAAGCCTTGGAAGTGAGTGATTGCCAAAAGTTTGTTGCGGAACTTCCGAAGGGGTTGGATACGGAAATTGGCGAAAAAGGAAGTGGTTTGTCGGAAGGGCAATTGCAAAGGTTGGCTTTGGCAAGGGCAATTTTGAGCAAGGCGCCGATTTTGATTTTGGATGAAATTACGTCGAGTTTGGATCGAAAAACAGAGGAAGAAGTTTTGAATAATATTAAAAATTTGAAGAATCGAACGTGTTTGATTGTGACGCATCGAAATAGTATTTCTGCCATTTGTGATAGGGAATTTGTGGTGGAGAATAAAAAAATAAGGGAAAAGGAAAAAGAAGATGGAGGAAGCAAAAGCACTGCTTAAAATTATAAAAGCATTTTTGGAAGAACGAGAAATTGTGCTGGAAGGACCGATTGATGAAGAAAAGTTGTATGAGTTGGCGAGAAAGCATGGAATGAGTCATTTTTTGATGGATTGGTCGAGAAGTAATTGTCAGTCGGAGAAGATAAAACAGCTTATTTTGGAGGATTATAATAGACAGATTATTAAGGATACGAATCAGAATGTGGAGTTGGAGAGGATTTTTGAGCATTTTGAAGAGGCTGGTATTGAGACGCTTTTGGTGAAAGGAGCGACGACGAAAGAAGCATATCCTCAAGATTACATGAGGTCGATGCATGATATGGATATGATGATTCATGAGAGGGATTTTAAGAAGGCATCCAAAATGATGAAGTCGCTTGGTTTTGAAGAATTTTATGACCATGAAAAACATTTGGTTTTTACGAAGAAACCGTGGATTATTGTTGAAATGCATCGAAAATTAATTCCGGGTGGAGAGGTTTCACATGAGTATTTTAATGATATTTGGCCGTTGTGTGAGCCGTATCAGGATTATAAGAATGTTGTTAGAATGAATTTGGAGGATAGTTATGTTTTTGTGGTGATTCATTTGATTCGTCATTTTAAGTTTACGGGAATTGAAATACGAGATGTTTTGGATATTTATTTGTTGAATGAAAAGTATCAGAAGGTTTATCAGTGGGATAGAATAAATGAAAAGTTAGAGGAGTTTGGGGCAAAGGAGTTTGAGGAAAATATTCGAAGAATTGCTTATGATTGGTTTGGAGATGAGGAAATAGAGGCATTTTCGGCTGAGGAACAGTTTATTTTGGAAGGTGCGAGTGTGAGGAATAATGTAAATTATCATATTGGTGAAAGACAGGGAAAGGGTGCGTATTTGGTGAGGTTGTTTTTTCCAGAGTTTAAGGTGATGAAGGAAAAATATCCTGTTTTGAAGAGAGTTCCGATTTTGCTTCCTGTTACTTGGGTGGCTAGAATTGTTAAGGATATTTTTTCAAGGGAAACAACGGTTAAGAATAGAATGGATACGATTAAAATGATTCAGGAAGCGGATTTGGAGGAGACGAAGAAAATTCAGGAGATTTATCAAAAATTGGGAATTCGTTAGAAAGGAAAGAAGAATGTTTGCTTATCATGAAGTTTTTATAGGATTGAGAGATGTTGCTTTCAATAATAAGGTGACGAATACGGCGCTATTGTCGTATTTGGAGGACGCAGGTGGCGTCCATTCTAATTTGGTGGGATATGGTTTGAGGGATATTCCGAATGTGAAAAAGAGTTGGGTGCTTTTGGGGTGGAAGATTGAGATTTTTGAAAGACCTGCGTATGGCGATAAAATTAGCATTAAAACGTGGTCGCGTGGAATTGATAAGTTGTATGCGTATCGTGATTTTGAAATTTTGGATGAAAATAAAAGTGTGATAGGAATTGCCACTTCGAAGTGGGTTTTGCTGGATATTGAGAAGGGGAAAATTACGCGAATTCCTCCTGAAGTCGAAGAGGCATATACAGTTGAAAATCTTCGTGTGTTTGAAGTAACGGATTTGGAGAAGTTGGAGGAACCAAAGCATTTTTCAAGTTCTGCGGATTTTGTTGTGAATCGAAGTTTGATTGATGTAAATCAGCATTTGCATAATATTTATTTTATGGATATTGCTAATGAGGTTTTGCCAATGGAAGTTTACCAAAATGCGGAACTAAACCATATTCGCATGATGTATAAAAAGGAAATTAAGCTTCGGAGATGTGGTGAAGGTGTTTTATGGCATGGAAAATGGAGAACATGTTGTGGTAATTAAGAGTGAGGATGAGAAGTGGTTGCATGCGGTTATTCGATTGAGTTAAGAGTGTTTGATAATTGTTCAAGCACTTTTTATTTGATAAAAAAGAACAAATTTTTGCTTTTCTATTGCAATTGATAAAATACTGTAGTATAATTGCGAAAATAAGAAAGGAAGATGAAGTAATATTAATATGTTTGAACAATTTCTTGACGTCAGGAAGTTGTCAAAACGTGCGAATAATGCCGAAGTGATTATTCATGATTACAAACTAACTCGCTATGCCTGTTATTTAATTGCACAAAATGGGGATTCTAGAAAAAAAGTAATTGCTTATGCGCAGACGTATTTTGCGATTCAGACAAGAAAGCAGGAAATCATCGAAAAAGAATATAGTTCTTTGACGGAAGATGAAAAGCGTTTTTTTCAAAGAAATTTAACGAAAAAAGGAAACTATTCTCTAAATCAAGCTGCAAAAGGTGTAGGCGTAAAAAACTTTGATAAGTTTCATAATTCAGGATATAGGGGATTATATAATGGGGAAACGGCGGCTGATATTGCAAAAAGAAAAGGTTTACGATATCGAGAAGATATTTTAGATAATATGGGAAGTGATGAGTTAATTGCTAATTTATTCTGAATTTCTCAGACGGAACAAAAATTAAAGAAGGACCAAATTCAAACGGAAAAAGAAGCTAATGATACTCATTATAACATTGGAAAAAATATCAGAGAAGTAATCGCCCAAAATGGCGGAACAATGCCTGAAAACTTGCCAACTCCGCCTAAAAGTTTGAAGCAATTGGAGAAAGAAAATAAAAATAGCTTGAGTGTTTGAAAAATTCATATAAAATCCTTGAAAAAAATAACCAATTTATGATATAATACAATTTATTAAATTTAAGCACGAAAAAACGTAATTTTAGGGGGAAAATCAAATGTTGGAAAATGTGAAGGTTTTGTATAGCGAAGAAGAATTGCAGAAGAGAATTGCTGAAGTTGCAAAAGAAATTGACAATGATTATGAAGGAAAGACGGTGACGGTTATTTCGATTTTGAAAGGAGCGGTGTTTTTTACAGTCGATTTAGTGAAAAAAATGAAAACACCAATTGAGCTAGAAGTAATGCAAGTCTCCAGTTATGCAGGAACAGAAACGACGCGGGAAAATCAAGATCAAGAAGGATCTGGACCACAGCATAGAAGGAAAAGATGTCTTGATTGTGGAAGATATTATTGATACAGGTCACACATTGAAACACTTGAAAGAATATTTGATGACGAAACATCCCAAATCTCTCAAAATTGCGGTTTTGGCAGATAAAGCAGAGAGACGTGAAGTGCCTGTTGATATTGACTATACAGGTTTTGTGATACCGAACAAATTCGTCATTGGCTATGGTTTTGATTATAACGAAATTGGCAGAAATTTGCCTTATGTTGGTTATATCGAAACATAGGCAGATATGGGGCAATTTCTGCCAATTACAAAAACGATACATAGAAGTATGGACAATATGTGAATAAAATGTGAAAATGATGTGAAATTTTATTGTAAAGGAAAGCAAATGTTCAACATTGAAGAAGAATTAAAAAAACTTCCGACAAAACCACGGCGTTTATATTATGAAAGACAAAAACGATATGGTCATTTATGTTGGGAAAGCAGTTGTTTTGCGTAATCGTGTAAGACAATATTTTCGCAAGACGAATAAAACAGCGCGCATTGAAAAAATGGTGTCACTGATTGACCATTTTGAGTATATTGTTGTGAGTAGTGAGGATGAAGCGCTTATTTTGGAGTGTAATTTAATTAAAAAATACCGTCCACGTTTTAATGTGCTTTTGAAAGATGATAAGACGTATCCGTATATTCGAGTAGATATAAAGGCAGATTATCCGAGTATTTTTATGACGAGAAGACTGCAAAACGATGGTGCGCGCTATTTTGGACCGTATGCTAGTAGTGGAAGTGCGAAGGAAATGATTGCGTTTATTAAGGAACGATTTCAAGTAAGGCAGTGTAAAAATTTTCGCAATCAGGATCGAGCGTGTTTGAATTATCATATTAAAAAGTGTTTGGCGCCATGCATGGGGTATGTGACAAAAGAGGAATATCATAAGCAGATTGACCAAATTATGCTTCTTTTGGAAGGCAAAATTGATAGCGTGATTCATGAATTAAATTGCCAAATGATTGGGTTTGCGGAAAGTCAAGATTATGAAAAGGCAGCTGAAATTCGAGATCGCATTCAGGCGATTGAGCGCGTTTCGGAAAAGCAGAAAGTATCGAATATTTCAGAAAATAATATTGATGTAATTGGTTTGCATAAAAATGAAATGACGGTTTGTATTGAAATTTTCTTTATTCGTGGCAGTAAAATGATTGGTAGAGAACATTACTTTTTTGATGATTTGAAGGATATGGACGAAGATGAGATTGTTTCTGGCTTTATGAAACAATATTATTTTGATAAAAAAGATTTACCAGGTAAAATTATGATGCGAATGGAATTACAAGAAAAAGAAGCAATTGAGAAGTTCCTTTCGGATAAGGCAGGAAGAAAAGTGGAACTAAAAAGTCCTCAAAAGGGTGAGAAATTGCGTTTTGTGGAAATGGCGGAGATGAACAGCAAGATTACGCTGGAAAATAAATTAAAGGATAAAAGTGATTTATTGCTCGAATTGAGAGATGTGCTAGAATTGGACGATTTGCCTATCAAAATTGAGAGTTTTGATATTTCGAATATTGCTGGAAATTTTATGGTTGCTGGAATGTGTGTGGCACAAAATGGCGTGATTAAAAGGAATTTGTCAAGGCGCTTTCAAATCAAAACAGTGGTTGGTCAAGATGACCCGAAATGTATGGAGGAAGTGGTTTCAAGACGTTTGAAACATTCGATTGAAAATCCAGATGGGGGTTTTGGAAAATTGCCGGATTTAATTTTGGCAGATGGCGGAATTACGCAGATTCGTGCGATTAAAAATGCCTTAAAAGAGAATGGATTGGAAAATCAAATTCCCGTTTTTGGTATGGTAAAAGATGATAAGCATTCCACGAGGGCCTTGATTAATGAGGAACGCGAAGAATTTGAAATTTCGGAGAAATTATTTCAATTTATCACGAATTTGCAAGACGAAGTCCACAAAACTGCCATCGAATACCACAGAAAAGTGCGTGATAAAGAAATGACGAAATCCAAATTGGATGAAATTTCGGGGATTGGGGATAAAAAAAGAACCGAATTGTTAAAAAAATTCGGTAGTGTCAAAAAAATCAAAGAGGCTACAATCGAGGAAATTGCTGAGGTTAAGGGAATTAATTTGGAATTGGCAAAAAAAATTAAAAAAGAATTGTAAATTTGCTTTGCTATTTTTAAAATTAGTGATATAATATTTCTAAATACAGAAGAAAATTTTTGGCAGGAGAAATTATGAAAGAAAAAACGATTAAAAAACTTGAATTAAATACGAAAAAACTAGAAAATTTTGATAAAATCATGTCAACCAAACTAGATGAAATTGAAGAATTGAAAGTAACTGGATTGGATAAAGGTTCTGAACTATTGAATATTATTAGTTTATGCGCCAATGTCAAAACTTTGATTATTGAAGGTGATTCTAGACTTGATTCAGACAAGGTTTTGGAAAATGTTTTCAAACCGAGAAATTTGGAAAATCTGATTTTAAATGCTGTTAAACTTCCAAGTAGCAACATTTTGAAAAGATGTACTAACTTAAAAAGAATATCGTTAAGTGATATTCGTTTTTGTGATATTCAAGATTTTTTAGCGGGAATTGCTCAGCCAAGTCAAGTAGAAATGGTGAATCTTTCGAATACGGATATGGGAAATCAGTCGATTGGTGTGTTGGAGAAATTTAAGAATTTGAAATATTTGAAGCTAAAGAACTTGAAAAACTGTAAATTTGATTTCAAATTTTTGAAAAATCAAGAAAATCTTCTAAAAATTGATTTAATTGACAATGCGATTCTTGCCAATCAATTAAAATATATTATTGATTGCAAATGTGCTAGAAATGTTGCCATTAATATAATCAATTCGGATGAAACAAGGATTGGAAATTGTAAAATCGAAACAGAAAAAAATATTGCTGAAATTGCTGTTTTAATCAATTATTTGGAAGATATTGTTAATAAAGTTAATTGGCGAAAAATGAAAAAAGTTGATGTTGTTGCAAACGAAATGGTGCAAGATTTTGATTTTATCGAAACATTGCAAAAAATCAAAACTAATGTTCATGTCATTCTTTTCGATTTTTCGTGTTTAACAACGGAACATGCTCGAGAGATGAAACATATCTTGGGACTTGAAAATTTTGAGTTTGCGAACGAAAAAGGTGTGACGAAATTTAATATAGAAGATTATATTGAAATTCGTCAAGAAATAGAATGTGCGATTGCAAATGTGCCAGAAAATTTAAGTCAGCCAGAGAAATTTTTGAAAATTTATCATTATCTTGGCAAAGAATTTGAGATTTCAGAAGAATATCCAGAAATTACAGACCGTGTTTGTACGACGTTTCAATTGTGCCAACTTTTGCAAGATTGTTTAAATTGTGTTCATATCAATTCTAATATTATTTTTGGTAAGGAGTCTGAAGATGATAAAAAACATTATTGGAATCAGATTGAATTAGATGGAAAATGGTATAATATTGATTTGGTATTAGATATGGAAAATATCAAGAAAAACAAAACACAATATTGTTTGCTAAGTGATAAAGAATTTTTTGAAACACACACACCAAAGTCAGGCAAAAATAATTATTGCCCAGAAAACTTTAATGAAAAACTAATTCATGTATTTTTCAAAACAGGGTTGTTTAAGGAAAATTTGTTGGTTTCGTATATTGAGGTTATGATTGAAAAAATCAAGAAATTATTCCGTATCAACAAAACATTGAATTTGCCAGAAGCGCAAAATAGCGAAGATGGCAAAGATTAGGATGTTTATAGGGAGAGTTGTCTGAGTGGTTTAAGGTGCCAGTCTCGAAAATTGGTGTAGGATAATATTCTACCGTGGGTTCAAATCCCACACTCTCCGCCATATAAAAAAACGCAGAAAACACTTGCTTTTTGAAGAAAACTGTGATAAAATAAAAAATAATTTGTAAAAAAGTGGAGGAAAGAAGTCAAATGGAAATTGTAAGAAATATAATCATTGCAATCGATTTTATCGTATGTGCTGTTTTAGTTGTACTCATTTTAAAACAATCCAAAGAAGATAGCGGAGCCTCAGGAACCGTTATGGGGGCAGGTGCGAATAATTTTTATGAAAAAAATAAAGGTCGAACAACCGAAGGAAAAATGAAACGAGCAACGATTGCGTTAACTGTTGTTTTTGTTGTTTTGACAGTAGTTTTAGATATTTTGTATGTAATTTAATAAGGGAAGAAAGAGCGATCCAACTTAAGAAAAGTTGGATTTTTTCTTGCAATTTCAGTAACCAATATGATAAAATACAATAAAATGAATAAGGAGAAAATTAATGAAAAATATAGTAGGAATTATTATTTCCTTTACTTATATCGGCGTTTTGATGTTGTCTGCGAAATATTTTGAAAAATTTGATAAAGAAGCCAGCCGAAAATTTATCCATATTTTGCTATCAAATTGGTGGCTGATTGCGATGGCATTTTTTGACAATATTGTATTTGCACTCATTCCACCTATTGCATTTGTTGTCATTAATTACATATCTTATAAATGGGGAGTTATTCAAGTAATGGAGCGAGACGAAGCAAAAAAAGATGGTTTAGGAACGGTCTATTTTGCGTTTTCGCTGATTCCACTTGTGGTGCTTTCTTGGGGAATGACCCAAAATCCGCTGATTGGCTTAGTCCGGATTTTTCATTATGGCGTATGGAGACGGTTGTGCGGCAATTGCAGGAAAAGCAATCAAAAGCAAGGAATATACAGTCTTTGGCTTTAAAAAAACAATCGCAGGTTCCAGCGTGATGTTTATCATTTCACTTGTTATCACATTAAGCGTTTTTTGCTATTCGAATACAGAATGGTGGGTTGTAAAATCACTTATTTTATCTGCGATAGCAACGATTTTAGAAGCAATTTCTGCCAAAGGAACCGATAATATCACAGTTCCTGTGATAGCAAGTTTGCTTACGTTTTTTGTTATATAAAGGGAGAGTTTTGAATGTTAGAAAAAGTTAATTATCCAGAAGATTTACGAAAGTTAAACTTAGAAGAAAAGAAAATTTTAGCCCAAGAATTGCGTGAAAAAATTATTGATACAGTAGCTGATACAGGCGGACATTTGGCATCAAATCTAGGTGTTGTGGAAATGACGATTGCGCTACATTCTGTATTTAATACACCAATTGACAAAATTGTTTGGGACGTTGGACATCAAACCTATGTACACAAAATGCTAACTGGCAGAAAAAATAAATTAGATACATTAAGGCAAATGAATGGTTTGGCGGGATTTCCAAAGATTTCCGAAAGTATCTACGATTGTTTCAACACAGGTCATAGTAGTACCTCTATTTCCGTTGCTTTAGGTATGGCAAGGGCAAGGGACATCAAAGGCGAAAACAGCAAAGTTGTTGCGGTTATTGGCGATGGAGCATTAACTGGCGGGATGGCATTGGAAGCCTTGAATGACGTCGGAAGCAGTAATACGAATATGGTGGTTATTCTAAATGATAACGAAATGAGCATTTCCAAAAACGTGGGTGGAATTTCTATGCTACTTTCCAAACTAAGAACAAAAGGCTTATATACCAATTTTAACACAAAAGGAAAAAGAACAATTAGTAAAATTCCTGTAGTGGGACCCAAAGTCATCAAATTAGTGCAAAGAGCAAAACGTGGAATTAAGCAATTTGTCATTCCGAAAATGTATTTTGAAGACATTGGTTTTCGCTATTTAGGACCAGTGGATGGACACAATTTAGAAACACTAGAAAATATTTTACAAATAGCCAAAAATCAACAAGGACCGATTTTGATTCATGTTTTAACCAAAAAAGGAAAAGGCTACAAACCAGCAGAAGATAGCCCAGATGTATTTCACAGCACTTCTAAATTTGATAAATTAACAGGCGAGAAAATCGGAAAAGCTAAATTTGATTATTCGAAAGTATTTGGCGAGAAATTGGTTAGTTTAGCTCAAGAAAATCCCAATATTGTGGCTATTACAGCAGCCATGGCAGACGGAACTGGTTTGCAAGGATTTGCAAATGAATTTCCAGACCGCTTTTTTGACGTGGGAATTGCAGAACAGCATGCAGTTGGTTTAGCAGCAGGTTTGGCAAAAGCAGGAATGATTCCTGTTGTGCCAATGTATTCTTCGTTTATTCAAAGGGCATTCGACCAATTGGTGCATGATGTTGCGATTCTGAATTTGCCAGTTGTGATTTGTGCGGACCGAAGTGGCATTGTGGGGCAAGATGGGGAAACGCATCAAGGTTTGCTTGATATGGCATTTACGAATATCATTCCAAATTTTACGATTATGGCACCAAAAGATTTTGCAGAATTGGAATCCATGTTGGAATTTGCAATTCAATTGAAAAAGCCTGTTTTAATTCGTTATCCAAGGGGCGCAGAGGAAATTCGTTTTGAGAAACAGGAAAAAATGGAACTGGGAAAATGCGAAGTTTTGCAAAGAGGAAAAGAAATTTGTTTGATTGGAATTGGAAAATTTGTTGCCAAAGCGCAGTTGGCTGCTGAAAGATTGAAGGAGCAAGGAATTGAAGTAAGTGTGATCAATAGTAGATTTTTGAAGCCTTTGGATGAAGCGACAATTTTGGAATTTATGAAAAAATCACAAATTGTTGCAACATTGGAAGATGCAAGCATCAAATGTGGATTAGGAAGCGAAATTGAAAGTCTTGCTTTTGAAAATAAAATCAATACAAAAGTCGTAAAAATCGGGTATCCAGACGAATTTGTCAAACATGGAAAATGTGATGAAATTGAACAAAAATATGGCATTGATGTAGAAAGCATTGTGCAAAAAATTGTGGAAGTGAAAGAAGAAATAGCTGTATATAGAAGGGAAAATGGATGTTTAAAGATTGTAGAGAAGAAGTAAAACAGGCAGATGAGCAAAAAATGCTAGAAGCCAGAATGGAGGACAAGTTTCAATTTGCCATTTCGAAAAATAAAATTACGCATACTGATTTTTTGAATCGAATGCAAATTGCACATATTAAGCAATTTTTGAAGGAAAAATCAATCCGAAGTTATTTGTTTTTTGGAGGAAATGCAGAGAATTCAGAAAGACAGATTTTGGTTTTTTATCCGAATAAGTTTTCAGAAGAAATGGTGGAAAAAAATTTTAGCAAAATCGTGTGTGGCTTACATATTCGATTACCCAAAGATGTGCAGTATGAACACCGAGTGTATTTAAGCGGAATTATGAAATTAGGCATAAAACGTGAAAAAGTTGGAGATATTCTAGTAAGGGAAAATGGAGCGGATATCATTATTTTGGCTGAAATAGCCGATTTTTTGAAAATGAATTTGATGGAATTAACGAGATTTAAAAAAGCAACGTGTGAAATCATCGATATAAATGATGTGGAAAAACAGGAAAGACAATTCGAAGATTTATCCATTATTGTATCTTCTATGAGACTTGATAATTTTGTATCTGAGTTGGCAAAATGTTCGAGAACAAAGGCTGAGGAAATGTTAAAGGAACAAAGAGTTTTTGTTAATGATCGATTAGAAATGAAATCTTCGAAAAAAATTAATTGCCAAGACCAACTAACCATTCGTGGAAAGGGAAAATTTGTGGTGCAAGAAATTGCGCGAACAACGAAATCTGAAAAGCTAGTGGTAAATCTCAAAAAATTCAAATAAGGGGGAAATATGAGAAGATTAAAACCAGAAACCAAAGAAAAAATTGGAAAAATTTTCAGTGCAAGTGTGATGATAAGTTTTGTTGCACCAATCGTCTTTTTGATTTTTAGAATTGTTACAACGACGAATGTTCCCAACAGTGACGATGGAAGAGTAAAAAGTGATTATGTACTAATGCTTTTAGAATGCATTATTGGAATTTTTGCGCTTACTCTGCCAAGTATTTTGCGCAAAAAATTTAAAATCGAAATACCAGACAAAATGTATTACTTGTATGTTGTATTTTTATATGCTGCGATTTTTTTAGGAGAAGTACGAGATTTTTACTACACGATTCCTTATTGGGACACGATTTTGCATACGCTTAGCGGAGTGATGATTGGATTTATTGGATTTTCGTTGATTGATATTTTAAATAAAGATAACGAAAAAGTTACCTTGTCGCCATTTTTTGTTGCATTTTTTGCCTTTTGTTTTGCGATTACTGTTGGCGTGGTTTGGGAATTCTACGAATTTACTTCAGATGGACTTTTAGGAACGAATATGCAAAAATATAAATTAAAAGACGGAACCGAATTGGTTGGAAAAGAAGCGTTGCAAGACACGATGGAAGATTTGATTGTTGACGCAGTTGGTGCATTTTCAGCCAGTACAATTGGTTATATTTCCTTGAAGTATAAAAAAGGGTGGTTAAATGATTTAAGAATAAAAATAAGGAGCAAGAAAAATGAATGAAATAAAAGAAGATTTTGAGTTAGCCAAAAAGGCGATGTTAAATGCACATGACCCTTACAGCGATTTTAAAGTCGGGGTAGTTTTGTCGACGAAAAATGGTAAAAAATATACGGGTTGTAATATTGCCAATCAAGGAATTCAATCCATTTGTGCTGAAAGAGTGGCTTTTGTTAAAGCAATTTCGGAAGGAGAAAACGAGTTTTTACGAATTGTAGCTGTTGGAGGGAAAGATAGCCAGCATTTGCAGGAGACTTTGCCTTGTGGTTATTGTAGGCAGTTTATGAGTGAGTTTACGAGGGAAGATTTTAAGATATATACTTTAAATGAAGATTCTATGAAAGAATATGGCATCAAAGAGTTGTTGCCATATGGGTTTAAGATGTAGTGTAGATTTATTTATATTACATTAAATATAGACAGCATTTAAGCAAAAAAAGTGGAAAAAATTCTTACTGAAATTTTCCACTTTTTTAACTTTTTAAACAATATTCGTATCTTTTACAATATAAATCGGTCTTTTTTTTACTTCCAAATACGTTTTAGACAAGTATTGCCCAATAATTCCAAGCGAAAATAACTGAATCCCGCTCACCATAAAAATAATACATACTAAAGATGGCCAACCACTTGTTGGGTCTCCCAAAACCAAGGTTTTAATAATGATAATTACAATGAAAATAAACGAAACCAAACAAAACAGCAAACCAATCAAGGAAGACAAAATCAGTGGTGTTGTAGAAAAAGCTGTAATTCCTTCTAAGGCATAGGACATCAGTTTCCAAAACGACCATTTGGTCTCACCTGCGACTCTTTTTACATTTTCGTATTCAATCCATTTGACATTAAATCCAACAAAACTAAACAGACCTTTGGAATAACGGTTGTATTCTTTTAACGATAAAATTGAGTCAACAACCATTCGTTTCATAAAAATATAATCACGCGCGCCGTCAACCATTTCTAGTTTTGCCATTTTGTTGATGATTTTGTAGAACATTTTTGCAAAAAAACTTCGAATAATTGGTTCGCCTTTTCGTGTGGTTCTACGTGTTCCAACTGCATCGTAATTCTCTTCCGTAACAGACTTGTACATTTCTTTTAAAAGAGAAGGTGGATCTTGTAAGTCAGCATCCATGAGGGTTACGAAATCGCCAGTTGATTTTTCAAGTCCTGCATAAATGGCGGCTTCTTTTCCAAAATTGCGGGAAAAAGAAATGTATTTGACGCGAGAATCGTTTTTTAGCAAATCTTTAATTACTGTGAGCGTGTTGTCACGTGAACCGTCATTGACAAATAGAAATTCAAATTCAGTATTTTCAAAGGAATTCGTGTGTTTGGTTAATTCTTCGTAAAATAATGGTAGTGATTTTTCTTCGTTATAACAAGGTACAATGATTGATATTTTATCCATATTTTTCTCCTAAATCGATTAGATTTTGGGTAAAGTATATCACAAAAGAAAAAATTTTTCAAGATATCGATAAAAATTACAAAAAGAGGTTGAAATTTTTACGGAAATGTAATATAATTGTAATATAACTGTAATAAAAAGTGAAAACTAGAGTAAATAGATGGATAATGTAAGTATAAGAAGGGAAGAGAAGTTTAATGTTTGGACAAGATATTGGAATTGATTTGGGAACAGCCACAGTCATTGCATATGTGAAAGGAAAAGGGATCGTTTTAAGAGAGCCTTCTGTTGTTGCGGTCAATAATGTAACTGGGGAAGTGTTGGCGGTTGGACATGAAGCAAGAAGAATGCTTGGAAGAACGCCCGGAAATATCATTGCCACAAGACCACTTCGTGATGGTGTGATTTCAGATTATACGGTTACGGAAAAAATGCTAAAATATTTTATTAATAAAATTGGTGGGAAATTTTTGTTTGCGCCAAGAATTATGATTTGTATTCCTTCTCAAGTAACAGAAGTTGAAAAGAAGGCTGTGATTGACGCGGCTTCTAACGCAGGAGCAAGACGCGTGTATTTAATTGAAGAACCAATCGCAGCAGCCATTGGCGCAGGATTGGATATTTCCAAACCATCAGGAAATATGATTGTCGATATCGGCGGTGGAACAACGGATATTGCGGTTATTTCGCTTGGTGGTTCAGTGGTAAGTACATCCATTAAAGTGGCTGGAGATAAATTTGATGAAGCCATTGTCAAATATATTAAAAAAAGACATAATGTGATGATTGGAGAAAGAACGGCGGAAGAGTTGAAATTGAATATTGGATGTGTGTATCCGAAATTCCAAGATATGGAAATGGACGTGCGAGGACGTGATTTGCTAACTGGTTTGCCAAGAACGATTACAGTCTACTCAAGTGAAATGCTAGAAGCCTTAGAAGAGCCATCTATGCTAATTGTAGACGCGGTCCACAATGTTTTGGAAAAAACACCACCAGAACTAGCATCTGATATCAGCGACAAAGGAATTTACATGACTGGTGGAGGCTGTTTGATTGATGGATTGGATAAATTAATTCAGGAAAAAACCGGAATCAATGTCATGATTGCAGAAGATTCCATTTCCTGTGTGGCAATTGGAACAGGAAAGGCGCTTGATAATTTGGATAATTTGGATCGATCGAGAAGGGCATAGAAAAAGATTGACTTTTGAAATAAAATGTGGTATAATGAATATAATAAAAAAGATACGTAAGTATCTAAGTCCAAAACAAATGTAATTCGCAACCCTGTTTGCGAATAAGAAATGCACAGGTGAGCAAATGTTACTCGCAACCCTACTTGCGACAAATAAATGTGTAGGTGGACAAATGTAAAAAATCTACCTTTTATAAGGTAGATTTTTTATTAGAATGGAGTAAAAATGACAATAGAAAATGGAAAATTTTATTTTATAAAAGATGAATTTTTTTAAATATTTAAAAATTATCAACTAATGAGCAATAAAGAAAATGGTAGCAAAAGACCTTGTTATTTTTGTTTTAATGATTTAGAAAATCAAGAAATAATATGGTTTGTGCCAATATCTAGTAAAGTGGAGAAATACCGACAAATTTATGATAGTAAAAAGAAAACGAGAAAAAAAGTGTATAACTTTGTTTTTGGAAAAATTTTAGGAAAAGAAAGAACATTTTTAATACAAAACATTTTTCCTATAACAGAAAAATATGTAGAAAATAAATATCAAAATAAGAAAGAAGATGTGGAGATAACGGAAAGTTAAAAAAAAGAAGTAATTCAAACATCGATGGATGTTATCAGATTAGCCCAGAAAGGCATTAATATACCATTTTATGATATTTTGGAAATGAAAAATATTTTGTTGAAATGATTTTTTAATAATTCAAACCAAAGAAAGGATTAACATGAAAAAAGTAGCATTCTACACACTTCGGTTGCAAAGTCAACCAATACGAAACCAATGGAATGATTCAAAAATTTATCGAAAGTGGCGATGAAATCGTGGAATTTCACGAAAAAGCAGACATTTATGTCATCAATACTTGCACTGTAACCAACATTTCTGACAGAAAATCAAGGCAAATGCTAAGACGTGCCAAGGAAATGAATCCGAATTCGGTAATTGTGGCAGTTCGGATGTTATGTGCAGGTTGCCAAAGAAGAAGTCGAGAAAATGGACGAAATCGATTTGTGTTTGGGAACGAATGAGAAAAAAGATATTGTGCAATATGTGGAAAAATATTTGCAAAAGCAAGAACAAAGTCAAATCGATGATGTATTTCAAACCAAAGAATATAGCGATTTTGGAAGTGTCACTTATACCGAAAAAGTACGAGCAGTCATCAAAGTACAAGATGGATGTGATCGTTTTTGCTCCTATTGCTTGATTCCTTATGCCAGAGGAAGAGTTAGAAGTCGTAAGCCAGAAAATGTTGTAAGCGAAATCAAAAGCATTGCGCAAAAGGGAATCAAAGAAGTGGTTGTAACAGGAATCCATGTGGCGTCTTATGGGAAAGATTTCAAAAAGGATTATCAGCTGATTGATTTATTAGAAGAAATTAATCAGATTGAAGGAATTGAGCGAATTCGTCTTCGGCTCAATCGAGCCACTTTTGATAAGTGATGAGTTCTTAAGTCGATTACAAAAACTAGAAAAAATCTGTCATCATTTTCATTTGTCTTTGCAAAGTGGTTGTGATGAGACTTTGCTACGAATGAATAGACGCTATACCACCAAGCAATTTGCCGAAATTGTGCAAAAATTAAGAAATACCTATGAAGATGTCATTTTGACAACGGATATTATTGTTGGCTTTCCAGGGGAAACGGAGGAAGAATTTGAAAAAACAAAGGATTTTCTAGAGAAAATCAAGTTTTATAAAATGCATATTTTCAAATATTCTGTAAGAAGTGGAACAAAGGCGGAAAAAATGGAACATCAAATTGTCAATTGTGTAAAGGAGGAAAGAAGCCAGAAATTGCTTGCGATGTCGGAAGAAAATCAGGAATTTTATCATCAGCAATTCATTGGAAAAAAAGTCGATGTTTTGGTGGAAGAAAAAAATGGAGAATTTTATCAGGGGCATACAGCCAATTATTTGCTTGTAAAAATGAAGGCAAATGAAGATTTGACGAACCAAATTCAAACTGTGATTGTCGAAAAATCGAGCAATTTGGAATTAATTGCTGAAAATGTTACCAAAATGTAACTTTTTTGTAATCAAAACTTAACACAAAAAGTATTGATTTATCAAAAGTTATAGTGTATGATAATCGTAAGTTAAATGATGAGTTTACCAAGGAGGAATAAAATGAAAGAATATAATTTGAAAGATAATACGGTGGGAAGCAGTTTACCAACGCAATATGGAACGTTAAATAAATTGAAAAATTTCTTTCGATTAGAATTAACACCAAAACAAGCCAAAGTTTTTGGTGAAGTGCATGATTTTTTGTTCCAAGAAATTGAATTTCCAGAGTTAAAAGAATTTTTGTATCAAGAAGTTGATTTATCAGGAGTTAAAGACTTTTGGTGTCAAGATGTTGATTTTAAAGCAGTAAAAGATTTTTGGTGCCAAGATGTTGACTTTACTGGATTTAAAAATTTCTGGTGTCAAGAAGTTACTTTTAAGAAAAAATAAGAAATGAAAAGAGCTCAAAACCAGTAAAATCAAGTGAGAACATATTTTGAGTAATTTGTCAAGTTGACAGATTTACATAAACATGATATAATGAAAGTTGGGGCATATTTACGGAAATAATTCGATTATTTCCGTTTTTTGCGCTAAAATGAATTGCAATATTTATAGAAATTTGATACAATCAAACAAACTTTTTTTGTACGAGGTAACTATGGAAATAAAAGGACAAATCGAAGAATTTATTTATCGAAATGAAGCAAATGATTATTCAATTGCTGTTTTTTCAATGAACGAAAACGAAATCCTAACAGTAGTTGGCTATTTGCCATTTATTGCAGAAGGCGATTGTCTGAAATTGCATGGAAAAATGGTGGTTCATCAAGAATATGGCGAACAATTTAAGATAGATACGTTTGAGAAAATCATGCCAGAAACTGCTGAATCACTTGGAAAATATTTGGCAAGTGGTACCATCAAAGGTGTTGGTCCTGCCACAGCCAAAAGAATTATTGATAAATTTGGCGACGAAACCTTAAATATTTTCAAACTAGAACCAAAAAGATTAGCAGAAGTCAAAGGAATCACGGAGGAAAGAGCCATTGAAATTGGCGAGGAGTTCAATGAAAAATGGGAAGTTTGGCAAATTGTTAGTTTCCTAGAAGGCTTTGGAATTGGGGCAAATAACGCCAAAAAAGTATATGACGCATTAGGAAAAGACGCAGTCCAAAAAATCGCCGAAAATCCTTACATTTTGGTAGATGTCGCTTATGGGGTCGATTTTAACAAAATCGATAAAATTGCGTTGCAAATCGGAATTTCGAATGATAGTGACGAAAGGGTTAAAAGCGGTATTAAATATGCACTTTTGGTTTCGAGTTATAATGGAAATACCTGCGTTTGCCAAGAAAATTTGCTCCAATATGCACAGCAAATTTTGGAAGTAAGCAGAGAAAACATTGAAAATAATTTGATTGCTTTGAATATGGCGCAAGAAATTGTCATCGAAAGACGCGGGGAAGAGGATTGGGTTTATTTGTATCCCTTGTATAAAGCGGAAAAAAATATTAGCGACCGCTTGCATTTATTAAACCATTGCGAGAATGTGAAATATATCAAGAATTTTGAGAAAGAAATCAAAGCCCAAGAAAAAAATATTGGAATAGAATTATCGGAAAAGCAATTTGAAGCCATTTTGCAAGTAAATGAGAATAATGTTTCGATTATTACGGGTGGACCACGGTACAGGAAAAACAACGATTATTAAGTGTTTGATTGAAATTTATAAATTCCATAAAAAGAAAATTGTTTTGTGTGCGCCAACTGGTCGCGCTGCCAAACGAATGACAGAAACCACAGGAGAAGACGCAAAAACCATTCACAGATTGCTCGAAATTGGTAAAATTGAAGATGATAAATTGCGGAAATATCGATAACGACATTTCTCCGATAGATAGCGACGTTTTGGTGATTGACGAAATGTCAATGGTGGACATTTTTTTGATGAATTATATTGTCAAAGCCGTTTATTTTGGGACGAAATTGGTGTTTGTGGGAGATGTGAACCAACTTCCGTCGGTTGGTCCAGGTAGCATTTTGAAGGATTTGATTGAGAGTGAAGCATTTGCAACAATTGCATTAAATAAGATTTTTAGACAAGCGGCGAAAAGTAAAATTATTGTGAATTCGCATGATGTTAATAAAGGGATTAGTTTTATTGGGAAAAATGATTATGTGGAAGACGCGGAGGAGGATTTTTTCTATGTGAACGAAACGGTTCAGGATAAAATTTTGGCACAAGTGACTTCTCTTAGCAATGGAAGGCTAAAAAAATATGGAGATTATAATTTTATTGAAAATATTCAAATTTTGACGCCTACGAAAAAAGGCAAACTTGGCACAAAGGAATTAAACAAAAATTTGCAAAATATTTTGAATCCGAAAACAGATGAAAACGAGAGCAAAACCTATGGTGATATTGAATTTCGTGAAGGTGACCGTGTGATGCAAATCAAAAATAATTATGATATGTATTGGGAAAAGAAAAATGGTAAAACGGATTTTGGCAATGACCATGGTAGTGGCGTTTTTAATGGAGAATTGGGGATTATTTCGAAAATTGATTCTACTAATAAAACGATTGCAGTTGAATTTGACGATGGAAAAATGGCGTGGTATGCGTTTTCTGAATTGGAGCAATTGGAGCATGCGTATGCGATTACCATTCACAAAGCGCAACGGAAGCGAGTTTGATGTTGTCATTTTGGTTGTGCCACAGGCGTCTGGGTTACTTTTGACGCGAAATCTGCTATATACGGGAATGACGAGAGCGAAGAAACTTCTTATTATAATAGGAAGTAAAAATTTGATTGAGTTTATGATTAGTAATCATGAGATTAAGAAAAGGAATACTGGATTGAAGTATAAGATAATGGATTCGGACGAAGAATAATGTCGAATTTTGACGATTGAAAGTACTGGACAAATGTAAATAAAGATTGTACAATAATTGCTACAAGAATATGATAATTTAAGCAGATGTGGTTGCCACCTGTAATTAACATAGCGTTTGCTGTGAGAATGGGGGTGGTGTTTATGGATTTTATACTGATTTTGATATACATATTAGTGTTTTCACTAACTATAAACTTAACCTTATTAACAATAATATTGATACACTGGATGAATAAGGGGATAAAATAAAACAATGCACATCGTTGCTTTGCCGTGACTGATGTGCATTACTTTTTTAGTGGCAACCACGTTTGTGGGATTGTCATTTCTTGTTTTTATTATATAACAAAAGTAATGAAAAGTCAAGTTTTTTTGAGAATAAAAACTCTTGATATTATGTGAATTATATGATACGATATATACACTAAAATAATAGAAGGAGGTGCATAATATGAAAGAATATTATGTACGGTTCAATGAAGGAACCAAGAAAGTAGATGTGCTTTGTAAATCAGACGATTCGTTAATTGGATCGACACAGGTTAATTATGGAATTGTTAACTCTACTGATTTAGAGCAGATTGCTGAAAGTTTGCACATCGTAGGTAAATTCCATAGAGATTTTGACTTATTGGAAGTTGCTATTTTCAATGAGTGGAATGCCCATCAAGAATAGGAATATATCTATCTTTTAATGCTGAAAAAAGGACTTCTAATTAAATTTAAGCAGAAGTCCTTTTAGTTTTTTAGTAAAAATACAAATTTTAGTCATAAAAAAATCCCTTACGAATACATTTAACTAAAGATGTACAGGGGGGTATTTTTTTATGGAAAACTTTGAAATATATGAAGACATCAAAAACAGAACGGATGGGGATATTTATATTGGTGTGGTGGGTCCTGTCAGAACAGGAAAATCTACTTTTATCAAAAAGTTTATGGAACTTTTGGTTTTGCCAAATATTGATAACGATTACAAAAGAGAAAGAGCAATTGACGAGCTACCACAAAGTGCTGGTGGTAGAACTATCATGACAACCGAGCCCAAATTTATTCCAAACGAAGCCATCGAAATCAATTTGAATGACAATGTCAAAATGCGCACAAGACTTGTGGATTGCGTAGGCTACTTGGTCAACAATGCGTTGGGTTATTTGGAAGATGACACACCAAGAATGGTTAAAACGCCTTGGTCAGAAAACGAAATGCCATTTGAAACGGCGGCAGAATTGGGGACGAAGAAAGTCATTGTCGAACATTCCACTGTAGGAATTGTGATTACCACTGATGGAAGCATTACGGATATTCCTCGTGAAGATTACGAAGAACCAGAGCAAAGAGTTATCAGTGAGTTAAAGAAATTAAATAAGCCATTTATCATTTTGATGAATTGTCAAAATCCGAGTGATGGCTATAGTTTGAATTTGGCAAATCAAATGGCAGAAAAATATCAAACACCAGTTATGCCAATCAATTGTGAGAATTTGAACTTAGATGATATTAACGAAATTTTTTCGAAATTGTTGTATGAATTTATGATTGATAAAATCAACATTCGTTTCCCAAGATGGATTAATGGCTTGGAAAGCGGAAATGATTTGAAAAGTGGTTTGTTTGGTAAAGTCAAAGAAACATTTGAAGGCACTAAGCGTTTAAAAGATATCAATGACAATTATGCGAAATTGGAAGAATGTGAAGAAATTAAGAAAGTCAATGTAGAGGAAATCAATCTGGGAAATGGTGTTGTAACCATTGGAATTGAGTTGCAAGATAGTTTATTTTATCATACTTTGACGGAGCTTACTGGAGTGGCAATTCAAAACGAGGGAGAGTTGTTTTCTTGCATTACGGATTTGGCATGTGCGAAAAGGGAATATGACAAAATGGCTTATGCGCTTCATGAAGTCAATGAAAAGGGCTATGGAATTGTGTCTCCGGGAATTGATGATTTGATTTTGGAAGAACCAGAAATTGTAAAACAAGGGCAAAAGTATGGTGTGAAATTAAAGGCGAAAGCGCCATCAATTCATATGATAAAAATTGATACAGAGACGGAAGTTTCTCCAATTGTAGGAAGTGAAAAACAGTCAGAAGATTTGGTTAAATATTTGCTTTCCGAGTTTGAGAGCGATCCTAAGAAAATTTGGGAATCAAATATTTTTGGAAAAAGTTTGCATGAATTGGTCAATGAAGGTTTGCAAAATAAGCTAAATCGAATGCCAGAAGACGCACAAGGAAAATTGCAGGAGACTTTGCAAAGAATTGTCAATGAAGGAAGTGGCGGATTGATTTGCATAATTCTTTAGAAATGAGGCGGATTTTAATCCGTCTTTTTGATAGATTTTTCAAATTTTTCTCTTGAAAAAATCTGCTATTTAGTATACAATAAAAATAGAGAATTTTTCAAAGAGGAGTGATAAAAATGACGGATCGAGAATTGAAGAAGAATTTGAAGAAGTTGGGCATTGTGCTTAGTGTATTGCTAGTGTTGGTGGGTGGTTTAGCAATTTTTACGCTAAAAAATGAGAAAGCGGAATTGTCGATTTATACGAATGCGGAATATACGAATCATTTGCAGGCTTTGGGAATTGAGGAAAAGGAATTTCGAGAATATTTGTCGGTGTTTGGAAATTTGGTGGCTGAAAATTATGGTGAAAAAGAACGAACGATGAATATGGCAGTTCATTTTTTGGAAAATATGTCTTCTTATGAAGTTCAGACAGATGAAAATGGTTGGAAAACGTATGAGGCTGAAGTGATTGATAAAATAGCCCAAGAGGTTGTGGGGGATTTTATCAAGGAAGAAGTGAATGCAAGTGAGATTTATGAATTTCGCAAAGCGGAAAATGAGTATGTTCAAAAGCAAGATTTGGAGAAAATTCCGTATTGTGTGGAAATGAAGGAAGTGTCGAAAAAAGAAGATAAAATTGAGGTTGTTTATGAGCTTGTGATGATGACAAAAGAGCAAATGGCGGAATATTTGACAGGACAAAAAAAGGATTTGCAAACACAGACTGTAAAGCTTGAGTTAATGAATCATAAAGAATATGAGTATTCAAAATATTTTGTAAGTCATATGGAAATATTATAAAAAATGGTGCCTTTTTAGGAGGCACCATTTTTTTATAATTCTTGTATCATATCTAAATCTTTGCTTGGCTCGTCAGCTGCTACTGCAGATGGGGCGATTGTGTTGTTGGGTAAAATATTTAATTTGTATTTGGTCATATCTTTTAATTTTCGATAGCATTCTGCAAAGGCATTCATTTTTGTAGTGATAATATTAGAATCTAGCAAATCTTCTGATTTGGTAGAATACTTTTGTGCCTCTAAGTGAGAATAGCACAAATTTTGAAAATAAGTCGAAATATAGCCGGGAAGCGTTGGCTCTTTCGGTGAGAGTCATGTGTGATAGTTTGTGAGAAAGAGCGTCACAAAGGGTTAAATCGACTTTGTAAACAGGGCATGAGTCTGCAGGTTTTTCGTAGAAAATTTGCATGTCTTGGATGGTTTGGTTTGTTTTGTCGAAATTTGGCTGTAAGGCAGAAATTCCTAGTTTTTTGGTTAAATCTTTCAATTGTGAAGCAAAACTTTTAAAATCTGCACCAGACATATTTTTTGGCTGATTTCTTTTGAAAAGTTCTGTAAATTTATCTAAAAGTTCTTTTGTTTCTTGGTTTACATAAGTATAAGTTTCAGGTTCTTCTTCTAATTCGTCTAGATTTTTTGTTTTCTCAGAAGGATTTAAGTTTTCATTGCCAGTTAGAAACGCATTTTTTAGTTTTTTAAAATTTTCATCAGAATACACACCATTTTCTAGCAAAAGTGATTTGGTTAAGTCTAAATAGTCGTTGGCGATATCTTTTGCTGGAGTGGAGAGGATGTATTGATTAAAATTTAGGTAATCGGTTGAATCGATGGAAGTATTTAGTGTTGCGATTAAATTTTCGGTGTTATCGGATTCTAGCAATTCTTTTAGTTTTGAATAATAATCGATTGCCTTTTTGGTGGCTGAAAAATCTGCGTTTGGTTTATGCATATCTAAATGTAATTGTTTGATTTTTACGACGATACAATTTTTTAATAAAATTCGATCTTGTGGAGAATGTAAGTCCATAAATTATCACGGCTCCTTCAAAAGTTAATATCTTTGGAAAAGGAAACATAAAATCCCTACCATAACAAATTATACCATATAAAATCTGTTTTGTGTTAAATGTTACCAAAATGTAATAGAAAAAAGAAAATATTACTAAAAAATGAAATCTATGAAAAATGTTATTGACAAAACAAATCATTTCATAATATAATACACTTATAAAAAATTTGAGACAAAAGAGATAAAAAAATACGAAGGAGGAATATATAAAATGTATATATTCAACAAAGTTACAGTAGTTCCACAACTACCAAAAAGTATTAGCCGATTAAATGAAATCGCGAACAATTTGTGGTGGTCTTGGAATACAGAATTTTTAAGATTATTCAAAATTATTGATTGTGATTTATGGGAGCAAACCAAAAATCCAACCAAATTTCTAAAAATGGTCAGCCAAGCAAGAATTGAACAAATTTCAAGAGATGATTCTTTTCTACAAGAATACAATCAAATGGTACGCAACTTTGATTCCTACATGAACAGCCATGATACTTGGTTTGACAAAAATTATCCAAACAATAAAAATGATTTAGTTGCCTATTTTTCAGCAGAATATGGCTTAGATGAAATTCTTCCGATTTATTCAGGAGGCTTAGGTATTTTATCTGGTGACCACTTAAAATCAGCAAGTGATTTAGGTTTGCCATTTGTTGCTGTGGGATTGCTTTATAAAAATGGCTATTTCCACCAAAAAATCAATGTATATGGCGAACAATGCTCCGAATATAAAAATATTGACCTTTACAATTTGCCAATCAATCCTGTAAAAGATGCTTCTGATGATGATGTCATTATCGATATGGATTTAGGAGAAAGAAAAATATTCCTAAAATTATGGCAAATTAATGTCGGAAGAATCAAACTATATTTGATGGATTCTGACATCGAGCAAAATGACGAAGATTTAAGAAATGTAACAGCAACGCTTTATGGTGGGGACAAAGAAATGAGAATTCGCCAAGAAATCGTACTAGGAATGGCAGGCGTAAAAGCGTTGAAAGTATTGGGATTGAATCCAACATTGTATCACATGAATGAGGGACATTCTTCTTTCTTAATCTTAGAATTAATCAAAAATATTATGAAAGAAAGACAAGTTTCTTTTAATATGGCAAAAGAAATAGCAAGCGTACAAACGGTGTTTACCACTCATACACCAGTTCCAGCTGGAAATGATATATTTGATATTGGTCTAGTAGATCGCTATTTTAAGGGACTATGCGAAAAAATCGGCATTTCCAGAGACGAATTCTTAAAATTAGGAATGAAAGAATGCGACCATTTAGAACCAGGCTTTAATATGGGAATTTTGGCTTTGAAAATTGCGGGCAAGAAAAATGGTGTTAGTAAACTTCATGGTGAGGTTTCGCGAGAATTATTTAGCGAAGTTTGGCCAGAAATTGCAGAAGATGAATCACCAATTACTTATGTAACTAACGGAATTCATACTTGTTTTTGGCTTGCTCCAAAACTAAAAGAATTATACAATGAGTATTTGCCAGCCTATTGGCAAGATAATATTCACTTAGATTCCACATGGGAAAAAATTGATACCATTCCAAATGATAAACTGTGGGAAATTCATGTGGAACGTAAACGAAAATTGATTGGTATTATCAAACAAAATTTAATCAAACGATTTGAAAATACAGAAATTGGTTATGACAAAATCATGGAAATGGTCAACCAATTAAATCCAGAAGCATTAACCATTGGATTTGCAAGAAGATTTGCAACTTACAAAAGAGCAACTTTAATGTTCAAAGATATTACGAGATTAACTCAGATTTTGAGTGACGAAAAAAGACCAGTTCAAATTATTTTTGCAGGAAAAGCGCATCCGGCTGATAAAGAAGGACAAGATTTAATTAAATATATCCACGAAATGTCTCTAATGCCACAATTCAAAGGTAAAATTTTTATATTAGAAAATTATGACATTGGAATTGCAAGATATTTAGTAAGTGGTGTTGATGTGTGGCTTAACAATCCACGTAGACCAATGGAAGCGTCTGGAACAAGTGGAGAAAAAGCATCTGTCAATGGTGTTCTAAATTGCAGTATTTTAGATGGCTGGTGGGCAGAAGGCTATAACGGAAACAATGGTTGGGCAATTGGAACGAATAGCTCTTACAATTCTTATGAAGAACAAGATAAAGCAGATAGTAGCAGTTTGTATCATATTTTGGAAGATAAAATTATTCCAATTTACTATAAGAAAAATGAAAAAGGTGTATCAGACGAATGGGTTCAATTGATGAAAAATTCAATTAAAACAACGGGTGGAAGATATAGTACATCAAGAATGGTAGTGGATTACATTAATAATCTCTATATGCCATTATGCAATCTAAATCGAAACTATTTCCAAGATTTAGGACGAGTTGCGAATTTTGAGGAATGGAAAAGAAATTTGAGAATGAATTGGAATCAAATTTCGATTACACAAGATAAAAATGTAGATAATGCCAAGTTTGTGGCAGGAAGCGAAATTACGGTAAGATGTGAGGTACGCTTGCCAAATATTGATGAAGAACATATTGAAACACAAGTATATTTTGGGCAAATTCAAGAAAATGGAACGGTCAAAAATATGTATACACAACCTATGAGAAAAATTGGAGAAGATCGCCAGCAGCATCTTTATCAATACGAAGCAACAATTAAATTGACTTCTGGCGGAAATTTCGGTTATACATTCCGTGTTGTTCCAAAGCATGAAATGGTGCTAGATCAGGAAAATTTGAATTTAGTGAAGTGGATAGAGAAGAATTAAACATGTAAAAAGAGAAAAACTGGCCAATCTGCCAGTTTTTCCGATTTAAGATTTCTTAAAAAAATTTTTAATGGAATCCCAAAAGTGAGTTTTAATTTTTGGTTCCTCGGGTTCAGTATTTTCTCTCATTTTTTCGATTTGCTCAAGCAAATCTTCTTTGTAACAGTTAAAACATAGGCTGTCATAGGCTTCTTCTTTGGATGGCATAGCATTTTTACATTTTTTGCAATATTTCATAGAAATCCTCCTTTAATTGATAAACTAAATTTACTATACCACATTTATAGATAACTTTCAACAGTTTTAGACAGTTTTTATTTATAATTATTGACTCAAAAAAAGAATTATTTAAAAATTTTTAGAGTTATAAAATACTAGATAAATGCGACTTTTATCAATTTTTGACAAAAAAATGAAAGAAAAATAAATTTTTTTTCAAAAAACACTTTACAAATGAAAAGTATAATGGTATAATACATTCAAGTTAAATATTTTTTTACGTATCATTTAATCTGATGAAAATAAATTTCGGTTCTGAAATTTATATTTCCCAAAAAAGAATTATTGATAGTTAATATTATATCCCCCTGAAAGATAGTAGGAAACTAGAATTTTTTTTAGTGTATAATTTTTTATAGTTCATTTAAATATTGCCCCCAGCAATTTATAGAAACTAAAAATAATACGTTAAAAATATTTAACTTTTTATATATATTTTCGAAGAAAGGAGGGAGGCTATGGACAAAAAACAGAAAAGAATGTTTTTTTCAATCTTGATGGTACTTACATTACTTGTTTTACTAATTGGTTTTACACTAGCTAAATATTATTCGAGTTATCAAGCAAAAGCAGCTCTTGAAATTGCGAAATGGAGTTTTCAAGTGGACGGATTAACCAATGCGGAAACAGGGAAAATTGCGTTGTCAGATACAATGAGTGAAGTTGCGTTAGAAGAAGGAAAAATTGCTCCAGGATTTGATGGAAGAGTAGAACTTAAGTTAGATGCAAGTGGTTCAGAAGTAGATGTAGATTATTTCATTGAAGTAACAGAAGAAGGACATAAACCAAGCAATATGCTGTTTCAAGCGATTGTAGACGGAAATACGACAGAAATGTATGCTACTTTAGAAGAATTAGCAGAAAAGGAATTACATGGAACGATTTTAAAATCAGATTCCATGCAAGAAAAAAATGTAACAATTTGTTGCATTTGGCCATATGAAACCATCAGTGATGACAAAACAATAGCAGAAGAAGATGCAGAAGATACAGCAGTTGGAACAGGCACAGTACAAGGAAAAGAAAATCAATATGATTATACCTTTTCTTTAAAAGTTGTAGGAACGCAAGCAAAAACTACAATCTAAAATTTAAAATTATATCCAATTTAAAAACCTTATTACATAGCAGAGAGGGCTTAGCTCTCTGCTAAGAATATGAAAATTATGTTTTTAGCAGAAAGTTAAAAAGGAGCGAAAATGATAAAAAAACTGATTCAGAATGTAGTTCTGATTTTTCTGGTAATTGCTTTATTATTTGCTAGTTATTCAAAATTTGTTCGAAAAGATTGCCTTGTAAAGCTTGCGGGATATAGTTTTTTGATTGTGCTGACAGAAAGCATGGAACCGACGATTTTTCCACAGGAGTTTATCTTAATCAAAGAATACACCCAATATGAATTAAACGATATTGTAACTTATCAAAGTTTAGATGGGACATTAATTACACACAGGATTGTACAAATGGATGGATTTTGTTTTATTGCCAAAGGCGACAAAAATGAAGTGACAGATTCTAGCGCGCCAATAGAAATGATTCAAGGAAAAGTAATTTTTCACTCTAAAATTTTAGGCATTTTTGTAACACGATATTTGAAAATGGTGATAATTGCTTTTTTTGTAATTTGGGCGATGATGAGTATTACAAAATTAATGAAGGAGAAACAATATGAAGAAAAGTAGAAAATTTTTACTATTTTTTTGCGGATTTGCGCTCATAATCAATTGTATAAGTATGTTACAAAATGTTCAAGGCACGCAAATAGGAATATATTCTGAGATTTTGAAACCAATTATTGTGCTAGAAAAAGAGGAAACATTAAAACAGCAAATTGATGAAAAATCTTTTCCTTTAGAATATGAATTTTGTATTCAGAATTATAATGAAAAAGAAGTCAATGAAGTAGATTTTGATTATGACATCGAAATTGAAAATTCAGTCGACAATTTTCCAGTAAATTACCAATTAATCGATTGTGAAACGAATCAGCAAATTCAATTGGTGGACGGAAAAAGTGAACTGCTACAAATAAAAAAATCAGAGAAAGAAACTCGAAGATTTAAATTAGTTTTTGAGTGGCGTGAATTAGAGGAAAAAGCGGATGATTTGCAAATAAAATTAAAAATAAATGTCATTCAAAGGAAGGAGTAAAAATGTCAAAAATTCAGAAAATTGTAATGCTACAAGTGTTTTATTTTGTGATTTTTGGTGGAACTACTTATGCAAAATATACCTATTATTTTGAAGAAACGATAGCAGAATTTAGTAGAGATAATATTCAGCCAGTTTGCCAAGTCAGTTATTCGACGGAGGAGCAGACGAATCAAAATGTTACGGTAACGATTACTGCGAATAAGGAAATCGAGCAAGTGAGTGGATTTCGATTGTCAGAAGACAAAAAGACGCTTAACAAAGTTGTTACACAGAATGAAAACAAAATAGTCACAATTCGAGATATTTCAGGCAATTGTACGATCGTTGAATATCGTGTTGACAATATTGATAAAGAGCCACCGAAAATCATCGGTTGCAAAGATGGTGGAACCTATCAAGCGCCACTAACTTTGGATTATTCAGATAACGACGAAATTCAGAAAATTGAGATAAATTCCTATGAAAATGCGCTAATTTTGGCTTGTCAAGGCATTTATTATGATTGCGCAGAATATTATGGAATTGGAAAAACGAAATCAGAAATAACTCTGCAAGTAAAAGCCAATCCACAAAATGCCAAAAAATATAAATATTATGCTAATGATGAATTATATGCCACATCAACCGAAAAAGAATATCAATTTGCAGCCTTAAAAACAGGCACAGAATATTTGTTGAAAGTGCAAGCATTAGATGCTCAAGGAAATATCTTAGACGAAAGCAAAATTACTGTCAAAACTAGTTATTATGGCTCCATTGATTCACAGAAGACCGAAAATCAATTTGAAGCTATATTTTATAATATAGAACCTTCTGTTACCAAAATCAAGTATGCCATCTGGAATGTTTTTAACGAAAAAAAGGTAATCTGGAAAGAATCTGAAATTGTAAATAAAAAAGCTCAAATTGAGTTTTCACAATTTAGTTCAAACAATTATCCCAATTATATAGTTCATGCATATTTGTATGATGAAAATGATGAAATATTGGACATTGTAGAATTTTCAATAGATTTTGCAACACAGTATGAAGAGCAAGAAAGGGCAGAGGAAAACCTTTATGAGATTAAAAAAACAGGAAATTATGAAATTAAAGTAGTGGATTTTGCAGGGAATGAAACAATTTATCACATAAAAGTAGAATAAATTAAAAAAAAGGCTTGAAAAAAAATAAAAATTAGTATAAGATAAAAACAGTTGTAAAAACTAAAATGTGATTTGATACGAAAAAGTATCAAGAAGGAGGATTTTATGTCAGTAAAAGTAGCGATCAATGGATTTGGACGTATAGGACGTCTAGCATTTAGACAAATGTTTGGAGCAGAAGGGTATGAAGTTGTTGCCATCAACGATTTAACAAGCCCAAGTATGCTTGCTCACTTACTAAAGTACGATTCTGCACAAGGAAGATATGAAAAAGCAGATACCGTTAAAGCAGGAGAAGATTCTATCACAGTTGATGGAAAAACAATAAAAATATATGCTGAAAAAGATGCAGCAGATTTACCATGGGGAGAAATCGGCGTAGATGTTGTATTAGAATGTACAGGTTTCTATACAAGCAAAGAAAAAGCATCTGCTCACATTAAAGCAGGAGCAAAAAAAGTTGTTATTTCTGCACCAGCAGGAAATGATTTACCAACTGTTGTTTTTGGTGTTAACCAAAATGTTTTAACTCCACAAGATACGATTATTTCAGCAGCATCTTGTACAACAAACTGTCTAGCACCAATGGCAAAAGCATTAAACGATTATGCACCAATTCAATCAGGAATTATGACAACCGTTCATGCTTATACAGGTGACCAAATGGTATTAGATGGACCACACAGAAAAGCTGATTTAAGAAGAGCAAGATCAGCTGCAGTGAATATTGTTCCTAACTCAACAGGTGCTGCAAAAGCAATCGGATTAGTTATTCCAGAGTTAAATGGAAAATTAATTGGTTCTGCACAAAGAGTTCCAGTTCCAACAGGTTCAACCACCATTTTAATTGCTGTTGTAAAAGGAAATGATGTAACAGTTGATTCCATTAACGCAGCCATGAAAGAACAAGAAAGTGCATCATTTGGATACACAGAAGAACCATTAGTATCTTCTGATATCATTGGAATCACAAACGGTTCTTTATTTGACGCTACACAAACAATGGTTACCAAAGTAGCAGATGGATTATATGAAGTTCAAGTAGTAGCATGGTATGACAACGAAAATTCATACACAAGCCAAATGGTAAGAACCATCAAATATTTTGCTGAATTAAATTAAACATGCCTAAAACGAAATCAATAGTAGGGGCAGGGTTCCACCCCTGCCCCTTACGCCATTAAAAAATAAAAGGAGAGAAAAAATGAATAAAAAAACCGTAAAAGACATTGACCTAAAAGGTAAAAAAGTATTAGTAAGATGTGATTTTAACGTGCCTTGCGATGAAAATAGAAAAATTACAGACAACAGAAGAATTGTTGCTGCCTTACCAACCATTCAATATTTAATTGAAAATAACTGTAAAGTTATTTTATGTTCACATTTAGGACGTCCAAAAGGAGAAGTAAAACCAGAATTTTCTTTGAATATTGTGGCAGACGAACTTTCGAAATTATTAGGAAAAGAAGTAAAATTAAGCAAAGATGTTGTAGGAGAAGATGCTAAAAAGTTGGCTCAAGAATTAAAAGAAGGAGAAGTTATGCTTCTTGAAAATGTTCGCTATGAAGCAGGAGAAGAGAAAAATGATGAAGAACTATCGAAAAAATTTGCTAGTTTAGCAGAAGTTTTTGTCAATGATGCGTTTGGAACAGCCCATAGAGCACATAGTTCAACAACAGGTGTTGCAAGTTATTTGCCAGCAGTATCTGGTTTCTTAATTGAAAAAGAATTGAACTTTTTAGGAACTGCTTTGGAAAATCCAGAAAGACCATTTGTGGCTATTTTAGGTGGAAAGAAAGTTTCAGATAAAATTGGAGTTATCAACAGTTTGTTAGAAAAAGTGGATACATTGCTAATTGGTGGAGCGATGGCATATACTTTCTTTAAATCAATGGGGTACAATGTAGGAAATTCGATTTGCGAAGAGGATAAATTAGATTTAGCGCAAGAATTAATGGAAAAAGCAAAAGCCAAGGGCGTTAAATTCATACTACCAGTTGACACAAAAGTTGGTAAAGAATTTGCTACAGATACGGAAAGTAAAGACGTAAAATATACAGAAATTCCAGATGGTTGGGAAGGTTTTGACATTGGTCCAGAAACCATAAAAATATATGCGCAAGAATTGCAAAATGCTAAAACAGTTGTATGGAATGGACCTTTGGGGCTATTTGAATTTGAGCAATTTGCAGTGGGAACTAATTCAATTGCGCAAACATTAGCAGATGTTGACGCAGTAAAAATTATCGGTGGTGGAGATTCCGCAGCAGCTGTTGAAAAAGCAGGATTGGCTGAGAAATTTACGCATATTTCAACTGGTGGTGGAGCGTCACTAGAATTTCTTGAAGGCAAAAAATTGCCGGGAATTGAAGCATTACAAAATAAATAAGGGAAAATCGTATGCAAGAAATTGAGAAAAAATATTTGATAAAAAATTTACCAGAAAATTTAGAGCAGTATGAAAAAGTACGAATTGAACAAGGCTACCTAAATACTTTTGCAACACCGACATTGCGCATAAGAAAGTATAATCAAGAATATATATTATGTTATAAATTCAGGCAAAAAACAAAAATGCAAGTGGCAAGTGTTGCAAAAGAAGTAGAACTGCCATTAACTGAGGAGGCTTACAAACACTTGAAAACCAAAATTGATGGCAGAATGATTGAAAAAGACCGCTATTTAATTCCATTAGAAAATAGTTTAACGGCTGAATTAGACGTGTTTGACGGATTTTTGAAGGGGTTACAAAACGTCGAAGTCGAATTTAAGTCGGAAGAACAAGCGAGTCAATTTATTCCACCAGATTGGTTTGGAAAAGATGTATCTTTGGATAGCCGCTACAAAAATGCGAGACTTTGTACGATTTCAAGCGTGGCGGAAATATTAGAATTAGGAGGAAAATAATATGCGTAAAAAAGTAATTGCAGGAAACTGGAAAATGAATATGCTTCCAAACGAAGCAATTGAGTATATTCAAGAGTTTGAAGGATTGGTAAAAGATACGAAAAATGAAGTAATTTTGTGCGTTCCTTATATCGATTTATTCTATTGTTTAAATTCTGCACAGGGAACCAATATCAAAATAGGTGCCCAAAATATGCATTGGGAGGAAAAAGGAGCTTTCACAGGCGAAGTATCTGCTCAAATGTTAAAATCAATTGGCGTAGAATACGTGATTTTGGGGCATTCTGAGAGAAGGCAATATTTTGCAGAAACCGATGAAACAGTTAATAAAAAAATAAAAGCAGCCTTTGAAAATGGTTTAAAACCAATTGTATGTGTTGGAGAAACGCTAGAACAAAGAGAATCAGGAAAAACAGCTGAAATTATTACAACGCAAACAAGACTTGCTTTAGATGGTTTAACAAACGACCAAGTCAAAAATACAATTATAGCCTATGAGCCAATTTGGGCAATTGGTACAGGAAAAACAGCAACTTCAGAAGATGCCAACAACAGCATCAAAGAAATTCGTGCAGAAATTGAGAAAAATTACGGAAAAGATGTGGCAGACGAAGTCATCATTCAATACGGCGGAAGCGTTAAATCAGCCAATGCCAAAGAACTATTTTCCATGTCAGATATTGACGGCGGGCTAGTTGGTGGCGCAAGTTTAAAACCAGACGAATTTGCTAAAATCGTAAATTTTGACAAATAGAAAAAAATTTGATACAATACACAATATTTAAAAAATGGGTTGCAAACGCAAACCAAAAAGGAGTAAAAGAAATGGACAAAAAATTAACAATGCTAATGATATTAGATGGTTTTGGAATGAATGAAAAAGCAGAAGGAAATGCTGTCAAAATGGCTAATATTCCAAACCTAAATAAAATACTTACTGAAAATTCCAATACAGTAATCCACACAAGTGGCGCAGATGTTGGATTGCCAGACGGACAAATGGGAAATTCTGAAGTTGGTCATACCAACATTGGAGCAGGAAGAATTGTTTACCAAGATTTAGCCAAAATTACCAAATCGATTGAAGATGGCGAATTTTTCAGTAAACCAGAATTTTTAACAGCCATAGAAAATTGCAAAAAACATGGTTCTAAATTACACATTATGGGCTTATTGTCTGACGGTGGTGTTCATAGCCATATTAGACATTTATTTGGTTTGCTTGAAATGGCAAAAAGAAAAGATTTTGAAAATGTTTACCTACATTGCTTTTTAGACGGTAGAGATACGCCACCTGCATCAGGAGAAGGTTATATTGCTGAATTAGAAAGTAAAATGAAAGAAAAGGGAATTGGCGAAATCGCCACAATTTCAGGAAGATTTTATAGCATGGACAGAGATAAAAGATGGGAAAGAGTGGAAAAAGCCTACAATGCGATTGTCCGTGGAGAAGGTGAAACGGCTTTAAGTGCAACTAGTGCAATCGAAGAGTCTTACCAAAAAGAAATTTTTGACGAGTTTGTTGTTCCAACGGTTATCACAAACAAAAATGGTGAGCCAGTTGCCAAAATTGAAGAAAATGATTCTGTTATTTTCTTTAATTTCAGACCAGATAGAGCAAGAGAAATTACCAGAAGTATTGTTGACAAAGATTTTGACGGATTTGCCACTGAAAAAATAAATACCTATTTTGTGTGTATGACACCTTATGATGAAACCATGCCAAATGTCGAAATTGCTTTCCGAAAAGATGAAATTCGAAATACATTTGGGGAATATATTAGCAAAAAAGGAATGACACAATTGCGTATTGCTGAAACCGAAAAATATGCCCATGTTACTTTTTTCTTCAATGGTGGGGAAGAAAAGCAGTATGAAGGAGAAGATAGAATTTTAGTTCCATCACCAAAAGTAGAGACCTACGATTTGAAGCCAGAAATGAGTGCTTATGAAGTGACGGAAAAAGTAGTAGAAGCGATTCAATCACAAAAATATGATTGCATCATTTTAAATTATGCAAACCCAGATATGGTAGGTCATACGGGAAATATTGAAGCAGCTATAAAAGCGTTAGAAACCATTGATGAGTGTGTAAGCAAAGTGGTAGCAGCCATTGAAAGTGTCAATGGAACGTTGCTAATTACAGCAGACCATGGAAATGCAGAGCAAATGCTTGATTATAAAACAGGTGAACCACATACTGCTCATACAACAAATCCTGTGCCACTTGCGATTGTTGGAATTGGAAATCAAAAAGTAAAAGAAGGAAGATTAGCTGATTTAGCACCAACCATGTTAGATTTAATGGGACTACAAAAACCAGAGGAAATGACAGGAGAGAGTTTGTTACAGAAGAATTAACATAGGAGAAAGATATGGTAAGTTCATCAGAAGAAAAACAAATTTATGCAGAAATACAAAGAAAGTTATTTTATATTATACCAGAAAAATGGGAAAGTGTGTATTTGTATGCTTCTATTATAGATGTACCGAAACAAAGACCAACACGGAGAAATGTATTTTTACTATTTTCCCAAAGGAATTATCAAGAAAAAACCTGTCAACTGTTATGAAATTCCAAGTGCCTTTAATATTGATGAAGATGAATATTCCAAATTAATTATGGATTTATATTATGTGCTAAAAACATTAAGGCAATTGTGGATTGCGAAGAAACAGAAAAAATGGACGAATCTGACGATTTCAATTGAGAATTTTCAATTTAAAATAGAATATGATTATGTCGATTTGCAAAATTCTCAATTTGACTCTTATGAAAGACATGTCATTTGGCGCTATCTTTATTTGAAACCAGATTTCAATTTGCTCGAGAAAAAGGAAAAGCAAATTATTGCCAAATATCTGCAATATATGGAAACAACGCATTTACCTAGAAAAGACTTATATCAAGAAGGCATGTATGCACAACCAGTACGAAATATTGTGGATTTTGAAAAAACATTATCAGTTGAAGAGGCGATTGCTCAATCCGAAAAAGAAGAACCAAAAAAGAAAAGAAAATCATTTTTAAAAAGAAAAAGAGTAATAGAAGATATTATAGAATTAGAAGATGACGAAGAAATTAATAATCAAATCTTAAATTGGAAGAAAAAATAATGGCGAACAAGAAGTTCGCCATTTTTATGTATCAAAAATTAATTCAAATTAATACGTATACGGTTGCCAGCGTAAATCAAATTCGGGTTGATAATGTTATTCAAAGTGATAATACTTTGAATGGTTACATTGTATTTTTTTGCAATGGAGGTTAAGGTATCTCCAGGTTTAATAGTATAGACAATATGATTTGTTTCGTATTTATTGCCTGTAATAGTAGATAAATCATTGGTTGTGTCAATTTTTAGAACTTCTCCTACATAAATTAAATTGGGATTTCGAATTCCATTTAAGCCAGCAATCTCACTTACAGTTGTATTAAACTGAAGTGCAATTTGGCTTAACGTATTTCCTGCTTGAACGGTATAAGAAGAGATTTGATTGGAAGTATTTTCTGGTGTAGAAATATGTTCTGAGGAAGATAGGAAAATGTTGTCTGTAAAAGAATCCATATCCGTATAACCACTAATTCCAGGAACAATTCCATTATCGCTGTATTGAAAACCTTCGTAAGTAGACCAGTTGCCAGTATTAGGGGAGGTTACGCCATATTCTGCTATCCAAAGCGGATAGGCGTTGGCAAGTTCGTGATTAAAGGTATTTCGTGCATTAGAAGCGTTACTATAAATGACAACTTCTTTTCCTGTTAATTCTTGCACTTTTTTTAAGAAAGCAAAAGAAATATTGTTAATTTCATTTTTTGTTAAATTCCCAAAAACTTCAAAATCCATTGCTAATTTGCAATCCGGAGAAGTTCCAGAAATCACACTAGAAAAGAATTCTGCTTGTTGTTCGGCTTCTGCAACGGATCTTGCTGTTAAAAAGTGATATAATCCAACTTTTAAACCATTTGCTTTGGCATTGGTATAGTTTGTTTTAAAGTGAGAATCGATAATTGAATTTCCTTGGCTTGCTTTAATATACACAATTTCAATTCCCGAATTTTTAACTTCTGAATAATTAATCGATCCTTGCCAATTGCTCACATCAATTCCTTGATGAATAGCAGCATAAGTAGATGTAGGCAAAAATAGAAGGATCGTAAGAATCATACTAAAATATAATATTTTTTTCATAAAAACCTCCTAACATAGAATATGAAAATCATGGAATATTGACAAAAAATAAAGAAGACAAAAAACGACAGGGGCTTAAAAAAATCCAATCAACCAAAAGCATTCGATTATATTACATTTAACTAAATGCATTAACAAACAAAAGTAAGATTTGATACAATACTCCCAAAAGCGGCAACAAGCAAATACAAAAATCGAAAAAGGGAGAAAAAATCAAATGAAAAAAGAAAACGAAGCCCAAAAATTCATAAAAAACGCTAAAACCGTTGGCGCTGTATGCGCGCACACACAAGTGGTTATAAAAGGTAGAGAAATAACGCAAAACCATTGCGTTTATATAAGTTGAGTGAAAAGACAAATTATGTAAAATAAGCATAATAACCTGAATCCGTGAATCAATTAAAAGCAAAGAACCGAAAGTATTATAAACAAAC
>CAOJUE010000016.1 GCA_948443845.1 uncultured Eubacteriales bacterium | reverse complement strand
CTGTTCTTTTTTTATAGAGAAATTTATTAATCTGTAAAATTCACGGATTCAGGTATTATACTATAATTTTACATAAATTGCAAGTTTATTTTCCAATTTCTTGCTATTTTCCCCAAAATATGCTATAAAAAAGGATAAGGAGGAATTTTATTATGAAAAAAAATCCAATCGTCATCATGGCTGCCATGGACGTCGAAGCCGACTTTTTAATCAAAAAACTGGAAAATATGACCTATGAAACAATCGAAAAATATAAATTTTATGAAGGCACCATAGAAGACTATCCTATTGTGATTTGTCGTTGTTATGTCGGAACAATCAACGCCTCTATCGCAACTTTTATTTCCATTGAAAAATATCAGCCTATCGCCATCCTAAGTCAAGGAACAGCTGGCGCACATGGAAAAAATATTCATACTGGCGATCTTGTCATTGGTGAAAAATGCGTCAATATTGTATCTTGCAAAACACCTTACAAAAAAGAAGGCGAAGGCAGTAATAGTTTGGAATGGAAGCTTTTGAAATTTATCTCTGGCGAGCAAGACCGTTTGGAATATCAATTGGGCGATAAACATTTCATCGAACTTGCCAAAAAAATCCCTTTTCCAAACGGAAAAGTTCACTTTGGTACTTTAGGAAGTGGTGACATTTGGAACCAAGAAACCGACAAAATTTTGTGGTTACATCAAAACTATGGTACGCTTTGCGAAGATATGGAAAGTATTGCAATTTATACAGTTGCCAATCGTTATAAAATTCCAGTTATTGGTGTTCGTGTGATTTCCAATAATGAAATTTTAGGTGAACCATACATCCGAACAACTGGCTTAAAATCACAAGAATTTTGTTATCAATTGATTTTAGAAATAGTAAAAAATGCTTCATCCTAAATTGATGAAGCATCTTTCTTATTTTTTTCACGGATAATTAATCGAACTGGTGTTCCCTGTAACCCAAAATTATTTCGAAAACAATTCATCAAATATCGTTGATACGAAAAATGAAATAACTCCTTATTGTTCACAAAAATAACAAATGTTGGTGGACGTGTGCTAGCTTGCGTTCCATAAAAAATCTTAAGTCTTTTTCCTTTATCACTTGGTGGCTGTACTACGCTAATAGCCTCATTAATCACCTCATTCACAACCGAAGTTGAAACTCTAAGCGCATTTTGGCTATTCACTTGATTGATTAATTCAAACAATTTCTGCACTCTTTGCCCGGTTTTGGCTGATATAAACAGCATCGGAGCATAGGTTGCATACGAAATCTTGTTGTAAATATTTTTCTCAAATTCTTTCATCGTTTTCTCGTCTTTTTCGATTTCGTCCCATTTATTGACAACCAAAATAATTCCTTTTCCGCGTTCGTGGGCTTCGCCTAAAATTTTCGAATCTTGGTCGGTCACGCCTTCTGTAGCATCAATCAAAACAAGGCAAACATCGGCTCTATCAATCGCAAGAAGGGTTCTCATAATGCTGAATTTTTCAATGGATTCATTGACTTTGCTCTTTTTTCGAATACCTGCTGTATCAATCAAAATATATTCGCCAAATTGGTTGGTATATTCTGAATCAATGGCATCACGTGTCGCTCCTGCCACATCACTTACAATGGAGCGCTCTTCCCCTAAAATTCGGTTCAGCAAAGAAGATTTTCCAACATTAGGCTTTCCAATGATGGCTACTTTGATTTTTTCGTTATCCTCTTCTGTTCCTGATTTTGGAGGCAATTTATCATAAATTTCATCTAACAAATCGCCAATTCCAATGGCGTTTGCAGTTGAAATCGCGTGTGGCTCACCGATTCCTAGATTGTAAAATTCGTATAGCTCAGCCGGTGGTTCGCCAAATTTGTCGGATTTATTGCACACTAGAATAATCGGCTTTTGGGCGTGTCTCAGCATCGTAGCAATTTCCATATCACTAGCTGTTACACCTTGCCTGATATCGGTCATAAACAAAATCACATCTGCCAGATCAATAGCGATATTAGCCTGTTCTCGCATTTGCGATAAAATAATGTCTTCTTTTTCTGGTTCGATTCCGTCCTGTATCAATTAAGGTAAAATTTAGGTCGCGCCATGTGGTGTCAGCATAAATTCTGTCACGTGTAACACCTGGCGTGTCTTCAACAATCGAAATTCTCTGTCCTACAATATAATTAAAAAAACTGGATTTTCCAACATTGGGTCTGCCAATGATGGCAACAATTGGTTTGCTCATTTTCATTTCCTTTCTTAAGGTTCATTTTCGTTAATGTTTTTTCCAAACATAAATAATATAAGCAATCAATGCAAATATCGATAAGATTTTGGTTATTTTCATGAGGCTCGTGCCTGTATATTCGATTTCTAGTTCGCCTTCTTCCTGCTTCATGATGTCACAACCTAAAAACCCATTTTCTGTTTCAAATGTGTTGATTAACATACCATCAAATCTTACTATGTAGCCTGGATAGTAAATGTAAGGCAATTCTAGCTTGGCATTTTTTTCTTGGGTGGCTATCTTGGCAGTCAAATGCATTCCGTTTTTTACATATTCTTGAATCTGGCAATCACCTTCTAGAGTAAGGATTGAATCTTGCCTTGTGGCAATGTAGAATGTATTTTCATAGGCTTTGCTTGGCAAATATTCAAGTCTTCCCATTCCTGGCAACCATTCATTTTCGTGCCCTGTAACAGCACTAATTGATTCATCTTCCACATTCAAAACTTCTTCAGAATACGGAATGGCACCATGCCTTGTTGCAATGTATAAAAGGCATATTATAGCAATCATGAATACATCTTTTCCATTAAATTTTCGAATCAAAGTCGCCATATTGATGCTAGCAACAATGGCAAAAAAGAAAGTAGAAAACACGAGCATTCGCCATGGCAGTTGGATAATATACGCTCCATTGGGCAAGAATTTCCAAGGGAAATATTTCGTAGTCATCCAAATGCTTGTCAATCCTGCTAGTAGGAAAAATGCATATTCTTTTTCATTTTCTTCTAGTTTTCGAAATGTTAAAATAGAAAAAGCAAGCATTAAAATGACTGGTAAACCTATTTCGAAAACAAATAGATTGCCTTGTTTGGTAATAAATAAATCATTAATGGCAAGTGTATGACTTAAAAAACTTTCTTTTGTGGACATAGCATCTTGCTCATAAACACGATAATTCGTCAAAAACTTCGTCTCCAAAAGTGGCATCCAGAAAAAACTGGTGATAAGCAAAATAAAAATAATGTCAATGATTAAGCCTTTTTTGACGCGTGTTGTAAAGATATTTTTAATATTCACTAGACAATAAATACTAGCCAATATAGTAGTCAAAACCGTAGAAATATTGTGTGACAAAATTAAACCGCACTGCACCAAAAATCAAATAATAGTGATTTTTTTCCGTATTAAACAAATTATACAGCCCCAAAAAGACCATCGGAAGAAACATAAAAGCCATACATTCGCCCATTGCGTGTCTAATATAAATATCAGTAAAAAAGTATGGTGATGTTATGTAGATTATTCCAGCTAGTAACGCTGTATTTCGGTTTTCGGTCAGTTCATAAACAAATTTGTACATAAAAATTCCAGCCAAACTAAAAATCAACAAAGTTGCTAATTTAAACCCCAAATTAAAACTTCCTGAAATCACGCCCAAAACCATGATAAAATCACTTGATAATGGTCCATAAAACAAATTCCAAGAATAGCCAAAACCGTTGGTAAATGTAGGAATAATCGTTTCTTTTCCATTTTGTAAAATCGATTGATAGTTATAGTAAGCTCGCATTAAATGCTGGCTTCCATCATCTAAATAAAGATCATTTTTTGCACGGAACATGGGAATGGATATGATTAAGGCAACTATTAGTAAAAATGTACCATCTACTAGTTTTCTATTTTCTTTCATCTTATGTAGCATTTTTTCCCCTTTCTAGTATGATAATTGTCCTTCCAAATATTCGTCTTTTTCAACCCAGTCTTCAACATTATATACTGTATATTCTTCTTTATATTTTCTGACAACCACTCGCTCAATTCCGCTATTAATAATCAATTTTCGGCACATTAAACAAGGAGCTGCTCCTTCTTCGTAATCATGATTTTCTGTTCGATAGCCTACTAAATATAAAGTACTTCCTATCATTTCTTGCCTCGAAGCACTAATAATGGCATTTTGTTCGCTATGAACCGAACGACAAGCATCGTATCCACCATGACGCGTTTCTGGTAACAATTTTTTCTTCATACAATAACCTAAATCACAACAATTAATTCTTCCACGAGGTGCACCACTATAGCCAGTTGCAATAATTTGGTCATGATTTACAATTACACTACCATACTTTTTTCGAAGACAAGTGGCTCTACTTGCTACGGTTTCTGCGATATCTAGATAATAATTTTCTTTATCGATTCGATTTGACATATTTTTTCTCCTATGTTTACTAGTATAACATTTTCTTCCAGTTTTTTCAAGAAAATTTCGAAAAAACATGTTAAAAAATTAGAGAGCATACCTATTATTTCTCCTATAAAAATAATAAGTATACCCTCTAATTATGATTTTAATAGAATTAACTAATGTTTTGTCTTTTCCAAAGTTGCATTTTGACTTTCATAATGAAAAATAAAGGCAGAATTTTTGTCAACTCTTCTCTCTAATGCAATGATACTTTTTTCTAATGCTTCCGTTTTCTCATTTCTTGCCATCAATTCTTCATACATAATATTGATTTTTCTACCATAATCTGATTCAAAAACAAACATTTGAGCTAAAACTTCTTGTTTCATTCTTTCTATTAATCGATCTTCTAATCTTTTTTCCAATCTTTCGTTTTCTTGTTTCAATTCTGAACGCAACTCTTTTTTGAATTTGTCATTTTCTTGTTTAAATTCTGAGTGTAATTCTTCTTTTAATTCCTCATTTCTCTGCTTAATTTCTAAGTGTAATTCTTCTTTTAGTTCCTCATTCCTCTGCTTGATTTCTGAGTGTAATTCTTCTTTTAATTTCGCATTTTCCTGTTTGAACTCGGCTCGCAATTCCTCTTTCAATTTTTCATTTTCTTGCTTAAATTCAATACTCAAATCTTCGATTTTCTGGTCTACCTGATTAATTTGATTCTGCATTCCATCTATTCGCATTTCCATTCTGTCTATTTTACGGTCTATCTTATCTAACTTTTGCAATATCTGTAAAATTGGTTCTTGCATACCTATCCTCCTTTCTTTTAAATTTAGCTTATTTTACCACACTTTTTCTCAAACTGCAACAAAAATTTCTTTTTTTGTTCGACCTTTTTCGACATTTGTTTTTTCTCTTTTTCCTATTTCTTTTTTTTTTAATTTATGGTATAGTGTAAAAAAAGGAGAATTCAAAATATGAAAGTCCAAGGTCTCAATTCGTCTTCTAAAAAGACAAGAAACTTAATCAAAACCACTTTTGCCGAATTAATGCAAGAAAAAAAAGAATTAAATAAAATAACAGTCACCGAACTGGTCAAACGTGCCGATATTACAAGAAGCACATTTTATACACATTATGATGATATTTACGAAGTTGCCAAAGATTACGAATTAGAAACAATTGAATTACTCACTTGTGATGACAAAATTTTGTATAGCAAGCAAGATATTTTACATTATTTTGACGAAATTATTGTATGTTTAAAGAAAAACGAAGCAATTTACAAAATGCTTTTATCCTCCAATGATACGCTTTTCTTTCTAGAAAAATTACAAAAAATGGCAATCAAGAAAATTTCTTCTGCCTTAAAAAATATTACTTTTTCCCAAAATTCCTACCTAGAACTAGATGTTTGTTTTTTTGTCAATGGTGTGATTGCCGAATTGTTAAAATATTATCGAGAGCGAAGCGATTATAATTTAGATGAATTGCTTCAAAATATCAAAAAATGGTTTGAAAAGATTTTTGATTAAAATAAAAAAGGAAGTATTTTTCTTCCTTTCTCATTTAATAAACAACCACAATCGCATTATTGGATTGATTTTCATTTTTTACCGTACTCGTATGCTTATTTTCTACTAGAGAATTCTGGCTATTTGAATTGGTAGGAGCAGTATCTAGCATATCAATAATACTACTTTGATCTTTCACACTTTCCAACTGAAATTCCAATGAGGTTCGACTAACTATTTTGTGCATGACATTATAAATACAAGCAATCATACAAATGGCCAACAATGCTTTTTTCCAAACTTTTGCTAACATTCTATTCCCCTTTCGAAAGTATATCTTCTATTTTAATTATATATTTTTTTGAGGAAAAAGTCAATAGGTTAATTTTCCGAAATTCAGACTTTTCCTCACCGCCTAACCTATTGCACGTTTCTTAACCAATAACGTGGCTTACTGCTTTACCTGTTGCCACACTTTGCTCTGCTGATATTTTGTCCCATTGCCCATGTGTCATATATTCATTTTTCAAATCAATCTCTTTATATTTTCTCGTTAAACTTTTATATTGCTCATCCTTTACTTTTCCCGTATTTCGTAGCAAATTCATAAATTCCGTATCACTTAAATTCGCTAAATATTTCGTAGCAAATTCTAGGCAAAGCCCTTCTGAGGCAGAAGGATACGATTCCAAAATACATTCTCTTTGAAATTCTTTCATTTTTTCAAAATCTTTTTCTTCACAAGCATAGCCTTTTTCTTGCATTGCCTTTATTTGCTCTTGAAATAATTTGGTATAAATTTTAATCCTTCTTTCTCGTTTTTCTTGCCCTTTTACTTTCTTTTCGGTTTTTTTACCTTTACCAATTTGTAGTGCTTCTTCCATTTCATCATTAATGGCTTGCTGTTTTGCATTTTGTAACATCGTTTTGGTCCATTTAAAATCTGCTTTCGTTGTTCTAGCAATATATTTTACAAATCCCAAATATGGCGTATCTTGATATTTTTCTGTTAATTCTTCGCTTAAGTTTTTGTCTTGATTTGCGCCATTTAGTCGATACAAGATTTTTTCACGTTTGATAATTTCAGCACACTCAACCATCAATTCTTCCAATGCTTTTGGATAAATTTCATGGTCCTCTTTCATCAAAACAAAATTAACCACCTTTCGATTATTAATGTCTCTTAATTTGTGCATACGTTCCGACATTTTCTCTGACATGGCAATTTTTTCCTTTGTGCTATTCTTAGCAACATCTTTGGCAAAAATCAGTTGTAGTTTGTGGGCAAGTGCATTGTATTTTTGTTTTGTGACAGCATTATTAATAAAAGTCACAGCATCTTCTGCTTTCATGTTTTTATCACTTGTCAAAATTGGGACCAAAATATCCATATATTCTTCGTCTAATCGGTCAATCATGCCTTCTCTTAGACCATCAATCATATCATAAGGAATATACGATATTTTATCACATAATCTCATAAGCGCCGCTTCTGGCGTTGCTGGAACTAATTTTCTATCATACCCTTCGATGCAATGGCAATCCATTAATTCTTGCTCAAAATCTTCTTTTGTTTTCTCGCTATTTGGTAGATACGTTGACTCAGAAAGTTCACCATTATGCGAGTTAATACCATCCCAAATCAGCCATAAATCCTCACAAACTTTTTCAATTTCTTTCTCTTTTTGATTTGGATTTACTCCATATACATCATACAAAGCTGTTCGAATTTCTTCTACAATATTGTGCGTATAAAGCAAATCTCTAACCCCTAAACTATTATGTACATAATAACCCAAACCCAGATTTTTCTTAATTTCCGAAAGCCACCATTCACCACTATGTCCCATAAATGTATGACCAATATCGTGAAAACGCCCCATTAATCGAACTACTGGAACATTTAAGCCAATCCCTTCTGCCATAAAGCCTGCAATATTTTCTAGATTATCTGGATGCGTTTTTCGATTGGTAGATTCTAGGTCCGATTTTCGGAAACTTTTAATCATCATCGTTTCATCCGCACTTTTTCGGTTGTAATCTGTTAAAACCAAGTTAATCACATTCGCATATTTACTTAATCTTTGCATTGATTCTTGCTTTTGTTTATTGTTATTTTCAATATCCATTTTCATTTACCTTTCAAAATATAATAAAAACAGAAATAGGATATCATAATTTACATAAAAAGTAAAGCACTTTTATAAAATTTTCAAAAAATCTTGCAAAATTTTACAAAATGCGATATACTTTTATTATTCAAAAAAGGAGGAAAAAAATGCCCAAAGAAAAAGTCTTTCTTTCCCATGGTGATATTATTTTAGATAATATTTATGACGAAAACCTAAATTTAATCAAACAAGACGGTGGTGGTTGCAATTGGAATGACCTTTACAACCTCTCTTTCATGGGCGAAAACTGCTATGCCATTGGCTCTGTTCGGAAATGACAAAGAAGGCAAAATTGCACTGGATTCTCTCAAAAAATCTGGCACGAATGTGGATTCCATCATTATTGAACCAAAATCCACCAACATCATGAATATCATCATTCCCAACGCAAAACTGGAAGACAACTCCATTATCCACTCTTGGTACGACCCAATCACACTAAACTACACCATGAATTTTTCTCCCAATTTACCCATTACCCTACCAGAAGAGCTACAAGATAAAATGCTATACATTATTTTAGACAGATTTTTGCCAGTCAACCTCAAATTCATCAAAAACATCTCCGCTGACAAAAAAATTTGTTTAGATATTGGTCACATTCGCTTTTTTGAGCATTTTACCAAACAATACTTATCCCAATTTTTAGAACTTGCGAGCTTTGTTCAAATCAATAATACTGTCACAGAACTTCTTTTTGAAAGATTGCAAGTAAAAACAGAAATTGAACTTTTTGAAAAATTCAATTTCGATTTACTCGTTTCCACAAAAGGAAAAAAAGGCGCGATTTTTGTTTTCAGAGAAAATGGAACACCAAAAATTTTAGATTTATCTCCACAAATTATCGTTCAAGCAATTGACACATCTGGCGCAGGAGATGCCTTTTTCTCCACTACTTTACGAGAATATGCCTATACTACACAAATTAATACCGAATTTATCAAATCTACTTTCGAGTTAGCCAACCACACTTCACGCCAAGTCCTTTCTCATCTTGGAAGTAGAATTGAGAAATAAATCATCGTCAAAATCTCTGATTTTGTGTCGATGATTATAGATGGCTTTGCCATCATACTTTATTATAAGGAGGATTTTAATATGGAAAACATTGATGTTGCCATTATTATGGGAAGTGATTCAGACTTACCCATCATGAAAGACGCTGCCAAATTTTTAAGTGATATGGGAATTTCTTATGAAATAAAAATTCTTTCTGTTCACAGAACCCCTGAAAAAGCACTTGAATATGCAGAAGATTTAAAAAAACGTAACGTAAAAGTTATTATTGGAGGTGCTGGAGGAGCGGCTCATTTACCGGGCGTTATCGCTGCTTTAGTTCCTGTTCCAGTCATTGGCGTTCCAATTCATACCAAAACGTTGAGCGGAGTCGATTCGCTTTACTCAATTGTTCAAATGCCTTCTGGAATTCCTGTTGCCACAGTTGCTATCAACGGAGCCAAAAACGCTGCCATTTTAGCCACAACTATCTTAGGAACTTCTGACAAAACGATTCAACAAAAAATCATCGACTTCAAAGCCTCTCTCAAAGACGCCGTTTTAGCCAAAGACGAAAAATTACAAGCTATACGGATATGAAGAATACATGAAAAATATGTAAAATTTATCCAAAGAAAGGAATTAAAAACAATGATCAAAAAATTAAGCAGCGGAAAAGTCCGCGAAATTTATGAAATTGATGGAGATAAATTATTATTAGTCGTATCTGACCGAATTTCCGCCTTCGACTATATTCTTCCATCTCCCATTCCAAACAAAGGAAAAATCCTAAACCAAATCTCTGAATTCTGGTTTGATTTCGTAAAAGATATTATACCAAATCATATTATTTCAACCAACAGCAAAGATTTTCCCGAAGAATTCCAAAAACCAGAATTCGAGGGACGTTCCATGCTTGTCAAAAAATTAAAAGTGCTTCCTGTTGAATGCATCGTAAGAGGCTATATTACAGGTTCTGGCTGGAAAAGTTACAAGGAAAACGGAACTGTATGTGGAATTACTTTGCCAGACGGTTTGCAAGAATCGCAAAAATTACCAGAAGCCATTTTCACACCTTCCACCAAAGCCGAAATCGGAGACCATGATGAAAATATCTCTTTTGAAAGAGTCGTAGAAATGTTAGGTCTTGAATTAGCAACAAAATTACGTGATAAAACACTTCAAATTTACAATAAATGCGCTGAATACGCTGCTAGCAAAGGTGTCATAATCGCTGATACCAAATTTGAATTTGGATTAGATGAAAATGGCGAGCTTGTTCTTGGAGACGAAGTCCTAACTCCTGATTCTAGTCGTTTCTGGCCTGCTTCCGATTATGAAGTGGGACGTTCTCAAAAAAGTTTTGATAAACAATATTTGCGTGATTGGATTAAATCTTCTGGCTATGACCCAGAAAGTGGCACACCAATTCCAGCAGATGTCATTAAAACAACAGTCAACAAATATAAAGACGCCTTCCAATTAATCACAGGAAAAAAATTTGAGGAGTAAGACCATGTATCATTTAGCCGTTTTTGCATCTGGTGGTGGCACAACCCTTCAAGCCATCATTGATGCGATTGAAAAAAAAGAATTGAATTGCCAAATCAATCTAGTTATATCCAATTCAAGTAGCGCCTATGCCTTGGAACGCGCTAAAAACGCTGGAATTGATACTTATGTCATTCAAAATAAAAAAGCAGATGAGATTGATTTGGAATTAGAAACATTATTAAACCAATATGAAATTGATTTAATCGTTTTGGCTGGATATTTGAAAAAAATCGGTCCAAAATTGGTCGAAAACTATACCATTATTAACACACACCCTTCCCTAATTCCGAAATTTTGTGGAAAAGGTATGTATGGTATGAAAGTGCATGAAGCGGTTGTAAAGGCTGGAGAAAAAATTAGTGGCGCAACCGTCCATTTCGTCAATAATCAATATGATGAAGGAAATATCATCAGTCAAACCAAAATCGAAGTTTTGGAAACAGATACGGCTGATGATGTGGCAGAAAAAGTCAAGTCAGCAGAAAAAATTCAGTTAATTAAGGTCATTCGAGATTTAAGTCAATCCTATTGAAAAGGCATATTTTTTCAAATATGTCTTTTTATTTATGTTAAATACTTGATTATTCTGTTAATTTGTATTATAATAGATATGTTTCTTTATAACCTAAATTCTAAAATCTGTTTTAGAAAGGAGATTTTATGCTAACAATTGAACAAGAAAAATTGCTTCGGCAATTAGGGCTCTTTGACTCTGCCGAATGGCTTGAGGATGGGAAAATGTTAGATGCGGATGGAAATGAATTTTACTTTCCTTACTTTGGAGACCTCATCAAAATGGCTATGAATTATATACTAGAAAACGGCTTTTCAAAAGTTGCTCGAGTATCTCCTACTGATGTAGGCGCCAATTGCATCATTCGGATTTCCGAAGTCCACGATTTCGTTCATGGTGAAAATGTCATCAATCTTTATGATATTGATTTTTTCACTCGAGAAAATGGAACAGGCACTTGGCTTATGACCGATATCGAAGGAAAAGATTCTGAGATTAATTATTCCACTCATACGATTGAGTTTTTCTTAACTCAAGAAGAAAAGATTTTCATTGAGCCAGATTTTGTTGATATCTACGTTCAAGTAAAATAGCAACAAATCTCACAAAAAAGCATTCTACCATGAATTGGCAGAGTGCTTTTTTCTATAAAATTTATTTTTTTTGTTTCATCTTCTCTTGCGTTTTTTCAAAATATTCTATATAATATCTAAAAATGGAGGTACTACAATGAAAAAAATCATAATTGCAACACATAATGACGGAAAGCTTGCTATGATTAAAGAACTTTTTTCAGACCATCGAATTCTTTCTTTAAATGATTTCGAATATTTTATCGAACCCGAAGAAAATGGTGAAACATTCGAAGAAAACGCCATTTTAAAAGCCAAATTTTATCATCAAAACCTAAATGAAATCTGCATTGCTGATGATTCTGGCATTTGTATTCCCGTTTTAAATAATTTTCCTGGTGTGCGCACCAAACGTTGGTTTAAAGGAACCGACCGTGAACGCAATTTTGCCTTAATCGATAAATTAAAAGATTTTGACAAAATCGATCGAAAAGTTAATTTCATCACAGCCATTGCCATTGCTATTAACGATACGGTTATTGCCGAAACCGAAGTGCTCTCAGGCTACATCGCCGATTCTCCTCGTGGCGAAAATGGCTTTGGATTTGATGAAATCTTCGAACTCGAAAACGGAAAAACCTTGGCTGAATTGACATTTGAAGAAAAATTAAAAATCAGTACACGAAAAAAAGCATTAGAAAAAATCAAAAAATATTTATAAAACTCCAACCAGCGTTGGAGTTTTTGCTATCCATTTAAAATTTCTAAAATTTTCTCATGTTGCTTTAATTCTTCACTTAAAAATTCATAACATTTTTTATTTTGCGTCATCGCAGTCCTTCCGATTTCTAAATCATTTTTCAAGCGACTACTAGCATATTTCACAATAATTCCCTTATTCTTCACTGCTTCTAGCACAACTTCTTTATCATCTCGCATAACGGGACTTGCAAAATACAAAATCTGCCCTGTGCATTTCAAACCTGCCATCAGCAATTCTCTATCTTCTAGCAAATTTTCCTTGGCATAACAATATGTCCACCCCACTGATTTAACCGATTCAAATACCACTTCTCGGTCCATTTTTAATGCATCACTTGCAAATTCTAAAGCCTCTGGATTATTTTTAATTGCTTCTAAAACAACTTCCTTATCATTTTTTAGTTCATCACATGCAAACTCCAGTAAACTTCCTTTTTTAGCAACCTGCTCTAAAACGTATTCTCGATTTTCAGCATGATTTTCCATCTCAACAACATCTTGCGGTCTTGGCATTTTTTATTTCTCCCTTATCTTTCCTAAGTATTCTTCAATTTCCTTTGCAATATCACTTGACACTTTATTTGATTCATTGTTTAATTTTACGGTATACAAAATATCTTTATGTTGATAAAACTCGATCAAATTTTCCGAAATATTATGATAATTTTCCAAACGTTTACGAACCGTAGTTTCATTGTCATCTTCGCGAATAATGAGCGTACTTCCGCATTTGTCGCAAACATTTTCAACTTTTGGTCTTCGAAAATCCAAATTGTAAATTTCTCGGCACTCTACATTTGGGCAACTTCTTCTTTTCGTAATTCGATCCACAATTTCATCATCTGACAAACTCAAATTAACTGCAACTTTCACAGCGCGATTTTGTTTTTTTAATAAGTTATCCAAACTTTCTGCTTGCACAACGGTTCTTGGATAGCCGTCCAAAATACAACCTTTTTGGGTATCTGGCTCTTGCAATCTTTTTTCCAAAATTCGAATAGTCAGTTCATCTGGCACCAATTTTCCTTCTGAAACATACGATTTTACCTCTTTTCCAATTTCGTCATCACTGTTTATATAACTTCTAAAAATTTCGCCACTCGAAATATGTGGAATTTGTAATTTTTCAGCAAGCAAATTCCCAACCGTTCCTTTTCCTGTGCCTGGGGCACCTAACATGATAATCATCATTTTTGATTCTCCTTTGTTTTATTTTTTACTCTTTTCTTTTATATCATACATTTTCTATTTTGCCAATAAAAAATCGGAAATAATTTGAAATTATTCCCGAAAAATTTAATGTATTTATTATAGCATAAATTTAACAAAAAGTCAAGAAGCTATGATTGGTCTTTCTTATCTATATCTGGTTTTATTGCCAACTTAAAATTGGGTCTCCCCCATTAACACTACTAGGAGCCGTCTTAAATTTACTTCCAAATTCAACCAACATCGCAGAAATCATCGCACTTTTATTGCTGTATCGTTCAATATCTGTTGCAGAACGAAAATGTTGAGCTAAGCCCCATTGTGCCTCACTCGTACTCGCTAAAGAATGACAATGGTCAACATCATAATACATCAATTGTCCACAAATTGTTCCAACGTACAGAACAGACGTATTTTGCGTCACTTTTCCAAAATGGTAACAATAATATAAATAATTATTCGTATACGATTGTGCCTCAAAGTCCCTTATGCAACCAGCAACTCCACCGATATCATTCAATGTCCCTTGTATTGTACCTTTATTATAGCAATACCTTATATCCGCCTTAGCTCCTAATCCAATCACTCCTCCAACATTACGTCTTCCATTAATTTCCGCCACATTATAACAATAATTAACAAACAAATTATAACTACCTACACCTACAATTCCACCAACACAATTCGAAACAGAATTATAATTTATCTTTCCCTCATTATAACATTCCGTAATCGTGCTACCTTTCATATCACCACCAATTCCTCCTTGCCCAACCAAATCAGAAACACCAGATCCCTTTGCAGCAATTGTGCCGTTTATTTATACATTTTAAAATTCTTATTTTATTGCCAACTCCCACAATGCCTCCCAATCGAACAAATGAACCTGACCAAACACTACCGCCAAAAAACACTGTTCCCGGCGAACTACCAGTTCCTGTAATTGCACCCGAATTTTGACATTCTTCTATCACCGTTTCTCCATTTAGTGAATCATGATACAAACCTCCTGCAATTCCTCCCACGCTTTGTGTTCCCTTGACGTCCCAATTATTCGAACATTTCGCAATTTTTCCTCCAATCGAAAGTCCAACAACACCTCCACTAAAATTATAAGAGGAAGTAATAACACTCAAAAGATTCGAACACTCCACAATTTCCCCTCTTCCGATAAACAACACCACAAATTCCGCCAACGCCTCCATATCCTTTTATTCCAGTGGATAATGCACTATTGGAACAATTTTCTATACGATGCAAACTCGTATTCTTGTAATATCCTACCACACCACCAACTCCATAACCAGAAGAACTACCTACAATTACTGCTTCATTGCTACAATCTGTCAAATTCGAATTTTCCAATATACCACAAATTCCTCCTGTATAACAAAATGATTGATTCCAAGTTCCCAGACTCAGTGTTCTTTCTATGCTAGCATAATTCAGTCTTTCTGAGTCAGTAGTTTTCGATGTAATGCTTGTTCCTTTATTTTCTACTTTTTGTATCGTAGAATTTTTGGCATATCCAACCAATCCTCCTACTCGATTTCCAGCATTAATTGAACCATTTCCTAAAACAATATTCTCCAATAAAGCGTCTTCTACATAGCCAAATAATCCTTGACATACATTATCTGTACTAATTTTTAAACCATCTATTTTTTTATCTTGTCCATCATAAATTCCCTTAAATGGACTACTTTTGGTTCCAATACTAGTATGATTTTGGGTCAAACTAATATTGGCTACTTGTAAAATATTTTCTCCTTGCAAAGATATTCCGCCATTTACCGTCGTTGCCAAAGCTTGCAAAGATTTTTCGTTTCCTACTGTATAATTTTTCACAGTTTGCGTGATTTCTTTTTGAATGTTATTTTGCGTTGTTACCTTTAAATGCGCCGTATAATCTTGATAAAATATCAATTCTGCCAAACGGTTCAAGTCGCTTAAATTTAAGGTTTTATGATAATTTTTTTCGTTTGTAACATTTTCTGTATACATACTTTCATTGCCGATTAAAAATTCGATTTTGGTAATCGTAGATTCTACCGTTGCATCTAGTTCTATTTCGGTTCCCTTTGTCAATTTGTTGCTATTGCTAACTTTGATGGTTCCTGTGACCGTTTCGTCCGTCGGCTTATTTTCGCCTTCTCCTGGCTTATCTCCTCCTTGATTTGGCTTGTTTTCTTCGCCTGAACCTCCATCTGCAACCCAATTTTCGTCCCATCTTAAGATTCCGTCTACGCTAAGCGTTCCTGTCACTTTTCCTGGTAATTTACGATTCTTTTTTATGGTTACGATATACGGATGCTCTTTATCTGCTTTTTCTAATCCTTCTGGCAGTTGGATTGTAAATTCGTAGTCTTTGACTTTTAAAGTTTGTTTTCCATAATTCTCAAAAATCCAATCCCCTTGCTCGCTTGCATTGTCGATTTCTTGGTTTACATATTTTCCTTCGTAAAATTCTTGCTGATATTCTCCTATTTTTAGAGTGACTTGTTCTTTGGCTGATTCCACATGGGTTTTATCAACAGATGCCGTGGCTTTGGCTAGGATTCCGTTACTGCCTGAAATTAGAGAAATTGAAATTCCTGCTAGGATTAATAAAATGATAATCGTTACGATAAGTGAAATTAATGTGATTCCGCATTTCTCTTGGTTGACAATTGCTATTTACCCCTATGTTTTTTTGTGTTTTCATTTTTGATTTTATCCCCTTTTTATGTTTATTATCTCATATGTTTTAAAAATGTCAAGCATTTCAGATTTGTTTTTTCAAACTTTTAAATCTTGTAATATTAGTATTTCCATAATGTAAAATATTGAGCCAAATAAAAATAAAAAAATCTCAAACACCTCTTGACAAGAACCAAAATAAATAGTATAATAATTTTCGTCAGTTCAAGTTACAAATATGCAGATGTGGCGAAACTGGCAGACGCACAGGACTTAAAATCCTGCGGGACTTAAACTCCCGTGCCGGTTCGATTCCGGCCATCTGCACCACGGAGAGTAAGATTTCATCGATTTCTTACTCTCTTTTATTTTATACCATTAAGGAAAATAACTATGAAAAATAAAGTTAGTCTTTTTATCGATAAAACAGATATTGAAATTTTATGTACCAATGACAACATCATCAATATAACAGGAATGATTGGCTCTGGAAAAACAACCCTAGCCAATCAATATCGAAATAATGATAAATATATAGTTATTTCACTTGACTGTTTATATCGTCGGCCAAGATAAAGAAAATATGAATCAGGAAACTTTCGAAATCAATAAAATTTTAAAACAAAAATTTCCTAATCAAAACAGCGAAGAATATTTTAAAGAATATTATCATGAAATCATCCACTACATAAATCATTTTGAAAAAACTGTCACTTTTGTATTAGAAGGTCAGCACCTATATAGATATCTAACTTTTGAAGATTTAAAAGGAACATTAATCGTCAAAAGAACCAGTATTTTAAAATGTTGGAAAAGATCAATCACTCGTCATATTAAAAGAAAAAAAGTGGAATTAGACAATCATCAAATTACCAAAAAACAATACTTTCAAAATATTTGGTATTGGATAAAAAGAAGAACCAAACAATTAATATATTACAAAAATTTAAATCGATTTTTAGCCAAACTAGACAAAAAAGGTAGATAAACTCTACCTTTTTTCAACTTTTCTCCTATCTACTTCCGAAAACTCCAACATTTCTAATCCTTTTTGCACATACTTATTTTTCATAAAATAACGCCATATCGTCCCATTCAAATAATTTTCCATCATCACAAGCCCAATTCCTTTATCGATTCCAATATATTCCTTCGCAAACCATGGTTTAGAATCTTCCAAATTAAACCCATCTTTAAATCCATATTTCCCCCACAATTTCGGAAAATGATTATAATAATATTCCATTGCCTTAATGCTTTCTTCTGGCGCAAATACAATCGAGCCAATCGCGCCACATGGCGTCACAGTTCCATCATTTTCTACGCTCAAATTCGCTTCACAAGGCTGAGAACCAAATCCGCCATACCCTTTCGGACCAAGACATGCCGTCAATCCCCAAGAATTTTCACCATAGGTTCGATACTTTCCTTTCTGGTCAATACAATATTGCCTATTAGCCAATGTCGCCTTCCTCGAATTCTCAAACCAATCCACACCATTTTTATCTCTTCGATTCCTAAAATCAATCCAAACATGCGAAAATTGATAGGTAAAAAGTGCTCCACAATATGTATAAATTATATCTTTTATCCCATGATAATCCATCTGTTTTCGCTCAAAATCATCATACATACTTTTATCCACTGGAAAACTAGGCGAAGCCACTCCCAAAATATAAACCATCAATTGCTCCGCATACATATCCCAATATCCCCAAAAGCCTTTTTCTGGCGTATATCCCATATAAAAATGATTGGTTTTCTGATTGCGGTACCATTCCCAATTCACTTTTTTATATAAATTTTCCGCCTTCTCCTTTACTTGACCTTGAAAATATTCACCAGCCGTTATCGCACCACACATCAAAATCGCCGTATCAATAAGGGAAATCTCGCAATTCCACTCTCTTTTTCCACTCTTCATATTCACAAAATGATAATAAAATCCATTTTCACCTTCCACATGATTTAAAAAGGTATCCAGTGTCTTACTCACTCTGTCATATGCTTTATTAAACGAAATCCACTTTCGCTCGACTCCAATTATCAAAGCAGCCAAGCCATATCCAACCGAAGCAATACTCGCTACCTCATCCGAAAGCAACGTTTTATCCCTTACCAGTCCATAACCTTGACTTTTTTCCTCTAAATTGACTTCCTTCATGAAAAAATCAAAACTTTTCCTCATTTCTTTCAAAATAAGATTTTCTCCATAACACTCAAAACCTCTCATATGCACACCTCTATAATCCTATTATAGAAGATTTGCATTCTACAAATCAATGGTTATTTCTGGCAAATCTATTTTCTCATCATCCCCAAAGCGGCTCTTTTCCCTGCCGCCAAAGCCCTGCAAACCGTAGATTTGCTTTCCGTAACATCGCCACCTGCATACACATTTTCTAAATTCGTTTGACCATTTTCATCAATTTGAACCATTCCCCAATCATTTAAAACAATTCCTTCTTTTTCCAAAAGCGCTTTTTCTGGCTTCAAACCAATCGCAAAAACAACTGTATCTGCTTCCACCACAAATTCTGTGTCTTTTACATCTATCGCCTTTCCTTCCACAATTTCCGTTTTAATGCAATTGACCGAAACCATTTTTCCCTGTTCCATATTCGCCGAAATCACACGCGTCAATGGCACAAATTCGACACCATCTTGGGTTGCCTCTTCTAACTCGATTTTTCTGGCTGGCATATGTTCCTCATCCCTACGATACAAAATCTTCACAGACTCCGCTCCCATTCGCACCGCCACTCTCGAAGCGTCCATAGCCACATTTCCACCGCCAATCACAACCACTTTTCCTAAATTGTTCAAATATTTATTTTCATTATACGCTTTCAAAAATACATCTGACTCATAAACCGAATCCAGTTTTTCTTCTGCTAAGGAATATGTGGTCGAAGTCGTTGCTCCAATGGCTAGAAAAATGCTATCAAACTCCTTTTTCAAACTTTCGATTGTTATATCTTTGCCAAACTCAACACCAGTTTTGATAACTGCTCCCATACTTTCGATTTTTTTCACGATATTTTGTACGATTTCTCGTGGCAAACGAAAATCTGGAATACCATACCATAAAATTCCGCCAGCCACCTTGTCCTTTTCAAAAATGGTAACCTCATAGCCATTTTTCAAAAGTTCAATCGCGCATTCGATTCCTGCAGGACCAGAACCAATAATCGCAACTTTTTTTCCGTTTTGGGGAAGACTCTTCATTTTATATTCAATTTTATGCTCCATTGCCCATTCATTGATAAATTGTTCCAATTGTCCTATTTTCGTTGGCGTTTGCTTAATCCCACGAACGCAACTTCCTTCGCATTGGTCCTCTTGCGGACACACCAAACTACACACATGGCTAAAAATGTTATTATCCAATAAAATTTGATACGCTTCTTCATATTCTTCCGTCTTTATTTTAGCAATAAATTCCGGGATATCCGTCTGCATCGGACAACCCGTTTTACTGCAAGGTTTTAGTTTACAATTCAAACACCATTTTGCTAAATCTTTTATTTCTTCTCCATTTTTCATATTCGATTCCTCCTTAAGATTGTATTCATAATACAATAAATAAGAAGAAATAGCAAGTCTATTTCTCATTTTTCTTGGTGATATTTTCGAGTCTTTCGACAACTTCCTTTTGCTCATCTAATCCAAGCCATGTATAATAACTTGGGATAAATTCGCCATATTTTGTTACATTTTTTTTCGGTTTTTCTTCCATAAAAAAATACCTCCTGCAATTATTTTTTGCAGAAGGTAATCTTTTCATTCAAGTTATTTTTTAATGCCCTATCTTTTATTATATCACATTTTCAAAATTATGTCAAGTTGACAAATATGCAAAAATGTGCATTACCCAAGCATCACATCTAAAACCATCATCACCACAAACCCAATCGTCACACCAATCACACCTATGCTTGATTTTTTGCCTTCGTGAATTTCGGGAACCAATTCTTCTACCACAACGAATATCATCGCACCTGCTGCAAATGCTAGTAAATAAGGTAAAATTGGCACAACAATATTGATTAATAAGATCGTTATCAATGCTGCAATTGGCTCTACTAAACCAGATAAAACGCCATACACAAACGATTTTCCTTTACCCATGCCTTGTAATTTTAGTGGCATTGAAATAATGGCACCGCTCGGGAATATTCTGAATTCCAATTCCAATCGCCAAAACGATTGCCTCCAACAAAGCAATTCCTGCATTTCCTGCTAAAAATCCTGCAAAACAAACGCCTACTGCCATTCCTTCTGGTAGATGTCAAAAGTGAAGGTCTTGATTTTCTATATGATTTAACTTTCTAAAATTAAATGTAATATCAATTTGTTTATCTTGATGAATTTCTATTTTATGAATTAAAATTCTCATGAGTTCTCCTGTAGGTTCTTCTAATTTTAGGAATTCATCAATTACTTTTTTGATTTCTTCTTCGTTTTCTTCTTCTGAATTATTTTTTAATTCTTCTAATTCTAAATACTCTAGTTCTTTCTGTTTCATTTCATCTTGTAGTTTTTTTGATAGCCTTTCATACATCTGACTACTTATTTTTTGATTAAGCTGATCCAAATACATTTTATCAAGGTTATTATTTAAAGTGATCATTTCATTTTTTACTTTTTCCTGCATTTTTTGATAGTCGCATTTTATGTTACTATTTCTGATATTCAACTCAACTCTCTCTTGATTTACCTTCAAAAACAATTGTTTTATGTATTTTAAAACTGCCATTTCCAGCTTTTTATAATTAAATCCATGCGCCGTACAAATATTTAATTTTGAGTTTTTCCTATAATTGTTACATATCATATCCCAACGATTGCCTTTTCCTTTTTTGACACCAATTTTATGTTTGCATTCATAACAAACCATTAATCCATCTAGTAAAAAGTGATTTTTCTTCCCAATTCTTTCATAATTTTGCGCAATCTTCATTTTTTGTATGGCTTCAAACTGACTTTTATCAATAATCGCAGGATGCGTATTTTCAACAACATACCACTGTTCTTTTGGATTGGCCCTTAGTTTTCTATTCTTATAATTAATTCGACTTCTTTTATTTTGAACCGTAACGCCTATGTACACTTGATTTGTTAAAATTTTCTTAATTGTTCTAGTACTCCAATAAGTTTCTTTCCCATAACGCATTCGATTGGTAGTTGGTATGTTATTAAGATTCAAATAATTTTTAATTTCTCCAATGCCAGTTCCTAAATATGCCATATCAAAAATACGTCTTACAATTTCTGCTTCTTCTTCACAAATAACCAATTTATTTTTATCATTGACATCTTTTTGATAACCTAATGCAGTTTTGCTCCCTACCCATTTTCCTTGGGATTGCATCGTATGTAAAGCTGTCCTAATTTTTTTCGACAAGTCTTTGGAATACATATCATTTAAGATGGATTTAAAAGGTGCGATATCGTTATTTCCATTATTCGTGGCAAATGTGTCAATTCCATCATTGACGGATATATATCTTACATTTTTTTCTGGAAACCACTTTTCAACATATTCGCCAGTTTCAATGTAATCACGTCCTAGACGGGATAAGTCTTTTGTGATAACCATATTTATTTTGCCGAAGTTCAATATCGCCTATCATTCGTCTAAAATCTGGTCGGTTAAAATTGGTGCCTGTGTAGCCTGGATCAACATATGTATCAATTAATTCATAATTTTGTCCTAATTTTGCTACATAATCCATTAGTAACGCTTTTTGGTTTGTAATACTTTCGCTTTCATCGAATCCTCGGTCTGCATCTTCTTTCGATAATCTAATGTAAATCGCTATCTTGTATTTGCTTTTTCCAACTATTGATTCAAGCATTATACCTCCCTTCTATGCCTGAAAAAATAATTTGAATTCGTAACTATATTATAACATTGCTAGTACAAAATTACAATATTATAACTACAAATTCAAATTTTTATATTACTATTGGATCTTCTCTTTACTATTTAATTTGCTTATTAAATAATTTGCTAATAATTTTTCTATTTCTTCACCATCTTGGTGAAAAAATACATTCATTTTAAAATCTTCCATATATATGCCTCCTTAATAGCAATTGTATTTTCAATTGACATTTTTATGACAGCTTTTAAGCTAATCATTTTTAAGAAGGGCATCCTAGAAAGCACTATATTCCTATTTTCTACCATTACTTGGTTATTTTTTGTCGACACTTTTTGGGTGCAACAAAACTATTAGAACTTTACGTAAATTCTAACTTTTCATTCTCTTTATAAAAAATCATAATATTGTCTCCTTTCATTTTTGATAAGGCAAATCAGGAAACACTATATATCACAAAGCAAACAGGGGATTTAGTTAACTTTTTGGGTCACACTTTTTGAGCATAACGGTATTATTAGAACTTCTATAAAATTCTAACTCTTTCACATTTTTCACAAAGTTGTTCCCCCTTCATTTAGTTTACCATTACATTTGTGATTTTTTATAATTATACCACCTTTTTATTTGAATTTCAATAAGCACGCTAAAAAAAATTTTTTTGTTGATTTTCAGCCGTTTGTTGGCATTTTTTATAGCGCACTTTTACTTTTTTATAAAAAAGATTAAGCAAATTACTAACCGCTTTGTTTTAAAATATAAAATAATATTTATCAGTTAAGGCGTTTAGCATAAAATATGCTAAACGCCCTTCAAAATTATATTATTTTTAGATTGTCAATAGTTTTCTCGGCATAAAGAAGTTAAGTCAAAAAAGCATAGTCAAATTTATTCCAATTTCCTATTGACAATATTTCTATTCTTCCAAAAAATCACCTAAATTTTTATGATACAATATACTAAATTTAATTAACAATTTTAATGAACAAGTTTTTACACTATCATTATTTGATTCAACTCGCCTTAAATAATCATAGGACATATCTAATATTTCGGCCACATCAATTAAGGACATACCACTTTCTAGCCTAAATTTCTTTATATTTTTGTATATGATAGGCATATAATCTTTTTTCAGTAACTTCTGTATTTTGTTATAATCTTCCATTAAAACACCTCGACACAATAATTTTTTCATAAAAAAAGAAAAAAATCTGTATCTTTATTGTCCCAAGTAAAATTTTTGTGTTATAATAATAGATAATTGTAAAGAATCGTAGTAATTGTATACTACTACATTCTACTTTTACGGTGAATATCGACTCTTGCAGACAAATTCTTTGCTTTTGAATTTTTTGTAAAAAGCAATTGTGGCAGAATGTCAAGTGCTTTCGATATTCTTTCAATAGTAGGAATTGAAGGACTATATTTGCCTTGCTCAATGTCGGATATATAATGCGTACTTAATCCAGTCATTTCCGCAAGTTTTTCTTGTGAATAATTTTTCTTAAATCTATAATATCTTACGTTATATCTAAAAATGTCTATCAATGACATACATACCACCACACTTTCATACCATTACTATTTATCAGTATTATGGTATAATTTTGTGCCATTATTTACAATGAAGTATATAGCCCAAAACTTATGCAGAATATTTATTACATATTTTTCCTGCTATTCTATAATTTAAAAATTTGAAGAAAGGAGAGATTTTAAATGGAATTTATTTTAACCGTTGTTCTCAATTGAATAAATCAAGCAAAATTGGCAAACCTATTTTAGAATTTTTTAAAACGAAATTAGAAAGTGAGGAAAATTTAATGAAAAGAATATCTGACGCAGAATTGGAGATTATGAAAATAATTTGGAAAGAAAAAGCGGTAAAAAGCAAACAAATCATAGAGCAAGTGAAAGATTTCAATTGGAATGATAATACAGTAAGAACGTTAATTAATCGATTGATCCAGAAAAAAGCTGTTGGTATTTCTGAAAAAAACGGAAAAGAATACACATTTGTTCCCTTAATTGACGAAGAAACATACAAATTGGAAGCTACGAAAAAATTTCTTGTGACATTTTTTCATGGTTCAGTTTTGGAATTTTTAGAATTTCTAATAGATTATGATAAAAAATATTATGAAGAAATATGTGATTTTCTGGAGCATTATGAGGACTTAGAGAAATAAAGATAATTTTACTTAGAAGATTTTATATTATTAAAAACAACCACCATATTTTTAAGCCAATATGGTGGTTTCGGACTTTGTCAAGTAAAGTGTGTAATTTTTTTCAAATCTTGTCTATTATTTTTCACTCCATAAACAATTGTTTCAATAGGATAATATTCTTCAACTATCTTCTGATATTCTTTCGCTTTTTCAATATTAATATTTCCATACATTTTTAAAATGTCTTCTCCAAAACATGATCCAATTTCTTCTTCACTATCTTCTAACAAATATATAAAGTCGCAATATTCATCTACAATCCCAGCATCTCCAAAATCGATAACTCCAATGAGTTTATTTTTATTATCTAATAATAAATGATTACAGCTAAAATCATTATGGCATAAACATTTTTTATCATTAAAAATCGTGGTGTTATTCAATCTCTCCATAAAATTTTCTATATATTGTTTTTGAACATCAGTAAAACCATCATAAATTGTTTCTTTTAATAACTGATATTCTTCTAATACATTTTGTTTATTATCGATTGTAAATTCCTTGATTTCAGAATAATCCAAATTATGCATTTCTCTTAAAAATTCCGCAATATCTTTCTCTAAATCTAATTTTTCTTGCAAACTCATTTTTTCGTACATCTCAGGATTAAGAAATTTCCCATTTATCTTTTTATAACCTATGATAGATAATTCTTCTGTGATGTAACAATAATCTATTTTCGGTATTCTTATGCTAGATGTCAAATTCTTATTTAAGAAATCTAATATTGCCTTTTCTTTTGCATAACCTTTTTTCTGATTAGCACTTATTTTTGTTTTAAAAATATATTCTTCATTTACCAAATATGCAATACTGTCATAGCCACTTCCTATGACTTTAATAGTTGCAACTTTTAAATCAGTAAAAGTATGTTCAAGTAGATATTTCATTGCTTTAACATTTGTAGCATTATCCTCATAACGATATTCCATTAAATAGCAATCTTCTTTTTTGCCTTCATGCAGTTCGTGCTCTGGTAAATCTTCAATGATTCTAAAACCTGCTTTTTGATACGATTTTATGGCTCTTATATTGTTTTGGTGAGGATCTAAAATGACGGCATCTGCATTTCTCTCTTTTTTTAGGAAGTCAAATATCATTTTAATGTATTTTGTGCCAATTCCTTTGCTCCAATATTCTACTTCTCCAATAAATTGGTCCATGCCATAAACAATTTCATTTGTTTTAGGATAATGATAATCTCTATACAATTCATCATACATTTTGTATATTTGCCCATATCCAATCGGCTTACCAAGATACTCAACGATAACTCGAATCACTTCATCTTTCCAATTTTCTGTATAATGTGCCTTAATCGTTTCTAGTGTATATTTTTTATCTCTTCCACCATAAAATTCCAATACTCTTTCATTTGTCAGCCACTTGTGTAATAAAGGAAAATCTTCTTGCTTTAAAGTTCTTACCCTTAAATCATCATATACAATATCCATCAATTTTTCTTTTCCTCCAAATTATAAACATAACAATTTTCGTTATACTAAAAATTAAATTTTTGTGCATATTCATCAATTATATAATCATTTGAACCCCAACCAATATCTAAATTCACAATCAAATCATTTTTTAAAGGAATTTTATATAATTTTAATTGTTTAGCTTTTTCTATACTGTCTATGAAAAACGGTGTATCAACTTCTTGAAATAAGAAAAAGTCTCCTTGTATTACTTTGCAATTTGAACAATGATTTACTAAATATGATTCATTTGCAGTTTTTGAATAACTTTCATAATAATTGTATTTTTCTTTCAATATATCAAGAAAATCTTTTGGTAATGGTTCAATATGAGAAGCTATATGTATGTCATCATCTACAAAGTAAAAGTTATCTTTTTTACCATACTCATTTGAATCGTATACTTCAAAGAATTTTTGAACTCCAAATCCAATAACCGTTGTTGGTTTGTTGCATTTAAAACATATATGAGTTCCTTCTACAATATAAAAATAATCACATAAAATATGAGTCTTTTCTTTATTTCCCAATATCCATTTCTCAAATTTATAATAATTTTGTCTTTCTTCTACATACCACTTCTTTAATTCTGGATTCCATTTTGCTCCTAATGATTTTGCTTCATCTTTTTCAGCAAATGGTACCTCTATTATTAAACTCATATGTTTAGCTCCTCTCTTATTTAATCAATTTTATATTTTGAATAAATTACTATTCGTAGTTATCATTATACCACAATATCCTAATTCATACAACAAAAATTTACCAACTATCATAAACCCCAAAACACCCCCATTTTTATCTTAAATAACCCCATCCAAACCGTACCTCATAATATATCCTCACTTTCTTAACATACCTCTCCAAATCAACTACAACAAATCGAGCATTCGGAAATTCTTTTCTCAAATCCGCCTCTAACTCTGCACTGCAAATAATATCCGCATTTCTATCTTTATTTTCCCTTAGAAAAGACTTAATCCTATAAATTTTCTCTGGATCCAAAAAATAAAACGTAGAAACATACTTTTGCTCATAATCCGTATAATCGCAAAAACGATATCCAGCCAAAAACACCTTATTATCATAATAATCTTCAACAATTCTAATCCAATCAACACTATGCAAATATTTTAACTTCTCTCGATTGCACTCATTATCTTCCAGAACTAAAACTCGATATTTTCCAAAAACAAAATCATCCATCTTAACATTTTGCACATCATCCGTTAATACAATAAAATTTTTATATTCGCTTTCTTTTTCGATATCATAAATAACAGAAGCCATATAACGCTTATCATGTTTTTTAGGCACATAATAAACTAAATAATCAAAACCATTAATATCCATCTTTCCGAACATATCTCCTGCCTGTAATCGTAAGAGATACTTTATCCTTAATTGAAAAAGATGGGGTAAAGTCCACTGTATCGCAATTATGATAAAAAGCAGCCAAATGACTGATATACATTAACCTTTCAATATATTTCGTATTTCTATTCAATCGAGTATATTCAAAATTGCACAACTTCACATATTCAATCCCCAATTTTCCCAAAACCAACTTCAACTTTGTCCTTTTCAAAAATCCCTTTTGAATCAACTTAGTAATTCGCTTTTTATAATACGATCCACTACTAAAAAAGTACTTCGTATCATTCACACTTAAATATTGATATTTAGCAATAAACTTTATCAAATCAATTTCTTCATCACTGTTCAAAAAATAACTCATAAAAAACACCTCCAAATCTTACTTAAAAATTTATCAAAAAATTGTCCTTTGGTAAGAATTCAATAGCTTACGCTCTTGAACCCTTACCTCCACACGAAAAAATATAAATTCAAACTTCTAAAATGCTTACTTCTCTAAGTCTTTCTCTTTTTCATACCTGTCGCAAAATTTTTTTCAAAAACTTATCAAAATGCGACACTTTTGTATACTGTAACTTTCTAAAAATTACTAACTTTTCAATTATAAAAAATCCAATTTCTGATGTATAAATTTCTAAAAACTACTTATAAATCTATAATTTTTTCACATAATAACAGCTATGATATAATTTTGATAATGATACATTCTCCGTTATTAATACTTACAGTACCAAAAAATATAAATCAGAAATCTTATAGACATTGATATTACTATACTTATTCGATTTCATACTGTCGTATTTTACAACTCACTTTTCTCTCAAAAATCTATACTTTCGTGTACTGCAAATCATTGCTTTTTACTAAAAAATCAGAAACCAGAAGGAGAGAGCGAAGTGAATTAGGCGTAATAATCCCTTTGTTCAAAAAGAATTATTACGTCTATCAGTTCAGAAACCATCAGTCGGTCGCTTCGCTTATAGGCAGTCTAAGTAAGTAGCTTCCGCTACTATAATTGCTGATTACTTAGGTTTAAAATATTTAGTACATTTATCGTAATCTTTGTTCATCCTTGTCCAAACTTTTTACAATTATAAACCCGCATCCAAGTTTTGCCTCCCAGTACTCTTTGTTTATTGTGAGTTTTTGTTGTAAGATCTCACTGACGCACTTTGTGTAAATAGACTGCTTACACGAATGCGAATGAATTTTATGGCATCGGCTCATCACACCTGTCACTTTTATAGAGTTTGAGGCTTTATCTCTTTATAACAAAAAAGAAGCTCGCATTTTGTTTGCAAACTTCTTTTCTCAATATTCAATTAAAATTTATATGCAGCGCACCTGCTTACATCAACACGCAAAAATAGCACACGAAAATTATAAAACCTTTGATACTATAATAATTTTTAGTTTTGTAATCTACCGCAAAATCTCTTCAAATTTTTAGAAAAATATGCTATTTTTTTATACTGTAAAATTCTCAACAAATCCCCTTTTATTCCATATAAAAAAACAGCATATTTCTACACTGCTTCAAACTATATTCTATTTTTACTAAAATGAATTCAAATTATTTTCCAAGCAAAAACACTCTACCTTCTGCCTCTTTCTTCTCTCAGATATTATCTTTTGAATTAAATTTTGAAAAAGCAGAACCTTTTTTATTCCACTTTGTATAGATTTTATTCATAATTGTAATCAACTTTTTAACTTGTTTTTAGTTTATTATTTAACATTAATTTCTCTTTCTATTATTTTATCATTAAATTTACTGCTAATAGTGTATTGTATCTTTTCAATTGGTTCTTTTAGAAAAATTCTGCATGGAAAAAGTAAATTTTCTTTAGCTTTTATTAATTTTTGTGAATGTTTTAAAATAACCATATCTCCTTTTTCTATTAATTCATAATCAAAATAATCATCTATTTCATTCAAATAGTCTTCCTTTAATGATTCATAGGATTCTCTATAAGTTCCTAACATAATTGGTATAGATGGTGTTGGTATATGAACTTGAGGGTTAACAATACTATTAGGATTATATTTGTTAGTATTATATGATTCTTTAATTGCATATAATGTTGATATTATATTTCCTTTAAACTTTTCTAAAAATTCATATTGTGGTACTGGAAATTCACCATTTAACACTATTTTATCTTTAGGTAGTTGTATTCTTACATCTACTAATTCATCATGAGAATTTCCCAAATTACTTACAATTAACTCTAAAAAATATAAATTGTTTAAATTTCTTTTGTATTCCAAAACTTGATAATATTCTTTTACATCATCAATAATTTCACTCAATATTTCATATTTTTCTATAGATTTTTTTGTTCCTGTATAGTTACCTTGTCCTGGCATTATAGAAAAATATCCAACATCACCTATATCAAAAAATTCTTTATTTATTTTCATACTATTCTCTTCTATGAACATATTAACAATTTTTATATCATCTTCTTCAAGTTCTATTGTACTTCCTAATGTTGGTATTTTTATTAATCCATTATATTCATAATCATCAATCAAAAGTTTATTTGCTTCTATTATCTTTTCTTTTATCTTTTCTTTTTCGCTATTATTTTCTAAAGAATACTGAAACTTTTGAAGGATTAAATTTTCATAAATCTCACCATTTTCTAAGCACTTTATAAAAATATTACTTTCCTTAACTGGATTTTTGTTTTTATAAATTAAATCCAAATCATATCTTGTTATGGATGCATTTTGCGATCCTTTTCTTATTCTACAAGTCCCTTTCATCAAATTATTATAATCTTTTTTTATTATATATGGCTTATCTAATATAGAATATTTAATTTTGTAAATAAGAAAATTTTTATCATTATATTCAAAATTTATTATTTCAAAGTTTATTGCTGGCTCTATATTTTCATTAATAAATTGTTGATATATCGCACTATCTTTAATTTCTTTCTCATCTATTCCTTTGATTATTCTTTTTGGTAAATCTCTCACACCAATTATGATATATCTATCTCCTGGATAATTAGAATTAGCTAAAGACATCATATCAATTAAGAAATCTTGTTTTTTATCAGCACTTTTGAAATCATACAATTCTAGTTTAAAATCCAAAAAGTCATTTTCGTTTTCATTCTCTATCATATTTATTAATTTATCTTTCTCATCTTCTTCCATAAAGTTTTTTACTCCTTGTTTACTATTTTGACTTTTCAAACATAATTTTGTTACCAATTTGAGTAGCAAAAATTTATAGGTCAACTTTTTTAATTTTTTTGACCTATAAATTTTATTAGGTCAAATTTCTTAATTTTCTTGACCTATAAATTTTATTTTAGAAATAAATCTGTATATTTTTGAAATGTAAAAATTTGATTCCTACTATATCCTGTTGTTTCAATAATGATGTTATTTTCTAATAAATTATTAATAATATTCTTTATTGTTCCTTCTTTTATTTCAGTTAAATTGCATAACTTCTTTCTGTTAATAACTGGTTCATCATATAAAGCATCTATTACTTTTTTTACATTATCAGATTTTCCTGGTAAACTCATAATAACTTTATCCATTTCTACTGTAAATTCAACAACTTTTCTAAATTTATCTTTGGCTATTTTTGAGGTTTCTACAACTGCTTTTAAGAAAAACTTAATCCAACTAATCATATCATTATCAGTTCTTACCCTTGTAAGCATATCATAATATGTATCTTTATTTCTTTCAATATAATCAGAAATATATAAACAAGATTTATCAAGTATTCCTTTACTCTGTATATATAATGGTATCAATAATCTTCCAATTCTTCCGTTGCCATCTAAAAAAGGATGTATTGATTCAAATTGATAATGCAAAATCGCAATTTTTACTAGGTCTGGAGTATCAATTTCATCATTGTTTATAAATTTTTCAAAATCTGTTAAGCATTCTGCCATTTCTGTATGTGGTGGTGGAACATATACTGCTGTACTTGGCATAGTTCCTCCAATCCAGTTTTGCGATGTTCTAAACTCACCTGGTGTTTTGTGTTCTCCACGAACTCCTTGCATCAATATTTTATGAATTTCTCTTATTAATCTAGTACAAACTGGAAATCCTTCTCTTATTCTTTCTGTTCCATAATTTGTCGCTTTAACATAATTTTGAACTTCTTCCCAATCATCTCTTTTTTCTGGATTAATATCTGATATATCCAATAAATCCTCTTCTACTGTAGTCCTTGTTCCTTCTATTGTACTTGATTTATTCGCCTCAATTTTTACATGCATTTTAATATATAAATCTACGTTTGGTATTAATAATGAATATGCGTTCAATTCTCCAATCTGTCTATTGGCTTCTGCTAATAGTTTGTCCAATTTTGTATCATCCCAGCCCCAATTATGATTTATTTTGCTTGGAATAAATGCGTTGTAATCATTCATTTTTATGTATTCACCTGATTTATATTCTTCCAGTTTCATTTAATCACCTTCTTTACTGATAAAATATATTCTATTATATATTAACAACTTCTTTTTGTAATATTTTATCTGTCAAATTATTTATGTCTTCTCTTGTAAGTTTTTCTTTATTTTCTAATTCTTCCTCAATTTCATTCTTTTCAAAATTTAACCTCTCATATAAGTATCGATATTTGTGTTCAAAATTTTTAAATACATCATCCCATGTCATAATAAATATTTTACAGTTATCAACTTTTTTTACTAAAAATGGAAAGCCTTTATCTTCATTTTCTTTATATTTATCTTTAATGAAATTATCTATTCTATTACTAATAGCATAAAACTTCCACTCTCTACTTGTACTATTAAATTGCGGTTGATTTTTAATCAAATCCATATAATCTTCAATTTGTCTAAAGATATTTCTGTCTATATCTACATACGGTGCTTTTAATTCTAATACTATATTCTCTTCTATTTTTGAGGACTCTAAATATACATCTAATGGCTTCTTTGCACAAATAAAAATATCCATTCTCCTTAACCTATCTTGATTATCTATTTTATATTCTTCCTGAGATTTCTTCCCATATAACAATATTCATATTCCTCTAATGCTTTTTCAAAATTTTTATCTGCTGTTACTAAATGATATTGTTCTCCAAAAATCCAAAAATTTTCTTCCATTATTTTTTGTATATGATCTCTCTCATTTGCAGTTTGTTCTCCTTTAAATACGATTGTCTTTAAATCTTCTATAATTTCTTTTCTATCATCTAACATTTTTATTGTTTTTACTATATTATTTAAAGTTGTTTTGCCAAGTAATCTAGCTAAATTTTCTCTTTCCTCCTTTGATAAGTTTGTTATACTTTCCATTATAGTTATTATATTTTTCCTTTCATCACTGTCCAATAAAAGATTTAAAAAACCTATTACCGTTTTCTTTTGCTCTGGATTTGCTTTTCTAAATATTCTTGGTTGAACACAATATACTTCTTTTACTACAGCAACTAAATCTTTTTTTCTAATATTCCCATATTTGTCATTTGAAAACTCTGGAAATACCTTTTCTTTTTCTAGATCATCTATTACTATTTGCTCTTAAAAACTCTTTACATTTATCAGTTACTATTTTATCTAATTGCTTTATTAATTCTTTATATATCATATCTTTCTCATTTTTTTCATTTTGTATTAATGACATTTGACCTGTTGTATTATCTTCTTTTGGTAAGGGCACAAAATCATTAAAATATGCCGAACTTACATATACACTATGAATAAAGTCAATTCCATTATGATTATATCTTGTAAATGCTTTATATTTTTGAGTATTGTCTTCATCTAACATATGAAAATAATACTTTGATTTTACATCTTTCAACCACTTAATGAAACATACTTTAAATTTAAATCCTTCTACTTCAATCTCATAATCTTGACTTAAATCACTATCAATAAATTTTTTATAGTCTAAACTGTTTCCATTTATATTTAAACTATAATTCTTTTCTTTATTAAGATACAAATACCATGAAAAATTATTTAGCAAGCATTCTTCAAAATTATTACTATTCAAATTATCTTTTAATAACTCATCTATTCCAGTAATTATTACTTCCGTTCCAGTAGTATGAATATCCGTTTTTTCTTTTTCAGAAATATCATACTCCTTTTTATTAATATCATCCACATTTATTGAATATTTATAAAACTCTTTTTCATTCATATAAACGGTATTCCATCTACAATAATGTGCAAAACATATAAAAGAAAATCTTCCCTTTCCTTTGCTTCCATGTATATTGTCAACGAAATTTTTGGTACTTCTTTTTTCTGATGATAAAAATGCTCCAAAGGTATTTTCTATATTTTCAAAGTTTATTCCACTTCCATTATCACATATTCTTATTTCACTAATTCCTTCAAGTTCATTTATATTATAAGTCAAATCAACTTTCGTTGCATTAGCATCAAACCCATTCCATATATATTCCATTATTGCATCTTTATAGTCTTTTTTTATACCAGCTACATCTATACTATCATTTTTAACCTTTAATTCTTTTTTCATATTTTCCCCCAACTTATTTTCTTTATCTAATCTTTTTGGTACTCTTCTAATTTTGGAAAATGACAATAACATTAGCTTTATTAAACTCAATTACTTTTTCTCTTTCCTTCAAAGTTCCTTTGTTTTTAACATTCTATCATGATTTTTTTATTTTATCAATAAGATTATTTACATTTTCTTAATACTCTTTATTGTTTTCTTTCTAGGACATCCCCTCTATCCTAAATGTTGCATAAAGTAATATCATATAGGATAACAAACCTAAACCAACTTTTTTACTAATTTATCTCTTAAAAATTCTACATTATCTACTCTTTCTAACAATCATTTACATATTATGAATCCAAATTATTTTCCAAGCAAAATCTTTCTACCTTCTACTTTAACATCTTCCTTCTGGAATATTATGTAGGGTCACAGAAAATAGCAGCATATTCATCTTTTTCCCATTTTTCTTACGTTCGACTTTTTCTGCCATTTTATTGATAAAAATTAAAAATATCACGCCCAAACTTAGTCCAACCGCCGCAGGTAACCATGATATTTTCCCTTGATTTTCCGCCATTTCAATTGCTGGCAATAGAAGTGACCACACACTTGCTGCAATCATGACGCCTGACGCAAAACCTACAATCAATTTTTGAAATTTTTCACTCATATGATTTCGGATAAAAAATACAAAACTACTTCCTAAAGTCGTTCCCATAAACGGTATCAAAATTCCTCCGATACTATATAATATATTTTCCACTTTTTTGCCTCCTATATTATATAGTATGTTGCTTGTTTATATTATGTTAATTTTGTTTTTTTAAATACATCACATCTAAATCCACATCATTTTCTATGCCATCTACTCTGCCAGATTCACTCATCTGCCAAATGGAATATTCGCCTTCATAGGTTACTTTTCGATTATATTGTGCTAGCCAAACCACATACTGGGTTGGCTCCCAGATTTGCTCCAAATAAAATTTGCTACTATACAGCATTCCTTGATAACCTAACTCTTGCACCGTATCCAAAAACACATTTGCCACTTTATTGAGCGTATAAAAACTCATACCCGCTTGGTTAAAAGAATTCCAATTTTCCCAATCAAAAGCAATTGGCAAATCAAGTTTTGCATTTTGCAAATGCTCTTTTATCCAATGCGCCTGCTGGGCAGCTTGTTCCACGTTTTTCGCATACGAATAAAAATAAATTCCTACTGGCATATTGACCGATTTTGCGCCTTCCATATTGGCAATAAAACAAGGGTCAAGCTGACATTCACCATCATACGCAGTTTGATATCCAATTCGTATCATCGCAAATTCAATTCCTGCATTTTTGACCTTTTGCCAATCAATTTCTTCTTGCCATTTTGACACGTCAATTCCAATTTTGGTATCTTCTGTTTTATAATCTCTCAAAACATCCTCTATATCGAGTTTTTGAGGTTTCTTTTTTTCTTCCTCTTTTTCTTTGACATGAAGTACAAAATCTTTTTTGGCTTGATTCCCACTCGAATCGGTTACAATATAGGTTAATGGATAATCTCCTGCTTGGTTTACATCATATTCTCCTATGATTTCTCGTTTTGGATTGTCATCTGCTTCATCTCCGCTGAGTAACACATCGGTCAAACTTTTGTTATCGCCTAGCCTTAGCGTATACGAATTTCCACTCAAGATTTGTGGTGGTTTCGTATCGATTACTTTTAGTGTAAATTCTGCATTTTCTCGTTTGTTTTTTCGATTGGTATATTCAAATAAAACTTGCGTTTCTCCTAATTGTTCTGTATTAACTTCGCAATCTTCTACCAAATTTCCTTCCAGATTTTCAATAAAATCCGATATTTTTACCTTTTCTCCAAATTCAACGGTTAAATCCTCTTTTAAATGAATGGCTTCTGCATCCATTTTTTTACCTTTTTGGTATTGCCAAAGGCAAATCCCTACTATCACAATTGCAATAAATGGTATCATAACTATTACTACTTTTTTCATCATTTTTCTTTCCTTTTTATTGGTCTGATTTATAACTTTCTCCCGTCAAATAATCAATCGTAATCCCCGGTTGAGCATTATAAACAAACACATGAAAACAAACGCCTTCTCCTCTATCTTCCACCGAAAATCCTTCCATTTGAACCCCTTTTGCAACCAAATTATTTCCCTCAAAAATCGGCGTAACACGATAGAGCACATGATGATTCGTTTCTTCCACATAATCAGCTACCTGATTTTCAAAAGGTAACATGCCACTGACATTAAAATATCGCGTTCCTGTAATTAAATTTTTTTCGTTTGCATTTTCGCCAGCCAATTGGTAGCCAATCAAATGGCAACGATTGTACAGATATTTTCCTTCCACTAAATCGTCATATCTTACCGTATGCCAACCAGTTGGTTTCACATTTCCAATTTCACCTCTTTTTTCCGTCGGCATAATTTCCTTGCAAATGTTGGCGTACGCGACTCCGCATCTGCCAAGTTCATCTAATTCACTATATTTTTCAAAAGGCTCTAACGTATAATCACTTTCTTCAAAAAAAGGACGATTTTCATTTAGCACAACATATGGCACATTCGAAAACTCCGGAATTTCGTCTAAATCAAACGAGATTTCTGGAATCGTCTGGCTAACAGTAGGCGCAAAATCCTTTTCATAAACGCCTAATACGCCAATCAGTACCAATAAAACGATACTAACAATACTTTGTTTTACACTTATTTTTCTTCTTTTGCTCATTTTTTCTCCTTGTATAAAAATAAGATATTCTACTTTTCGAATACCTTATTTTTTAAATATGATTGGATTATACCACATTTTTCCAAATTTGTCAACTTGACATAAATCAAAAACTATGATATAATGAAAGGTTAGGCTATTTTAAATTTCTGCTTCAATATTAATTAATCGATTATATTTTACGACTCTGTCTGTTCTGCAAGGCGCACCAGCCTTGATATATCCGCCGTTTACTGCAACTGCTAAATCCGCCACAAAACTATCTTCCGTTTCTCCTGAACGATGGGATACAACCACTTTATAGCCATTTTGTTTTGCTACTTCAATGCAATCGAGTGTTTCTGTTACCGTTCCAATTTGATTTGGTTTTATCAAAATCGAATTGGCAACTCCGTTTCGGATTCCTTTCTCGAAACGTGTTCGATTGGTAACAAAAATATCGTCTCCAACTAGCATTACCTTGTCTTTTAGTGTATCACTCAATTTTTTCCAGCCTTTCCAGTCTTCTTCTGCTAAACCATCTTCAATTGAAATCAGCGGATATTTTTCGGTTAGACTTTTCAAATATTCGATCATTTCGTCTGTTGTCTTAAATTCGCCTGTTTTCCAGAACTCGTATCCCTCTCGATTTGTCTTTTTGGCAGCGTCAAACATTTCGGTCGCTGCCACGTCAATGGCTAAGTTGATGTCTTTTCCTGGCTCATATCCTGCGTGTTTGATTGCTTCTAAAATATATTTAAAAGCTTCATCTTCATTTTGCAAATTAGGGGCAAATCCGCCTTCATCACCAACTGCTGTTTCATAACCATTTACCTTCAAAATCTTTTTTAAAGCATGATACACTTCTGCTCCCATTTGGATGGCTTGTTTTCCAGTTGTTGCACCAGTTGGCATAATCATAAATTCTTGAATGTTGACATTATTATCGGCGTGTTTTCCACCATTTAGAATATTCATCATGGGAATGGGCATCATTTTGGCGTTAATTCCGCCAATGTAATTATAGAGTTGCAAACCTAACGATTCTGCCGCCGCTTTGCATACGGCTATCGAAACGCCTAATGTGCTATTGGCACCAAGTTTGGTTTTGTTTTCGCCTGCCATGTTGATTAATTCTTCGTCAATTCGGATTTGCTCGTAAACATTCATTCCTTCTAGTTTTTTAGCGATTTTTTTGTTGACATTATCCACCGCAGTTAAAACACCTTTTCCTCCAAAACGGCTTTGATCCCCATCTCTTAATTCTAAAGCTTCAAATGTACCAGTTGACGCGCCAGATGGGACAACGGCTTTCCCACAAAATCCACCTTCTGTTACCACCTCAACTTGAACGGTTGGATTTCCTCTAGAATCTAGCACTTCTAATGCTTTGACACTCAATATTTTTAAACAATCTTTCATTTTTACCTCCTATGATTTTTGGTTATTGTTTCCAAAAAATAAGAAAGTATGTGCCATCCTTTGAAGTTTCTACTGTTTTTCTTAAAATGAAAAAGGCAGAATCCTAAAATTCTACCTTTTTATTTTACTCTTGTTCTTCATTGTCTTCTTCTTTTTTCGCATCTGTAATGCAAACTTTTACTTTAATAATTCTTTTATTTTTTATCTTCTCAATTTTATACACAACATTTTCCAATTCCAAAACAGGTTTTTCCTTTTCTTCTGGAATTCTTCCCATGGCATCAATCAAATAACCGGAAAGTGTTTCATAATCGCCTTCTGGAATGTCAATATTAAGCAATTTTTTGCATTCATAAATTGGCAGACTACCACTTAATAGATAGGTGTTTTCATCGATTTTCTCAAATTCCTTCTCGATATCGTCAAACTCGTCAAAAATATCGCCCACAATTTCTTCCAGAATGTCTTCCATGGTGACAAGACCAGCTGTACCGCCGTATTCATCTAGTACAATGGCAATTTGCCTTTTATTTTTTCTCATTTCAGTAAATAATTCGTTTACTTTTTTCGTTTCTGCCACAAAATAAGCATCTTTCACAAGATTTCTGATTTTTGTATTTTTGTTTTTTTGCTCAAGTAACATATCTTTGACATACAAAATACCAATAATTTGGTCCATGTTGTCTTTGTAAACTGGTATTCTACTGTATTTGTAGTCATCTGCAATCTCTAAAATGGCATCTGTCATGGATAAATTGCTATCTAGTGCAAAAATTTCTGTTCTAGGAATCATGATTTCCGAAACAGTTCTATCATTGAATTCAAATACATTGTTAATCATTTCTTTTTCGTTTAAATCAATGGTTCCCTTTTCTTCCCCAACATCAACCATCATTCTAATTTCTTCTTCTGTGACGGTTTCTTCTTCATCTCCAGTTACGCCAAACAATTTGGAAACGATATTGGTTGAAAATTCCAAGAAACTCACAAATGGAGCGGTTATAAATGAGATAAAACGAATGACTCCAATACTTGCAAATGCAATCATTTCGTATTTTTTCATGGCAATTCGTTTTGGTACCAATTCGCCAAAAATTAATGTAAAATAGGATAAAATTAGAGTAATAATGATCATCGCAATGGCATTCCAAGTTTCGACACTGATAGCTGGAATCCAACTATACAAAATTGGTGCTAGTTTGCTGGCAAATGTATCTGATGCTAGCGCACTAGATAAGAATCCCCCAAATGTAATTCCGATTTGTATGGTTGCTAAAAATCTGCTTGGCGTTTTTAACATTTTCGCCATGGCAATTGCTTTTTTATTTCCGTCTTTTGCCATCATTTCTATTTTCGCATCATTAAGCGAGATAAATGCGATTTCACTCGCTGCAAAAAATGCATTAATTAAAATAAGTATAATCAGCGTAATCAGTTGCATGATTAAATTTTTTCCTTTCTTTTTATAAAATATGATTCATTGTATTTAATATGTATGTTTTTATGAAATAATATTAATTTCTTTATTTCCAGAAACCACTTCTCCAATCAAATAAGCTTCTTCTCCGCAATCATTCAGAATTTGCAAAGATTTATGAACTTCGCTTTCTGGAACAATGATCGCCATACCAATTCCCATATTGAAGGTATTATACATATCATGTGTAGGAATGTCTCCTAAACTTTGCATTAATTTGAAAATATTTGGCACTTCATAAGAATTTGCGTAAATGTTTAGAGCAACCCCATTTTTCAACATTCGCGGCATATTTTCATAAAATCCGCCACCTGTGATGTGTGAAATTCCTTTCACTGACACTTTTGAAATTAATTCCAAAACTGGTTTGACGTAGATTTTGGTAGGTGCTAATAAGCATTCTCCAAGTGTCATACCAAGTTCATCTTGGTAGCCGTTTAAGGCATTTTCGTCTGTTCCAATGTGAAATAATTTTCGAATCAATGAAAATCCATTAGAATGAACACCACTTGATTTTAAGCCAATTACCAAGTCTCCCATTTCGACCTTTTCACTATTAATCATTTTTTCTTTGTCAACCATACCAACAGCAAATCCAGCCAAATCGTATTCGTTTTCTGCGTACATTCCAGGCATTTCAGCAGTTTCTCCACCAATTAGCGCACAGCCTGCTTGCTTGCACCCATTTGCTACACCACCAACAATTTCAGCCACCATTTCTGGAATGTTTTTCCATAAGGACATATAATCTAAGAAAAACAATGGTTTTGCGCCACAACAAACAATGTCATTAACACACATGGCAACACAATCTTGACCAATGGTATCGTGTTTATTCATTAAAAATGCTAATTTGAGTTTGGTTCCTACGCCATCGGTTCCAGATACTAAAATGGGTTCTTTCATTCCTTTTATATTCGGTGCAAAAAGTCCACCAAAGCCCCCAATATCGCCAATAACGCCTTCATTATAGGTGCTTTGAATGGATTTTTTCATCAGTTCCACGGATTTATACCCAGCCGTTACATCTACTCCTGCATTTTTATAAGTTTCGCTAAAACTTTTTTCCATAAGTTTCCTCCTTTTTTTGGATGAAAGTATTATATTACATTTTTTTTAAAATAGCAATATAAGATTGAGGAATTTTCGTGAAAATTTGAATGTTTCTTGCCTATATGAGAATTTTCGAGCAAAAAGTTGAATTTTTCGTCATCTTGTTTTATAATAGAATTATGAGGAGAAAAATATGAACTATTATCAAATATTAAATCTATCTCAAAATGCTTCCCAGCAACAAATCAAAAGTTCTTATAAAAAATTGGTAAAACAATATCATCCAGATTTATATGTAGGTGATAAAGAATTTGCTGAGCAAAAAATTAAGGAAATTAATGAATCATACGATATTTTATCCAATTCAGAAAAAAAAGCAGAATACGATGCTTACTTGAAATCTCTTGAATATACTACCGTATCTATTCCTGTACATTCTGCTCCTCCTGAATCCCACTCTGAAAATTCATTTACCAAATTTGTTACTGAAAAATTGAATCAATTTGACAAAAAACGCCAATTGCAGATTTTTGTCCTTTTTCTCATCATCTTTTTGGCTTTGTTTTTGATTAATTTGATTCAAGTTCAACATTATCTTATCACCCAAAATCAGTCTTCTACAAAACCCTCTACAGTTTTCAATCCTACTACCAATACAACCAATGAATTCCCCGAAAACAACTCGCTGTATTCCGAAGATGAATTAAAAACTTTAGATGATTTATTTTATGAATTGCTCGCTCCTTATTTGAATGAAAGTTATTACGAAAATTATACTTTTTAAGCATCTTAAAAGCCTGACAACGTCAGGCTTTTCTTCTAGTTTTTCTTAAATTTTTACATATCCACCAATTTGTTTACTTGCCGATACACCACTCATAAAGTCTTTTCCTCCAGCAACAATCACGGTATCTCCTGTTTCCAAGATTTGGTTTGCTTTCAATTTCTCGATACCTTTTTCAATTACTTGGCTCTTATCGCTATTTTCTTCAACCAAAACTGGATATACATTCCAAACCATTCCCAATTGATTGAATGTTCTTCTGTTGTCAGTTACTGCTAAAATTGGGCATCCTGCTCCCATTCCGGCTAATCTTCTTGCAGAATCACCAGAATTGGTATAGCATACAATCGCATCTGCTTTCATATTTTTCGCAATCACACAGGTTGAGTAAGAAATATTGTCTTCCAATGTTTCCAAATTAATATTCGTATTTTCTTCGAATTTTTTCCAATAATCAAGAGAACCTTCTACTCTTCTTGAGATTTTATCCATAGTAGCAACGCATTCTACTGGATATTCTCCCATTGCACATTCTCCAGAAAGCATAATCGCACTTGTTCTGTCGTAAACCGCATTGGCAACGTCGCTTGCTTCTGCTCTAGTTGGTAATGGTTGATGTGTCATAGATTCCAACATTTGAGTTGCTGTAATCGCTGGTTTGTTGGCTCTGTTGCATAATTTGATGAATTTCTTTTGCATAACTGGTGGTTCTGTGAAATCGGTTTCCGTTGCCATATCGCCACGAGCAATCATTTGAACATCGGCATTTTCTACGATTTCTTCCATATGTTCTAAACCTTCCACATTTTCCACTTTTGTGATAATTTTGATGTCTTTTCCACCATTTTCATCTAATACTTTTCTTACTTGATCAATAT
>CAOJUE010000015.1 GCA_948443845.1 uncultured Eubacteriales bacterium | reverse complement strand
CAAGGCCTTATAGGCCGATATGAAAATCCCCCAGTTATACTGGGGGATAATTATTGAAGATTTTATTGACAAATGTAAAATAATATGATATAAATAATGTATCTTAAGGATATATTCCATATCCTACAAAAATTCAGGCATTTCTGCCACAGTTTTCAAGAGTTACAAGAGTAATTGTCGAACGAAAAATGTTGAAAAAGAAAACAAAATTTGGTATAATAGAAAGGAAGATAATATGAAATATAACTTAAAAAATGATGTCCTATTCAAGACCTTTTTTAGTCGCAAAGGCAATGAGGAGTTTTTAATCGATTTTTTGGAGGCGCTGTTAAATATTAAAATCGAGACAATCAAAATTGAGCAGGAGGTCTATCTTGGTCGATTTTCTCCAGAGGAAAAAACTGGAAGTCTTGATATTCAGGCGATTTTGAACGACGGTGCCGTGGTTGATATCGAAATGCAAGTTGACGACAGACACAATATTGTTGCTAGAAGTCTGTTTTACGCGACAAAACAAGTCACACGTTTGACGCCAAAAGGCGCAGAATATGCGAACATCAAAAAAATAATTATGGTAAACATCTTAAATTATGATTTGTTTCCAGTTGAGAATTACATCACAAAAACTGCAATTGTGATGGATAAACATAGGGATTACGTGGTGTCTGATGGAATTGAGTGGTATTTTATTGAATTGCCAAAATTTCGAAAAAGCCACCCAGACATGGACCAAAAGATAAATCAATGGCTGGCAATCATAGATGATGTAGATGAGGAGTTGATTGAGATGGCGGAGAAGAAAAATCAATTGCTAAAAAAGGCAAAAGTAGAATTTGTGGAATTGTCTGGTGATGAGGAAACCCGAAGATTAGAGGAACTTAAGGATAAGTGGGTTAGGGATTATAATAGCGGTGTGAGTTACGCAAAGAAAGAGGGAATGGAAGAAGGGTTACAAAAGGGTTTGGAACAGGGAGTGAAAGAAGGAAAGAAAAATAATTCTTTTGAAATTGCAAAGGAAATGCTGGAAAATGGAGAAACAATTGAAAAAATAATAAAATACACCAAATTAACAAGAGAAGAAATTGAACAACTAAAAGATAAAAATTAATATTATGTTATTTTTAAAAAACCTTTTAAAGAAAGTCTTTGAAAAAGGTTTTCTTTTTTTATCTTTTGTGATATAAAGAAAATAGAAGGCAGGAGGCTTAAAAAATGCAACAATATACGGATAAAGAAGTATTTAACCAAAGATTTTCTAATATAAATGAAGAAATGAAAGTCAAGAAGCGAGAAACAAAGTATGATGAGTGGCTTGCAGATTATGAAACAGAAATTGAAAATTGTCAGTCCACCATCGTGGATTTAGGTTGTGGGCTTGGCAATAATACGTTATATCTTATCAAAAAAGGTAAACAGGTTTTGGCGTGTGATTATTCTGAGGTTGCCATTCAAACCATCCAAAAAGAAATTCCCCAAGCCAGTACAAAATTGTTTGATATGTCGCAAGGTTTTCCGATAGAAGATTGTTTTACGGATATTGTGGTGGCAGATTTATGCATTCATTATTTTACAGAAGAAGCCACAAGAAAAATCATTTGTGAAATCAAACGAATTTTGAAACCGAATGGTATATTTTTGTTTCGTGTCAATTCCGTCAATGATACAAAATTCATATCAAACGGTCTTTCAATCGATGATAATTTTATTTGGCAACCAGAATGGAAAAAGAGTAAAAGAATTTTTGATGAAGAAAGTATTCGATATTTTTTCGCAGATTGGAAAATCGAGAAAATGAAAGAAGAAAAAATGCTTCGTTATGAGATAGAAAAAATCGTTTGGAATTGTGCGGTTCGAAAGGAAGAGTAGGGTTTTATGGAAAGAATATTGGTTCTAGGAACGGGTGGAGGATTAACCTTAAATTGTTATAATACTTGTTTTCTATTAGAAAATAATGAGAAATATTTGTTAGTCGATACTGGTGCTGGTGCACAGATTTTAAATCAAATCCAAAATGTAAAGGTAGATTTAAACAACATTCATGATATTTTTATTTCGCATAAACATGTGGACCATTTGCTAGGAATTTTTCCATTGCTTCGTGTGATATGTCAGAATATATACAAAAATAAATATGCTGGAAAAGTAAATATTTATTGTGCAAAAGAAGTAAGGAAAATCATAGAAGAATTTATTTTGCAGACGTTTCATGGAATGCACATTGACATTTATCATGAAAATGTTATTTTTCATGATATTCAAGATGGGCAAGAATATTCGATTATTGATTATCAAGTAAAAATATTGAATTTGTATCCCAAAGAAGATATTGTGCAGTTTGGCTTTCAAACGAAATTAAGCAATGGAAAAAGTTTTGCTTTTTTAGGAGACATTCCGTGTAGTGAGAAAAATTATGACAAAATTCAAAATGCAGATTGGGTTTGCCATGAAGTTTTTTGCATGGAAGCAGAAAATGAGATTTTTCAGCCACATAAAATAAATCATTCTACCGTGAAAGATGTGGCGGAAAATATGCAAAAGTTAGGTGTCAAAAATTTAATTCTTTGGCATACGAAAGATAATTGCATACAACAGCGAAAAGAATTATATACGCAAGAGGCAAAACAGTATTTTTCTGGAAATGTGTATGTGCCAAATGATTTAGAGGTAATAGAGTTATAAAATTAGGAGGTAAAATATGAAAGTAATTGTTGGTGGGATTTTAAGAAAAGAAAATAAATTATTATTGGTGCAAGAAGCACAAGAAAAATGTTATGGACAATGGAATTTTCCTGCAGGACATTTGGACGACGGAGAAACAATTTTTGAAGGCGCGATTCGTGAAGTTTTCGAGGAAACTGGTTGCAAAGTAAAACTTACCAAAATGTTGCCAATTATTTCTTCTAAAGAGCGAGATATTGTTAGGATTACGTTTTTGACGGAAATTTTGGAAGAAAACATTCATTTTGACCCAAGCGAAATTTTAGATGCCAAATGGATTGAAATGGAAGACATCAAAACCAAATACAAAGACGCCTTAAGAGGACCAAAAATGATGTTAGAAATGGTAAGACAAGTTGAAGAAAACGAAGCGTATCCGCTAGAAATTGTAAAAGAGTTGGAAAATTTAGAAAAATAAAAGGGGAAGAAAAATGCGATATGCCCAACCTTTTATTATATCATATTTATGTAAAGTTGTCAACTTGACAATTGATTAAAAATATGCTCTTACTTGATTTTGCAGCATTTTAAGACTTTGAAAGGAGAAAAAACATGCCAGAAATATGGGATTTATTGGATGAAAACGGAAACAAAATCGGAAAAACGATGCAAAAAGGTGACCCCATGCCAGAGGGACTTTATCATTTAGGGGCAGATGTGTGGATTGTGAATGGAGAAGGCAAAATTTTGATTCAGAAGCGTTCGCCCATGAAAAAACTTTCACCAAACCTTTGGGCAATGACAGGTGGCTCTGTCATCAAAGGGGAAACTCCTGTGCAGACGATTGAGCGAGAAACGTTGGAAGAATTGGGCGTACAATTGAACACAGAAAATCTAAAATTGATGCGAAAATATCGAACGGGAAATGTTTGGGTGAGTGAATATTTCACCAAACAAGAGATTGATTTAGAAGATGTTGTTATGCAAGAAGACGAAGTTTGTGCAGTAAAATGGGCAGATTTTAAGGAAATTGATGAAATGTTAAAAAATGGAGAATTTATTGAAAATCGCTGGGAATTTGTGAGGGATTTCATCCAAGAATTTTTGAAGGGAGAAACGTATGAGAGTTGTGCTTGTCAGCAGTAGCCCCAATGAGATTGGTTTAACGAATTCGTGTGTGCAAATTTGTATGGAAACTTTGAAAAAAGCGAATATCCAGACAGAGTGGATTGTTTTAAATCATTACGATATTAAAAAATGCGAGGCGTGTGGTAAGCGTGGTTGGGGAATGTGCTTAGAAGAACATCAATGCAGAATGGACGACGACTTTAATCGATTAAAAGATAAAATTGGGGAATTTGATGCTATGATTGTTGTCAGTCCAGTGTATTTTTATGAGATGAGCGAATCTGCCAAGACGTTTTTTGACCGTTTGAAACGATGTGAATCATTTGACGAGAATTGGAAATTGAAAGGTAAAAAGATGCTTTGCATTGCTTGTGCTGGCGGAAGTGGAGATGGCACGAAAAATACATTAAATTCGATGAAAATTTTGACGAAGTTTTTGCATATGGAAGTTGTAAAACAGGTTGGTGTGACGAGAATGAATTTTGAAACGATAAAAACAGAGATTGCAGAAGGAACGAAGAAACTAATGTTAGGAGAAAATTATGAGTAATCTTGAAAAACTAATTGACATTCATTTTAATGGAATGGTCAAAATCATTCAATCGCAAAAAACGCAAAAGATGATTATGACTTAAAATGGGATTTTTTGAAGTAATGTTTGGGAAGGTATATGGGGAGAAAGGATAGAAATTTAAGTTTTTATCCTTTTTGCATTGACATAAAATTTAAAATATGGTACAATGAATTTCCATAAAAAAATAGAAAGGATGATGATTATGGTAACAAATCAACTGACGACAGTAACGGAGAGACCTTCCAACACAAAAAAATTGTAGCTTTTCCAGCGCGGTTAATGCCACTTCATAATGGGCATAAGCAAGTACTTTTGGAATTAGCAAAGAAATTCGACAAAATAGTGGTTGTTTTAGGGTCTGTTTTTGAAACTGGGACAGATCGGAACTGCATTTTGGCCTCTGAGAGAGAAAAGGCAGTAGATGCAATCTTTAAGAGGGCAGAAATTTCGTCTGAAAAGTACGAAACAATTGGATTACCTGATGTGCCGACATTCGAAGAATGGATCTTGAGAATTACCGCTTTATGCAAAAGTAGAGGTGTCACTCATTTTTGTACTGGTAACAAAGAAGACATTTTAGATGTTTTGAAACAAAAAGGCCAGGAACTGGAGTTTGAAACGGTGAATCCAGAAGATTACACGGATTTTCCATATCATGCAACTGACATCCGCAAGATGGTGATTGAAGGAAGATATGAAGAACTGTCTAAATTAATTCCACAAGAAACGATGCCAATTTTATTCCGAAATTCATTTCGAGAGATTATTGCGGCAAGTCAGAATCGTGGAATCAATTTCATTCAGGGAAGACAGACAGTTGACCTTATTTTACTTGTAAGAGACATCTTTGATGGCAGAATTTATGTCCTGCTTGGCAAAAGATCCATGGAAAAAGAGGATTTTCCAGGATATCTTGCATTGCCAGGAGGAGGCATTGATGAGGAGAAGGGGGAGACAGCCTATAATGCAGTTGTAAGGGAATTGTATGAAGAGACAGGTCTTAAGCTGCAAATCCTTGACAACTCTATGGAACCAGCAATTGTAAGATTTGAAAATGTTCCAAACGTTAATTTGGAACAAATGTACATCGTTGGATTGTATAGTTCTGATGATGAAAAGGTAGCTGGAACCAAAGGTGGCTCATCACAATGCTTTGGAGTCTTTGTAGAAGATGATATTCATAAGTATCAAGAGTATCTTAATCCAACAGATGACTTGACCGATGTTGAGTTTTATGAGATTGATGATGCTATTTCAAAAGGTTTGGCGTATCAGCATGAGACCATGATTAAGAAGGCTGTGCAAATGTTTAATGCATATCCAGATCTTCGCAAGGTGCTTGAAACTGAAAAAGAAGAAACGAATACGTTTGTGATTGCATTTGTCGGAGGACCAGGTGCTGGAAAGAGTACAGCTTCATTTGGAGCGTCTTACCAATTTAAGATGCGAGGTGTGTCTATGGAGTATGTTCCAGAAGTTGCAAAAGATTTACTGTACCGAGGTTTGCTTGGGAAATATATTCCAAATCAGGCGTATCTTATTTCTGAACAGTACAAGAGGCTTTATGATATTATGGGACAGGTAGACTATGTTGTTACTGATGCGGGCTTAGAAATCTGTGCTTTACATTCTGCAAATGAAAGTAAAGTAGTTGAGGATTTGGCTTGGTATTTGCGCAATAAACTCAATCAATTTACTATTTTCATTGAAAGAGATGAAGAAAATGTGCAATACGAGACAAAGGGGAGAACAGAGTCAGAAGCAGAAAGTCGTGTTTTTAGCGAGAAACTTGAGAAATATCTTCAAGATAATGGAGCTAAGTATCAAAAGGTTATCGGAACAGATGCAGCAATAGAACTGGCTTTGCAGGTTATGGAAGACCATGAAGCAGGAAAAATCTAAAACGCACAATTAAAAAAAAAGTAGAACTGTCCTTAGGGGGCAGTTTTGCTTTTTTATTTTGTTGCATAAAAATAATGTTTATGATAGTATTAAAATGAATTTAAAAAGGGGATTATAAATGATGAATGAAACAAAAGATGTAAAACTATCAAATGAAGCACAAATTTTAATACTAGACCAAGGGCTTGGAAAAATTATTAATATTTTTTTGGACACGTTTTTGGCAGCGTATTTTTATAAAATCTCTGAGCAAAATATTTTTTATTTGTCACTTTATAACGTGATTGGCTGCTTTGTTGCCACAGTTGGAGCATTTTTGGTGGGGGATTTTATTAAACGAAGAAATAAAGTGAATTTGTATCGTTTTGGGATGTTTGTCAAATCGTTTTATATTTTTATGATTATTTTGCTAGGAGAAAAAATCATTGATTATTTGTGGCTGATTGGTATTATGTTTGGTTTGGCGACTGCTACGACTGGATTTCCATTTAATATGATGGAATCGGAGCAAATTTCAAATGAGGAAAGAAGCAAATATTTGGGCTATAAATCAGTGGCTAATGAAATAATGGGTTTAATTGTGCCGATTTTGCTAGGAGCGTATATAACGCTTAGTTCGTACGAGATTGCGGCGATTTTAATCTTAGTATTTTCAATTTTAAGATTGATTTTAAGTTTTTTTATCGAAAACAAAAATGTACAACAGGAAAAAATGAAATTAAAAGAATTTTGGCAGAATTTCAAAAAAGATGCGATTTTGAAAAAACTATATTGGGTTGAATTTTTGAAAGGAATTACACGATATGGCGTGATGGGACTAATTGTTTCATTGCTTATGATTTACCAAACAAGCAATGATTTTGAATTGGGAAACTGGACATCGCTTTTTTCACTAGTTACGATTGGTGCGATGTATTTATTTGGCAAATATTATGACAAAAGTAGAAAAAAGCGAATTTTGTCTTTCATTGCTATGGCGGTTTTGATTAGTTTTACGGGAATTCTTCTGCGTATGAATTTGGTTACAATTATTTTATATAATCTGGTGTATTATGTATTTATGAATATTCTTTTAAATATAACAGAAGTGAGCCTGTTTGATTATTCGAACCAAGAGCCATTTGATGAAAAATTCAATACCGAATATTTTATTTTTCGAGAAATATTTTTGAACTTAGGAAGAATTTTGCGGTTATGCCATTTTGCTGATTTTTGTAGGATTGACGCAGAATCTTGAGCTGTTAAATGTGTTGTTTGTGCTAATTACAATGGCGATTATGGTAATCATTAAAATTAGTAAAAAGTTAATAATTGAGGAAAATACTTGCAAATTTACGTAAAATGTAATATAATCATATCACTATAAAATTTTAGGAGGTTTTTTTATGAATGATGTAAAAGGTAATTTTACGATTACAGCAGACGGAAAGTGGCGGATTGAACTAGAAGAAGGCATAACGGAGATTACTGACGAAATGTTCAAAAAACTCACTTTTCTGGAAAGTGTGGTACTACCCCAAAGCGTGACAAAGATCGGAGAATCTGCATTTAAAGGATGTACAGCACTAAAAATTGTTACTGGCGCAGAAAATGTAACAAAGATTGCAGCAAATGCATTTCATAGTTGCGTTGTGTTGGAGAGTGTTGAAGGTGCGGAGCAGGTAACACAAATTGGAAAAGGGGCATTTGAGAATTGCGAAATGCTAAGAAATTTTAACTTCAAGAAGACGGTTGCAATTGGAGAAAAGGCATTTTTGAAATGCGAATTGTTAGAAAGTGTAGAATTATCAGATCAGTTGCAAGCGATTAAAGATGGTGTGTTCAGTGGGTGCAAATCGATTAAGAGTGTGCATTTTCCTAAAAATTTGCTTGAAATTGGGGATGAAGCATTTTATGAATGTGGGTTACTAAAAGAAGTAGACTTATCCCATACAAAAGTTGAAAAGATTGGCGAAAGTGCATTTCATAATTGTAACAGAATAGAAAGTGTCATTTTTTCACAAAACTTAATGGGAATTGGGGAATATGCATTTTTGGGATGTATCTTACTAGAAGAAGTGGAGTTGTCCAATACATCAATTGCGAAGATTGAATACAAAGCATTTGACGGTTGCACTTCTTTGAAAAGTGTATTTTTCCCTAAAACTTTAAGCGAAATTGGAGAATCAGCATTTGAAGGATGCAATTACTTAAAAAAAGTAGATTTATCCAATACAACAATTGAAAAGATTAGCGAGAATGCGTTTGATGCCTGTCTGACTATTGAGAGTGTGATTTTTTCTCAAAATTTAGTTGAAATTGGAGACCATGCATTCTGTGGGTGCAAATTGCTTAAAAAAGTAGATTTATCCAATACTTTAATTGAGAAAATAGGCGACGGTGCGTTTTTCTTGTGTGAATCTCTGGAAGATGTGATTTTTTCAGAAAATCTGACTGAGATTGAAGACTATGTATTTAGCGACTGCAAGTCACTGAAAAAAGTGGATTTGTCAAAAACATCAACGAAGAAAATTGGTGACAGAGCATTTGAAAACTGTGATTTGCTAGAAACAGTAATTTTGCCCAGTACAGTAGAAATCATGGAGGATTCTGCTTTTGAAGGATGTGATTCCTTAAAAAATGTAACCAAAATGCAATGAAAGAAAAACCAGCTCGGAAGAAATTTTCTTCCGGGTATTTTTATTTCATAAAAATTTTTACTTAATTTCAAAAAAACACTTGATTTTCCCCACACAAAATGGTAAAATAATATTAACAAAGAAAAAGAGTGCATGAAAGCAGATTAAAAAAAAACCCATTTTTAATCTGTTTTTTTGTTTTTGAAATAGAATTTTGGGAGGAAATTATGGGAACAAAGTACATATTTATCACAGGAGGCGTGGTATCAGGCTTAGGGAAAGGAATCACGGCGTCGTCTTTGGGACGATTATTGAAAAATAGGGGGTACAAAGTAATCAACCAAAAATTTGACCCTTACATCAATGTTGACCCCGGAACCATGAGCCCTTACGAACACGGCGAAGTTTTTGTAACGGATGACGGAGCAGAAACCGATTTGGATTTAGGACACTACGAAAGATTTACCGATGTAAACCTAACAAAAAATTGTAGCATTACTTCTGGAAAAATTTATCAAAATGTTCTGAATAAAGAAAGAAGAGGCGATTATTTAGGAAAAACCGTGCAAGTCATTCCTCATGTTACGAATGAAATTAAGGAAAATATTTACAGTTTTGAAGGCGAAGATGTTGATGTTGTGATTACCGAATTAGGTGGAACAGTTGGGGATATTGAAGGACTAGCCTTATTAGAAGCCATTCGTCAAGTTGGCTTAGAAATTGATAGCGAAGATGTTGTCTATATTCATGTGACTTTGCTTCCCTTTATTTCAGGTTCGTGTGAATTAAAATCCAAGCCAACTCAGCATTCGGTGAAAGATTTGCAATCCCTTGGAATTAAGCCAGATATTTTGGTTTGCCGAAGTGAAATTGAAATTCCAGAAGATATCCGCAAAAAATTGGCACTTTTCTGTAATGTACGCCCAGAAAATGTTATTCCTAATTTGACAGCAAGTAATTTGTATGAGGTTCCTCTAATGCTAGAAAAACAAGGATTGGCAAGAGCTGTTTGCAAAAAACTAAATTTGGATAGACTAGAACCACAAAACGAAGAATGGGAGAAAATGATTGACAATATTAAGAATTTAAGTGGAACAGTCAAAGTGGCATTAGTTGGAAAATATATGCAACTTCAGGATTCATATCTTTCGGTTGCAGAAAGTTTGCGTCATGGTGGGTTTGCCAATGGCGTGAAAGTGGAAGTTGGTTTTATTGATTCAGAAGGAATTAATGATGAAAATGTGAAAGAGATTTTGGGCGAATATGACGGAATTTTAGTTCCTGGAGGATTTGGCAACCGTGGAATTCAAGGGAAAATCTCTGCAATCAAATATGCTAGAGAAAATAATGTACCATTTTTAGGAATTTGTTTGGGAATGCAAATGGCAGTGGTTGAGTTTGCTAGAAATGTTTTAGGGATGGAAGATGCGGATTCAGCAGAATTCAATATTCATACGAAAAATCCAGTAATCCATATCATGGAAACACAAAAAGGAGTTACCTCAAAAGGTGGAACGATGCGTTTGGGAAGTTATCCTTGCAAAATTAAGAAAGATACGTTGGCATATGAAATTTATGGAGAAGAAAATATCAATGAACGTCATCGTCATCGTTTTGAATATAATAATGATTATAAGGAAAAACTAGAAGAAGCAGGCTTAATTTGTTCTGGAACGTCGCCAGATGGAAATTTGGTGGAAATTGTGGAATATAGAAATCATCCATTTTTCGTGGCAGGGCAATTCCACCCAGAGTTTAAATCAAGACCAGATCGTCCAGCACCATTGTTTAAGGCACTGATTAAGGCTTGTGTGAGGACTAAAAAATAATTCATTTTAGAGAGGAATGAAAAGGCGAAAAATGCGTTTTTCTAATATTTTAGAAGATGATGAAGAATATAACATCATTGAATGCCAAAAACTCGATAATAATATTTTGCTGTATAAGCAAAAACTAGATGAAAATCAGCATTATGTTGTTAAATTAAAGGAAAAACAATATGCGGTTCTTTTTGAAAAAGGCCAAATTTTAGATGCGATTAAGGAAGAGGGAGTCTATACTATTCGAGATGCGCCCAATACAGCTTTTCCAGAAGATTTTGCCGAATATATTACAAAAAATAATGAAGATAAACTATGTATCCTATTTTTTAATTTGAATACAATAACTGGCAACAAATTTTACCTAAAAAAGAAACATAGAAAAGAGTTTTATGGAGAAGGAACCTTTGATTTTCAAATCGAGAGACCGCTTAAATTTTTCAATAAAGTGATTCAGTTAAGAAATTATTATTCTAGGGAAGAATTGCTTGAACAAATTCGTGAAAGAATATCAAAAATCGTAACTTCTGTCATAAAGGAGCAAGAAAATGCATATAAAATAAAAGAAGAGGCGATTAATTCAAGTGTGAATATTTTTAAGGAATATGGTATCAAAATTGTATCTTCTGACATAAAAAATATTCAATTTAAGAAAAAATAGAAAAAAGTATTGACATTTTTGGAAAATGGGTATAAAGTATTAGCAGTCGAATAACTTGACTGCTAATTTTTAATCATAAATTAAAAAAGGAGGGATTATTTATGATAAAACCATTAGAAGACAGAGTTTTATTGAAAATGAAAGATGCGGAAGAAACCACCAAAAGTGGAATTATTTTATCTTCTGGTTCACAAGAAAAACCACAAATAGCAGAGGTGATTGCTGTAGGACCGGGAAGAATCGAAGATGGAAAGAAAATAGAGATGAATATTAAGGTGGGAGATAAAGTCATCACAAGCAAATATTCAGGAACCGAAATAAAATATGAAGGGCAAGAATATATCATTGTTAAAGAATCAGATATTCTTGCAATTGTAGAATAAAAAATGGGAGGTAAAAAAATGGCAAAAGAAATTATTTATGGCGAAGATGCCAGAAAAAAATTATTGGATGGGGTCAACAAATTGGCTGATACAGTCAAAGTAACATTAGGTCCAAAGGGGCGAAATGTTGTATTAGATAAAAGTTTTGGAGCACCTTTAATTACAAATGATGGGGTTACTATTGCAAAAGAAATTGAATTAGAAGATGCTTTTGAGAATATGGGAGCGTCTTTAGTTAAAGAAGTTTCAACAAAAACCAATGATATTGCAGGAGATGGAACAACAACCGCAACTGTTTTAGCACAAGTCATGCTAAAAGAAGGTGTCAAAAACGTGGCTGCAGGTGGTGATGTTTTAGCAATAAAAAGAGGAATGGATAAAGCAACTGATATTGCTGTGAATTCTTTAAAAGAAATCAGTTCACCAATTAACGGAAAAGAAGATATTGCAAGAGTTGCAAGTATTTCCGCAAATGATACAGAAATTGGAAACTTGATTGCAGATGCGATGGAAAAAGTTTCAAAAGATGGTGTTATTACCATTGAAGAATCCAAAACATCTTCGACAGAAGTGAATGTCGTAGAAGGAATGCAGTTTGACAAAGGTTATGTTTCGCCTTACATGGTAACAGATACGGAAAAAATGGAAGCCATTATGGATAATCCATATATTTTATTAACAGATAAGAAAATTTCAAATATTCAAGAAATCTTGCCATTGTTAGAAGAATTAACACAGGCGGGTGGAAAACTTGTGATTATTGCAGATGATGTGGAATCAGAAGCCTTATCAACTTTAATTTTGAACAAATTAAGAGGTGTTTTAAATGTTGTAGCAGTAAAGGCACCAGGATTTGGAGATAAAAGAAAAGATATGCTACAAGATTTAGCCATTTTAACAGGTGGAGAAGTGATTACATCTGATTTAGGATTGGAATTGAAGGATACGACTTTGGCGCAATTAGGTCAGGCAAAACAAGTAAAAATTGGTAAAGAAAATACGATTATTGTTGATGGAATGGGCGATAAATCTGCTATCGCAGAAAGAGTTCGTTTGATTAAGGCTCAACTAGAAGAAGAGAAGAGCGAATATGAAAAAGAAAAATTGCAAGAACGTTTGGCAAAAATCGCTGGAGGTGTTGCAGTGATTGAAGTTGGAGCAGCAACAGAAGTGGAAATGAAAGAAAAGAAACTTCGTATTGAAGATGCGTTGTCAGCCACGAAAGCTGCTGTGGAAGAAGGAATTTTGCCTGGTGGTGGAACGGCGTATGTAAACGTGATTCCAAAGGTTGAGAAATTGCTATCAGAAGTAAAATCCGATGGCGAGAAAATTGGTGTGAAAATTATTTTGAAGGCTTTGGAAGAACCAGTTAGACAAATTGCGACAAATGCTGGGTTAGAAGGTGCCGTGATTTTAGAAAAAGTGAAATCAAGTGAAGCAGGTGTTGGATTTGACGCTGCCAAAGAAGAATATGTTGATATGAAGAAAGCGGGCGTTGTTGACCCAACGAAAGTAACGCGTTCTGCTTTGCAAAACGCAGAAAGTGTTGCATCCATGATTTTGACAACAGAAAGCATTATGACCGAGAAAAAAGAAAAAGATTGCCACTGTGGAGGCGGAGCGCCAGCGATGCCAGATATGGGGGGAATGTACTAAAAAACAAAAAAGCGGGAAATTTTACCCGCTTTTTACTTTAGGAATGACTCAAAAGATTGTCAATAGATTTATGTATTGTTGATACCAAATAACAAATGGGAAGTAGAATAATAAGATAAAATATCCAACCCAGATTTCCTAATATTAAAGCTGAAACCATAAGAGCTCCCAAATCAAAATTATCTGTAATATGTGAAATGTCAAGAACTTAAGAAAAACCTGGAAGTTTTAGTAAACTTCCAGGTTTTTTGCGTAGTTTCGCATGGTATGGAATTAGCAGCATCCTCTGTCATTTCCACCACAGCAACAGCATAAAATTAAGATAAGAACGATTATCCACATGCAGTCGCCACCGAAACCGAATCCGCATCCACATCCGCATCCTCTGTTTTCTGGCATGATATTTCCCCCCTTTGCAAATTGTTTTCTCTTAAAAATCATTTGTATAGTATATCATATTCGAAATCCAAAAATTGGTTACAAAAATTTTTTAGAAAGGCTTGACAATCTTATTTTTTTTCAATATACTTAATATTGTAAAAATATTATATTATTTAATAAAAATTAGGAGGTAAAACAAATGAAAAAAAGTGAGAGAAGGATGATTTTAGTCTTAATTCTTGTTGCTGTTATTGTAATAGCAGTATTAGTTAATGTAAGAAACAAAAATAACGATGCAGATGATGTGGTAGACAATAGTTCAGTTGCAGAAAATGGTGGAGAAAAGCCAAATGAAGAAATTGGTGAATTTGTAGAAGTATTAGATGATGGAACCAAAATGAATACGAGTGACAAATTAGCTGAGACAAAAACATTTAGCAATTATGAAGTTTCCAACATTCAATTAACAGAAAGCAATGGACAATCTTTAATTTTGGCTGATGTAAAAAATATCGGTACAACAAAAGCAGATGTTGTGTTAATCGATATTACATTATTGGATAAAGAAGGACAAGAAATAGTAACAATTGGTGGAATCATTGGAGATGTGGAACCAGGTCAAACAGTTCAATTAAATTCATCTGCAACAACAGATTTCTCAAATGCTTATGATTTTACAATTAAAATATCAGAACAACAATAAAATGAATTGATTTAAAAAAGGTAGAAATGAATTTCATTTCTACCTTTTTTTACATTTTTTTTAAAACTGCCAAAAAAAGTATTGCATAAAAAATGATTATTTGATATAAATTATTTAAAGGTAAAAGGAGATTTTTACGTGAAAGATAAAATTTTTATGTAAAATTTACATAAAAATAATAAAAACTATTGATTTTTCTTGAAAAATGTGGTAAAATGAAATTAACATAAGATATAAATTCGTGAATTTTGGCTATTTCACGGATAAAATACAAAAAGAAAAAGTGCATAAAATACATGGAGGATAAAATGAAAAGAAAGAAAATTTTATATCTGGTGGAGGCAATGCGGTGGTGGCGTGTTTACGTACCTTGTTAATCTTGCGAACCGAATGTCGAAAGATATGGATGTGGTTATTGCGTATTCTGTTAGAAAACAAACACCGCAAGATTTTCGAAAATATTTTAAAGATACGATTCGATTTATCGAGGTTAAGAATTTTACGAGAAATTTAAATCCATTCAAAGATATTGGGGCAATTTGGGAAGTCAAAAAAATTGTCCAAAATGAGAAACCAGACATTGTACATATGCATTCTTCCAAAGCTGGAGCGATTGGAAGATTAGCAATTTCGCCAAAGCAAGCCAAACTTTTCTATACACCGCATAGTTATGCGTTTAGTAAAAAAGATGAATCGAACCTTAAAATTCTTTTTTATAAGATGGTGGAAAAGTTATTAGGAAAACAAAATTGTTTAACAATTGCGTGCTCCAAAGGAGAATACGAAGCATCAAAAAAAGTAACGAAAAAAAGTGTGTGTATTAGTAATGGAATTGATTTCGAAGAAATTGAGAAATTGATTTTCAAAGAACCAGAAAAGTTAGTGGATATTCGAAATTTGAAAATATGCACAGTCGGTCGAATTGGGGCGCAAAAGAACCCACAATTATTTAACAAAATAGCGGAAAAGTTTCCACATTTGTCGTTTACATGGATTGGAGATGGAGAACTAAAGCACCAATTGCAAGCACCGAATATTCAAATAACGGGCTGGCAATCAAGAGAAGATACCATGAAAGAATTATACCAAAATGACATATTTATTTTACCTTCTCTGTGGGAAGGATTGCCGATGACATTGTTGGAGGCGATGTATTTGCAAAAAATTTGCCTTGTTAGTGATGTCATGGGGAATCGAGATGTAATTCAGCAGGGGGGAAATGGGTTTATTTGTGAAAAAGAAGACGATTATTACCATTTGATTGAAAAAATAAAAAATGCAGAAGTGGATTACTTAAAAATAAAGGATAAAGCAAGGGAAACAGTTTTAGCAAGTCATTCGATGGATGACGTAGAAAAAGAATATCGAAAAATTTATTGTGAAGGAGTGGATTATCATTAAAGAGTTAGAGTTAAAACAATTTTTAAAATTATTTTGGGACAGAAAAGTATTAATTATTGTCATTATGGTATTATTTGGAGTATTAGGGGGCGTTAAAATTAAATATTTTACGACTCCAGTTTATCAAGCGTCTGGAAAATTAATTTGTGCGAAAAGTGAAGAAGACGAAAAAATGGTAACTTCAACTGAGTTATCCATGCCATCGAGTTTGGCAGAAACGTATGCTAATTTGATAAAAAGTGATTTGATTGTGAATCAAGTTATTCAAAATTTGGGATTGAATATGTCAACTGCGCAATTAAGAAATGCGATTGAATTGACGCCAGTTACAAAAGTGTATTATCAAGTGAGTGCAAGAAGTACGGATCGAGTTAAGGCAGCGGAAATTGCAAATGAATTTATTAAAGTATTTTCAGAGGAAGTTCAGAAGTTTTATGCAATTGACAGTATCCATACAGTAGATCAGGCTCAAATTCCAGAAGGTGCTATTAATATGGATATGACAAAAAATATTAAAATTTTTGCAGGAATTGGTTTTGTTGTAGCAGCAGGTATTGTTATTATTATGTTTATTTTTAATAATACAGTAACCAATTCAGAGCAAATTAAACGATATACTAAGCTTACTACTTTGGCTTCTATTCCAAGGTATAGTGGAAGTGGGGATTTGATTACATTAAAAGATTCGAAATCGCCTTATGCAGAAAGTATTAAAATTTTGAGAACGAATTTGCAATATATGTATGATAAAGGCACACTTCAAACGGTTGCGATTACTAGTAGTTTGCCTGGGGAAGGAAAAAGTTGGTTATCGGCTAATCTTGCGATTGCTTTTGCCAATAGTGGAAAAAAGACATTGATTATTGATGCGGATATGAGAAGAGGAAGACAGCACAAATTATTTAAAGTAAGAAAAATGCCTGGTTTATCTGAATTTTTAAGGTCAACTACGGGCATTACAGATTTGGTTGTTACGAAAAAAGGTAGAAAAGGGAAAGTGAAAACACAAGCCTTAAAAATGGAAACAGAATCAGAGGAATTAGAGGTTGAGGTGGAACCAAAGAAAAAAACAAGAAGAAAGTCAACGCAAAAAGAAGATGTTATAGAAGAAACGAAAAAAACCAGTACAAGAAAAACGACCAAAAAGGCAGAGGAAAAAGCAGTAGAGCCAGTTAGCAGAAAGAAAGGAGTTGCTAAAAAGTCAGAGGAAGAAGAACCAAGTATTTTTGAGTTTATTAATGAAACGAGTGTTGAGAATTTGTATGTGATTTCTTCGGGTAGTGAACGTATGGAGTCTTCTGAGTTATTGTCAACGACGAAGCTAGAAGATGCATTGGAAGAATTAAAAGAAGAATATGATATGATTATTATTGATACACCACCAGTTTCTGTTGTGGCAGATGGATTTATCATCTCTCGAATGGTGGATACCAATATGATTGTTTTAAAACATGGAAATACGGAGATTAGTGAGTTAAATAAAATTAAAAATAACATTCAAGAAATTGGTGGAGAGGTTATTGGAACGGTTATTAATAAAATTCCAGATGCGAATAAGAAGTATTATAATACGTATTATAACAAAAGAGTAAAGTAAAAGAGAATATAGCGGGCTTGCAATTACAGAAGAGTCCGCTATACTTGTAAAAGTTAGGAGAAAGGTACAGATGAAATTTAAGCAAGATTTTTTTGTGAGAACCACAGTTATTATTGTAGCAATGGTGTTTTTGATAGCTGGGGCGAAGGCTGTAAGGTATACGATAATGAAATCAGTGTTAGTGGATGAAGGTGCTGGACATGGAATGTTAGAAATGATAAAACATGATACGACACTTATGATAGAAGAAAATCAGACAGAAGAAGAAATAGGGGCCTCTGAAAGAACTGTTAAGATATTTGAGAAACTTAACTTTTTTGAATTAACAACCTATGAGGGATTTGAAATTTATATTACAGTTTTGTGGAATATCATTTTGATGATAATTATATTTTCACTTAGAAAAAAATTAAATATGATACAAGCTATTTTTTTAATACTTACTATATTGGTTTTGAACATATTTAATTTTAATCTGGCAAAAGAACCTATTCAGATGTTATATTTTGTTTTGATGTATGTTGTAATTACAAGTAAGGCATTAAAAGATAGTTTTAAGTACATATTGTGTTTTGGAATTTTATATTGGGCTTCTGTAACTTTTAGAACGTATTATATTTTAATTGCATTATTTATGTTGGGGGCCTCATGGATTTGTAAGACTTTTATATTAATGAAAGATAGGTTAAAGTTATTTGATGTGGTAGTTGTTATCACGGCATTAGGAGTGGGATACTTTTTACTACTTACAGTTGCTAAAACAGCAATGCCAGAAGAATATAGTGAGCTTATTAGAGTTAGAACCAGAGAAACAGAAGCAAGAACAGATATTAGTAACTGGATTACAAATGATGATTCGAATTTGGTATTGTTTACATTGGATTATTTGATTATGCTAATTCGTATGATGGTGCCATTTGAATTAATCACGTTTGGTCCGAAGTATTGGCCATATGTGGCGTATCAGGTGATGATTACTTTTTATGCGGTGATGGCGCTGAAAAATATTAAGAAAAATCATAAGTCAAAGAATGTGGCTTTGTATGTGTATTTGGGATTTTTATGTGGTTCGGCGACGTTTGAGCCAGATTTTGGTTCATGGGTTCGTCATGAAGCGGCTATTGCACCAGTGTTGTTTGTATTGGCAGATATGTACAAATTTAAACAGTCTAGAACGGATTTAGAACTGAGAAAACTGGAAAAAATGAGTGAAGGAGATTGAAAAATGAATAAAAAAGTGGGAATTGTATCGTGTTATTTTAAACATAATTATGGAAGTATGTTGCAGGCGTATGCGACACAGAAAATTTTGGATGATTGGAATATACCAAATGAGACGATTAATTTAGAGGTTTTGGATAAACAAATTGCAAAGGGCAAAAAGAAATATTATCAAAGCCAGATTGTGAATTTTTCGTTTATCAAGGCGAAACTTGGCATGGTGAAAATGAAGTTATATTGCAAATTTGCAAATGGAAGTTTAAGAAACAATATTAGTATTCGAGATAAGAAATTTGAAGGGTTTGAAAAGAATTTCCATTTGTCGAAGGCATATGAAAAAATGTCAGATATTTGTGAGGAAGGAAATTATACTGATATTTTGGTGGGAAGTGACCAATTGTGGCTTCCGGTGAATATTGTGGCTGATTATTATACCCTTAATTTTGTGCCAGAAAATGTGAATAAAATTTCGTTTGCAACGAGTTTTGGAGTTTCTCAAATTCCAGAAAAATATAAACAACAATATGTGACTTTTCTGAATCGAATTGAGAATTTATCGGTTCGAGAAGACAGTGGGGTGAAGTTGGTAAAAGATTTGACTGGAAGAGAGGCGAGCTTGGTTTGTGATCCGACTTTGCTTTTTAACAAAGAAGAATGGAGGTCGATTCAAAAAGAGGAACGATTGATTCAGGACAAGTATATATTTTGTTATTTTTTGGGAAAAACGGTAGAATATCGCAAATTTGCAGAGAGAATTAAGGAAAAGACGGGGTACAAGATTGTGTCACTAAATCATTTGGATGAATATGTGAAATATAGTGATCAGTTTGCGGACGAGGCGCCTTTTGATGTGGGACCAAGTGAGTTTTTGAATCTTGTACGAAATGCAGAATTTGTGTGTACGGATTCGTTTCATGGAACGGTATTTTCACTGATTCATCATAAGAAGTTTTTTGTGTTTAGACGTTATCCGAATCAGTCGAAAGTGTCGACGAATTCGAGGTTGGATTCGCTTTTGAAGATTGTGGATTTAAAAGATAGATTACTGGAAGGGACGGAAGATGTGAAGGATTGGCTAGGAAAAGAAATTGATTATGTTGGTGTAGATGAGAAGTTGGAGAAGTTTAGGGAAGAGTCGAAGAGGTTTTTGAAAGAGGCTTTGGAGAAATAATGAAAAAAGATTGTGTGGTACAAATAACTAGAATTGTGGCGATGTTCATGATTGTGATGTGTCATTTGGTACAAGAGCTTGAAAATCGTTATATTCAAATGACAGCTTAATTTTTTAATGTAGGTGTATTCATTTTTATATTTATTTCAGGATATTTATATGGAGCAAAGCAAATAGAAAATTCTAGAAAGTGGTTAGTAAGTAGATTTTTGAGAATTATGATACCAGTATATATTTTTATGATATTCCTGTTTGGCTTAGAGATTTTTGTACAGCATAATTTTGAGGTAAAATATGTTTTTGTTTACTTATTTGATTTACAGTTTGTATTTGGTGGAGTGTTAGGAGCACAGCATTTATGGTTCTTGACGGTAATAATGATTTGTTATATGATTACACCGCTTTTGTATAAAAATAAAGAAAAATTGTTATCGAATTATAGAGTAATTTTATTTGTGATTGCAGTTTTGGCTATTTTGTTATCTTATGTAAGAGAGGAAATAGGAAGAATATTTATGTACATTTTGCTTTATGTGAGTGCTTATGGATATAGGAATAGAAGGAATGATAAGGAAAAGTCTAAAATATTATTGATATTTTCAATAATTGTATTGTTTGCCATAAGAATAATAGCAAGGAAATTTTGGGATGGAACTGTTTTGTATAATACAATTGTTGTATGTTTTACGCAGATATTATTAACTTATAGTATGTATTGGCTTTTGGATGAAGTATTCAAAAATGTTGAAATTAAAAATAATGCGATGCTAAATCATTTTGATGCAATTTCTTATTATGTGTATATAACGCATTATATGTTCATGGTTGGACCAGTTAGGACAATGGGAATGACACAAAATGGGATGATAAATTCGGGGATTAGTGTTTTATTGAGTTGGGTAACAGGAATTATATTATATAAAATTGCAAATAGTATAGTTAGTTATAAAAGGGGATTAAAAAATGATTAATATTAAAGAAAAATCAGAATGTACAGGCTGCACAGCATGTAAAAGTATATGTCCGCAAAAATGTATTAAAATGAGGCGTGATGAAGAAGGTTTTTTATATCCTGAAATAGATAAAGAGAAGTGTGTGAATTGTGGCTTATGCGAAAAAGTATGCCCTGTGAAGAATACAAAAAAAATAGAAAAAAAGCAGCAAGCTTATGTTTTTCAAAATAGTGACGATGAAGTTCGTAGAGAAAGTACATCTGGAGGAGCGTTTACAGCAATTGCAGAATATGTGATACAAAAAAATGGTGTTGTTTTTGGTGTGCAATTTGATGAGAATTTCAAAGTAGTGCATGGTAAAGCCGAGACAATAGAAGACTTAGTTAAATTTAGAAATAGCAAGTATGTACAAAGTGAAGTTGGAAATGCTTTTGAGGAAGTAAAACAATACTTGGAAAATGGCAGAATGGTGTGTTTTAGTGGGACAAGTTGTCATATTGAAGGTTTGAAGAATTTTTTGAGAAAAGATTATGAAAATTTAATTTTGGTAGATGTTGTATGTAGAGCCGTGCCTTCACCATTAATTTGGGAAAAGTATTTAGAATTAAAGAAAAAAGAAAATTCTGATATCAAAAATATTCGATTTCGAGATAAGTTTTATGGTTATAAATATTCGAATTTTGTTATTTTTAATCAGGAAGATAAAGTGACTTATCATAGAGGTGTGGAAAGTGATCCATATTTGAGAGCGTTTTTCTCGAATATTTGTGATAGACCTGCGTGTTATGATTGCAAATTTAAGAAATTGGAGCGAGAGTCAGATATTACGATTTGGGATTGCTTTAATGTTGAAAAATATGATAGTAGATTGGATGACGATAAAGGAACAAGTCGAATTCTTGCAAATTCTGAAAAAGGTCAAAAAGTGATGAAGGAATTAGCAATCCATAATAAAGTTCTTGAAATCGGCGTAAAGGAGGCAACGGATGGATTTTTAGCGATTTTTCAGCCAGTAAAAGAAAATGCAAGAAGAGAGGAATTTTTTAAAGATGCAAATCAATTAGAAAGTAAGGAGTTGTTTGAAAAATATTTTCCAAATACGATAAAAGTGAGAATAGAAAGATGTGCGAGAACGACTTTGGTGAGAACTGGAATTTATAAAAAGATTTTGAATTTAGGTAAAAAATTTAGAAAGAGAGATTAGGATGGAAGGCAAAGTAAAAGTATTGTATTTTGTAGATAGAATGTTAAGAGGCGGAATACAGACATTTGTGATTGAAAATTTGAGGCATATGGATAAAACGAATTTACAGATTGATTTTTTACTGTTAGATGATGGAAAAGTTTATGAATTAGAAGAAGAACTTAGAATGTTAGGAAGTACAGTTTATAAATTAGAAGGAATCTGGATTAGGAAACCTTGGGATTTTGTAAAATATTGTAAGGCGTTAGATGATTTCTTTAGGGAACATCATGATTATAAGGTGGTACATATGCATTCTTCGAGTAAAAATTTTATGGTTTTGAAGTATGCAAAAAAGTATGGAATAGAAATTAGAATTGCGCATTCGCATTGTATTGATTTTCAGACCAATAGTAAAATAAAAAAAGTAGTAGGAGATTGTTTTAAATATCCATTGAAAAAGTATGCAACTAATTATTTTGCTTGTAGTAAAGAAGCGGGAGTATGGCTTTTTGGAAAAAAAATTGTTAATTCAAACAGATTTATGATAGTACATAATGCAGTTGATCTGGAAAAGTATAAATTTAATGTTGAGGTTAGAGAGCGAATTAGAAATGATTTGAAAATTGATAAGAATACTATTGTAATAGGACATGTTGGCAGATTTGTAGAATTAAAAAATCATGACTTTTTAGTGGATGTATTTTATGAATTTTACGAAATACATCCTAATAGTAAATTACTTTTGATAGGTACTGGGATTAAAGAAAATGAAATAAAAGAAAAAGTAAAAAGATTGGGAATTGAAGAAAATGTCATTTTTGCAGGATTTAGAGAAAATGTAAATGATTATATGTGTACAATGGATTTATTTGTATTGCCTTCGAAAACAGAGGGACTTGGATTGGTTTTGATTGAGGCACAGGCTTCTGGCTTGAAATGTTTTACTTCGAAAGATGTTGTGCCAAATGAAGTTGATGTATCTAAGACAACGCAGTTTTTGTCATTAAATCTTTTACCTAAAGAATGGGCTGATGTTTTGATTGAGACAAACATTGAAAGAGTAAAAAATGAAGATATGATAAAACAGGCAGGATATGATATTATAGATACTAGTAAAGTTTTGCAAGATTTTTATACAAAAAATAATAATGATTAGGAGACAAAATTAAATTTATGAAAAAGAATATATTTAAAATATTATATTTTATATCTGGAATAATAATGAAAGTCTTAAATCGATTTAAGATTTTGCATGTAAAAAGTGATATTAGTACTATGAAAGTTATTGATTCATATCCAAGAAAGTTATTGTACACAGAAAATACTTTTAATGATAAGCCAATTTCAGAAAAAGTATATGATTTAAGCATTATTATACCAGTTTATAATTCACAAAACTATCTAGAAAAATGTATTAATTCTCTAGTTAATCAAAAAACGAAATATAACTATCAGATTATTTTAATCAATGATGGTTCAACAGATAATTCGTTAAAGATTATAAAGAATTTTGAAAATAAATATGATTTTGTATATGTTCTAAATCAAGAAAATGGAGGAATATCAGTTGCTAGAAATAACGGAATAAGAGCTTCGTCTGGCAAATATTTAGGATTTATTGATAATGATGATTGGGTTACAGAGGACTATATAGAGAAGTTGTTAGATAGAGCTTATAGTACAAATGCAGATATTGTAAAATGCAATCACATTAATTATAGTGTTATAGATGATGTTATATTAGGAATTATTAGACATAAGGAGGCATCGATTGTTGGAAATTTTGGCTTAAATATAATGGAATTTAAAGGATATGTTTGGGGAGGAGTAATAAAAAAAGAACTTTTTGATAAAATTAGATTTCCAGAAGGATATTGGTATGAAGATATTATGATGAGATTCATTCTGATGAGAAAATCTCAAAGATATGAACACATTGATGAGAATTTATATTTTTATGCAATTCATAAAAATAATGCTTCTAAAAACTTATGGAAAAAGAGTTCTTTAAAATCTTTAGAATTTTATATTTTATTACAAGAACTTCTAAGAATTAATGATGAATTTAAGCTTACCTGCAATAGTGTTTTTTATAATCAATTATTATATGAATTAGGTCCTAATTTATGGTTGAGAACAAAGTCATTATCTAGAAAAATGAAACATGAGTTATTTTTAAAAGGTTGTGAAATGTCTAAAAGATATAAAAAAGATGGCGAATTTTATGACTGTAACAAGTATCTCTCAAATGCATTTGAAACAAATAATTATTTATTGTGGTTATGTACTTCGTTTCATATAATTTGTGGAGTGCATATAGATTATGTAAAATAATGAAATGAATGATAAAATATGAGGAGTAAGAAATAGAATGGAGCAAGATTATTTAATATCTATTATCATACCAGTATACAACGTAGAAAAATATCTAAGAAAATGTTTAGATTCTATTATAAATCAAACCTATAAAAAGTTAGAAATTATATTAATTGACGATGGTTCAACTGATAATAGTGGAAAAATTTGTGAGGAATATGCTAAAAAAGATGACAGGATTATTGTTATTCATAAAGAAAATGCTGGAGTTTCTTCTGCTAGAAACAGAGGAATCGAACTTGCAAATGGTAAGTATATAGGATTTATTGATAGTGATGATTGGATTGAAGAAAATATGTATGAAACGTTATATCAAAATTTACTTCAATTTGATGTCGATATTAGTATGTGCAATTATTCTATTATTCGAAATCATAAAAAAACTTTCCATAAACATGATTTAGAAGATGGAATTTTAATTGATAATAAAAAAGAATTTTTTGAATTATTAAGATTAAATTATTATAAGGGTTTTTTATGGAATAAATTATTTAAATCCGAAATCATAAAAGAAATGAGAATGAGAGAACCAATATATGTATGTGAAGATTTGTTATTTATTGCAGAAGTTGCCACTAAATGCAAAAATTTTTATTTTGATAATCAATGTTTATATAATTATCTGATAAGAGAAAACAGTGCGATTACTGGAAAGGTGAATCATAAAAAGGTTTCTGTATTAGAAGCTTATAAGAATATTATTTTGATAGTGAAAGAATACAGCAAAGAAACTATGACAAAATATGAATTTGACTTTTTTAGATGGAAAAACGATATAACTAGACAATTAAAAGATAAAAAATTAGAAGAAGAAAATGATTTATTATATAAAAAGTTAATGAAATCCAACATTATAAAACCGAAAGAAAAAATAGAAATTTTACTTAGATATAGAATGTATGGAATTTATAATTTCTTGCGAGGAGTATATAATAAAATAAAGTAAAATATTAAGAGAGGGATTAACAATGAAAGATACTAGAACCAATAACTCAATTAAAAATAGTATTTCTTCAATAATTTTATATATTATAAACATAGCTTTTGGCTTTATAACCCAAGCAATATTTATTCGTGCATTAGGAGCGGAATATAATGGAATTCAAGGACTATTTTCAAATATTTTATCTATGTTAACAATAGCAGAACTTCGGTTTTGGTTCTGCTATTATTTATAATTTATATAAACCAGTAGCAGAAGAAAATCAAGAAGAAATAAAAAAATTAGTAAAATATTATAAGAATATTTATCATATGATTGCATTAGTTATTTTAATAATTGGTATAATCTTGTTACCTTTTATACCACGAATCGTAGGAGAAACAACGGTTACTGATAATTTACGAGCATTATTTTTAATGTATCTATTGAACGCCATTGTTTCCTATTTACTTACTTATAAACGTTCAATGCTATATGCAAGTCAAAAAAATTATGTTATAAGTATGATAAAAAGTGCTGTCGTTATTTTAAAAAATATTAGTCAAATGTTAATTCTTCTAATAACTAAAAATTTTATATTGTTTTTAATAGCTCAAATTATATGTACAATTTTAGAAAATTTAATAATTAATTTGAGTGTTAATAAGAAATACCCATACATAAAAGATTTAACGGCTGTTTTGGATGTAGATAAAAAAATAAAGAAAGATGTCATGACAAAAGTAAAAGGCTTGTTATTTCACAAAATTGGTGGTTTCATTGTTTTAGGAACTGATAATATTATTATTTCCATGACAAAAGGTTTAGGAGTTATAGCAGTCGGAATGTATAATAACTACTATATGATAATTAATAGTGCTAAAACGTTATTTAGTACAGTTATTAATTCCCTTACAGCCAGTGTTGGTAATCTTTTAATCGAAAAAGACAAATCCAAAGTACGCTCAATCTACCAGTCAATGTTACTACTAAATTCATGGCTATTTTGCTTCTGTTCAATATCAATTTATTGCATGATAGAACCATTTATCAAAATTTGGATTGGTGAAGAATATTTACTTTCAAAATTTGTATTAATCATATTAGTTATCAATTTATATGTTCAAGGAATGAGAAATACTAGCAATACATTCAAAGAAGCAGCAGGAATCTTCTATGAAGATAGATTTGTACCGCTAATAGAATCAATTATCAATATTGCAATGTCACTTATTTTGGTACAAATATTGGGACTTGGTGGTGTATTTGTTGGAACAATAGCCAGTACGATGGTATTACTTTTATATAGCTATCCCAAATATGTATATAAACTAGTTTTGGGAGGAACGTATTTAGAATATTTTAAATTACATATCAAACACGGACTTGTAACTTTAATTATATGCTTATTTACGGCCTATCTTTCCAATTTTATAATAATACCGAATGTATGGTTACAACTGATTTTAAACGGAATTTTGTGTTTATTGGTACCAAATACTTTATATTTTCTATTTGCAATGAAAATGCCAGAATTTGACTTTTACAAACAAAAATTGAAAACTATTCTTAAATTAAAATAAAGAGAGGTAATCCATGTACCAAACCTACATCCTCCGCTGCACCGACCAAACACTCTACACCGGCATCACCACCGACTTAACCCGTCGCATGGAAGAACATTTTTCCCGGAGGCGAAAAATGTGCCAAATACACCCTACGCCACAAACCCCAAAAACTCGAAATGGCATGGGAATCAGAAACGCGAGTGCTAGCGTCCAAATTAGAATATCATATCAAAAAAAGTTTAACCAAAGCCCAAAAAGAAGAATTAATCAAAAATCCACAGAAATTGGAGAAATTTTTGGGTGATAAAATCAATCCCCAATTTTATAAAAATATCTTATAAAATCGATTTCAAGTTTATCTCAAAAATTCGATTTAAGCCACTTTTTTAGAAATTTAGAGAAAAATCATTAAAAATCTCTAAAACACGCTAAAAAGTGGTTTTTTATGCCTTTAGAAAGCTAAAAATAGACAACATCAGGAAATTGACTTTTTAAAATGACACGCTAAAATGCCCCAAAAGGCACTTAAAAAACAAAAGTAGACATAAACATCAAGAAACCCACAAAATCCCTTAAAAGGGCTAAAAAATACATTACAGACGAAATCCAATTTTTTAGGTCAAAAGAAATCATCAAAAAACAAGTTTTTTTGCATTTTATCTTGTTTTTTTCACAAAAAATGTGTACAATAAAACTATAAAAATTAGGAGGTCAAATATGCTAGAAAATTTACAAAAAAACATTGGCTACACATTCACCAATCAAGAATTACTAAAAACTGCACTGACCCATACGTCGTATGCCTACGAAAATAAGGTGGAAAGTAACGAAAGACTAGAATATCTAGGAGACAGTATTTTAGAATTTGTCAGTAGCAAATATTTATATGAACATTTTAAAAATTTATCCGAAGGAGAAATGACTAAAGTTAGGGCATATGCCGTATGCGAAGACAACCTTTACAAAATCGCAGAAAACCATAATTTTAGTGATTTCTTATATCTTGGCAGAAGCGAAAAAATGTCGCATTCCATCAAAAAAGCCTTGATTGCCGATAGTGTAGAAGCCGTCATTGCAGCTATGTATTTAGATGGCGGTTTGGAACCTGCGGAAAAATTTATTTTGGAAAATATCAAAGAAGCCGTTGAGTTTGCTAGTCAAAATGTCGGAATGAAAGATTACAAAACCGTTTTGCAAGAAGAACTTCAAAAACATGGCGAAGTCTGCATCCAATATCATTTAATCAAAGAAGAAGGTCCAGACCATGCAAAAGTTTTCACGGTAGAAGTGGAATGTGATGGAAAAAAATTATCGCAAGGTGTTGGAAAAAGTAAGAAAAAAGCAGAAATGGAAGCCGCAAGAATTGCGCTCGAAAAACGAAAATAGAAATGGAGAAAATCATGAAAAAACAATATATCATCCCCATATTTGTGCCACATTTAGGTTGCCCAAATGAATGTACGTTTTGCAACCAAAGAAACATTAGTGGACAAATGAAAAATGTTACCCAAGAAGATGTAAAACAAACAATCGAGTATTATTTAGACCTTTTCAAAGACAAAAAAGTCTACAAAGAAGTCGCTTTTTTTGGCGGAAGCTTTACTGGAATCGATGTCGAATTGCAGGAAAAATTGCTTAAAGTAGCCTACGAATATGTCAAATCCAAGCAAATTGACGGAATTCGAATTTCCACCAGACCAGATTATATCGACAGACAAACTTTAAAAAGACTCAAAAAATACAAAGTCAAAACCATCGAATTAGGCGTGCAATCTACCAATGATTACATTTTGGCAAAATGCAAAAGAAATCATACCTATCAAGACGTCAAAAAAGCGTCGCGTTTGATCCGTTTTCATGGTTTTCGATTGGGTCATCAAATGATGGTCGGACTTCCAGAAAGTACGCGTTTGGACGAACTAAACACAGCGCGCGATTTAGCAAAATTAAAACCCAAAATGATTCGCATTTATCCTGTTTTAGTCATTCGAGATACTGAATTGGAGCGCGAATACGAAAAAGGCGAATTTGAGCCACTCTCTTTGGAACAAACCATTGAAATTTGCAAAGAATTGACGTATTTTTTTGAAAAGAAAAGAATCAAAGTTATCCGTGTGGGACTTCAAAGTACCGATACGATTGTTCGCCCAGAAAACCAGAATAGTCAAGTGATTGCGGGTCCCTATCACGAAAATTTAAGACAACTAGTGGATGCATCCTATTATTATGATTTATTGAATGAAAAAATCAAGAAAATTAACACAAAAGCCAAAGAAATCGAAATCACGGTTAATCCACAAATTGTAAATGATGTAGTCGGGTACAAAAGAGAAAATATCGAAAAAATCAAAGAAATTTATAATTTGGATGTACAAGTTAAACAAAATCCGAAATTTAGTTTGAAAAAAATGGACATAAAAATCACCAAAACCTACAAAGAGTTTGCCGATGATGATGAAACATATGTCAAGAAAAGATAGAATAAAAATTTACCAATCCATCCATAATAATACCGTAGGGGCACGGGGCACCGTGCCCTTAAAATTTAATTTAATCAAAGGAATTTGCGATGGAAAAAATCAAACAAACAACAAAAGAATATATATTATCAATTTTAGGTAGCATTCTAGCCGCTTTTGGAACTAGCACCTTTTTATTACCCAATCAATTATCCAGTGGCGGATTTGCAGGAATTGCCACTGTTATTTATTATTTATTTCATGTGCCAATGGGAACCACAATTATTATTATCAACATTCCCGTTTTTATTTTGGCATATATTCGAGAAGGAAAAAATTTTTTTGTCAAAACCTTGGTTTCCACCTTCGTTTTTTCACAAGCCATCAACTATTTTGAAACAATTGAACCATTTACAAATGATAAAATATTAGCCAGCGTATATGGCGGAATGATTATTGGTTTAGGTTTGGCGCTAGTTTTCAAAGGAAGAAGTTCGACTGGTGGAACGGATTTGATTGCCAATATTATCAAATCGTATCACAATGAAGTAAGCGTGGGTCATGTATTGCAGATTTTGGATATTGTGGTCGTGGCGCTAAACATTGTGTTTTTGCGTGAAATTGAAATCGGTTTGTATTCAGCCATTGCGATTTTTATCATTGATAAAATGCTCGATATTATTTTTGAAGGCATTAATTTTAGTAAAATGATTTATATTATTTCCGACAAATATCAGGAAATTGCAGAAGTCATCAACCAAGATATCAAACGTGGTGCGACGGGAATTTATGGAAAAGGTTTATATTCCAATAAAGAAAAAACCATTATTATGTGCGCTTCTAAGAGAAGACACGTTTTGAAAATCCGCGAAGTGGCCAAAAAAATTGACCAAAACTGTTTTATCATCATCACAGATGCTAGAGAAGTTTATGGGTTGGGGTTTAAAAATTAAAGAAATTTTGCGTGAAAATATTGTCATTTTTTTGAAAATTAGATATAATAAAAATAAAAACTGGCGAATCCGAAAAAAGGAGAAAATATTTCATGGAGCAGGAAAAAAAGAAGAAAAAAATAGTCGTTATTTTAATCGTATTTTTGCTGATTATTTTAACTGCTACATATGTCACATATAGTTATTTCACGAAAAATGTTGCGGGACAAATGCTCAAAAAAGAAATCTTGGAAGTGATAGGAAATCATGATTTATCGTTTTTTTTAGAGAAAAATGAATTATATGAAACAATAGACGAAAAAATGGAAAACAACAATTTTGAAACTAATTCTGAAATCAAAATGGCAACCACCATGCAAAACAATATGTTTTCCGACCTTGATTTATCCAATTTCCAATTAACGCATTATCTCACGAAAGATAACGAAAATAACAAAACTTACAACAAATTACAAACCAAGTACGCAGGAAATGATTTTTTGACATTTGATTTTTTAACAAACCAAACGCAAGTGGCAGTCAAATCAGATGAAATTGTCAACCGTTATGTAGGGGTAAATCAAGCCAATTTTCGAAAAACGGTAAATGAAATTTATCAAGAAAATGTTGATTTGTCCGATTTTGAGATTGTAAACAATTTTCTATTCAAAAGAGAACCAATTAAGTTTTCAAATTTGAAAAATCTGAAAACTTATGCAAGTTTGTTGGAGCCAGAAATATTGCCACAAAATATTTCCAAAAAAGAAAATGTAGTAGTAACGATGAATTCGGAACAGATTACAACTACCGAATATACGATTTCCTTTGCCAATCATCAAGTTGTAAATATTCTACAAAATATTTCAAAAACCATTGAAAATGATACGAATATGCTTGCTGAATTGGTGGCAAGTGAAGTTCAAAACGTAGAAAATGGAATTTTGGAATATACCGATAATGACAACACAGTAGAAATCTCTGGCGAAGAAAACAATTTTGAAACATCGCTCGAAATTTGGGGAGAAAATACAACCAACGAAACGACCAATACGGCTGTTCCTTCGAACAACACCATAACACAAGACAATACCATTACCAATACCGTAACCAATGAAACTGTCAATCAAGTTACGAATCAAATAACGAACGAAGTAACAAACGAAATCAATAATCAAACATCGATCGAAAATACAGTCAATCCAACGAATACCGTAGAAAATAATAATGCATCGGAAGAAGAACCACCACAAGAAATTACGCAACAGCCAGCCAATGAACCAGTCGAAACGCCACAAGAAAACGAGCAACCACAGCCCGAAAATCCAGCACCAACCATTGAAGAAGAGGATAATTTTAGGACACAAGGTTTTATTGGAGTCAACGAAGATTCCGAATTTGCAGAAGATAATTTTATTATTGGAGAAAATTACGAAGAAACGCTAAAAAACATGACGTATTGGATTGAAAAAATAGACTGGAAAACTTATCTTTTCACAGGAGCAAAAGCCAACTGTACGCAAGAAGAACTAATCGAAGCCATTGAGCAAATGCTAGATGACCGAATCGAACAAAATCATAGTCTCAAAGTGACGTTATATGTGAGTGAAGGAAAGCTTGTCAAAATCAAGTTTTCTGTTCCAGAAACGATGGAAAGTTTTGATGTTGAAATCGTTTCCAAAGGCGAGCAAGAAAAATATTTGAATATTGCATCTCTACAAGGCGAGCAAAACAATAGTAGTGGAAACACGATTAGTATTTATCGCAAAAAAACAGATACTGTAATGACCACCAAATTAAACATGAACCAAATTTCAAAAAATAAAATTACACACAAAACCAATATCGATATTCAAACCAAAGGAAGTGTAAATGCGAAAAAATACACGACCCATATCGATATCCAATATTTGAATGCAGATGGCGAATTAAAAGCCAATTTGGAAAACACTTTAAACTTTGACGTGAATCCAGAAATCGAAGATTTAAGTGATGAAAATTGCTTGTTTTTAGATATGCTATCGAGTGAAGAATTGCGTGCTACAGCAAAGGCAATCCAAGAGAAATTCACAGAAGTTTTAAGAGAGAAAAATAGAAATCTCAATATTCTTCAGGTGGATAATTCCAATTTGATTGTTCAACCAGAAGAGCAAAATTCACTAACAGAAGAACAAATACAAGCCAAAGAGCATGCCAAACAAGCCTTAATCAAAACCATTGCAGACAAAATGCGTGACTACCAAAACGAAGGAAAAAGCTTAAAAATCGAAGATTTAGAAGATTTACAGATACCAGATTGTGAAGTTAGCATTTCTGTTAGTTCAAATTTGGCGATTATAACGGTAAACGGGTATAGTTTTAAATTAGATTCTGATTTTAATTTGTCAGATTCTTAAATAAAAGGAAATAAATATATGAGAAAAAAAGTAAGATTAATTGTTTTATTAATTGTAGTAATAATCGTTATTTTAGGAATTAGCCAATTGTTAAAAAATAACGAAAATGGCAATATTGCCAATATGGGACTTGCCTGCGAAGCAAAAGGCACAATTTATTATAATAAATACGAAAAAGGAATTTTTTCTGTAAAAAATGGAAAAGAAACAAGACTAACCGAAGAAACTGCGTATTCCTTAAATATTGTGGGAAATAAAATTTACTATATTACAGTTGCAGATTTTAACAATGTGGTTATAAAAAGTGTCGATTTAGACGGCAAAAATTTGACCAATATTGCCACAATTTATACATTCATTAGCAAAATTTTCGTAGATAAAAAATTTATCTTTTATGCCACAAATGAAACAGGAAAAGGCATCGCTAAAATCGATTTGAATGGCGAAAACGAGCAAATTATTTTGGCAGAAAATGTGCAAGATTTTTGGGTCAAACAAAATAAAATTTATTTTGTGAATCAGTCTAATCAAATTTGCAAAGTGGATAGTTCGGGCGAAAATAATAGAGTTTTAAGTGAGGAAGTTTCTGCGCGAAAAATTCAAGTCATTGGCAAATGGATCTATTACTATCATCCAAACGAAAATGCCTTATTTCGTTTGAAAAATGATGGCAAAAAAAATGAATTAGTTTCTACGTTAATTCATAACGAAACATACAATATTAGTGGAAAATATGTGTATTATTTTGACCGAGAAAATTCCAAAATTGCACGCATGAAAATTGGAAAAAGTAATCAATGTGATGACCTTGTGAATTTGAATGTTTCGAATACAAAAATCAATATCGTAAATGACCAAATTTACTATTTGGATAAAGCCCAAAATTCTTCGCAAACGTATCAGATTTATCGAATCAAAACGAATGGAAAAAGTGCTAAACCAATTGAATATTAGTGTAGAAAAAAAGGAGAAAATATGAAGTTAGGAACGATTGTATATGAAAACGAAATTTATAATTTAGATTATATGAATGCAAGCGAAATAAAGCAAATCATTAATACAGCCGAAACAAATAAAATCAAAAATATAAACGAAGGAAAACAAACGATAAACAAACCTTTTTAGGAGGAAAAATGAGAATAAAAACAAACGATAAAGATACTTCCATTGTACAAAAAAATAGGTATGAAAATGTGAAAAATGAGATTACTTTGACTGCTATTTTAAATTGTGTTTATGCGCAAAAAATATCGAACGAAACCATTCAGACAAAGCTAAATCATCAAATCCAATCGATTGAAACAGCGATTAATAGAATCAATCCGAAATTTGGCGAAAAGTCCAAAAATTATGACAAAATTAAAGAACAAATTATGGATATTTTAAGTCAATTTGAAGCCAATTTGAAACAGTTTTGTGTGGTTTCTGATAACAAAATTCAAGAAACGATTTTGCAAAAAGTAGAACTCGAAAGCCAATTATTCATGGCAGTTTTGAGCAAAGAATTGTTAGAGCCAAACGAGAAAAAACAGCCAAAGCAAAAAGATAAAAATAAACCAAAACAAAACGTAAAAAATACAGTTGGAACATTAGAAAGAGAAGTTAGAAAAATCACACAAAAAATCAATGAATTAAATGAGCAAAAAGTCAAAAAAATATTTGATGCTATGGAAACAGAAAACAAAGCCATATCCACACAAATTCGCAAGCCACGCACCATCAAAAAAATAACGAAATTTTTTGCCAATCGCTTTAATACTTATAATGTCATTATGAAAACTGTGCTTGAGCCAATCGAGCATAGAATTGATGAATTCAAAATAAACGAACTTGAAAAAGTTGATTTTCAGAATCAGGAATTTGATTTGAAGGAAATGGAGGAGAAAATTAATGAAACAGAAAAATTAGTATTTGAAAATGAAGAGAATAAGATAATTAGTCAAAAATTAGGAATTTTGTAGAAATAAGACAAAGGAGAACATATGAAAAAAATACAGAAAAATCAAGGTATTACATTAGTTGCATTGGTGGTAACCATTATTGTACTTCTAATTTTAGCTGGGGTGAGTTTATCACTTGTTGCAGGAAGTGATGGAATTTTAAATAAAGCAGTTAAGGCAGTGGATAAAAATGAAATTGCAATGATACAAGAAAAAGTAGAATTAAAAGTCGCAGAGGAAGTCGAAAATTTTTATGAAGCAAAATATGTCAACTATAGCATTGACAACAGTTATGCAGCTTTAGATTATTTGAGAGGAAAAGATACGACAGAGGATACTACAGCCAGAAGAAAAATAAAAGAAGAAAATGCGGAATATACAATTGAATATATTCCAAAAACAGAAAATGGAGTTACAACCTATCAAATCAGTGTAAATTATACAAATGGAAGTACGAAATTGCATGGAAATCCATCAGACGCAAATACCAAAAAGGTAAATGAATTGATAGGCACTATTTCAGAAAATGGTGTGATAAATTGGAATGGACAGTCAGAAACCACAGGCGGAACACAAAATCCAGATAAAGGAGATTCAAACTCAATTAATGTATCCAACTATGGCGATTATTTGGATTTAGGAACTAATCTTTTAACAGAAACAACCTTAGAAGATGGAAGTGCAATATTAGCCGATTGGAGGATATTTTACGAAGAAAATGGAACCACTTGGGCAATTTTAGCCGATTATTTGCCTAATACCAAAAATCCATCCCATGTTATAAAAAAGAACACCTATGCAATACGTCATACATTAGTAGGCTATTTTAATACTTTACTAAATGAAGAAGTTTGGAAAGTATTATTAAATGGCTCCACGATAAAAGAGAATGAAAATGTGAATGTAAAAGGAGCCTTTAGCTTAAATGAATGGGTAAAAAGTTGGAATGCAAAGGGCTATCCACAATTGTATATAGCCAATAATGGCATCAATAAATATTATTTAGGATTAGAAGAAAATCCTACGACAGACCGAGTTTCCTATGAAAAGTTGGATAGTTCTAAGGATAATTTGTATTTTCCGAGAACTAGTGAGTATAAAAAATGTTATGGTTACTGGTTAGATACAAATGGGCCAGTTAGGGATACGTATACAATAAGCTATTTGCATGGTTTATTACCTACTGATGATACACGTGAGATTTTCGGATGTCGTCCAGCAGTATCGTTTCCAACGAGTCTTTTAAAGGAGAAAAAAAATGGAATTTGGATTACTGAATGATGGAAAAAATAAAAATTTAGCTGAATAAATCCTTTACAGACCTCAACCAATATGCTATAATACCAATGATACATAAAATATGTTTTATAGAAAAGAAAGGGAAAACTATGGAAAGTAGAAACCAAAACCAAAACCGGACTGCATTAAATAATGTACCATACATATGGTCCCCCAAAAAAGTGTATAGCTGGAAAGAACCAATACACTTACCAGGTTGTCAACATTCACTTGGCACGCCAGAGACGGGATATGTCATTCAAAACCAGTATACAGGAAGTGAATATGTTGCTGTTCCTGTGGAATGTCTTCCCAAAAACGGAACGATAGACGGCACTACTCATGTGAAATATGGTAGAAGATATTTCAGGCAAACATGGTGGACGGAATTATTAGCAACAAAATCCTATAATAACTGGGTAAATAAGGCTGTTTTTAGAAGTGTTCACAAGTATAAAATCTTTTACATATCCAGATACATGGCAGCAAAAGATAATACTGGAAAAGTCGTATTTACCAAAGGACTTATGCCCTGTACAATAAAAGAAATGTACGAAATGCGCATGCGCCCAGAACATTTCTTAAAAGAAGTGGACAAAATGCCCAAAGAAGTATACAGTTGCCTGCCACCAGGCGAAGCGTATGATACGTTATGTGAAGCAATCATTCACTTAAAAGCGCAGACGTATAAGGAAATTGTAAGGGATTCGACAAATCTTGGAAATTATTGGAAATCACCCAATTCTCCGCACAAATTAATGCCAAATGGCAGCAAGGAGAATGGCTATGTTTTCAATATCAACGGGTTAGCAGGAAATTTCGGAGAACTAACCAATGAGCGTTCTGGAAATTTCTATGTCTGGCGCGGAAACAATTTTGGCTGGGGCGGCGGAATCATTGCAGATCGATTCACAACATTATATGAGCCTGGAGATTATGTGGATCAAAGAAAAGAGGTTGCGTGTAGAGCCGTAGTATGCTTGAAAGCTTGAGAAAGAACTCCTTGATGAAACTTAAAATAAGTTCATCAAGGAGTTGTCTATAAATGGAAAAAAACACTTTCAGACTCTTGACTTTTTAACTAAAATGTGCTATCATATATACAAATAAAATAGAAACCGCTAGAAAAAGCAAAGTAAATAAACAGCTAAAATATCCCCAGAGAAAGTAAGCATTAGCTGAAAGCTTACTTAGGTATTTGTTTATTGAAATTTCACTTTTGAGGTTCTTATATTGAAATTAGAGTAGATATAAGCGTTTAAGTTACGTTATAACTTTCGAGGTTAAAAGAAATTTTAACGAAATTAGGTGGTAACACGAGCATTTCGTCCTATGGATGAGGTGCTTTTTTTATTCAAAAACTAAAAAAATAGAAGGTTTCATAAAAATTTGAGATGATAATAGTAGTTATAAGGAGGATTTTTTATGTGGGAAGAATTAGGAATTAGTGGTGGAACAGCAATCATTATTTTAATTGCATTATATTTTGTTGTTAAGTGGGCTGTTAGAAATGGAATAAAAGAGGCATATGAAAAAATTACAGGAAAAAAAGTAAAAGATGAATTGGATAAAATGATGGAGAAGGCATTAACTGAAGAGAATGAGAAAAAAGCAAAGTAATGGTAAACTAACAAAAAATTTTTTAAATATAAAGGAGGAAACTATGGTAGACAAAATTTCAGAGATGAGCGAAATGGTCAAGAAAAAACTTGGCGAAATTAAAACTTTGCAGGAATTGCAGGACTTAAAAGTCAAATATTTAGGCAAAAAAGGGGAAGTAACTTCTATGCTAAAAGGCTTAGGAGGTATGTCAGCAGAAGAAAGACCAATTTTTGGGCAAAAAGTAAATAGCCTTCGAGAAGAAATTGAAAAAGCCATGGAAAGACGTGAGCAAGACGTCAAAGAAAGATTGTTGGAACAGAAATTAGCCAAAGAAAAAATTGATGTGACCATGCCGGGAAAAAATATCGAACTTCGGTTCGATTCATCCAATCACACAAGTCATTCAAGAAGTAGAAGAAATCTTTTTAGGAATGGGATATTCCATTGCTGACGGACCAGAAGTCGAAACAGCCATTTACAATTTTGACAAATTAAATACGCCAGCCGACCACCCAGCAAGAGATTTGCAAGATACTTTTTATATCACAGATGATGTCATTTTAAGAACACAAACTTCGCCTGTGCAAGCAAGAGTCATGGAAAATCAAAAACCACCCATTAAAATTATTTGCCCGGGAGCAGTGTATCGTTCAGATACATTGGACGCAACGCATTCTCCAGTTTTCCATCAAATTGAAGGATTAGTTGTGGATAAAAATATTACGATGTCAGATTTGAAGGGGACTTTGGAGATGTTTGCGAAAAATTGTTTAGGTCAAAATACGAAAGTACGTTTTAGACCACATCATTTTCCATTTACAGAACCAAGTGCAGAAGCAGATGTTTCATGCTTCGTTTGTGGTGGAAAAGGTTGCCGTGTTTGTAAACAAGAAGGTTGGATTGAACTTTTAGGCTGTGGAATGGTACACCCCAAAGTGTTAGAAAACTGTGGAATTGACCCAAATGAATATTCAGGATTTGCCTTCGGATTCGGTGTCGAAAGAATCGCCATGGCAAAATTCGGAATTGACGATTTGCGTTTATTATATGAAAATGACGTGCGTTTCTTGAAACAATTTTAATATTGTAGGGGCGTGGGCTTGACCCGTCCTTCCCGAAAATATTAATCCCTAAAAGGAGAGAAAACATGGATTTTACAATCAGAAAAACAACCACCGAAGATTTAAAGCAATTGCCAGAACTCTACAAATCAGGTTTTGGAAAAGAAACGAATATTCCAAAAATGTACGAAAAATTCGAGAAACTAAAAAATGACGAACATTATTTATTTTATTCTGCTGTCACCAATGAAAACGAACTAGTCGGATTTTTAAATGTCATTTTGCATGAAGATATTGTGGAAGAATGCCAAAATTTTGCCACCGTTTGGAACGTAAGAGCCAAATACAAAAGACAAGGAATTGCAACGAAAATGTTTCGATTCATGGAAGAAGATTTGCGAAAATTAAACGTTAGTTTTATTGATTTAACAGCAGTCAATACCGAAGAAGCAAATGCGTTTTATCAAAGTTTAGGCTATGAAAAAGAAAATGCTTATTTTAAAAAATTATAGTAAGGAGGAAAAATGTTTGGTTTATCGGAAAATGCCTATAAACAGATTATGAATGTTATTCAAAATAATGGAAAATATCGATTTAAGCTATTTGGTTCTAGGGCAAGAGGAGATTACAAAAATAATTCTGACATCGATTTGGCAATTTTTGAAAATGTGGAAAAACAAGATGAATTTAAAATCAGAAATGAAATGGATTTGTTAGATATTGTTTATATGGTGGATTTGATTTTTGTAAACCAAGATACCAAACAAGAATTGCTAAATTCAATCGAAAAGGAAGGAGTTGAATTATCATGAAAAGATTAGAAGAGAGAAAATTTGATTTGGAAAATGCTTTCCAAAGATTAAAAGAAGCCCTGCAAGAAAATGAGACAGAACTTGCAATCGATGGAACGTTACATCGATTTGAATTTACCTTTGAACTAGCCTGGAAAACGATGAAAGATTACTTAGAATACAATGGCGTGATTGAACATACAGGAAGCCCAAGAGAAGTAATTCAAGCAGCATTTAAGCAGGGACTAATTGAAAACGGAGAAGATTGGATTGCTATGATGCTTTCCAGAAACAGTTTATCACATTTGTATGACGAAAAAACATCAAGAGAAATTTATGATTTAATTAAGAATAAATATCTGTTTTTGCTAAAAGAAGTTTTACAAAAATTATAAAACTGATAAGCACATGATTGTGAACTCTATGTGATAATTATATGAAACTTGTGCGAATTCTGAAAGGAGAACAATGGAATCAACAGAGTATATCGGAAAAATGGTTCATGTGAAAATAGATAGACCGATTGGAAGTAGTCATTCTAGCTATCCAGACCATATTTATTTGGTAAATTATGGATTTGTTCCTAATACAGTTAGTGGCGACGGAGAAGAACTGGATTGCTATATTTTAGGTGAACATAAACCACTAAAAGAATACACAGGCAAATGCATTGCGGTGATTCACAGAACCAACGATGATGACGATAAGTTAGTGATTGTACCAGAAAATAAGAATTTCACAGATGATGAAATAAGACGTTTAACAGATTTTCAAGAAAAATATTATCAAAGTGTGATTATAAGATAGGAGGAAAAATATGAAAGCAAGTACAGAATGGCTAAAAGAATTTAGCGATATCAAGGTTTCTGGAAAAGAATTAGGAGACATTCTAACCATGACTGGCTCCAAACTAGAAACCATCGAAGAAAAAGGAAAAGATATTGAAAATGTCGTAATCGGCAAGATTTTGGAAATCGAAAAACATCCCAATGCCGATAAATTAATCGTTACGAAGGTAGATGTCGGAAACGAAATTTTACAAATTGTAACAGGTGCCAACAATGTAAAAGTAGGCGACATCGTCCCAATTGCAAAAGATGGATCTACTTTGCCAAATGACATCCATATCAAAAAAGGCGAACTTCGCGGAATTGAATCCAATGGAATGATGTGCGCTTGTGCTGAATTAGGTATTCCAGTTGACCGTTATCCGAACCAAATTGAACATGGAATCATGATTTTGCCACAAGAAATGGAAAGCAAATTAGGCGAAAATATCGTAGAAGTTTTAGGGTTAGAAGAAGAAATTCTTGATTTCGAAATTACTTCTAACCGACCAGATTGCTTATCAATCGAAGGTTTAGGACGTGAAACTGCTATTTCTTTAAATACAGAATTTAAAAATCCACGCCAAAATTTAAGTGAAATGAAGGTCGAAAATCAATCCGAAATCGAAGGAATCAAAGTCGATATTACGGCTCCTGATTTGTGTTATCGTTATATTGCTAGGGTCGTAAAGGACGTCAAAGTGGGGGAATCACCAGATTGGCTGAAAAGAAGATTGGAGGCTTGTGGCGTAAGAAGTATTAACAATATTGTCGATATTACCAATTATGTGATGCTAGAACTTGGTCAGCCAATGCATGCTTTTGATATTAACGCCATTTCTGGAAAACACATTACTGTAAGACGTGCAAACGACGGCGAAAAAATCATAACTTTGGACGAACAAGAAAGAATTTTAAGTAGTGACATGCTAGTCATAGCAGATGACGAAAAAGCGGTTGCGATTGCAGGGGTTATGGGAGCGCAAAATTCGGAAATTGAAAATACGACAACTACCGTTGTATTTGAATCGGCTGTTTTTAATGGTGGAAGTGTCAGAAAAACCGCCAAAAAAGTCGGACTTCGTACCGAAGCGTCCAGTCGTTATGAAAAGGGGTTGCCTGCGGAAAATGCGGAACGTAGCATTAATCGAGCCGTCGAATTGGTGGAATTAATTGGCGCAGGAAAAGCTGTTCCGGGAAAAGTCGATGTTTATCCAACCAAGCAGGAAAGCAAAAAAGTAGAATTTAGTCCAGAAAAAATCAATCGTTTGTTGGGAACGGAAATTTCGAGAGAAGATATGGTAAAAACTTTGGAAAAACTAGAAATGAAAGTAGAAGGCGACTTTGTCATTCCGCCTTATTTTCGAATTGACATCGAGCGCTTAGCCGACCTTGCCGAAGAAATCGTGCGTTTTTATGGTTACGACAAGGTCGATTGTACTTTAATCAACGCAGAGGCGACTTTGGGAATTCGAACCAAAATGCAAAAATTGAAAGATAAAATCCGTCAAACGCTAGTGGGTAAAGGATTATCCGAAATTTATACGTATGGTTTCATTAGTCCAGACGATTTAGATAAAATGGAAATCACAGAAGATAGCGATTTGCGTAGTCAAGTGATTCACGTAAAAAATCCGCTAAGCGAAGATTATTCGATTATGAGAACGACTACACTTCCAAGTATGCTACAAACGATTAGCAATAATCAATCCAAGAAAAACAAAAATGTAGGATTATTTGATATTTCTAGAGTGTACAGAAATGTAGACGGACAAATTGAAAAAGGCGAAGTGCCACAGGAAGACACAATTGTGACAATTGGCATGTACGGCGATGATGTTGATTTCTATATTTTGAAAGGCTTGGTCGAGAAAATTTTGACGCTTAGTTCGGTTTTGCGTTATGACGTGGTTAGTGAAAAGACGAATAATAGTTATCATCCGGGGAAAACTGCCAATATCAAGGTGGGAAAAGATGTGATTGCGACTTTGGGAGAAATTCATCCACGAGTTGCCGACAATTATGGCTTAAAAGGTGAAATTTATGTGGCTGAGATTTGGCTAGATAAGTTAGTAAAGTACGGTAAAATCAATAAAAAATATACCGAAGTTGCTAAATTCCCAGCAGTCGAAAGAGATCTTGCCATGGTTATTGATGAAAATGTGGAAGTTGGCAATATTGAAAAAGCAATTCAGAAAAAAGGCAAAAAAATCTTAGAAGAAATCCAATTATTTGATGTTTATAGAAATGAAAAATTGGGTGAAAATAAGAAAAGTGTTGCCTACAGCCTAAAATTCAGAAGCAATGATCGAACCTTAACAGACGAAGAAATCAACCAAACCATGGAAGAAATTATCAAAGAATTAGAAGATAATTTAGGTGCAGAACTTAGAAAATAAAATGAAAACCCCGTTTCTTGTGCAGAAACGGGGTTTTTGTCAAAAGATGGTACTTAAGGCTATCATACCATAATATGTATAATCATAAATGACGTATTTGAATACAGTATAATAACTGCCAGCAATTTCTTTGCCTTCTTTTAAAGGAAGCAAATAATTTCCCTGTTCATTCGGCGAAACTGAAATCCAGCCGGATTCTGGCGGATTTTTGGACTCTGATGTCATATCATCTGCCGGCAAATAAGAAAATTCCTTAATGCCAGATGCACAAGGTGATACTTCGATGATGTCTAAATCCTTTTTTGAAGAAGTATTGAAAATAGATGCATCTTCAAGCAAATTCCAGTTATTTTCTGTCACTGCCCGAATGACTGGATGCTCAAGTTCTGGACAATACAGCAGATTCATCTGACTATTTTGCCAAATGATTTCGGCATAGCATTGCTCGTATAGTTTCTGGCTAGCATCGAAATCAGATTCTGCTGTGGCAATTTTGGCTGAATCTAGCCGATTTCCGATTTCTTTGAGCGAAGCGTTTAGGGTTTGCACTTTATTGGTGCTGTAAGCTAACACACCAACAACGCTGACAAGCGAAATTACGAATGCGATACATACGAACGCTACTACATGTGGAAAAAATTTTTTTCTCATAAGTCATTCTCCTTTTCTTAAAAACGGTTTTTAAAACAACAATATTATAGCATATTTTACATAAAATGTCAAGTATCTCTGTGCGGGAAAAGTCCAGTAAGAGTGGGAAAATGATATGAAAAGTGATCCATTTCAAAATTATTTCAAATAGACTCCTGAATCCGTGAATCAATTAAAAGCAAAGAACCGAAAGTATTATAAACAAA
>CAOJUE010000014.1 GCA_948443845.1 uncultured Eubacteriales bacterium | reverse complement strand
ATTATATACTATTTTTTTGATTTTGTCTTGACATTTTTTATGCGGTTGCCCTGATTTTTCCGTTTAAACTCTTGCTTTTTTTGCAGAATAATGATATAACTATTTACAAAATACAAGGAGGAATTATGGGATTTTTTGATAAATTAAAATCAGGCTTAAATAAGACGAAAGAATCTTTTAATGAAAAAATCAATGATGTATTCAGCAATTTTAGAAAAGTGGACGAAGAAATGCTAGAAGAATTGGAAGAAATTCTGATTATGTCAGACATTGGAGTAGATACATCTGTTAAAATAATTGGTGATTTGAGAAATAAAATCAAAAAAGAAAAGATACAAAATGAAGAAGATGTAAAAAATGCGCTAAAAGACATCATGGAAGAAATTCTGAAAGTAGGAGAAAGTGAACTTAAGCTAGATACAACACCTTCTATTATTTTGGTGGTTGGAGTTAACGGAGTGGGGAAAACAACTTCGATTGGAAAAATGGCAAGCCAAATGGTAAAAGAAGGCAAAAAAGTGGTTGTGGCAGCGGCTGATACATTTCGTGCTGCAGCAGTAGAACAACTTGAAGAATGGGCGAATCGTTCTGGAAGCATTCTTGTGAAAAAAGAAGAAGGATCGGACCCTGCTTCGGTTGTGTTTGAAGCAATTGAAAAAACAAGGCAAATCGGTGCAGATGTTTTAATTTGCGACACGGCAGGAAGATTACACAATAAAAAATATTTGATGGACGAACTTGCCAAAATCAAGAAAGTTATTGAAAAAGAAATGCCAGAAGCAAGTAAAGAAGTCTTGATTGTGTTAGATGCTGAAACCGGTCAAAATGCCATTATGCAAGTCAAAGCATTTAAAGAAACGACGGATATAACTGGAATTGTTTTGACGAAGTTAGATGGAACTTCGAAAGGCGGAGTTGTTATTGGAATTGTGGCAGAAAATCAAATTCCAATCAAATTTATCGGTGTTGGCGAGCAAATTGATGATATGCAGAAGTTTCATGCAAGAGAATTTTTGGATGCGATTTTATAAGATTAGAAAGGAAGCAATATGGCAGAAAATCAAAGTGGAAATAATAAAACGCAAAAGAAGAAAAATATAACGATTCGAATTGTTGCCGTTACAGTCATTTTACTGCTATTTGGGCTAGGAATTTTGATTGCGTTTCGAACCGAATATTTGAATATGAAAGAAATTGGGGAACAGTATACGGAATTATTTTTTAAAAATGTAAACAACCGCTTATATTTAGCAGGAGGCATTTTTGTTGTAACCTATTTGGTGATTTATATTTCGAACAAACTGATCAAACATGGTTTGAAAAAGTTTTTCGATGACGAAAAAAAACAAATTCCCAAACTTCCCAATAAAACTTTTGCCATTATTGGCGCGATTGTTTTTGCCATTATTGGCATGATGATGCTGAATGAAAAATATACGATGTTTGTAAATGTTGCTTGGTTTGGAAAAACGGACCCCGTATTTGACACCGATATTGCGTACTACATTTTTACCTTGCCATTTATTGAATCACTACTGTTTTTCATAATTGGCGAACTGATTTGCTTAATTATTTATACCGCATTTTACTATGTGGTTGTCATTAACGTTTATTTAGATGGCGTCGATATCGAACTGTTAAAGAAAAATACGTTTATCAAGCAAATTGTGGGTATTCTTGTTCTAATTGCGTTATTATTTTCAGGCTATATTTTCCTTACTTCACAAAATGTTTTAACACAAGATATGCTAACCTTAGAAAATACAAAAAACATCGACTTAACAGGTGCTGGAAAAACTGATGTTACGATCAAATTATGGGGCTACCGAGTTTTTGCGATTGTGTTATTTGTCTCGATTGTACGACTTTTAAAATATGCAACAAAATCGAATTTCAAACAAGCCATGATTTCCATTTTAATTGTGCCAACATATTTAGTGGCTATGTTTATTAGTATGGTCTATTATGAGCAGTTCATTGTCAAAAAGGAAGTGCTAGACAATCAAAAACAATACATTGGCTACAACATCGAAAACACCAAAGAAGCCTACGGCATCAATATTGAGCAACAATCCATTGACTCGTATGGAACGATAACCTACGACGAAATTTCCGAAAATGCAGATGTAATCAGCAATATTCCAATTATTCCAGAAGACGTCATTTTGACAACGGTTGCAGAACACCAAGAAGATGGTGTGTATTATGCCTATAATCATACTTTTTTAGGTTTGCAAAATTCCAAATTGGTGTATTTGACACCACGAGAAATTTTGAGTAATTACAATATGAGTTACAACAACCGTACTTTCAAATATACACACGGTTTTTCACTTGTGATGAATTCGGCTTCTCACACAGACGAAAATGGTTATGCCAAATATTTGCTTTCTGATTTTACCAGTCAAGAAATGGCAAACATAAAAGAGCCCCGAATTTATTTTGGTTTGGAAACTAATAGTATGATTGCCACCAATTCTAAATTCGGAAAAGAATACGATTATCCAATTACAGCAACCAATTATGTAGAAAATGAGTATGACGGAAAAGCTGGATTAAATTTAGGTTTTTGGGATAGGCTTGTGCTTGGAATTTCGAATCGAGATTTTAAATTAGCGTTTTCGAAATATATTAATAAAGACTCTAAAATTATTTTCAATCGAAATATTATAGACAGAGCTAAAGTTTTATTGCCGTATCTTGTGTATGACGAGAATCCATATATGGTTATATCCGAAGAGGGACGCTTGATTTGGGTGCTAGATGCGTATACGACTTCAAGTGAATATCCATATTCGCAATTTACGAGCATTACTGTAAATGGAAGTACGCAAAAAATCAACTATATACGAAATTCTGCCAAAGTACTAATTGACGCTTATGACGGAACCACGAAATTTTACATTACTGACCGAAATGATCCAATTATCATGTCTTACCGAAACTTGTATCCAAGTCTTTTCCAAGATTTGGATGAAGAAATACCAGAAGATATTCGTTCTCAGTTTGTGTATCCGAAAATGTTATACCAAGTACAAGCACAAATGTTAAATGTTTATCATGACATCAGCGAAGATGTGTTATACCGAGCAGATGATATTTGGGAAATCACCAAAGCAGAATCTACGGCTAAAACTGCTACTGTTGGAAAACCAATGGAAGCTTATTATACGATGCTAAAAACCAAAGATAGCGATAAAGCAAATTTGGGATTAGTGCTAACCTACAATAGGCAAGCAAAACAGAATATAACTGCGTATTTAGTTGGAACCTACGAAAATGGAAAACCCAAATTATCACTTTATAAATTTGACTCAGAAAGCAATGTTGCAAGTATTTCGCAACTTAGTTCACAAATTGAGCAAGATGAAACGATTTCGTCTGAATTATCAGCACTAGATGTGGCGGGAACCAAACTGATTAAAAATATTATTATTGTGCCAATTAATAATACGCTTTTGTATGTTGAACCAGTGTATCAGGTGCGTTTAAATGAAAGTGAAATTCCAATTTTGAAAAAAGTCATTGTGGCTTCTGGAAATAAATTGGCGATAGGCGACGACTTAAATGATGCGATTTCGAATTTATTTACCGATTATGCTGTTGATTTAGAAATTATTGATATGCAAGATATGAATAGTGTGATTGATGCGATTATTCGATCAAACCAAAATTTGAATGAATCCTTGAATTTGAATGATTTTGAGATGATTGGAAAAGATTTGAATGAGTTAGAAAATCTAATCAAACGATTAGAAGAATTAAGAAAAGCTCAAATAGAAAAAGAAGAAAATAAAAAGGAGGAAACAGAAAATGAAAATGAACCTAGCCAACAAACTGACAATCTTCAGAATGATATTAGTACCAGTAATCTTGTTAATACCTTATTTGGGTATTAAGCAGGAAGTGTGCTGGGGCGTTTTGGAAGCGAGTATTGGTATTCCAGTTGCGATGTTGCTGATGGATTTGGTGTTTATCTTGGCTTCGATTACGGATAAATTAGATGGCTATTTGGCGCGTTCCAGAAATATGGTAACAACTTTTGGCAAATTTCTAGATCCTTTAGCAGATAAAATTTTGGTGCTTACAGCATTAATTATTTTAGTGGAGTTTGATCGTTTGCCTGCTTGGGTACCTGCGATTATTTTGACAAGGGAATTTTTGGTTTCGGGGTATCGTTTAGTAGCAGTAGAAAAAGGTGGGCAAGTAATTAGTGCGTCTTTTTGGGGAAAACTAAAAACTGTCACACAAATGTTAGCCATCATTTTGGCTTTTGTGGATATTCACGCTTTTGGCGAATTTATAGTGAATGGATTTGCGATGACCAAAATAGGATTTATTGTCAACATTATCAATACAGCATTCATGGGTCTAGCAGTAATAGCAACCATTTTCTCCGGATATGATTACCTAAAAAACGGCAAAGAATTATTCAAAAACGAATCGTAGGGGCGTGGTCTTGACCCGCCCTTGCTACAAAGAATGTCCCAACAGAAAATAAAATACAAAAAACGAAAGGAAAGCAAAATGACGAAGGAAGAAGCGAAAAATAGAATTGATGAATTAAATCAGATAACCAGTTATCATGCGAAAAGATACTATGATGATGATGAACCAGAGATTAGTGATTTTGAGTATGATATGTTGATGGTGGAATTAAGAGAGTTGGAAAAACAGTATCCGGAATTTGTGTCGAAGGAGTCTTTGACGCAACATGTTGGTGGAACTGCGAAAGATGAACTTGCCAAAGTAGAACATGAAGTACCGCTTCAAAGTTTGCAAGACGTGTTTGATTTTGAAGAATTAAGTGCATTTGATGAAAGAATTAAAAAAATGTTACAAGTTCCTGATTTGCAATATGTGGTAGAAACTAAGATTGATGGATTATCTGTCAGTCTTGAATACAAAAAAGGAAAATTTGTAAGAGGTGCCACTCGCGGAAATGGTTTGATTGGCGAAGATATTACAGAAAACTTGAAAACGATAAAAAGTATTCCTAAAACTTTGAAAGAACCAGTTACGATTACGGTTCGAGGTGAAGTTTTTATTGGTAAAAAAGAATTTGAACAGATGAATCAAGAACGAGAAGAAAATGAAGAAGTGCTTTTTGCCAATAGCAGAAATGCAGCGGCAGGTTCGCTACGTCAGTTGGATAGCACTATTGCGGCTTCTCGTCCTTTGGATATTTATATTTTTAATGTGCAAAAGTCAAAGGATATTCAATTTAAGTCGCATTATGAATCTTTGCAAAAATTGAAAGAATTGGGATTTCAGGTTAATCCAGTTACGGTGCTTTGCGAGGATATGGAGAGTGTTTTTGCGGAAATTGAAAAAATTGGAGAGAACCGTGAGAATTTAAGTTTTGGGATTGATGGCGCAGTTGTAAAAGTGGATGATTTGGCGTATCGTGAAAAATTGGGTGAAAATGCCAAAACTCCGAAATGGGCGATTGCTTACAAATATCCGCCAGAAATGAAGGAAACGGTGCTAAAAGATATTATTTGTCAGGTCGGAAGAACGGGGGCAATTACGCCGATGGCAATTTTGGAACCTGTGCGAGTGGCTGGTTCTACGATTTCAAAAACGACTTTGCATAATGAAGATTTTATCAAGGAAAAAGATTTGAAAATTGGGGATAAAGTCATTGTACGAAAAGCAGGAGATGTTATTCCGGAAGTCGTAAAAAGTGTGGTGGAAAAAAGAACGGGTGATGAAATTGCGTTTACCATGCCAGAAGTGTGTCCTGTTTGTGGTGGATTGGCGGTACGCGAAGAAGGAGAAGCGGTAAGAAGATGTATTGGAATTGAATGTCCAGCCAAGTTGTATCGTAATATTTTGCATTTTGTATCTCGCGATTGTATGAATATTACTGGTTTAGGGGACGAAATTATTGAAGATTTGCTAGAGCAGGACTTGATTCATAATATTGCTGATTTGTATGACTTAAAGTTTGAGCATTTTGCGGGCATGAAAAAAGAGGGCACGAAGTTTGCTCAAAATTTGATGGATAGTATTGAAAATAGCAAGAAAAATGAGTTTTATCGCTTAATTAATGGTTTTGGCATCAAAAATATTGGTACGAATGCGGCAAAACAATTGGTGAAAAAATATAAAAATATAGATAATTTGATGAATGCTAGTCTTGCGAGTTTGACGATGGTAGATGACATGGGAGAAAAAAGGGCGGAAAGTGTCTACGAATTTTTCCGTCAGGAACAGACGATAGATTTGATTGAGAGTTTAAGAAATGCTGGTGTCAACATGGAATCGGACGGAAATGCGATTTTGGATGAACGATTTGCGGGAAAAACATTTGTGCTAACAGGCACATTACAGAAATATTCACGCGACGAAGCCAAAGAAATCATCGAAAAATTTGCAGGGAAAGCATCCAGTTCGGTTTCTAAAAAAACAACCTATGTGCTAGCCGGCGAAGAGGCAGGCAGCAAATTAACCAAAGCCGAAAAATTAGGCATTCCAATCATCACCGAAGCAGATTTTGATAAAATGATAGAATGATAAAACGAAAGGAAAATTTATGGAAAAAGATTACACATTTGAAATGTTCTGGGAAGATTTAGACAATGGTTTTCAATTATATTACACTTATATGGATTGTCGCTATTTAATTTACAAATTGGATAAAAATTGCTACAAAAACGAATTAATCGAAGCCCCAGAAAGATGTCCACATCAAAAAAGTGCGGTTTATACGCTAAAAAGAGTCAAAGAATTATTTCCGTTTATGGAAAATTTGGAATATTATATGGAAATTTAGGAGAAAAAATGGAAGAAGATAATTTGTTATTACCAGATTTGCAAGACGAGGAAGAGTCAGTTTCTGAGGTTTCTTTGCGTCCGAAAACATTAAGTGAATACATCGGGCAAACGAAGGTAAAAGAAAGTATGAAAGTGTACATTGAGGCAGCGAAAAAACGTGGAGAAACGCTGGACCACGTTTTATTATATGGACCTCCAGGACTTGGAAAAACGACGCTTTCTAATATTATTGCCAATGAAATGAATGCCAATATTCGTATTACATCTGGTCCAGCAATTGAAAAACCGGGTGATTTGGCAGCGATTTTGACAAATTTGACGGAAAATGATGTTTTATTTATTGATGAAATTCATCGCTTAAACAGAAGTGTGGAAGAAATTTTGTATCCGGCTTTGGAAGATTTTAATTTGGATATTATGATTGGCAAAGGTCCAAGTGCGCGTTCGATTCGATTGGATTTGCCCAAATTCACATTAATTGGTGCGACGACTAGAGTACGGTTCGCTTACGACGCCACTTCGTGACCGTTTTGGCATTGTGAGTCGCTTGGAATTGTATTCGGAAAAGGAATTGACGACGATTGTGAGTCGTTCGAGCGATATTTTGGAAATTGAAATCGAGCCACAGGCGGCTAGGGAAATTGCGAAACGCTCGCGTGGAACGCCTCGTATTGCCAATCGTTTACTGAAGCGTGTGAGGGATTATGCTCTTGTGTTGGGCGATGGAAATATTACATTGGAAATCGCGAAAATCGCTTTGGACAAGTTGGAGATTGATGAGTTGGGATTGGATAACACGGATAAAAAAATATTGGAAACGATGATTGAAAAGTATGCCGGAAAACCAGTCGGAGTGGAGACTTTAGCTGCGACGATTAATGAAGAGGTCGAAACCGTGGAAGATGTATATGAGCCATATTTGATGCAGATTGGATTTTTGGCAAGAACACCGCGTGGAAGAATTGCGACACCACTTGCGTATGAGCATTTGGGGAGGGAGTATCATGGATAAAATTTTTCAGAAAAAAGAGCGAAATCCGAAGATTTTTTGTTGGTTTCTTTTCATGTTTACGATTGGTTTTGCTGTTCCTTCTGTGAAATATTGGTTGCGACAAGGAACGGTTTTGCATTTTACGGAGGAATTTAAGTTTTTGTTGGTAGAAGGTGATGGACTGTATCAGACGTTATTTTTTGCGATTTTTTTGGTGGGATTTGTGATTTCTTATGGGTTGCTTATTAAAAATCGAAGTAGAATTTTCAAAAAGGAGAAGCAGGTTTTTGGATTTATTTTGGGGATTTCTGCGATTTTTGTTTTAGTTATTCCATTTATGAGTTCTGATGTGTTTTATTATTTGGGAATTGGACGTTTGAATTCTCAATATGGGCAAAATCCATATTATGTGACGATGAAAGACTATGTGGAACAAGGAAATGTGGATTTGGAGCAAGATACGGTTATGCAAAAAGGTTATAACAATTATTGGTCAGGGACGACTGTTGTATATGGACCAGTTTGGACAATGATTTGTAGCGTGATTTCTGCAATGTCGTTTGGCAATGTTGATGTGGGATTGTTTTTGTTTAAAGTTATGAATTTGCTAGTGCACCTTTTAAGTTGTTGGGTGATTTACAAAATGACGAAAAAAAGTGTATTTGTTTTGTTGTATGGTTTAAATCCGTTTGTTTTAATTGAGGGAATTGGCAATGTTCATAATGATATGTTTGTTGTTTTGTTTCTGTTGTTAGCGTTTTATATGGTTTTGAAAAAGAAAAATCTGGTTTTGAGTGTGCTTTTTCTGGCTTTGGCGACGGATATCAAATATTTTGCGATACTGGTGTTGCCACTTGTGGTGATTTATTTTTACCGCAATGAAAAAATAGTAAGGAGAATCGTAAAATGCATTGAATATGGGGGATTATATAGTGTTTTTGTGATAATTCCGTATGCGTTGTATTTGCAGGATTTTCAAGTGTTTATGGGATTGAGTACACAGAGGGAACGAATTGTAAAAGGATTTTACTTTTTTGTGATGCAATATTTTACGAATCCAGAAGGTTTGCATGAGTTGTTGGCCGAGACGATATTTTATCTATTTGTTGTGATGTATTTTTGCTATTCGGTGTGTTTGCTTTGCCAAAAGAAAATTGTGTGGCGCAAAGAAGTGAAAGAGTTGTATGGGTTTGTTTTGGGATTTTTGTTTTTGTTGATTACGAATTTTCAGCCTTGGTATTTTATGTGGCTGACGCCATTTCTATTTTGGCAAAATAGCAGAAATATGAAATTGATTGTTCAAATGCAGATTTTGACTTTGGTGGCGAATATGGTATTTTTGGTGTATTCGGAATATTATGTATATGGCGTACCGTTTTTTGTGGTGTTGATTGTTGGAATTTTGGTTTGTATGGTGAAAAATAAGAAAGAAAAAGTTGTTTATGTGAGAGGATAGGAAAATGAAATTGTTGTTACATACTTGTTGTGCGCCTTGTAGCGTGTATTGCATTGAGCATTTGAGAGGAGAAGGAATCGAGCCAGTTGCGTATTGGTTTAATCCGAATATTCATCCTTTTATGGAATATAAGGCGAGGCGCGATTGTTTGATTGAATATAGTAAAACGATTGATTTGGAATTGATTGTGAATGAGAATTATGGACTACGCGAATTTTGTCAAAAAGTGTCGAATGATATCGAAAATCGTTGCCAAAACTATTGTTATCGAGTTCGTATGGAGGAAACGGCGAAATATGCGAAAGAGAATGGTTTTGAGGCTTTTTCGACGACGTTGTTGGTGAGTCCTTATCAGAAGCATGAGGAAATTAAGGCGGTATGTAGAGAAATGGCGGAGAAATATGGTGTGGCGTTTTTGTATCGTGATTTTCGAGTGGGATTCCGAGAAGGACAGGCGAAGGCGAGAGAATTGGGGTTGTATATGCAGAAGTATTGTGGGTGTGTATTTTCGGAGGAGGAGAGATACCGAAAATATAGTAAGAAATAATCTTATAAAATTATGGATGTTAAAAATAGTTTGTTAAATATCCATGTAATGGATGAACATATAAAAATTTATTAAGGGGAGTTTATTGAAAAATGAGTGAAAATATAACGTTAATTGAAATTAAATATAAAGAAGGTAAAAGATTTATAGATGAAACAGAGCCATGTATGAAAAACTATACAGATATAGAATTATCTAATATTGCTGATATTGAAGAAAGATTGGGTAAGATTTTAATTAAAAATGCTAAAGCAGGAGAAATTGTAGAAGGAATTGAAAGAAGTGAGGCGATAGAATTACTTAAGTGGATTGTTCAAAGAGATAGAGAAATACTAGATCAACATAGTATAAAATTTGGAGGAAGAGGGATAAAGAAAGATAGTTTACAAGGACTATGTGGATTATCAGTGGGAATTGTTACAGAACTTTTAAGTAATATGGGCTTACAAGCACGTGTTTCAAATGCTAATTTAACAATAATAGGAGAAGGATTAGCGGGGGTGCATGGCTTTTCTAGTGTTCCTATACCGGTTAAAGAGAACGGAGAGGTAAAAGAGTTGAACTGGTTAATAGATGTAACCTATAGACAGCTTTTTTTAAGAGATGAAGGCAGTGAAAGATTTATTAAGGATGAAAGGTTTGGAAATAAAGTAGCCCCTCTTGCAGGGTATTGGTGTATAAATCTTCCAGGTGGAAAAGAATTTGCTCATGACATTCTTAAGAATGGTTTTGTAGAACTTGTATCAGAAAAAGCCAAAATATATGGTGATTCTTTTTTATTGGAAAAACAAAAAGATAAAGAATACAGAGCAAAATATAAAGAAGGAGTTACCATACCAATGTCAACCATAAAAAAATTAGAAACAGGAATTTCTGGAGAACAGCATATGCAAAATATGTTAGATGAGAATAGACAAGACTATAGAGGCATTGATTATGATGAAGGCGAATTAGAAAAATATTATGGTAAATTAATGCAAACGCCATTAATGCAAAAAAGAGAACTGCAAAAAAATGAAAAGGAAGTATTAAAAAGTAAAGAATTAAACCCGCACGATAAAGAAATAGATACCCAGAAAGGAGAAAATCTACGATGAACATAACCCTAATCGGAACCGGAGCAATCTATTCCAAATACAATAATGCCTGCACGCTAATCAACGATGACATACTAATCGATGTACCAAATGGAATTCTTAAAACACTGCTCAGAAACAATCATATTCCAGAAAAAATCGATAAAATATTGATTACCCATCTGCATGGAGACCACACGGCAGATATTCCATTTTTACTAATGTATCTCTACAAAAATAAAAAAGTGGAACGAAATACTTACATCATTGGTCCAAAAGGTATTGAAAATAAAGTAAAGCAATTATGCCAAATATATCATTATCATTTTTTGGAAAAAATAGATTCTTATATTCAATATAGAGAACTAAAACCAAATGAGATTTTAGAAAATACGTATAAAATTCAATCATTTCCAGTATTGCATGGAAAAGAAAAACCAGCCTATGGTTATATCATAGACGACAAATTAGGTCTAACAGGAGATTGCGCATTCTGCGAAGGCGTGCAAACAATTGTAAAAAACAGTGAAATTACAATTGCAGATTGCTCAAGAATACAGGGCGATGAAAGCCATATGGGAATTGACAATTTAAGTTTTCTTGCCAAAGAATATCACAAAACTTTAATTGCTACGCATATGAAAGATGAAACAAGAGAAGAATTAGAAAATTTAAAAATAGCGAACATTTTGGTAAAAGAGGATGGATATAAATTTGAATTGTAAGGAGAAAAAAGATGAATATAGATTTTGAATTAATCGAAAAAATGAAAAAACTTGTTTTAGAAAGTTACGAACAAGCCAAAAAGATGCAGTTAAATATAAAAAATAAAGACAGAAATGATATCGTAACCGATGTGGATATTTTTATGGAAAACAAGATTGTACAGAAAATACAAGAATGGTTTCCAGAACATGGAATTTATTCCGAAGAATGCGGAGAACTTCAGAAAAACAGCGAATACGAGTGGTTTATTGACCCAATCGACGGAACCATAAATTTCGCAGCAGGAATTCCCTTATTTTCAACTTCTATTGCACTAAAGAAAAACGATGAAACCATATTTGGCATTGTGTTTGATTACAATCAAAATGATATTTATTATGCCATAAAAGGTCAAGGCGCGTATTGCAATGGAAAGAAATTAGCAGTTTCCCAGCATGAAAAACTAAGTGATAGCATTCTTTCATTTTGCTTAACTTCGCATTATAAAGACGAACACATCAAAGATGTCTTGAAGGTGGAAGAAAAATTGGCAAGTCAAGTAAGAGGTTTAAGGTTGGTTGTTTCTGGAGCAATAGAACTTTGTTGGTGTGCTTCGGGAAAAATCGATGGCATATTGAATGTGAAACCAAGTGTAGGAATTAGTTCTGCTGCAGGCAAATTATTTGTGCAAGAAGCAGGCGGAAAAATAACGAATTTAAAAGGCGAAAATCGCTCAAAAGTCGATACTTTGCTTGTGAGCAATGGTAGAATTCATGAGAAATTGGTTGAAGTGTTGAACCATTAAGCACAATCTTTGCTTTCCACCACGATTAAAATTCCGTCCAAAAATGTCACATTTGCCACATTTTCCACCACTTCATTACTAACACCCAAACTTTTTCCAATACTCAATTCATAATCTTCCAATGGATATCGAAAACCAGTCAAACTCAAATGTTTTACGGAAGAAGTAAGCGGAATAAACGAAATATATCTGCCATAAAGTTTGGATTTTTTTAAAATGAAATCTTTATTTTTTAAATAAATTCGATTATGGGGATCCAAGATTTCGCAAGAAATACCAGCGTTTAAAGCATTTGTCAAAATATGAATATTTGCCAAAGCGTGGTCAAAACGTTTTCCCAAGGCGCCCAAAATTGTGATTTTCGAAGATTGCAAAGAAATTGCCAAATTTAAGGCAATATCCGTATCCGTAAAATCTTTTTCTGGTCTATATTGATGAACCGTGATTTGTGGATGATTTTGATAAAATTTCAAAATACTACAATCAGTCGAATCCAAATCTCCTACGATATGATGTGGCAAAATATTTAACTGGTGCAAGGCTTCTAAGCCTTTATCGACAGCAATAATGACTTGATTTTGGTGCTTTGCCAAGTAGTTTTGCAAAAACGCAAGGTCAATTTCTCCACCAGATACAATTAAAGTTTCCATTTCCTATTTCCTTTCCAAAAATTAAGTGTTATAATGATTAAAACATAAGATGAAAATATTTGCAAGAGTTATGAAAAAAGGAGAAAAAATATGAATATTGAACCAATTTTTTTAGAACCCGAATTTAAGGACTACATTTGGGGAGGTCAAAAATTAAAAAATATTTTTCACAAACAAGTAAAAAACGAAGAATGTACAGCCGAAAGTTGGGAAATTTCAACCAATGAAAATGGCGAATCCAAAATAAAAAATGGCGAATATGCAGGAAAAACGCTAACCGAATTGTTCGCTGATTTAAACGTAAGAGAAGCCATTTTTGGAACCAGATGTGCAAGCCTACACAAATTTCCATTATTAATTAAATTGATTGACGCCAACAACAGTTTATCTGTCCAAGTTCATCCGGACAACAAATATGCCATCAAAAATGAGAGTTCCTTTGGAAAAACAGAAATGTGGTATATTCTAGATTGCGAGCCAGGTGCTCAAATTATTTGTGGTGTCAAACAAGGTGTTACGAAAAAAATGCTAGAAGAGGCGATGAATTCGGAAAAAATTGCAGAATACTTAAACTATATCGATGTTCACAAAGGAGATGCGATTTTTATTCCTTCTGGAACGATTCACGCTTTGCTTGGAAAAACGCTAGTTGCAGAAGTTCAACAAAACAGTAACGTAACTTATCGTGTTTACGATTGGGGAAGAGTTGGCAAAGACGGAAAACCTAGAGAATTACATATTCAGAAAGCGTTAGATGTTATCAATTTGGAGCAAAATCCACAAATAAAAAACATTCCAAGCAATTCTTCCAAAGTTAGTGTTGTCGAATCGAAATTTTTTACGACGAATAAAATAAACGTGAAACTTAAGTTTCAAGAAGAAATTTCAGGACAATCATTTTTGGCGTTTAATGTGATTGAAGGAAAGGGAAAATTAAAAATACAAAATCAGACTTACGAAATAACCAAAGGCGATAGTTTTATCATTCCAGCGAATGCGAAACAGTATGAATTGCAGGGAGAAATCGAATTATTACAGTCACATGTGTAAATTTTTGATAGGAGATTGCTATTTAATTTAAGAAATGATAAAATTATAAAATATAGTTTAAGGATGGATAAAATGGAAAAAATCGAGAAAATTTATAATGAATTTAAACAATATAAAATTCCTCAAAATGAGTTAGAAATTTTAAAATATATCATGAATGGTGATGAAAAAGCAACAGAGAATTTTCAATTAATAAGAAGATTTGTAGCCTCATCACTTCATGTAGATGTGCATTTAAGCCAAATACTTACTGAAATGTATGGAATTCATAGTGATGGTTTTTCGCATGTAGGGGAAAAATTTCCTATTCTAAATGAAAAGGGTAATTTTGAAATGACAACTATATTAAATTCAACAGATGGCTTAAATGCTGAAAAATCAACTTTAGCTAACTTTTTAAAAGGTGATTTTGAAAAATGGGAAAAATTAATTGATTTTATCGATACCTATTATGAGCCCCAATTAATAAGTACACCTGATTTTTATAAAATGGTAAAAAAACAAACAGAGATGGTAGAAGGCTTCTATTCCGATTGGAAAGAAGATTTTGAAAATTTAGAGAAAAAAAGGAAACTAGAACAACAAAAAGAATTACTTCAAGCAGAATTAAAACCGCAAAAAAAGAGTGAAGTGGAGAAAGCCCCAGGAGAAATGCAAGCAATGATTCAATTGCCACCACCTGCTAAAAATTTTGTACAACAATTTTTTCGTAATCGAAAAATAAAAAAAGAATTGCTACAGCCTTTAAACCAAAAACTTGCTGAGCTAGATGCTAAAAATTTGACAGAAGACGGGCTTCGACAAAAGATGGTAGAGGGATTTCAAGCTCAAGAAGAATTATACCAAACTAGATTTGGAAAAAGGCAAATAGAAAAAATGAAATTGCTTATGCAAAATGATGTTTCAATAGATATGGTGCTGAGGGAATTTGAGGAAATTAAAGATTTAGGTGAATTTTTAAGTACAGCATTCATTGAGGATATTGGAAAGTTCATCAAAGATGTAAAAGGCAACATGCAAATTGCGCAAGAAATGTATTCGCCAGAATTATTAAAATCAGAAACATTAAGCCAGATGGTATCAGGAATAAGAACAATTCTCAAAAACAAAGAAATACATTGTGATAGAGAAATCACGGAACAATATAGAAATGGTCCGCTCAAATCAAATCAATTTATAAAAGGTGCAAATTTTTCACGAAACCAAATAGAAGAGGAAATGAAGAAGTTGGAAACAGAATATAGTGATGCAATTGCGTGTGAAAATCCAGAAGAGTATGTCAGAAGATGTGCAGATATTCATTTAAAATTCCTGATGATTCATCCTTTTTCTGATGGAAATGGAAGAACGGCAAAAATCTTGTTAAGTACGATGCTAGCCCAAAAAGACCTTATTATGCCAGCATTAATTGATACTTATTACGATAGAATTCAAGGCTGTCAAGTAAGTGAATATATGGAGGCAGGAGATAGAGCAGCCATATATGGAGATTACGGAGTCTTTCAAGACTATCTCATTCGAAGAGTGCAAGCATTTAATCCTGGTGCTATTGAATTAACTACAATAGAAAGTATACGAAATTTAGGAAAAGATGTAAAAATCGAAGACAAAATTGCGTTAACTCCATTGATAAGTAAAAGTCAAAACCAGATAGAAAATGAAAAGAAAGGTGAGCGTAGTGAATAATAGAGAGAAAGCATATGCAGAGGTAATTGATATAATCAATCATTTATCCAAAAAAGAATATCAAAAAATTCCAAAAGAAGTCATTCAAAATCTTACCCAAAAGATGGATTGTAAGTATAAAACAAATTTTAATTTCACGCTTCCATTAGACGAGCAAGAAATGTTATATGAAACAAAAGTAATATTGCAATTAATTCATGAAAATTATTTGGCAATGGATAAAGAAAAAAGAATCATACAGAAAAAGAAAGACGCATTCTTAGGAAAGGTTTGCCAATAGGGATAAAATAGATATACAAGGAGGAAATCTTGAAAAAATTAATTATTATCGATGGAAATAGTATCCTAAATCGTGCTTTTTACGGAATCATGGGTAACAAAATGTTGCAAACCGCGGACGGAACTTATACGAACGCAGTTTATGGCTTTTTGACCATCATGTTTCGTATCATAGAAGACGAAAATCCAGAATATTTAGTCGTTGCCTTTGACGTAAAATCCCCAACCAAAAGGCATGAATTGTACAGCGAATACAAAGGAACACGCAAAGGAATGCCAGACGAATTAGCAGAACAAATGCCCATCTTAAAGGAAGTTTTAGACGCCATGCACATCAAAATCCTAGAAAAACCCGGTTACGAAGCCGACGACATTCTAGGAACCCTAAGCGATTGGGGCGCCAAACAAAAACTAAAAGTCATTTTGCTAACTGGAGACCGCGATTCCTTCCAATTAGCCAAAGAAAATGTCATCATCCGAATGCCAAGGACCAAACAAGGCAAAACAGAAATGGAAGATTTTGACGCCAAAAAAGTGCGTCAAACCTATGGTGTTACTCCTAAACAGATGATTGAGGTAAAGGGTTTAATGGGTGATACCTCAGACAATATTCCTGGCGTTCCTGGAATTGGCGAAAAAACCGCCTTAAATTTAATTCAAAAATACAAAAATATGGATCAACTATACGAAGCAATTGAAAAGGATGAATCAGATATTAAGGGAAAACAAAAAGAGAAATTAGTAGAAAATAAAGATTTAGCATACCTTTCCCGAACACTTGGAACTATTGACATTAACGCACCAATTGAAAAAGATTTAACGCAATTTAAAGTAGAACCTTGGGATAGAGCAAAAGTCTTAGAACTATTCAAAAACTTGCGTTTCAAGCGTTTTATTGAACGTTTCAATTTAGAAGGAGAAGAAATCAGCAACGAAAAGAAACTAGAAGACTTATTTGAATATATACCAACCACTATATCTCCAGAAATTTTAGAAAAAATAAAACAACAAAAAGAATGTTACTATTATTTTGAAATCATTACAGATAATGATGCACTTGTACTCAAAAACCAAATCAAAAAAATCAATCTTTATCAAAAAAATGAAAGAAAAGTATATGCCATTGATTTTGAGCCTGAAAATGTTAAAGAAATTTTCGAAGATCCAGAAATTTTGAAATGTGGCTATCAAATCAAAGATGACTATATTCTTTTAAAACAAGCAGGAATTAATCCACAAAACATGATGTTTGATAGTAGAATTGCTATGTATTTATTAAATTCTGGTGCAAATTTGTATTCCTTAGAGGAAATCGCAAAACAGCATCTAAACTTAGAAATAGAAGCATATTGTCATTTGGAGCAAAAAGAAAATGTGCAAACCAGTTTTTTTGATGATGAAACACAAGAAAATGAAAAATCCGATTATAAATATGCCATGTATAGCTATGTAATTGGTGAATCCAAACCAATTTTGGAGAAAATGCTAAAAAAAGTTAATCAGTTGTCTTTATTCCAAAAAATCGAAATGCCAACTGCCGAAGTGCTAGCAGATATGCGATATACGGGAGTTTTGGTCGATAAAGCAGACATTCAAAAAATGTCAGAAACGCTAAAAAAACAAATTGAGAATTTAAGCCAAGAAATTTACGAAATGGCTGGACAAGAATTTAATATTAATTCACCGAAACAATTGGGAGAAATTTTATTTGAAAAACTAGAATTGCCCTACAAAAAGAAGAACAAAAATGGTTATGCCACTGATGTGGATACTTTGGAAAAACTAAAAGACAGCCATCCAATTATTGAAAAAGTTTTGGAGTATCGACAAGTTTCAAAATTAAATTCCACCTTTGTTGAAGGAATGTTGCCTTTCATCAATCCAAAAACAGGGCGAATTCACACAACTTTTCATCAAACTGTGGCTGCAACTGGAAGGCTTAGTAGTAGTAACCCTAATTTGCAAAATATTCCAACCAGAACTGAGCTTGGCAAACAAATTCGCAAACTATTCAAAGCGCAGCAAGGCAAAGTCTTCTTAGATGCGGATTATTCACAAATTGAATTAAGAGTATTAGCCCATATGTCGCAAGACGAAATCATGATCAATGCTTTTCAAGAACAGGAAGATATTCACAAAATTTGTGCCTCACAAGTTTTTGGAGTTCCTTTGAAAAAAGTGACCAAAGAAATGCGAAATCATGCAAAAGCTGTTAATTTTGGAATTGTGTACGGAATCAGCGATTTTGGTTTGGCAGAACAATTGGGAATTAAACGAAAAGAGGCTCAGCAATATATTGATTCTTACTTGGAAAAATATCATCGAATTCAAGAATTTATGGAACGTGAAATTGAAAAAGCAAAGGAAAATGGCTATGTTGAGACCATGTTTCATCGTAGAAGATACATTCCAGAAATTAGTTCCAACAATTATATGGTCCGAAAATTCGGAGATAGAGCAGCTATGAATGCCCCAATTCAAGGAACTGCGGCTGACATTATGAAAATTGCGATGATTGATGTTTACAAAGAATTAAAAAAGAGAAAGTTGCAATCGAAAATTGTTTTGCAAATTCATGATGAATTAATCATAGAAGCTTTCGAAAGCGAAAAAGAAGAAGTCAGCCAAATTTTGCGAGAGTGTATGCAAAATGCAGCCAAATTGTCTGTTGAATTAGAAGTTGATTTGCAGGAAGGCAAAAATTGGTATCAGACGAAGTAAATGGAATGGTATGCAGATATATTTTTAAAGAATTAAAAATTTTCTAGTAAGAATGGTTTTAGATTACTTTCTATGACTTGACTTTTTATGTAAAATATGATAATATAAACACATTAAACCCAATAAGGGATATAGAAAGGAGTAACATATATGCGAAAAACATTAGAAAGAAAACTTCGGAAGATGTTCCGGAAAAGGAAGTATTGGCGTTTAGGCTTTGAAAGAAATGTCTACAATCTTGTTGACATACTTCCGTTGGATGCGTATGAAGATTTGGAAGAATGCTTGACAGATGAGGAATTTTTTGAATTCAAAGGAATTTTTAAGGGAATTGGAAAAGAAAGACTGCTGTTTGCTATCTTTTCAAGTGACGTTTGGATTAAAAGGTGCTGCTCGTATCCAAAAGTGTTTGATGCTCTTTCCGATGATCAATTAAAAGAGATATTGTACAATGGGGATCATATGTTAGACTTGTTCTTGGAAATAAATGTAGAGCGCGAGTATAGGCTTATGAGTCTGTGGGATGAAAGAATGTTGAATGATTTCATGTGCTGTGCTGGAGGAGCAGATTATTCTACAATTAACAGCTTTCTTGGTTGGCTGTGTCAAAAAGAACAAAAGGCAACAGAGACTGCTGAGCAGAAAAAAATAGCAGATATTTTCCAGAAAATAGCCAGTATTTCTGATTTAGCGATTGCTATTTTGCTAGAGAATACACAAGACTATGTAACAAAGAGAATATTCGAACAAATAAGCCAGACGGACCGAGACATTTTTCCAATTTTTTGCCAAAAAATTAACAAAGACGTGCTGTATGATGTTTTGGCAAAATCCGATTTTGCTCTTTTAGATTATGCAAACAGTGATTTGTATTCTTGGCTGTATGCCAATCTTCCAGAATCGAAAAAGGTTCAATTTTTAGCTTATTTAGCAGAAGAAAAATTGGACGAAATTGGACAGTTTGACGCTAAAATCTGTGCCAGAATGTTTGCACTTGACTATGAGGATTCATGGAAAGCAAGATTTGTAAAAAGAGTTTTTTACACAAGGTTAAACAAAGACTTTAACGATTTTTACGAAGAACTTTCCCATGAGGAAAAAGAGTTAATGTTTGAAATCCTTTTAGAACTGGAAAATGAAGAAGGAAAGGAAGTAGTAAAGGCTTTTCTAAAAGAAAAATATAATCTTAGCTTGTTGGAAAGCTTATTAAATGAAAAATATGTTACGGATTGACTGCAATTGTGGCGTACAAAAAAGGATTGACTGTTTGCTAAAAGCAGTCAATCCTTTTTTGCTATGAAAGAATTGACACATTTTACAAAATAAGATAAACTAAAAGAAAAATGAAAAGGAGAAAATTATGGGAGTTATTGAACTAAATCATCCACTTGTTTCACACAAATTAGCGATTTTAAGAGATAAAAACACAGGAACAAAAGAATTCCGTGAAATCATTGGAGAATTATCCACCATTCTTTGCTACGAAGCACTAAAAGATGCTAAAACAGATGAAATCCGAATAGAAACACCAATTTGCACCATGAAAACACACAAATTAAATGAAGATAATTACGCATTTATACCAATTCTAAGAGCAGGAACTGGAATGCTAGATGGTTTAATTCGCATCATGCCAAATGCTAAAATCGGGCACATCGGAATGTACCGAAACGAAGAAACCCTAAAGCCAGTCAAATATTATTACAAAACACCAAAAGATTTAGCAAACAGAGAAGTAATCGTCCTTGACCCCATGCTTGCGACAGGTGGTTCTGGAATTGATGCACTTACCATGCTAAAAGAAGATGGCGCAACCCAACTAAAGTTTTTATGTATCATTGCAGCACCAGAAGGAATCAAAAAAATGCAAGAAGTTCATCCAGACGTGCCAATTTATTGTGCATCTATTGATGAACGTTTGAACGAAAATGGATACATTGTTCCAGGCTTAGGCGATGCAGGAGATCGAATTTTTGGAACGAAATAATCAAACGTAAGGGACACGCCTTGACTCATTCTCAAAAAAATTCAAAATCTGACCGCTCGTTCTATTCCATTTTTCAACAGAATGTTATATAATGCATATATAAAAAATAAAATAAGGGGAAAAGCCATGAAAATAGCATTTTTATTTCCCGGTCAAGGCGCGCAAAGCGTTGGTATGGGAAAAGATTTGTATGAAACATACGAAGAAATTAGAAAAGTATATCAAAAAGCAAGTGAAGTCACAAAAATCGATATTGCGAAACTAACCTTTGATTCCGAAGAAGCGGAATTATTCCAAACGAAAAATACTCAAATTGCGATTTTAACGATGAGTATTGCAATTTTAGAAATCTTAAAGAAAAACGGAATCACACCAGAATATACAGCAGGACTAAGCCTTGGTGAATATTCAGCACTTTATTGTGGCAACGCCATCGACTTTGAAAATGTAATAAAAATCGTAAAAAAACGTGGAGAATTCATGCAAAATTTAAGTCCAGATGGTCAATGGGCAATGGCTGCCATTCTTGGCTTAGAAGACTCTAAAGTAGAAGAAATTTGTCAAACTGTAACCGACGGTTTTGTCGTTCCAGCCAATTATAATTGTCCGGGGCAAGTTGCCATTTCAGGCGACAAAAAAGGCGTTGCGACCGCCATGGAATCCTTAAAAGAAGCAGGCGCGAAACGCTGCCTAGAATTAAAAACCGCAGGACCATTTCATACCATTAAATTACAAAAAGCATCTGACGAATTAAGAAAAGAATTGGAAAACATAGAAATCAAAACTCCAGAAATAGAAGTCATCAAAAACATTGATGGTTTGCCTTATTCAGAAGACGAAGACAAAAGGGACATTTTGGCAAAGCACGTAATTCACCCAGTCCGATTTTCAGATTCCATAAAATACATGATAGCAAATGGAGTCGACACATTCATCGAAATCGGTCCAGGCAAAGTATTAACCGGTTTTGTAAAAAAAGTGGATAAAGATGTAACGTGTCTGAATATCAATAATGTAGAAACCCTACAAAACGCAATTCAACAATTAAAAACCATGTAGGGGCGCGGTCTTGACCCGCCCAATGAAACGTAAAGAAAGGAAAGAAAAAAATGGAAAACAAAAAAACAGCATTCATTACAGGCGCAGCCCGAGGAATTGGCAAAGAAATTGCAATCAAAATGGCAAAAGAGGGCTATGATGTAGCCATCAATTATCGAAGCCTAAATGACGAATTAGAAAAATTAAAAACCGAAATTGAAACCAATTTTGACGTCAAATGCGCCCTAGTGCAAGGCGATGTCTCCAAATTCGAAGACGCCGAAAGAATGGTCAAAGAAACTGTGGAACAACTTGGAAAAATTGATGTTCTTGTCAACAATGCAGGAATCACCAAAGACGGATTGTTAATGAGAATGGCAAAAGAAGACTTTGAAAGCGTTGTCAATATCAATTTAATAGGAACATTTAACGTAACCAGAAACGTCATTCCACTCATGATAAAACAAAAATCTGGAAGAATCATCAACATTTCATCTGTTGTCGGAGTAACAGGAAATGCTGGGCAAACGAATTATTCTGCCTCAAAAGCAGGAATTATCGGTTTCACCAAAAGTTTAGCAAGAGAAGTTGCCAGTCGAAACATTTTAGTCAACGCAATCGCACCAGGATTTATTGCAACCGATATGACAAGCGTTTTATCCGACGCTGTCAAAGAAAACATCAACACCCAAATTCCGCTAAAACGAATGGGAACAGCCGAAGATGTAGCTAATCTAGTCAAATTTCTAGCCTCAGAAGATGCAGCCTACATCACCGGTCAAGTCATCAACGTAGACGGCGGAATGGTCATGTAAACCGTAGGAGCGCGGCCTTGACCCACCTGATCAAATACAATATTGTGGTGTGTTATTTATCCACCCAAGTTCAAAAATCAAAAAAGGAGAAAAAAATGGAAAGAAGAGTAGTCATAACCGGTTTAGGTTGTATTACACCAATCGGAAATAATGTAGAAGAGTTTTGGAAAGGAATCGAAGAAGGAAAATGTGGAATTAACGAAATAACATTATTTGATACAATTGACCACAAAGTTCACTTGGCTGGCGAAGTCAAAAATTTCAATCCAGAAGATTATATCGATAAAAAAGAAGCCAAAAGAATGGATCGTTTCACGCAATTTGCTTTAGTAGCAAGTCAAGAAGTTATGAAAGACAGCAATTTGAAAGTAGACGAAATCGACGCGACCCGTTTTGGTGTCATCATTGGTTCTGGAATTGGAGGGCTTACAACAACAGACACAGGCGTAACTTTATTAAACGAAAAGGGGCCAGCAAGAGTATCGCCCTTTTTTATTCCAATGGCAATTAGCAATATGGCTGCCGGAAATGTTTCTATCGAAGTGGGCGCCAAAGGGCAAACTTTTTGCTTAACAACAGCGTGTGCCAGTGGAACTGATTCCATCGGAGAAGCCTTCCGCATGATTAAACACGGCTACCAAGATATTATCATGGCAGGCGGAACCGAAGCCCCAATCACGCCAATTGCAGTTGCAGGATTTGCCAACATGAAAGCTTTATCAACCGCAGAAGACAAAAACAGAGCAAGTATTCCATTTGACAAAGAAAGAAGCGGATTTGTCATGGGAGAAGGTTGCGGTTTGATTATGCTAGAAGAATTGGAACACGCCAAAAAAAGAGGAGCCAAAATCTATGCTGAAATGGTAGGATATGGAGCAACTTCCGACAGTTACCACATCACATCACCTGCGCCAAACGGAGAAGGTGGAGCAAGAGCGATGACAAATGCAATGCAAGATGCAAAGATCAAGCCAGAAGAAATTACGTATATCAATGCACATGGAACATCGACCCATCTAAACGATTCTGGCGAAACAGCCGCTGTCAAAACGGCTTTCGGAGTAGCAAGTCAAAAAGTTGCCATGAGTTCTACTAAAGGAAACACAGGACATTTGCTAGGTGCAGCAGGAGGAGTTGAAGCGATTGCCTGCATCAAAGCAATTGAAAAAGGAATCATACCACCAACGATTAATTATCAAGTACCAGACGAAGAATGTGATTTAGACATTGTTCCAAACAAGCCAAGAACCCAAGAAATCAAATACGCCATGTCGAATTCCTTAGGTTTTGGTGGACACAACGGAAGCATTATTTTCAAAAAATATGAACAATAAATCCAATGTAGGGGTAGACGTCCCCGTCTACTCTTACTTGTCGGGTATACCAAAAATAGAAAGGAGAAAAACATGGAATATCAAGAAATCAAAAAATTAATGGACGATATGGGAGAATCAAAACTAACGGAATTAGAAATCGAATTTCCGGACGGAATCAAAATCAGCATGAAAAAAGAAGACGCTAAAAAATTGGCAGCGCCTATGCCAGCAGTCGTTCCACAACCACAGCCACCAATGAATATCATACAAGCACAAGCTCCCGTAGAAGTAAAAACAGAAGAAACCAAACCAGAAGGCAACATCGTAAAATCGCCAATGGTAGGAACTTTCTATTCCAAATCATCGCCAACTGCGGATCCTTTTGTCAAAATCGGAAGCAAAGTCAAAAAAGGCGATACCTTGTGCATTATTGAAGCCATGAAACTAATGAACGAAATCGAATCCGAGTTTGACGGCGAAATTGTAGATATTCTTGTAAACGACGACGAAATGGTAGAATATGGGCAGGCATTATTTATCATCCGATAAGCACAAAATGATGAAAAACAGGTGAAAACAATATGAATTTTATGTGAAAAAACCGTAGGGGCAGATGCCCACATCTGCCCGTCAAAAGGGAGAAAAATAAAATGTTAAAAAACAAATTAGGCATAAAAACCCCGTTCGAATTAGCCCAAGTGGAAGAAAAAATAACCAAGCAAAAAGCATTTGAATTATTCGAAACAGGAAAATTAGAGACCTTCGAAGTAGGAACCTTTAATGGTTTATCCCAAATTCACCAATTTCTATTTGAAGATATCTATGACTTTGCCGGCAAAATCCGTACTGAAAATATTGCCAAAAACAACTTTCGATTTGCCTCAGCCATGTATTTGGAAGAGGCACTAAAAGAAATCGACCAAATGCCACAATCCAATTTTGATGAAATTGTTCAAAAATATATCGAAATGAACATTGCGCACCCTTTCCGCGAAGGCAATGGCAGAAGTACAAGAATTTGGCTAGATGCCATTTTCAAAAAAGAAATTGGCAAAGTCGTTGATTGGAGCAAAATCCCAAAGCAAGATTATTTATTAGCCATGGAAAGAAGTCCCATCAAGGATTTGGAAATCAAGGTATTATTAAAAAATGCCCTAACCGAAAAAATCAATGACAGAGAAGTTTACATGAAAGGAATCGACGCAAGTTACTGTTACGAAGGATACAATTTATATTCCATTCAAGATTTACAAAACAATAATTAAACCGTAGGGGCAGATGCCCACATCTGCTCGTCAAAAGGAGAGGAAAAAACATGTTAAACATCAACCAAATCATGGAAATTATTCCACAACGCGCACCATTTTTAATGATAGATAAAGTCGAAGAATATGTTCCGGGAGAAAGTTGCACCGCTTACAAAAACGTCTGCATCAACGAACTACATTTTGCCGGACATTTTCCAGGGCAGCCAATCATGCCGGGTGTATTAATCGTAGAAGCCTTAGCACAGACTGGTGCCGTAGCGATTTTATCCATGGAAGAAAATAAAGGAAAAAATGCATTGTTTGGCGGAATTGACAAATTACGCTTTAAAAGGCAGGTCATTCCAGGAGACGTGCTAAAATTGGAAGTCAAAATTATCAAGAAAAAAGGACCAATTGGAGTAGGAGAAGCCATTGCCACAGTAGACGGGCAAGTGGCAGCGAAGGGAGAATTGACGTTTGCGATTGTAGGATAAATAAAAAGCCACACAAGCAAGATTGCTTGTGCGACTTTGAGATGTAACCTTAGCGGTTACTGCGAAACGGAAACATCTTCAAAATTAAAATGAACGATGGTTTTTCCGTATTCGTTGGTGTAGTGAGTGAGTTTCAGACCGCCAATTTCATAGAAAATCCGAACGATGTCCCTGCGCTTATAACGTTTCGAAAATTTGATTTTTTGAGGACATGGAAGAGAATAGCGATTTTCCCAAAAGAAATGGCGTATTTCTGATACTAAAGGCTTGTACCGATTTTCTGTTCGTGCACTAATTCCCCCCAATAAAAAAGGAGAATTGTTACAATATTTCGTGTACACGTCGGTAAGTCTTGCTGTAAATGTTTTTGCCATAAAAGCACCTCCTAAAAATTGATAAACGAATTATATAAAATTATACATAAAAGTCAATAAGAAAGGATCAAACAAAATGCTTAAAAAAGTTTTAATCGCCAATCGTGGCGAGATTGCCGTTCGTATTATTCGAGCCTGTAGAGAACTTGGAATTGCTACTGTTGCAGTCTATTCGGAAGCCGACAAGAACGCCTTACATACAAGACTTGCTGACGAAGCCGTGTGCATTGGAGCAGCCAAATCTTCTCAAAGTTATTTGAATATTAAAAATATCCTAGAAGCTGCTTGTGGAACCGGCGCAGACAGTATTCATCCGGGATTTGGCTTTTTGTCCGAAAATGCGAACTTTGCCAAAATGTGCGAAGAAAGCAATATCAAATTCATTGGACCTTCTTACAAAGTCATTGATTTAATGGGTAATAAATCCAATGCCAAAGAACTCATGAAAAGTGCAAAAGTTCCAGTTGTTCCAGGTTCAGAAGGAAGTATAAAAAGTTTGGAAGAAGCCACTAAAATTGCTGACCAAATTGGCTATCCCATTATGATAAAAGCAGCTGCTGGCGGTGGTGGAAAAGGAATTCGTCTCGTAAGAGCTCCAGAGGAATTGAAAGAAAGTTATGAAATCGTCAAACAAGAAGCTAAATTGTCGTTTAGTGATGATGAAATTTATATCGAAAAATTTATTGAAAATCCAAGACATGTTGAAATTCAAGTGTTAGCCGATGAATTTGGAAATTGCATTCATTTAGGAGAAAGAGATTGCTCTGTACAAAGACGAAATCAGAAGGTTTTGGAGGAAAGTCCATCCACAGTGCTTGACGCAAAATTGAGAAAAAGAATGGGCGATGCGGCGATTTCGGCTGTAAAAGCAGCCCATTATTCCAATGCAGGAACCATTGAATTTTTGGTTGATAAACACAAAAATTTCTATTTCATGGAAATGAACACCAGAATTCAAGTAGAACATCCTGTGACAGAATGGGTAACAGGCATCGACATTGTAAAAGAGCAACTAAAAATTGCTTCAGGCGAAAAACTAGAATACACCCAAGCCGATATTCGTGTAAATGGGCACAGTATTGAATGCAGAATTAACGCGGAAAATCCAGAAAATAATTTCATGCCATGTCCTGGAACAATTACTGATTTGCATTTACCAGGCGGAAATGGCGTAAGAATTGATACAGCCGTCTATACTGGCTACAAAATTCCACCAGTATATGATTCGATGATTGCTAAAATTATTGTTCACGCGAGTAGTCGTGCTGAAGCCATTGCCAAAATGAAAGTAGCACTAGAAGAATGCGTCATAGACGGTGTGGATACAAATATCGATTTCCTATACCAAATCCTAGAAAACGAAAAATTCATTTCAGGCGATTTTGACACATCCTTCATCAAAAAGGAATTTGATTTATAAAACGTAGGGGCACGAGGCATCGTGCCCAAACCAAAACCATAGGGACAGGGTTTCACCCCTACCACCCCAAAGGAGATAAAAAAATGGTCATAGACAAAATCAAAAAAAGAGGTTCTAAAAATCTAAGAACCCCTGAAAATAAAAGCGATATTCCCATTGGAAAATGGGTCAAATGCGATCAATGTGGCGAAATTTTGTATAGAGAAGATTTGCATAAAAACTACAGTGTGTGCATGAACTGTGGAAATCATTTCCGTTTATCGAGCAGACGTAGAATTTGGCAAACACTTGACGAGGATTCGTTTAAGCCATTTGATTTACAGTTACAAACTGTCAATCCATTGGAATTAGAAGATTATGCCGTAAAGTTGAAAGGTTTGCAAGACAAACTTGGTATCGATGATGCGGTGGTTTGTGGAACTGGAAAAATTAACAAGGAAGAAGTTGTCATTTGCGTGATGGATGGGAACTTTTTGATGGGAAGCATGGGAAGTGTGGTTGGCGAGAAGATTACGTATTCGATTGAAAAAGCGATTGAACTAAAATTGCCACTCATCATATTTTCGGTTTCTGGTGGAGCGAGAATGCAAGAAGGCATTATTTCGCTGATGCAAATGGCGAAAACGTCGAGCGCAGTTGCCAAATTAAACGAAGCAGGTGGACTGTTTATTTCTGTTTTGACAGACCCAACTTATGGCGGAGTAACAGCGAGTTTTGCGTCTTTGGGAGATATTATCTTGGCAGAGCCAAATGCGATGATTGGCTTTGCAGGCAAAAGAGTCATCAAGCAGACCATTGGCGAAGATTTGCCAGAAGGATTCCAAACAGCGGAATTTTTGCTGGAGCATGGATTTGTGGATAAAATCGTTGAGAGAAAAGATATGAAGGAGACGCTTTATCGATTGATAAAATTTCATAAATAAAGGAGTGAAGATAAAATGACTTATGAATTTGCAAAATATCCAGATGGTACATTGGGAGTTTTTTCCAATATTGGAAAAAAAGAAAATGGCGAAGAATACCTTCGTGTTACGTTTGAAAGACCGATGGAATATGGATTTGATACAATAGTGATTGAACTGCCAAGTTATCAGATTGTTTTAGAAGACGGAAATTATTCGGATGAGGAAAAGAAAACATTTCTTGAAATTGTGAAAAACGGTTCTTCTTTTTTCTTTAAATATGCACGTTTGGGAGGAATTGAGATTGCCTAGTGAGTTATAGTGAGGTAATATGGAAAAAATTTTAGTATTTAGTTTCATTGTGATAGCAGTATTATATTTCATTATAGACAAGAGTAAATTGGTAATAAATGGAGATTTAGACGAATGGCTTAAGAGTGTAATTTTAGTAATATCACATTTTATGATTTACTGTTTATTGAAATATTGTTATGATTTTGTACGATGGACAATTAAATGGAATGGATTTTATAGATATCCATATTATAATCCATTTTGTATTTTGGTTATGATTTATTGTATCATTTCCTTTATCCTATTAGGAACATATTATATTGAATATCAAAAAAATGAATATGGAACAGTTAGAGCGCTTTTACTTTTTCTTACAATACATATATTAGCAATTTTCCTTGCAAAGTTTTTTAGCCCTCTTATCGTTTAGGAATATGGGGTAGGAAAAAGAAAATTATGATTATAAATTAAATAATATTTCAGATTTGTTGGAAATTGTCTTACAAGAAAGAAAAGGAAGAATACTATGACGATTAATATAAAAGATTGTGATTTTAATAATGACTATTTTCATTTTACCAATCGAGCCAATGTAGATAGCATATTAAATAATGGATTAATCCCTTCAATTGGAACAGCAAGCCAATTAGTTGATGACAGAGAAAATGTTTCTGTTTCAAAAGGCGGAAAAGGTATTATGGGAATTATAAATTCTTTTGTTTATCAATTTACGAATAAAATGAAAATATCGGAAATTCCGGAAGAATATAAAAAATATTTTCTTGAAATATCCGATTTTAAATCAGATGGTTTGGTAAGTAAAGAAGTTGCCTGTAAAGCGATGAGCAGAAAACTGAGAGATGAAGTCTATTTTAGAGTGAAATTAGATGAAGGGCAACTTGAAAAAGCAAGAATTGGTGGCTTGACAGGATATGACATCAATTTACCTATGAAAATCGATAAATCAAAATTAGATATTATTACAGATAGTGACAATAAGGTTCTTAGTGCTTATGATGTTGCGAGTTATATTTATGAAAAAGCAAAAAATATAGAGGTTTTTAGAAAAATGCATGATGATTTTTTTCATATGTTTGAAATGAAAGAACCGAATAAAGGAGGCGATTATTTTGCTGAAAGATAAAGAATTAACCGAAATCGAAGAACTAGAAAACACAGTCAAAGAACTCAAAAATTTAAGCAAAGACAAAATGCTTGATGTCACGCAAGAATTAAAGGAAGCAACATCCAAACTCGAAAAAATTGCGCGCAAAGAAAACAGCAAATTGACCGCATGGGAAAGATTAGAAATGGCAAGAAATCCCAAACGTCCGACTGCGCTTGATTACATAGACATCATTTTTGACGAATTTATGGAACTTCACGGCGACCGTGGCTACCGAGACGATGAAGCAATTGTTTGCGGTTTAGCCAATATTGATAAACAAAATTTTACCATTATTGCTGAGCAAAAAGGTCGAAATACTAAGGAAAATATTAAGCGTAATTTCGGTATGCCCAATCCTGAAAGTTATCGAAAAGCAATTCGATTAATGAAACAGGCCGAAAAATTTGGTAGACCAATTGTTACATTTATTGATACAAAAGGTGCGTATCCTGGAATTGGTGCAGAAGAACGCGGTCAAGGCGAAGCGATTGCAAAAAGTATGATGGAAATGGCGAACTTGAAAACACCAATTATTTGTATTGTCATCGGAGAAGGTTCAAGTGGTGGAGCGCTTGCCATTGGTGTTGGAGATGAAATTATTATGCTGGAAAATGCAGTCTATTCTGTGTTGTCGCCAGAAGGCTATGCGAGCATTTTATGGAAAGATAGCACCAAAGTAAAAGAAGCTGCCGAAAAAATGAAAATGACTGCTGGGGACTTGAAAAAATTTGGCGTCATTGATAAAATTATTGAAGAACCAATCGGCGGAGCACAAAATGATATCGAAACTGTAGCAGAAAATATGAAAAAAGAAATTATATCTGCCACGAAAAAGTTAAATAAAAAATCCAAAGAAGAATTGGTCCAATGCAGATATCAGAAATTCCGTGGCATGGGGGAATATATTCAATAAAATCAAATGTAGGGGGGCGGTCTTGACCGACTCTGATAAAAAATATAAAATTTAAGGAGGAATCAAAAATGATTTTAAAAGACAAAACAGTTCTCATTATGGGAATTCGAAACAAATGGAGCATTGCCTATGGAGCGGCAAAATCAGCATTCGATCAAGGAGCAAAAGTAATTTTTACCTTTATGGGAGAAGAAAACAGAGAAAAAATTGAAGAATTAATCGCAGAATTTGGCGAAACGAAAGCCTATGCGTGCGACGCATCAATTGATAGTGAATTAGAAACTCTATTTACGAATATCAAAAACGACTTTGGCAAAATCGACGGAATCGTCCACTGTATTGCGCATGCTTTCACGGATGACCTACATAATCCATTCGTAGAAACTAGCAAAGATGGCTATTCTCATGCAGTAGATGTAAGTGCTTATACTTTTGTTGCAACAGCCAGAATTGCGAAGGAAAAAGAAGTTTTAGCAGAAGATGCAAGTTTAGTAAGTTTGACTTATCATGGTTCGACAAAAGTATTGCCAAATTATAACGTAATGGGTGTTGCAAAAGCTGCTTTAGAATGCAGTGTTCGCTATTTGGCAGATAATTTAGGACCAATGGGAATGCGAGTAAATGCTGTTTCAGCGGGACCAATTAAAACTTTGTCTGCAAAAGGAATCAAAGATTTTGGCTCAATTTTGGATGTAGTTGAAGAAAAAGCACCACTTAGAAGAAATGTGACAAAAGAGCAAGTGGGAGATAGTGTGGCTTTTTTATTGAGTCCAATGTCAAGTGCGATTACAGGGCAGATTATTTATGCGGATAGTGGTTATAATATTATGGGAATTTAAGGATAAAGAAAACTCACCGAAAGTGAGTTTTTTTGTGTCCGAATCAATCCTCTAAACCCTTGCAAACAGCCAAATGTTAATTTCAGTTGACAAATTTCCAACTCAAATTGGTAGAAGCAACTACTCAAAAATGGTATAATTGATGTATGAAAATGAAAGGAGAAAAGTTTTAAAGTGAACATTGGAGAAAAATTATTTGAATTGAGAAAGGAAAAAAATTTGTCGCAAGAGGAAGTGGCAGAAAAATTAAATGTGACTAGACAAACGGTTTCCAAATGGGAGACCAATCAAAGTACACCAGATTTTGATAAAATTATACCATTATGCGAATTATTTGGAATTGGTGCAGAAGAATTATTGACAGGAAAAAAACCACAAGAAAAGCAGGAAAATATTTTAGAAGAACCTCAGATAGAAAGAGGAATGACAAAAGAAGAAGCCAGAAGAAAATCAGCAGAAGTAGTAAGTACATCGGTTTTTATTTGTGTGATTGCAGTGGCGCTATTTACTGTGGCAGTAGCAGCATTCCAGGTAGACCCTGTGATTGCAACAGCGATATTTTTAATAGTAGTGGGATTTGCGTCAGCAAGATTGGTGCGTCATTATATGTCTGTGCCAAAATTTGAGGAAACCAAAGAAGAGGCGAAAGAAAAAGAAATTGTTAAACAGATGAATGGAATTATAGGAACTTTTTGCACAGTTTTGTATTTTATTGTTAGTTTTACGACCATGGCATGGCACGTTACTTGGATTATTTTTGTGATTGAAGGATTGCTTTGTCATGTTGTGAAATTGTTATTTATGTTAAAGGAGGAAAAGTCAGATGAAAAGTAGAGAATGGACGATTGTTTGGATTGTTATTTTAGTGATTGTGATTGTGGGGTTAATTAATTTATTAATTGGTTGTTTGACTGGAAGTTTTCGAGGCAAAAGATGGGGGGTTAAGAAAAGTTCGAATGTTATTTTTGACACGAGTTACAATGTAAGCGAAGTTGCCAATTTGGAGATTTTGTCAGTTGCAGGAGATGTTCGATTAGAAGAAAATTTGGAAGACAAAATAAAAGTGGTTGTTTATGGCGAAAATGAGGAAGATTTAAGTGTTGATTTGAAGGAAAATCATCTAAAAGTGGATTATTCGAAATATAAGCATAAAAATGTATTTTTTGGATTTCATTTTTATTGTAATGATATTACTGTTTATCTTCCCAAAAATTATGCCAATGAAATCGCTATTAAAGCAAATTATGGAGATATTAAAGCAATCGATTTGGAGAGTGCTTCGATGAGCATTGATGCAGATTGTGGCGATATTAGTTTGGGAAAAGTGAAAAATGCTTTGATTAAAAACGATTATGGGAATGTGAAAATTGAAAGCATTTTGAATCGAGCTCAGATTGATTTATCTTGTGGAGATGTGAAAATAAATTCAGTAAATCTTGCGGAGAATTCTTCAATTGTCAACAACTTTGGCGATATCAAAATTGGGCAAACCAATGAGATTTATATTGATGCGAAAACGAGTTTGGGAGATTTGAAAATTGCTAATAACAATCGTCACAGTGAAATTACGCTGAAGATTGAGAACGATTGCGGGGATATTAAAGTAGGGAATTAAAAGATTTGAATTACCACTAAAGGAATTCGTTTAAACCAAAAGAATAGGAACGTAAAATGCGTTCCTGTTTTTCAATTTAGGGTCATAAAACGGTAAGTCCTTGAATATATAATAGCATAGTTTCGAAAACTTGTATAAAGGTGGTGGGAAAATGAGAAAGTTAAATCGAATTAATGAATTATTGGAAATTCCGCGTGAAATTGTGAGTAAAGTGCCGAAAATTACGGTGACGAGTTTTGATGAAGTTTTGATTGAGAATTTTAAGGGGATTTTGGAGTACGAAGATTTTTTTGTGAGAATTAGTACACATATTGGAAATATCAATATTAATGGATTTAACTTGAAATTGAGCCAAATGACAGAAGACGATATTTCAGTGAGTGGCAAAATTGAGAGTTTAGATTTTGAAAGCAAAAGGGGCGAGTGAGTGTGTTATTAAAATTATTCTATATGTATATTTTTGGTGTTGTGGATATTACCGTAGAAGGTTTTTTCATTGAAAGATTTATCAATATTTGTAGAAACCAGGAGATTATTTTGTGGAATTTGAAAGTAAAAAATGGGACCATTTTGAAGGCAAGAATTAGCAAATCGGATTTCAAAGCCATTCGCCATGTAGCCAAGAAAACATCTTGTCGCGTGAGCCTAGACAGAAAAAGTGGACTTCCTTTTGTCATGAAAAAATATAAGAAAAGAAAAATTTTTGCAATTGCGCTTTTGGTGATTGCAATTTTTTGTTTTTTCATTACGCGTTTTATTTGGAATATTGAAATTACAGGAAATGAGAAGATTTCCAAAGAAGAAATTCTGTCAGATTTGGCAAAATATGGCATTCAGGAAGGAAAATTGAAAACCAATTTGGATTTGGATAAAATCAAAAACGAGATTCGCTTGAGCCGAGACGATTTGGCTTGGATTGGAATTGATATAGAAGGCACGAATGTGGGGGTTACAGTCGTTGAGGCAAAGCAAGAACCAGAAATTGTGGACGAAAATACGCCATGCAATATTGTGGCAGACAAAGCAGGTGTGATTTCAAAAATGGTCGTAAGGAGCGGAACGGCGCGAGTAAATGTCCGGAGATACTGTTGCCTGTCGGTGATTTGCTGGTTGAGGGTGTGATGGAAGGAAAATATACGGGACAGCGCAGCGTCAATAGTGATGCCGATATTTATGCATTAAGCACCTATGAAAAAGAAAGAAAAGAGGCGTTTATCCAGCAAGAAGAAGTAAGAACGGGGGAATTTAAAAAAAATGTAGAAATTTATCTGCATAATTTTAAAATAAATTTCAAGAAAGGGGTTCCAAATTTCGAAAATTGTGATACAATAAAAGTATATAAAAAATTGAAACTATTTTCAAATTATTATATCCCTATAGAAATCGTGAATGTCACGCATTATGAACTAGAAAAAAACTTTAAAACCTATACGGAAGAAGAACTTACAGCGAAAATTACAAATCTGTTACAAAAAGAATTTGAGGAAGAAGTGGAACTTTCTCAAGAAGAAAGTAAGGTTGAAACAAAAGTCGATTCGGTAGCAGATGAAGAAGGCGTAACGGTTAAAATTGTTTATTCCGTGGAAGAAAAAATAGGAACGAAAGATAGGTAGAAAGGAAGTTAAAAGTATGGAAGAAAGAAGTTTAAAGGTACTGGCAAACGACACGACGTTTATGAGCAAAATATCAAACACTTTAACAAAATTGTTAATCCCCACAAAACTTGGATTAAACAGCATGATGATTACGCTAAAAAGAAATGCCGTTCTTAAGGCACACGAAACTTACCAAAATACGAAAAACAACGAGTCAAAAGCAGAAAATGCTTTGAATCGTTACGAAGAAAGTTATACATTATATTTAGAATCCATTGACAAATACATTATGGATTCGGTGTACAAAAAAGTCAAAAGTGGAAGCGCGTCTAGTTTTGAGCAAACTGCGTTATCGAATTATTACAATGTGGTACATTTGAAAGAAACGGAGTATGCGGAATATAAAGCAAGAAAACAGAAGTTTTTGTTGGATTTAGATTATGATACTGTTGTAAATAGCGGAAAAGAAAAGTTAATCGGGCGTTATGAAAAGTTATACCTTGAAAAAAGTGATAGTTTATACAAATCTATTTTGAAAAATTATTCGGTTAAATTGGCTGACGGAATCAAAGAAAAGAATTTGAACCAAATCGAATTATACAAAAATATTTTCATGACATTGGATGAATACGTCAAAACGATTTTACCACTCAAAATCGAAGAAGGCTACGAAGATTTTGCAAAAATCAAAAACGATTACGACGAATTAGACCAATTTGATGTTGGCAAATTAGACGAAAAAGATTTCCTAGAGAAAAACGAAATTTTACTTGGTATGAGTAGGACTTTATTTACCCACAGTTTGCCACTTATTGCAGCCGAGCAATGCTACAACAAACTCATCAAAGATGCGCGTAATTTGATTGTGACCACAAAGCAAGAAAATAAGCAAGAAGAAGTCTATAAAGCATTACTAAAAATCGTCAAAAACTACAATGAAAAACTACTTTCCACCAAAGTATATTGGGAAAATCCGGAAGAAAGAGAAAACTACAAAAAATTCTGGAACGAATACCAAACCGCTAAGACAGATGAACAAACTGAAATTGCCATTCTAAAAAGAGAACTTCACGACATCAAAGAAGACGGACCAAAAGCAAAACAAATCAGTCAATTTTATAAAAATAAATTAGTTGAATTTGGTGTGATGAGAGAAGTAAAAAATCGTTGTAGAACAATGGAAAATGGAAGATATGTTAAAACGAAATAGGGAAATAAAATGAAAAAAAATGTAGAAATAGAATATCGAGAACTTAGAGCAACTGGCAATTACGACGAACTCATAAACAAAGTAATTGCCCAGTGTTTTAAAACAGAAAATTTGCAAAATACGAAATTATATGTCAGCATTATTTTGACAACGCCGAATGTAATCAGGCAAACTAACCGTGAGTACAGAAACATCGACCAAGAAACAGATGTCTTGTCATTTCCGATGTTTGAAAAAGACGAAATTCATCAAATTGCGGAGGAGGAAGTTTTGGGAGACATCATGATTTCGGTCGAAAGAGTCAAAGAGCAAGCTAAAGAATATGGGCACAGTTTTGAGCGAGAACTGGCATATATGCTAGTACATGGATTTTATCATCTCATGGGCGAAGACCATATGCAAGAAGACGAAAAAATCAGAATGCGCCAAAAAGAAGAAAATGTGCTGGGGCAATTAAATATCGTGAGAGAATGAAATTAGATATCAAAATGATATCAATATTATACAGATAACATATCAAAATATTGATATGTCAAAAAAGGACAAACCATGAAAACAAGAAAATGGAAAAATAAAAATTTTTGGGAAGCAACTTTGCATAGTTTGGACGGAATCCAGTATGCTTTCCATACAGAAAGAAATTTTAGAATTCAGTTGCTGATTGCAATTTTAGCAATTATCCTTGGTGCAATTTTAAGGCTCACGTTAGCAGAATGGCTGGTAATTTGTATCAATATAGGAATCGTCTTTTTTGCTGAAATGATGAACACAGCAATCGAAATCGTGCTGGATTTGTACAGTCAAGAATATAATGAAAAGATAAAACGAGCCAAAGATATGGCAAGTGGTGCAGTGTTCGTAATTGCGATTGTAGCAGCGATTAGCGGTTGCATTTTGTTTTTACCAAAGATAATAAATTAAATAATAGGAGAAAAAAGATGGATAAAAAAATGAAAATATTTATCGGAATTGTTGTTGTAATTGTTGTAGCATTAGTTGCTATTTTAGGATATAAGATTTCTCATAAAAATCGAAATGGCGAAGATATTGCTTTAGAAGAACAACCAGAAGAAGAGATGCTAGATGACAAAAAAGAAGAAGAAACTCTGCCAGTCGAACAGCCAAAAAGTGATATCAAAATTTTCAACGGAAAAGACAGACCAATTGCTTTTATGATTGATAATAATGTAAAAGCACAGCCACATTCTAATCTAAACAAGGCGTATCTTGTCTACGAAATCATCGTAGAAGGCGGAGAAACAAGATTGATGGCGCTTTTCAAAGGCGTGGACCTATCCGCAGGAGATGTGACAATCGGACCAATCCGAAGTGCAAGACATTATTTCATTGACTATGCATTAGAAAATGATGCCATTTATGCGCATTTGGGGCAAAGTCCAAGAGCCGAAGAATACATCAAAAACTTCAATGTAGCCGATATCAACGGACAAATTTATGATACCGGAAAAGCAAGAACTTCCAAATCATTATACTGGAGAGAAAAGTCGAAAAAGGCGCCACATAATGCCTATACAAGTATTAACAGCATTTTAGAAATTTGCAAGAAAAGAAATTATGCAACTACTTCAACCAAAAAAAGTGTACTAAATTATGTGTCAAAAGAAGTAACCTTTGACGAAACTGCAAAAACTGCCAATAGTATAACGATTCCTTATGCAACAGGTCATAATGTAAAATATGTTTACGATGCAGCATCTGGAAGATATACGCGTTATTCCAAAGGCAAAAAACAAATGGATGAAGCAACAGGGCAAGATATTACGACCAAGAATTTGATTGTATGCTTTATCAGAAACACCACTATAAATGACGGCGAAAACAAAGGCAGACAAGATTTAGATAACTTTAGAAATGCTGATGGATATTACATAACCAATGGAAAAGCAATCAAAATCACTTGTCAAAAGCAATTTGTAGGTGGTCAAACCAAATATGTGGATAGTCAAGGCAAAGAAATCGAAGTCAATGACGGAAACACCTTCATCAATATTTGCCCAATCGACGCCAATGTAACATTTGAATAAAGAAAAGGAAAAAACATGCAAGAAAATTTTAAATCAGGTTTTGTGTCATTTATCGGAAGAACCAATGTTGGAAAATCAACGCTTTTAAATTCTCTGACAAAGGAGAAAATCGCCATTACAGCCAACAAACCACAAACGACCAGAACTGCTATTAAAGCCATATTAAATGACGAAAATTATCAAATCATTATAACCGACACGCCCGGAATTCATAAACCCAAAACGAAACTTAGCCAAACAATGGTAGATACTGCCTTTACAAGTTTGGAAGATGTAGATGTTGTTGTGTTTTTGATTGAAGCAACTTCTGAAGAAATTGGACCAGGCGACCAGAGAATTCTAGAAAAACTAAAATCTGCGAATAAAAGATGCATTTTGGTAATCAATAAAATTGATTTGATTGAAAAAGAAAAATTATTGAGTTTGATAAAATTGTATAGCGACGCATTGGATTTTGAGGCGGTTGTGCCGATTTCTGCCACAACGGGAAAAGGCGTGGAAGACTTGCTTTCAGAAATCATAAACTGTCTGCCAAATGGACCAAGATATTATGACGAAGAAGAATACACAGACCAAACCACCAGACAAATGGTGGAAGAAATCATTCGCGAAAAGGCGCTAAGATTCTTGAATGACGAAGTTCCGCACGGAATTTATGTTGAGACGCAGAAATTTAAAACCGGCAAAACCATGAAAAATGAGAAAATTTTCAATATTGAAGCCACGATTTATACCACCAAAGAATCCCACAAAGGAATTATCATCGGCAAAGGAGGACAAATGCTGAAAAAAATATCGACCGCAAGCAGGCAAGATATCGAAAAAATGTTGGGCGAAAAGGTCAATTTGAAAATATGGGTCAAGGTAAAAGAAGATTGGCAGGAAAAAGATGCGATTGTTAAAAAATTTAAACTGTAAAATATTGATAGAATATTGATATCTGTCATATCAAAATTTTGATATCTTTCTTTCCGAAATAAATCATGAAATTTGGGGCAAAATAAAATTGGAAGGAAGTGAAAAGCAAAATGATGAAAGATATGGCATGGAATGCTTTTAAAAATACGGGAGATATCAAGATGTATCTTGAATTTAAGAAAATTAAAAATTGGGAAGAAAAAAATAAGGGAAGTTAAAATGAAGCAAATAAAGTTAAATGGGATTATTTTAGTGGAAAATAATATGGGCGATTTTGATAAAATGCTTACCATTTTAACGCCAAATTTAGGCAAAATTGGGTGCAGTGCAAGAGGTGCGAGAAGACCGAAAAGTCTTCTGCTTGCAGGTACTCAATTTTTGTGTTTTGGAGAATATATGTTGTTTAAAAGCGGGGAAACGTATTCGATGAATTCGTGTGAGACGATTGAGATGTTTTACAACATTCGAACGGATTTGGATAAATTGACGTATGCGACGTATTTGACGAAAATTATCAATGATGTGACAACAGAAAATCAAAATTCGTACAATACGCTAAAGCTGTTTTTGAATACCTTGTATGCCATTTCGGAAACGGATAAAGATTTGGATTTTATGACGAGTGTGTTTAAGTTAAGGTTGCTCAAAATTATTGGTTTTGCGCCGAATATTCGAGAATGCGTTTCGTGTAAGACGAAGGAACCTATCACACATTTTAGTTTTCAAGATAATGGGTTTAAGTGTAGTGCTTGTGCTAAGCAAGATACGGGCGCAATCGCGGTTTCGGAAGCCACGCAAAATGCGATAAAATATATTATGGTCGCAGACCCAAAAAAAATATTTTCTTTTCAATTATCCGAAAAATGCGCCAAAGAATTGGAATTGGTGGCGAATATTTATTTGAATGAGAAGTTGGAGAAAGAATATAAGTTGGAGAAATTTTTTTGATTTTTAGGAAAAATGATACAAATTTGAAAATTTGTGATATAATGCTATAGAAGGAGAAAATTTATGGAATTTGTGAGAAAAGTTGTAAACGGAACGGATTTGAAAGATGTGGTCGATATACCAGATTCTTTCGTGAATAAAAAAGTAGAAATATTAGTTTTTCCAATCGAAGAACAAGTGAGGAAAAGCAAAAAGAAAAAAAGTTTGTCAGGATTTTTATCTCAGTATGCGAAACCAGATTTAATGGAGAAAGAAGAAAATGTATGGATTAAGGAGGCAGAAGAGTGATTATTATTGATACTAATATTATATTGAGATATTTATTAAATGATAACGAAGAATTGAACCAAAAAGCAACAGAGATAATTGATAATAACGATATATTTATTCCAACAGAAGTAATAATAGAAGCAAGTTATGTGCTAAATAAAGTGTATAAAGTAGAAAAGGACAAGATATATGAAGCGGTTGAAGAATTGCTTAACATCGAAAATATTAATTTTCAGAATGGTAATACAATAAGACTAGCCTTTAAAACTTATGCCAAAAAAAGTCTGGATATTGTTGATTGTATGTTGTATGCCTATTGCAAAAATGAAAATTATCAGATAGAAACATTGGATAAAAAATTAAATAAATTAATACAAAAATAAAAAATTTTATATAAAAATAATAGGAGGGAAAACACATGAACCAAGTAAAAATAGGAAAAATATATCGTCATTTTAAAGGAAACTATTATTTTGTGGAGAATATTGCATTAGATTCCGAAACGCAAGAAAGAATGGTTGTTTATAAACCAATTTATGATAGACAAGATTCACAAATTTGGGTAAGACGTGAGAAAATGTTTTTAGAAGAAATTGATAGCAAAAGACCAGACAACATCACAGGTCAAAAATACAGATTTGAATTATGTGAAAATTTACAAAAAGATTATACCAAGTAGGGGCAGACGACCCTATTGCCCTTAATAACAAACCAGAAAGGAAAAATACCATGATTGATATTAAATTTTTAAGAGAAAATCCTGAATTAGTCAAAGAAAACATCAAAAAGAAATTTCAAATGCACAAATTAGAATTGGTTGACGAAGTTATTAGCCTTGACCGAAAAGCAAGAGAATTAATTGTCAAAGGCGACGAACTTCGCGCTCAGCGAAATAATTTTAGCAAAGAAATCGGAAATTTCATGCGTGAAGGCAAAAAAGAAGAAGCAGAAAGTATGAAAGCCAAAGTCAATGCGATTAATGAGGAACTTTTGGAAAATGAGAAATTGGAGGCAGAATATAGCCAAAAAGTTACGGAAATTATGATGAAAATTCCGAATATCATGCATGAATCTGTTCCAGTAGGAAAAGATGATAGTCAGAATGTAGAAGTCCAAAAATATGGTGAACCATTTGTGCCAGATTATGAAATTCCATATCATGCAGAAATTATGGAGAATTTGTGCGGTTTGGATTTGGATTCGGCGCGCCGTGTGGCAGGAAATGGATTTTATTATTTGATGGGAGATATCGCAAGATTGCATTCTGCCATTATCACTTACGCACGCGATTTTATGATTGACAAAGGCTTTACGTATTGCGTTCCGCCTTTTATGATTCGTAGTGACGTCGTAACTGGTGTGATGAGTTTTGAAGAAATGGACGCGATGATGTATAAAATCGAAGGCGAAGATTTGTATTTGATTGGCACAAGCGAACATTCCATGATTGGAAAATTTAAAGGACAAATCTTGAAAAAAGAAGAATTGCCCTATACAATGACTTCGTATTCACCTTGTTTTCGTAAAGAAAAAGGTGCGCACGGCATTGAGGAAAGAGGCGTTTATCGAATTCACCAATTTGAGAAACAGGAAATGATTGTTGTGTGCGAACCTGAGGAAAGTTATGAATGGTATGATAAAATGTGGCAATTTACGGTGGAATTGTTCCGAAGTTTGGAGATTCCAGTTAGAACGTTAGAATGTTGCAGTGGAGATTTGGCAGATTTGAAGGCAAAAAGCGTGGACGTGGAAGCGTGGAGTCCAAGACAGCAAAAATATTTTGAAGTAGGAAGTTGTTCGAATTTGACGGACGCGCAAAGTAGACGTTTGGGAATTCGCGTTAAAGGCGAAAAAGGAAATTATTTCCCACACACGCTAAATAATACGGTTGTTGCGCCACCAAGAATGTTAATTGCATTTTTGGAAAATCATTATAATCAAGATGGAAGTGTTGATATTCCAGAAGTTTTATGGAAATATATGGGTGGAAAGAAGAAATTGGAGCCGAAAATAAAATAAGAAAGGCAAGAAAAAATGATAGTCAAAAATCCTAAATTTGAAATATCAGCCGTTGGACCAAAGCAATATCCGAAGGGAAATTTGCCAGAAATTGTGCTTGTAGGAAAATCGAATGTCGGCAAATCGTCGTTTATTAATACCATGCTAGGCAGAAAAAATTTGGCAAGAACAAGTAATACGCCAGGTAAAACGAGGCAAATTAATTTTTATAATGTTGATGATTTATTCTATTTTGTAGATTTGCCAGGGTATGGCTTTAGCAAAATGTCGAAACAGGAAAAAGTGATTTCTGGAAAATACATTGAAGAATATTTAGAAAAACGAGAAAATATAGCATTAGTTGTTCATTTGCTAGATATTCGACATCAGCCAACCGAAGATGATACACTGATGTATGATTATATTTTGCGAAGCAATTTACCGTTTATGGTGATTACCAATAAGGCAGATAAAATTGCTGTTACAAAGGTAGATACAGAAGTTGAACGTATCAAACAAATTCTTGGCATTTCTTATAGCACTATTTTGCCATTTTCGTCTGAGCGAAAAATCTATACAGAAAAAATTTGGCAAGAAATTGAAAAAATTTTTGTATAACAAAAAAGAATTTGGCATAAAATAGTAACGGTGATTGGATTGGAAGAAGATTTTATCAAAGAAATGAAAGTAATGGACAGAAAAAGTGTCAATACGTATCAAGAATTAATGAACAATATTGAGAAAGTACAAAAAAATTTGGCAAGTGATTACAATAATTTACAGTTTATTGAAGATAAAAATTTAGTGGATTATTACACATATCGTATCAAAGCAGAAGAGGCGAAATATGATTATTTAATTCAAGAGGCGAAAAAAGTGGAATCTGGTACGTATTTGTAAGAGAAGAGGAAAAATGGAGAAAAAATTTAATTTAGGGCTTGTATTAGGTAGGTTTCAACATTTGCATAATGGGCATAGGGAAATTATTGAAATTTCCAGAAAACTATGCCAAAAAACGTTGATTTTAATAGGTTCTTGCCAAGAAAGTGGAACCCTTCGAAATCCGTTTGAATTTGAAATTAGGAAAAAGGTGATTTGCAGAATTTACCAAGAAGACGATGTTCTAATTGGTGGTTTGCGCGATTTGACGAATGAAAATGACATCAGTTTTGAATGGGGAAAATACATATTAGAGAATGTAGAAAAAATGTATGGAACAAAGCCTGATTTGATGATTTACGGAAAAGATGAATCGCGCAAAGGCTGGTTTTCCGATGAAGACAGTCAAAACTTTTCAGAAATGATTGTCGCAAGAAATAAAATCAAAATTTCGGCAACGGAATTAAGAGAATGTCTTGTGCAAAATGATAAAGAAAGATGGAAACAATATGTGCCAGAAGAAATTTGGGACATGTATGGGGATTTGAGAGAGGAATTATTGAAGTTAGAGTGCTATCATGAGTAGAAAATAAGATAGGGGCGATTTATAATCGCCCCTATATCATTCATATTAAAGTAAACCCCGGGTTATACCCGGGGTAACGGAAAGCTTATAGCTTTGAGCAAAGTAACAAAAAATACCCACCCCAAACATGATATAATATTTAAAGTTTGACGGCTGAAAATATTAATTATGAAAGGAAGTAGGACGTATGAAAAATACGTATACAGATAGTTTAGCACATAGTACATGGGAATGCAAGTACCATATAGTATTTGCACCAAAATTCAGAAGAAAAGAGATATATGGAAGATTGAAACAAGAGATAGGAGTAATCTTGAGAGAATTATGTAGGAGAAAAGAAGTAGAAATAATAGTAGCAGAGGCATGTCCAGACCATATACATATGTATGTAAGCATACCGCCGAAATTATGTATATCAAGTTTTATGGGATATTTGAAAGGAAAGAGCACGTTGATAATATTTGAGAGGCATGCGAATTTAAAATATAAATATGGAAGTAGAAGTTTTTGGTGTACAGGATATTATGTAAGTACGGTAGGAAATAACAAAACAGCAGTAAAAAGGTATGTAGAGAATCAAATGAAGGAAGATATGATGATGACCAATTAACAATAAAGGAATATAAAGACCCTTTTAAGGGTGGTAAGTAAAAAAGAACGCAAAAGACATGGCGAAAAGCCGTCAAACAAAACCGCTTAAGCGGTAGCTAGTAACAAGGCCTTATAGGCCTATAAGCAAATCCCCGGGTTTTACCCGGGGATTTTTATTCTTCAATCGAATTCTCACTAAAATCATATTTCCTCGAATAATCATATGTATCGCGATTTGACAAGAAAACCTCTGAACGATTTTGTTTCAAAAATTCAATGATTTCATAAACATTAATCCAAATTTCATTTGGACTGTCAACTTGAGATTCATCAAAAATCAGTTGCATTCCAAAATGTAAATGCGGAATATTTACATTGTTGACATTTTCATTTCTGCTGTATCCAGTCATGCCCAGATATCCAATTACATCACCTGCTTTGACAGTTGTACCTTCCACAATTCCTAGAGCATAAGGGTGGTCTTTGCGAAGATGCGCGTAGTAATAATATCTTTGCGTATCAAAACTACGAATTCCGATGCGCCATCCACCATATTGGTTCCAACCAATATTTTCAACAATTCCAGATTCCACAGCAACAACTGGCGTTCCAATGCTTCCCATCAAATCATTTCCTAAATGTGTCCTTTTGAAACCATATGACCTCGAATTGCCAAAATCATCATAGTGAGTAAAATGATAATTTTTAGCAATTGGCAAGAATGTTTTGAGTCCATATTGGATTTCCCAAATGCTAGAGCCATTCTTGCTAGGAGTTTCTATTTGGTAATTGCCGATAAAACCTCGCAAAACAGCAGAAAAACTTCTGTAATAATAATCATAATATTTCATATTTTGGGTTAATTCTTCCATTGTTTTTCCGCTTTTTAAAGCATCAGTTAGGGCATCTAAATCACTTTGTTTAAAATGCTTAAAATTATTTCCGTTTTTGCACGCTAAATAGGCCAAAAGTTCAATCCAATTATAAGTAATTTCTTCGTGATTTTGATGAGACAGGATATCTAATTTCGAAGTTGCCTGAAGTGCTTCGCAAGAAACATTAAAATCCACCCATTTTATAATATCTTTTTCTTCCGAATCATCACTTTTGGCAAGAGAAGAAAAACATAGAATTGAAGTAAATAAAGCAATTAATAGAAGCAAGCCAAAAAAGAATTTTCGATTGATTTTAAAAGTATGAATGAACACGACAAAACACCTCAAAAAAGTATATGAACTTCTAAGAAAATTTAGTACCGTAAAAGAAACACTTGCCAATTATTTTCTAAAATGGTATAATAAAAACAACTGAAATAAAAAAATAGGAGGAACGCCCAATGATACGACATTTAAGAAGATTTGTAAGTCATTTAACAGGAAAAAAGAAATATCTATTTTTTGTGATATTACTATTAATTTGCATTGTTGCTTTAAGTTTAGGAATCTATAGCCAATTTTTTTACAAATATTCTGACACCGATCCTCTTATGATAGGAATTAACATCGGAGCGAAGAAAACAGCGGAAGAATATGCTTTCTTAGAGAGTAATTTTAATGAATTATTTACCAATTCTCTCAAAGTAAATAGTGAAGAAATCAATGTAGATAAATTAGAAGACGAGGAAGAATTGGTATATACAGTCTACAATCTTGTCAACCAAGACGAAACCTACTACAATGTAGATGCCCAAATTCCAACGATTAATATTGATTCAGAAACAACGCGAAAAATCAATGCCGAAATAAAAAACGAATACTACAATAAAGCCAATTCAATCATGAGACAAACCCAAGGAAATACGATTTATAAGGTTTCGTATGCAAGTTTTGTCAATTCTGATTATGTGTCCCTAGTCATCAAAAGTATCTTAAAAGAAGAAGGAAAATCCGAGAAAGTATCCATAAAAACCTATACTTACAGCATGGAAAAAGAAAGGTTAGTAACACTAGAAGACTTAATTGAATTAAAAGGAACGACTAATGAAATTGTTCAAAAGAGCATTAACGGCGAAATCAAAACAGCCTACGAAAATGCGCAAATCATTGCCAGCGAATATGGCACACTTTACCAAAGAGATTTAAGCCATGAAATGTACAAAATCGAATCTTCAAATGTCTATTTTTTAACTGATGATGGCTATGTATATATCGTGTATCCTTATGGAAACGAGGATTATACCAATGAAATGGATATTGTTATTTTTTAAGGAGGAATAAATTTGAAAAAAACGGCAATTTTTGGAATATTGATTTTACTAATGATAACTTTTATAAACCCAATTTTCGCCACAGAGCAAACACCTGTTTCGGAAACGGAAAATGCTGAAAATGAGGAAGAATCAAGCACTACCAGTATTCAAGTGACAGCGCGTATTTTAGAAGCTGGTGAGCCTAAGCAAGTTCAAACAGGTTCTGTTACAGATACAGTGCAAGAAGTCAAAATAGAAATTTTAGAAGGAGCCTATGAAAACGAAGAATTTACCACTAATTACAATTTATCGTATGACATAGACGGCAAGATTTTAGGCTATGAATTAGAAGTAGGAGACAAAGTAATTGTTCAAATTGTAGAAGATGAAAATGGAAATGTTGCGGTTACAGTGCAAGAATTAAGCAGAAATGGTTACATTATTTTGATGATGGGACTGTTTTTGGTAAGCATTGTGTTAGTTGGTGGAAAACAAGGTGTAAAGGCAATCATAGGACTCATTGTAACGATTCTTGCAGTATATTTTATCTTAATCAAAGGAATTTACGCAGGGCATAATGCCATTTTAACAACGCTATTGACCACAATGCTTATTATAGGATTTACTTTTATCATCATTGGAGGCTTTAGCAAAAAGATTTTAGCAGCGGCTTTGGGAACTTTGGGTGGAATTATTTCAAGTGGAATTGTTGCTGTCATTTTTGCGCATTTGACAAAACTTTCTGGTGCTGGGGAAGAGGCAATTCAATTGAGTATGAATATCACGACAGTCAACTTTAATTTTAGAGCATTGATTTTTGCAGGAATTGTGATTGCGGCATTAGGAGCGTGTATGGATGTTGGAATGTCGATTGCCTCGAGTTTAGACGAAATTAAAAATAAGACAAAGGATATTTCTTGGAAAGAATTATTCAAAAGTGGGATGAACATCGGAAAAGATGTCATCGGAACTATGACGAATACGTTAATTTTAGCCTATGTTGGTGGTGCGCTTACCTTAACTTTACTATTTCTAGCGTGCAATATGGGAATGAGCGAAATTTTAAATAAAGAAACCATTGCACAAGAAATGATTTCTGCAATTGCAGGAAGTATGGGGGTCGTGTTTACGGTTCCGATTACGGCGCTGATTTATTCGGTGCTAAATCGTAGGAAAACAGCCTATAAAACAATATCAGATAATAAATTAGACGGAAATCGAAGTCTAAAATTGTAGAAAAGTGTCGAAATAAAGCGATGAAAAATGCTTGTAAAGTTGAAATTTACATGATACAATTTATTTTACGGAAACTTTTAGAAATGTCGAATATAAGAAAGGAGGCAATTGCCTATGAAAGATATTCGGAAACAAGCAGAGGATATGGAGTTCGTAAGGAAAAACAAAAAAACTGATGATAGATTATCCAAGTACAATCGGCAGACCTATCATAGAAGATGCCTTGAAATATGGAGGCAAGGTTACAGTAAGAGTAATCTGTTTGCCAACGGAAAAGGTCAAACCATATTTGACGAATTCTCGTACGATAATCGTAAATCACTAAAAAACAGGCTTGCATGAGCAGGCCTGTTTTTTAGTCTAAATTTCCAAAATTGTTTTGGCTTTTTCCACATCTTCTTGTGTAGCAGTACGAACACCTTCCAATTCATAAGGAAATCCCAATTCAATCCACTTAAATTTTCCCAAATCATGATAAGGCAAAATTTCCACTTTTTTTACTGTTTTTAACGAAGCAATAAAATCTTTTAAGTCTTGCAAGTCCTTTTCATCGTCTGTAATACCCGGAACTAAGACTTGTCTAATCCACATGGGAATGTCATGTTCACTTAAAAATTTGGCAAAATTTAGCGTGTTCGTATTTGGTAAACCAGTTAAATCAATGCATTTTTCATTATTGATATGCTTAATATCCAATAAAACTAAATCAGTGTAGGTTAAAAGTTCTTTCAAAGTTTCAGAAATTGGAAAATTACCTGAAGTATCTAACGCTGTATGAATTTTCATTTCTTTTAATTTCTTAAAAAGTTCTGTCACAAATGGCATTTGAAGCAAAGGCTCTCCACCAGAAACGGTAACCCCACCATGCGAAGTATTCATATAAGGTTTAAGACGCATGACTTTTTCGATGACATCATCAATTGAATATTCTGTTCCGCCAGAAATGTTCCAAGTATCACGATTATGACAATATTTACATTTTAACGGACAACCTTGCATAAATATCACAAAACGAATGCCGGGTCCGTCCACTGTTCCAAATGATTCGAATGAATGAATTCTACCTTTTATTTCCATTTTTATTAGTTCCCTTCTAAAAAATATGTAGGGGCAGGTCAAGACCTGCCCAAAATATCATTATAATGCTTCATGAATTGTTCGATTAATAACATCTAACTGTTGCTCGCGCGTCAATTTTGTAAAGTTTACTGCATAACCAGAAACACGAATCGTAAGCTGAGGATATTTCTCAGGATGTTCCATTGCATCTTCCAACAAACTTCTGTCAAATACGTTGACATTGATATGATGACTGTGTTGCACAAAATACCCATCCAACAAAGCAACCAAGTTATTGATACGCGTTTGCTCATCTTTTCCCAAAGTTTTTGGTGTAACGGCAAACGTATAAGAAATACCATCTTCTGCGTGTTTGTAAGGCAATTTCGCAATGGTATTTAGGACAGATACTGCACCATGGGTATCACGACCGTGAATTGGGTTAGCGCCAGGACCGAATGGAGCTCCAGCGCGTCTGCCGTCTGGTGTGTTTCCTGTTGCTTTTCCATAAACAACATTGGAAGTAATCGTTAAAATTGACATGGTTGGTTTGGAATTGCGGTATGTTTTTTGGCTACGCAATTTTGCCATAAATTTTTTGACAATTTCAACGGCAATGCTATCAACTCTGTCGTCGTCGTTTCCATATTTTGGAAAATCGCCTTCGATTTCGTAATCAACAGCAAGACCAGTATCGTCGCGGATGACTTTTACTTTAGCATATTTCATGGCTGAGAAAGAGTCGGCAACAATCGAAAGTCCAGCAATTCCGCAAGCCATGGTACGAAGAATTTCGCGGTCGTGAAGCGACATCGCTAAACTTTCGTAACAATATTTATCATGCATATAATGAATGATGTTTAATGCTTCAATGTAGGTTTTTGCAACCCAATCCATCATGGTATCAAATTTTCGCCATACTTCGTCGTAACCTAAATATTCGGAAGAAACAGGCTCGAATTTGGCTGTAATTTGTTTGCCAGAAACTTCGTCACGTCCACCATTGATGGCGTATAGCAGCGTTTTGGCAAGGTTGGCACGAGCGCCGAAAAATTGCATTTGTTTACCAATGCGCATCGCAGAAACGCAACATGCGATTCCATAATCATCGCCCCAATATTCACGCATTAAATCGTCGTTTTCATATTGAATTGAACTTGTGTTAATCGATAACTTGGCAGCATAATCTTTGAAACCTTGTGGCAAATTGTTGGACCAAAGAATGGTCAAATTTGGCTCTGGCGCAGGACCTAATGTTTCAAGCGTATGCAACACACGGAAGGAATTTTTAGTCACTAAAGTACGACCATCAATTCCTTGACCTGCAATACTTTCGGTAACCCAAACTGGGTCGCCACTAAATAATTGGTCATATTCTGGTGTACGCAAGAAACGAATCATACGTAGTTTCATGACAAAGTGATCCATGATTTCTTGGGCTTCTTCTTCAGTAATTACATTGTTTGCTAAATCTCTTTCAAAATAAATATCCAAGAAAGTAGAAACACGCCCAATACTCATAGCAGCACCGTTTTGTTGTTTGGTAGTTCCTAAATAAGCAAAGTATAGCCATTGAACGGCTTCTTTGGCGTTCGAAGCAGGTTTAGAAATGTCGAAACCATATTTCTCAGCCATGACTTTTAATTCTTCTAAGGCTTGAATTTGGTCGTAAATTTCCTCGCGCTCGCGAATGATGTCAGATGTAAAATCACTTGAAATGGCTTCCGAAAATTGTTGTTTTTTCTCATCAATTAAAGCGTCGACACCATAAAGAGCAACACGACGAAAATCGCCGATGATACGTCCACGACCATATCCGTCAGGTAAACCAGTGATTAAGTGAGAACTACGAGCCGCACGAATGTTTGGGGTATAGGCTGTGAAAACACCGTCATTGTGTGTACGACGATAATTGTGGTAAATGTTTTCGAGTTCTTCTGATACTTTTGTGTTATAGGCTTCGCAAGATTTTTCGACAATTCGAATTCCACCATTTGGCATGATGGCACGTTTTAAAGGTTTTTCTGTTTGAAGACCAACGATTTGCTCTAAATCTTTGTTGATATAGCCTGCTTCATGACTTGAAATGGTTGAAGCAATATCATTTGAAATTTCTAATACACCACCATTTTCCTTTTCTTTTTTATATAAATCCAAAACTGTATCCCACAATTTTTGCGTCTTTTCCGTTGCGCCAGCAAGGAAAGAAGAATCGCCTTCATAGGGAGTATAGTTCATTTGAATAAAATTTCTTACGTTAATTTCCTGAGTCCAATCTCCTTCTTGAAAATTTTTCCATTGTTCAAATTTCATATTTTTTTCCTCCTTAAAATATTTTTCCTTAAAAAAATAAAATTATAACGAGAAAATATTATCATAAAAAGGAAAAAATGACAAGGAAAATATAGAAAATTTTTCAATTACTAATGTAAAAAAATAATAATGCATGCAATTATATTACAATTTGATTACATTTTTTTAAATGCATTGACAAGAAAAAACAAAATCTGATATAATGTTATCACAAGGGAACATAATTTAAGGAGGGAACCATGTATTATTTAAAACGTCTAAAAGATTTGCGCGAAAGTCGCAATTTAAAACAACAAAGCCTAGCTGAGCTATTAGACATAACGAGACAACAATATAGTCTTTACGAAACAGGAACACGAGAAATTCCACTGCATCACTTAAAAAAGTTAGCCCAATTTTACCAAATATCAACTGACTATATTTTAGAAATTACAGATGAAAAAATTTGAAAAACGCACAAAAAATTAAATAAGAAAGGAAAAAACAAATGAAGACAAAGCAAACCCAACACCGGAATTACGCTAACCGTACTAGTCGTAACCATTATCATCATGCTAATATTAGCGGGAGTAACGATTTCAGTCCTAAACAGTGCAGGAATCCTAAAAAATTCCCAAAGCGCAG
>CAOJUE010000013.1 GCA_948443845.1 uncultured Eubacteriales bacterium | reverse complement strand
GTGAACTTTTCATGAGATATTCTTATAGGGTGATTTTATCATAAATTAATTACAGATGCAGAAAGCAAAACTTGACATTTTTATGCAAATATGATATATATATAATTGAAACTTGCAATAAGCAAAAAAATCTTTATTTCAAGAAAAGGAGAATTACGATGAAAGAAGAAAACTTAACAGTAATGGTTCGGGAAACAGAAATATTAGTAGTAGGCAATACAAATAAATTGCCTGAAGCTCCTAAAACACCGTGCATAATGCTCCAGGGAGATAATGTCCTCAAAAAAACTCTTAACGACTTTTTTGTTTCAGAGGATGAAGCACTTAAAAATCCATGTACAATTATTCCTTCTAACTCTAGATGTATAGAAGGATGTGTACACTGTGATGTGGCACTTGAGCTAATCATGGAAGTTCATTATGTGGAAGCATCTGGAAAAAGGAATTTGATGTTAATTGTAAACTCTTATGGTGACCCTATCTTTGAACCCATTACACTTTTAAAAATGTCAGGAGATGGCACATACCTTATTCATGCTACTTATAATAACATGGATAAATTCTTAGCTTTTCGTCAGAAATAAAATCTTTGTTTTAGGGGTTGTGCAAAATGCACAACCCTGTTCTTTTTTATTATACATATTTTTCTATTTCACGAATATTCTACAATGAATTTTATGTAATTTAATTTTTTATTGATAAAAATGAGAATAATAATCCATTCAGGCAAAACAAACACAATGTATGTGGAAAAAATTATCTTGCTATTTTTCTTAATTTATGGTATTATTATTATGTAATATTTATATATAAAGGAGGAGTAATCATGTTAGAATTAACAGTTGCTCAAATTAGTAAATTATTTCGGGAGGCAAAAGTACCTTGCTCGAACGAAAGCCTTATTCGTGTCCGCGTAGAACGAGAAAAAATCTTTCATGACTGTGAAACGTGGGAAGATGCCATACAGCGCTTAAAGGAACTTAGCGTTATTGTAAAATTTTGAAAAAAGTATGTGCCAGTTTTGGTACATACTTTTTTATCTTATTTATTTTCCTCCAAATATTCATCATAAGTACATTCCCTGATGACTACGTTGTTGTTCGTAATATCAACAATTTTATTGGCAACCGTTTGTGTTAATTGATGGTCATGCGATGTAAATAGCATAACGCCTTTGTATTTCTGCATTCCTTCGTTCAAAGACGTGATTGCTTCCATATCTAAATGATTGGTCGGTTCATCAAAAATTAGGAAATTGGCTCCGGAAAGCATTAATTTGGAAAGCACACAGCGCACCTTTTCCCCACCAGACATGACATTGACTTTTTTTAGTGCCTCTTCACCCGAGAAAAGCATTCGTCCTAAAAATCCTCTGACATAGGTTTCATCAGGGTCTTTGGAATACTGACGTAACCAATCTACGATGTTCAAATCGTCTTCAAATAAATAATTATTATCTTTTGGGAAATAATCTTTCGTAATCGTAGTTCCCCAAATGATTTCTCCGGAATCTGGCTCCATTTCTCCTGCTAATATTTGGAATAATACAGTTTTGGCAATTTCGTTATCGGAAAGTAAGGCGATTTTGTCATCTCTTTTTATCGTAAAACTAATATTATCTAGTATTTTTTCGCCATTGATGGTTTTGGATAAGTTTTTGATTTCCAAAACTTCTTTTCCTTGCTCTCTTTCGATTTTAAAATCGACATATGGATATTTTCGGTTGGAGGGTTTAATTTCGTCAAGTTCGATTTTCTCAAGAGACTTTTTTCTTGATGTCGCCTGTTTGGATTTAGAAGCATTCGCACTAAAACGTGCAATGAATTCTTGCAATTCTTTGATGCGTTCTTCTTTTTTCTTGTTGGCTTCTTTCATTTGTTTCAATGCCAATTGGCTGGATTCGTACCAGAAATCGTAATTTCCGGGATACACTTTAATTTTTCCAAAATCGACATCCGCAATGTGCGTACAAACTTTGTTTAAAAAATAGCGGTCGTGTGATACAACAATGACAGTATTTTCAAAGTCGATTAGAAAATCTTGTAGCCAATTGATGGTTTTGATGTCTAAATCGTTTGTAGGCTCGTCTAATAAAAGCACATCTGGATTGCCAAATAGACTTTGCGCAAGCAACACTTTTACTTTGTCCCTTGCTTCGATTTCACTCATAAATTTATAGTGCATATCGCTTTCAATTCCCAAATCGTTTAGTAATTTGGCAGCATCTGATTCAGCATTCCAGCCATCTAATTCGGCAAAGCGTTCTTCTAATTTGGCTGCTTTCATGCCATCTGCTTCTGAAAAATCCGGTTTGGCATAAATTTCATCTTTCTCTTTCATGATTCGATACAATTCACTGTTTCCCATCATAACCGTGTCCAAAACTGTATAGCCTTCAAAAGCGTAGTGGTCTTGTTTTAACACGGATAATCTTTCCCCTTTGTCAAGTACGACTTCGCCCTTGTTTGGCTCAATTTCTCCTGATAAAATCTTTAAAAACGTGGATTTTCCGGCTCCGTTAGCGCCAATCAAACCATAGCAATTTCCCTTCGTAAATTTTATATTGACATCTTCAAATAAAACTCTTTTTCCGAATCTTAGTGTCACACCATTTGAAATAAGCATTTTTTTAACTTCCTTTCTGTTTTTAGTTGATTTTTATATTATAACTTATTTTTTTAAATTTTGCAAATGTTTTGTTACAAAAATGTAATAGAAATTTAATCGAATTGTAATTGCTTTGGTGCCTGCTTAAGTGTATGATTATATTATGTTATATTAGGTATTTTGTAAATTTGTTTGGGAGGAGGGATAAAATTGGCTAAGCTGCTAGAATTATTGGATGAAGATTATCGAATTGCAAATAAAATAAGTACTGATACAAATGTACATACTCCCTTAAATTCCATCGAAAATTTTAAGAAAAAATATATGCCGTTTTTATCTAATTTTCCTGAAGAAAGCCCACTTCGTAAAGATGCCATTTTAGAAATAAAAATTGCTATACAAAATCAACATAATAATGGGGAAACTCTGCTAACTCCTTCTGGCGAGATAAATGATACTAAATTTAGTGAAATAACGACTGCGTCTTGCAAAGAATTACAGAAAAAATATCTAAATATTGATTTTAGCAATTTAGGTAGTGTTGCTCAACAATATCAGCAACAATATACTTCTGAAACTCAAGAAAGCAAACAAACAATTGAACCTAATAATATTAATTTTAACAATCCAGAAGAAAGAAAAGCATATTTTAATGATTTGTTCAACCAATACAATAAATTGGAAAGTTTTGAAGAAAAAAGAGATTGGTTTAGTCAGAACTTTTATAATATTAATGATTTAGCAAAAAAAGAACAGCAACAAACTTTAGATAACCTTGAAAAAGGACATGAAGTTCTTCAACTATATGCCGAAATTGAAGAAAAAAATCCTGATGCCTCAGAGGATTGGGATAAATTAAAAAAGGAAGCCTTAGAAAATAAGGCAAACGAAGAAAATCTTTCAGTAAGTCATTTAGAAAAATGCACTAAATATACTATATTATTACAAAAAATAAATTTAGAACAAAATGAGAAATTAAGAGAAGTACTTACTAAAGAAGCAAAACAATTAAGAATAGAATTAAAAATCTCCCAAGATAAACAAGATGAAATTATAAATTCCAAAAATAACATTAATTCTTCTAACACAAATATACAAAAAAATGAAGAAGAAATTAATATCTCTGATAATGAAGATTTTCAAATTGAGGAAGATTTCACTATGCCAGGAATTGAAGAAGAATTACAAACTAGCGAAGAATTTAGTATTCCAGAAATCGAAGATGAAACGTTAGAAAATAGCAATGAATTTACTATGCCAGAAGTTTCAACAGATTTAGAAAATAAAGAAGATTTAAATGAAGAGCAACCTAAAATAAAAAACAAGGTAAATTCAATTATGGCAAACGTTCCTGAAAAAGATTTTCTGCCAAATGATATCAAAGACACTCAAGCAAATCCTATTATAGACTTCTTCAAAAATATACAAAACAAATTAACACAAAAAAGATTAACAGATGGCAAAATTACTCAAAAATCAGAAAAAAAACCGACCTTATTAAACAGACTAAAAAACTCAGTACTGAAATTTTTTAATCAAAAGGACAAAATTTTAGCCATTGATACTGCCGAGAATAACACAAAAATTGATGCTCCTTTCGAAAATTCATTTGACAATTCCATAGCTGTCAGTGACGAAGTTAAAAATAAGGTTATTATAGCAGGTCAGAAAACTAGCATGGAAAATAGGTCGATTAAAAAATCGAATAAAATTGAAACATCAAGAGAAACTATAAGTATGTAAAAAACCGCTACTGATAGCGGTTCTTTATTTTGTTATTCTTGATATTGTGAGCAAATTCGCTCTTCCATTCCTCCATAAACGATAGAGGGTTCTGCCGGATCTTGACTAACAACATACATAATCCCACAGGTTACGCACATTGAGAAGAAAAGTTCAATCAAACTAGCATCTTGGCTAGCCTTTTTCCTTCTTTTGGATAAATCTGTCATTTGCTTTATGTTATCATCCATTAGTTGCCCAACTGAAATGACATACAATGACAAATCCACTTTTGTCTGCGGCACCATTTTACAGATTTTTCGCAATTCTTCAATGTGGCTTTTTACCTTTTGGTTGTCATAGCAAACTACCATCTTATTGATAGACGGTGTTTTCATTTGATAAGTAGTGTACCTCTTTGGATTTTTTTTGGCTACTTCTTTGTCGGCTTTACAATCCTCCCATATTGGAGTCATTTGCCGTACAAAACTTACATAAGTTTCATGCTTCATACAATATCTCTCCTTTACTATTTTATATTAATATTATATCATAAAATTTTACATTTGTCAAGTATTTTTATAGCAATTCCTTAAAATTTTTTCAACTAAACCCGCTTTCGTGAATCCTATTTTAATTAATGTTAAAGAAGATAAGCTAAAACAAGAAGATTACACTTTTGAAGTTGAAGAAAAAGAAAGCTTATGAAACAAACTAAAAAATGGATTCTCAAAAATAAAAAATGCCATTGTAGAAAAATTAGGATTAAATAAAGTCAAACTTTTGAACCATCAAAAGTATCTAAATACTGTTGAAAACAATTCAAAAACAACTGAAATGCATTCAGAAAACAAGCATTCTTAATGAATCATTAATTGTCTCAAAAGAAAAACAAGAAAAATATAAAAAAGAATATGAAACTTCCAAAATGTTTCTCAAAAAAATACTTCCGAAATACATACGAATCATGAGCAAAGTATACAACTTTAAAAACCACACAATAAAGTGTGGGCAGAGTGTTGACAAAGGAAAAATCAACACTCTGAACCGCTATCTGCGGTTTTTTATTTTATGCAATAATCTCCAATCCAGCAAAGCGCGCCATCAATCGCTTATGTCCTGCTTTATCAAATGCAATGTCTACTTTCAAATCGTCTCCTTCTGCTTCAACCGAATTAATCACGCCTTCACCAAATTTTTTATGGTACACTCTTGCACCTGATTTATAATCATTCAAATTAATTTCTGCACCATTTTTCGACTGATTCAAATTCGCCAAGAAACTTTCCGCACTTTTGAATCCAAAACTGGAAGCCGTCGCTTTTTTTGGAATTTCATTACTTTTATAGGATGTAATCGAACTATTGAAAAATCCGCTATTGGCGCCACCATAACTCCATTCGTATTTGCTATCACTGAATCGATTATTGCTACTTTGTTCCAATTCTTCATATCCCTCAAGCATACTCGCAGGGATTTCTTTGATAAATCTTGAAATTGCATTAAAACTGGTGGAGCCAAAAACCGTTCTTTGTTTGGCACATGTCATAAACAATTTTTCTTTTGCACGTGTAATGCCAACATAGCACAATCTACGTTCCTCCTCCAATTCTTTCGGTTCGCCTATCGATTGATAACCTGGAAAAATCCCTTCTTCCATTCCTACTAAAAATACAACTGGAAATTCAAGCCCTTTGGCACTATGTAGCGTCATCAAAGTAACCAATTCGTCGGTTTCTTCCATATTATCTAAATCAGAACTTAAGGTGATTCCTTCTAAGAATTCAGTTAATGAGTTGTCAGCTGATTGCTCTTCAAATTCGATGGCAACTGTTAAAAATTCGTTTAAGTTATCAATTCTATTTTCAGCTTCTACGGTGTTTTCTTCTTCTAACGCTTTGGTATAACCTGTTTTTTTCAGAGTTTCTTTGATTAATTCTGAAATCAACTTCGAATCTTTGATGGCTCGTAATTCTTCTATCACGCTAATGAATTCTCTGGTGTTTGTGAACACTCGATTTAATCCAAACTCGTCTGCCCTTTTAATGACTTCATACATTGAAATTCCGTTTTGAGCCGCTATTTGCTCGACATTGTCCAAACTCGTTTTTCCAACACCACGTTTGGGTTCATTAATAATTCTTGTCAAACTCAAATTATCTGCTGGATTATGGATCAATCTCAAATATGCAACAATATCCTTGATTTCCTTTCTTTCGTAGAATTTCAAACCACCTATAATTTTATAAGGAATGTCTTCTCTACGTAAAATATCCTCAATGCTACGCGATTGTGTATTCATTCGATATAAAACAGCAAAATCAGAATATTTATAATATTCGTTTCTGCGTAGTTCGTTGATTTGACTGACAATGTAGTTGGCTTCCTCGTATTCATTATCACCACGATAAACTTTTGGCAAACTTCCTGCTTCATTGCTTGTCCACAATTTTTTCTCATATTTGGTTTCATTATTTTTAATCACTTCATTGGCTGCATTTAAAACATTTTGTGTGCATCTGTAATTTTGCTCTAGTTTAATAATTTTTGTACCTGGAAAATCTTTTTCAAAATTCAAAATATTTGAAATATCCGCACCACGGAATGAATAGATTCCTTGGTCGTTGTCGCCTACAACGGTAATGTTGCCAAATTTGCTGGCAAGCAAAGTAATTAGTGTGAATTGGGCTTTGTTGGTATCTTGGTATTCGTCGACTAGAACGTATTTGAATTTGTCAGAATAATATTCCAATATGTCAGGATTGTCTAGCAAAATTTCGATGGTGAAATTGATGATATCGTCAAAATCGATGGCATTGTTTTCTTTTAATCTTGTTTGATATTGGCTATAAATTTCTGCAATTTTTTCTTTTCGAAAGTCGCCATTTGCACGCGCTGCATACTGTGCAGGTGTTAGCATTTCGTTTTTGGCATTACTGATTTCGTATAGAACAGATTTATCAGTAAAAATTTTATCATCTAGATTTTGCTCTTTTAGAATTTTTTTGACCATTGTTTTTTGGTCAGACGTATCAAAAATAATGAAAGAACTGTCAAAACCAATTCGATCAATTGTTTTTCTTAAAATGCGTACACAAATGGAATGGAATGTTCCCATCCAAATGTCATTTGCAGTTTCTCCTACTAAATTTTTGACCCTTTCCTTCATTTCGTTCGCTGCTTTATTCGTAAATGTGATGGCTAATATATTCCATGGTTTTATGTTTTTTTCACTCATTAAATAGGCAATTTTATGTGTTAAAACCTTGGTTTTTCCGCTTCCTGCTCCTGCGATGACCAAACTTGGTCCTTCTGCACAAGTTACGGCTTCTAATTGCTTATCGTTTAATTCATCTAATAATCCCATTTTTTCTCCTTTATTTTATAAAACTTCTGTTTGCTAAATTATTATATCATGTTTTGGAAAAAAGTCAATGATTTTTGTGTTAAAAAAACAAATTATGAATTGCTTCATAATCTGTTTTTTTGTTTTTACATATAAATATGACACTCTAAGTTTCTTCTACCAAAACTTAAACATTCTGCCATTGAATCCATCCAAACATCTAAATGATTATTGGTAATTGCGCCTCCTGTGTCTTGGACTACGAACCATCCACCATTTGGTTTATTAGCAAAATATGGAATATAGATAACAGTTCCCGCTGGATACCCTCTTCCTGCTGCTACCGTGTACCAAGAAGATGCTGTTGCACCACTTGCGGTTCGTGTATTTCCGCCACAAGATGCAGCGCAATAGGCTGAAGTGTTTAAGGTAACCACTTTTGGTGTTTTTCCTTGTGCACTTGCTGCTACGGTAGAACTAGAATATCTACTTCCTGCAGACCTTGCTACGATTTTTGTCGAAATTTGAATAATTTTGTCAACTGGTTCTTTGATGATGGTTTCTGAAATCGTTTCTCTTTCTTTTTCTACATCATCTTGGAATTTAACTTTATATTTCACTTCTTTTAAACCATTTTCACCTTGTTGCAATACTTTATTTGTGGTATCAGTTCCTGAAGAAGATACATCTTTTGTGATCGTTTCATAAGGAATTTCAATTTGTTCTGTAATGATTTTTTCAGTAATTGTTACATAATTTCCTAAAATTTCTTCTGTTGAAATACTTTCTACTTCTTCGGCAATCACCTTTTTTTCCTGTGTCATTTTAGAAATGGTTATGGTTTTTGTAAAATCGATATTGGTATTCACATCTGGATAAACCTGTTCGTCTGATTTAAGCATAATATGATTTTCTTCTAATATCTCTGATACCAATACTTTTGACGTCATGACCGTTGTTTCACAGTCATCTGCAAAAACGATTTTTACCGAATTCACATCGGATTTTGCTGCCATAACTCCAATCGCTAAAATACAGACAAATACAATGCTTACGAAAGCAATTTTACGCATTATCCTAATTGATAATTTGTCATCTGTTTTCATAAAATTTGTCCCTCCCTAAATGATAGTTTGATTATATGATAAAATGAAAATTTTGTCAATTTAATTTTGGAAACATTTCTGTTTTGCAAAACACTAATCTCTCCTATCCGTTTATTTTCAAAGATTGAAGTTTATTAATTAATAAAACTTTTTTCTTAATTTATAATATGTCCAAAATTTGTAAATATTACTTTTTTATTTTCGAGAATAAAAAAAGTGTCAACAAATTGTCAACACTTTTTCCTTTATTCTTCGGTATGAATTTTCCTTCGATTAATCACATACGCACTTCCCATAATCGATTTTGCACGATGTTTCACTTGCGCACCAACTTCTCCAATTTCTAAAGTTGAATGGAAAATAACTGGATCAACTTCTACAACGGCAATGGAAATCGTGGTCATTGGAAATTGTTCCATAATACCTTTTCTGTTTTCGATTTCTACAAAACCACGTTCGATATCTTTTCGGTTATAAAACTTTTCAACACCTGTGTCAAACCCAATGATGATTTCTTGACAAACTTTGTCATAATCTGTTTTGTCAACAATGGCTACAAAATCGTCACCCCCGATGTGTCCCACAAAATTGCTACTATTTTCTACATTGTGCACATATTGTGAGATGGTTTTTGCTGTGAATTTTATAATTTCGTCGCCATTGGAAAAACCATAAACATCATTGTAGGCTTTGAAATTGTCTAAGTCAATATATAAAATCGCAAATGTATCTTGCTTAAGCAATCTTTTTTTCATTTCGGCTTGAATTTGGACATTTCCTGGAAGTCCCGTAAGCGGGCTTACTTTTCGGTTGGTATATAATAATTCAACAATGTTTTTTACAGTATAAAATAAATATTGTTCATCGATTGGCTTTTTGATGAAATATTGCACTGATGTTTTTAATATCTCAATTCGATGCTGTTTTTCAATATTGGAACTGACTACTGCAACCGGAGTAATATTATTGTCATCGTCGTTTCGGATCGTGTTGCAGATGTCGATGATGTCAACATTGGTGTTGTCTTCATCGACGATAATGAGTGCTGGAATGTTTCGTAAAGCTAGCCCCAATTCTTCTGCTTTTACATTGATAAATCGATATTGATTCATTCCTGAAAATAGTCTGCCAAGTGATTCTATTAATTCTTTTTTATCATCAATCACATATATATCTTGTATCATTTATTTTCTCCTGATTCCTTTTCTGCTGTGCTATTTAATCTTTATTCATTGGAAGCTTCTTCGCCTTCATTGGACGTTTGATTTTCTGTTTCATTGGTTGTATTAGACGTATCGTTTGTGTTAGTTGTGTTTTCTGCTGACGAATTATTTTCGCTATTGGCATCTCCATAATTGCATTCGCCATCAAATGTTGTTTCAGTTCCATCGACGCTCTTAACAGTAATAATAATTCGGTTATAACCAACATCTAGTTTTTGTGGCGGAAGTTGAATATTGGTTGGCGTTCCTTCGCCAATGTCAACATTGTAGTTTACGTTATTCAAGTTATAGGAAACTGATTCGATTCCATTTTCATGTGTTGCTTGAATATCGATACTGCTTCCATCTTGTGATAAGGTTACTTTTATTTCTGGTTTGGTAAGACCAATAAATGCTTTTGTTTCTGTTGTTGTGTTGCTACTTGCATCGACTGCTACAACGGTTAAATCGTTTTCACCTTTTAGAATTTCAATATCGGTTACAATTTCTTTGCTACCTTCCTCTGCATAAACGGTTTCCTCTTCTTCTTCATTCCAACGATAGGTCATGAAATCTAACGCTGTTTCGTCTGTAACTTTGATTTGTAATTTACGGTCAATGACTTTTAATTCGATAATTGGGTTGATGATATCAACACCTTGTTCCGAAGAAACTTCTTCGTCATGCGTAGTTTCTACGCCATTTTGGTCAATGACTTTGATATGGAGTGTGTTATCTCCTGCTGGAACATCAATGGTTTCTTCCATATATTTTTCCGAGCCTTTTATACTTCTTTCGGAACTTTCGTTCCAACTATATACCAATTTTTGAATATTTTTATCGTGTGTTACTTTGATGGTTACTTGGGCTTCTTGTTGCTCAACGGCAATACTAGCATACGTTATTTGTCCTGATTCATTATTCATTTCATTTTTGTTTGCAATCATTCCATATATAACAACGCCAATCAAAGCAATGGCAAATAGAATTAAAATAACTGCAAAAACTCTGACAACTTTGTCAGAACCGCCTGATTTTTTGGATTTATTATTCGGAGCATAGTCTAAAATTTGGTTCATTTTTCCACCTCGTCTTTTATATTACAAATTTATTATACCATATCCATTTTTTAATGTAAATTCATTTTTGAAAATTATTTTTATTTATTCGATTTCAATTGTTTCATCATTTTCCAATATTTCATATTCGGTTTCATATTTGCTAAACATTTCTTCAATGAATTTAAAATCTGGTGGGAAGGCTGGATTATCCATATGAATTGGCAAAGTCAAAACAGCGCCAACTTCCTTTGCATACAAAGCTACTTCGAAAGCCGACATGGTCACACCATGACCTGTGACAGGAACACACAAAATATCTGCTTTATAGTCATTTGGAAAACAGATTGTATCACTGGTTGTATACAATCGATTTTGTCCATCATCGATAATATAGCCAACATTTTCATCAATTTCTTTACCGCCTTTTAGCAATGGTTGGTAACCATGGATAGCATGCACGACTTCTATTTTGATGGAATCCAATTCCAATACGTCATTTTCTTTTACTATGTGAATTGGTAGCGTTGAATATGCATTTTGTACTTCTTGTGTGGAATAGATTTTTATATTTTTGTCAAGTTTTTCTAATACTTCGCTATTACAATGGTCTGGATGTTTGTGCGTAACTAAAATCAAATCAACACTGTTCCAAATTTCAAAATATTCTTCTTTGTATTTTAAATTACCTGGGTCAATTAATATCTTTTTGCCTTTCGTTTCAAGTAATAAACAACTTTGTGGAAATTTTGTAATTTTCATATTTTTTTCTAAACCTTTCTTTTATCAATTTTACTTATTTTATATCATACATTACAAAAAATGTATAGTGGGCTTTTATATATTTTTATTTTTTATATAATTTCCATCAAACTCTTCTGCCAAAATATCCATATACACGTCATCATAATATTTCCCATTCAAAAAATAACTTTTTCTCCTTCTACCGAATTCTTGAAAACCAACTTTTTCATAGCAATGAATCGCTCTTTCATTAAACAATTTGACTGTTAGCATGATATTATTCAAATTTAGATAACGAAAGCCATAATCAACCAGCAAATGCAAAGCCTCTGCTCCATATCCATGGCTTCTATTTTCCTCTTCACCGATGAAAATTCCGACAGTTCCGATTCGATTCAGACAACTAATATCATGCAAACCGCAATTTCCAATTAGTTCGTCATTTTCCAGTTTTACGATTGAGAAAAAGAAATCTCCATTTTTCGCTGTATTTTCGATCCATTCTTTCTCTTTTTCAATTGTCATAATTTGCCCACTTTTTTCAAGACCGTCTGTTACTCTAAAATCAGAAAACCATTCTGCAAACTTTTCTGCATCTTCCACATTTAACGGAGATAAATAAATATTTTCTCCAAGTAATTTTTTAAAATATTTCATTTTTAATTCCTCCCTTAATATTATATTTCCATCGAATATGCTATATTTTTCACCTTCATTCCAAACTTTTCATACATTTTTATCGCATTTTCATTTTCTTCATTGACCGTCAAATACAAATCCGTGCAACCATTTTCTTTTGCAACTTTTCTGATATAATTTAATAGCGTATTTCCAATTCCTTTGCCCCTACATTTTTCATCTACACAAATCGCATCAATCGTCAACTGTTTTCGGTATCTCATACCATGATGATTTTTTTCTTGCACGCTAAACGTCAAATATCCCACAATCTCATTTTGCCACTTTGCAATTACTATAGTTTCATTTTGTACCATTTCTTCAAATTCTTCTTTGACGATTACTTCATCAACACTCAAAAACAAATCTGGTCTCCATTTTACATGCAACTCGTGGACTTGTTTTGCTAATCGATTTACTGCTTCAAAATCTTCTATTTTAGGAATTTGTATTATGGTTTGCATTTTTTTCACTCCTTACAACTCAAATCTTTCTTTTATCATTTTCGCCACTTCTTTTGGAGAAAGATTCGTATTATCAATTTTCATATAATTTTTAAAAATTTTCTCTCCCTCTCCCGGCTCAGAATTCAATCTATGTTTTGTCATAGACGCAAGCAAGTCATTTTCGCTCCATTCTAAATCTCTTTTAGAAGCCTTATGTTCTAATCGATTTGCTGTTTTATTTCTTCGCAATCTTTCTTCCAAAGTTGTCTCTAATTCTATCACATACGATTCCTCAAACAAATTCGTCCATTTATCTTTCTCCTCTTTTTCTTCTTCAAAATCCTTTCCAAAGTCAAAACAGCCTGTAAAAATAATGCCTTTTTCATTACTTTTTGAAAATTCCTTAAAAACTTCATATCGAATCAACTGATTCATTTTTTCATACGCTTTTTTATCATAATCAAAAATCAAGCGAACCATTTCAATTGTCATATGATTATAAAACAATTTATAATCAATTAATTTTGACAATTCCTGACCTACCGTCATTTTTCCAACTGCTTGTGGACCAATGATTAAAACAAATTTGGGCATAATCTCATCTCCTATCTTTATAAATTTATCCAATATCTTTGAATCATTCCCGATTTAGATAAATTTACTTTATCTATAACTTCATTTTCTAAAACACCTCCATTAAATATAATCGTTTTAGCAGAAGCAATATTTTCTTTATCGCATGTCAATAAAACTTTATCTTTATTGAATTCTCTGCATTTATCTAACATTAATCTTAACATTTCTTTCGCATAACCCTTTTTCCTTTCAGATAGCAAAACACTATATCCTATATTTCCACCATAATTTAAAAGAAAATCGGATAAGTCATGTCTAAAATCAATAATTCCAACCAATTTGTTATCACTTATTCTAATTGCCAAGTAAACTGTCGAAGGAACAAAATTCTCGCCATACTTTTTTAACAATCTATTATCAAAATCAATCCATTCTTCAAAAGAACTCACTTCTTCTAATCCTGCACATCCGTCAAATGATTCATTATTTTTTAAAAATATCCTTCTACATTCCATTACCTGTTCTTTATATTCGTTTGTCGGATTTTCTAATTTTAATTTTCCAATCGCATTCATGATTCGTTTTCTCCTTTCTAAAAACAAAAAAGCCTCGCAAAAAAATCTTTTTAAGACTCCTTTGCAAGACTTTTTAAATCTTACTTTCCAAGTGTAAGTAGCTTTTATTTTGCTACTCTTTACCGCTCGAACACAATATTCTAGGTAAACTCTTAAACTTAGTATTATTTTACCATATAAAATGATTGTTGTCAACTTATTTTCCTTTAATTATTTTCACTCTCCGTCCTTTTTCTGTTCCTTCCGTATCTTCCAACAATCTCTGTTTAAAAAATTCTTTATATCCCATCGCAATAATCACAATAATAATTAGTGCAAAAGACAATGCCTTCCAAATTCCACTTTCCATTAAAATAATCGCAAACATTCCCAAGGTCGCAGTTAATCCATACATAATCAAAACAGCTTGCTTTTGCGTAAAACCTTTTTGTAGCATTTTGTGGTGTAAATGTCCCGCATCTGGCTCAATAATTGCTTTTAGTGATTTTCCATGAATTAACCTTCGGAAAATTGCAAATATCGTGTCAAACAACGGCAAAGCAAGTACAATCAATGGTGCTACAATCACAATTGCTGTATATGTTTTGGCAATTCCCAAAATGGAAATGATGGACAAACAATATCCCAAAAAATTAGACCCCGTATCTCCAATAAACGTTTTGGCTGGATTAAAATTGTAAGGCAAAAAGCCAACCAAAGAGCCACAAAGCGCTGTTATCAATATAATGGAAACAATTGGTGAGCCATTTAACGAAAAAATCAATAGCAACGAAACACACGAAATAATCGATATTCCCGTTGACAACCCATCTAATCCATCAATCAAATTCATCGCATTCGTAATTCCAATAATCCAGCAAACTGTGAAAATCTGATAAAAAAGTTCATTTTCACTACTAATTTTAATAAACGGAATATCAATCGAATCGATAATCAAACCAGATTTGACAACCACAATCGCTGCCAAAATCTGAGCAATTAATTTGACAATTGCTTTTGTTCCTTTGACATCATCAAAAAAGCACACCGAGCAAATAATCAAACCACCGAGCCGCAAATCCTAATAATTTGGTATGATAATTGTCTTGCAATAAATTCATTTTTCCCTCAATTGTCATTACAATCAACAAATACGCGATCGATATGATAAATCCAGCAATTACCGCCAAACCACCCAAACGTGGCATCGTAATTTTATTGATACGCCTTTCATCTTGTGGTGTATCAACTGCGCCTAATTTTCGCGCTAGTTTGATGGTTTGCGGTGTCATCATAAAAGACGTCATAAATGCTATCATAAATGCTATTGCTATGTCCCCCCACATTTTAACAACCTTTCTATTTCATGTTCTCATTTTCAATTTCTTCTATCATTTGTAATCTTTCTTGATATCTACCACCTTTAAATTCTGTCCCTAACCAATTCCTTATTATGCAAATTGCTTGGTTTGCTGTAATGAAATCTCCACCTAAAATAGCTATATTTATTTTGTCATCTGCTGTAGATTGTCTTGTTTCTTCTTCATTGGTGAAATTGGCTGCCCTTATACCTTTAAACTTATTAGCAACAATTGTCATTCCAGCCCCACTCCTACAGGCTAATATTCCTAAATCACATTCTTTTCTTTGAATAGCTTCTGCCACTTTTTTTGCATATATTGGATAATCTGTTCTCTCGCTACTATATGTTCCAAAATCTTTATATGCTATTGCTTTTTCATCAAAATACTTTTTTATTTCTTCTTTTAATTGGTATCCACCATGATCACAGCCAATTGCTATCATTTTTCTTCTCCTTTTTCTTATATTGTTTTTATTATAATATCACAAAATCATTTCTGTTTTATTGTTTTTTTGTGAATTTTGTGTGAACAAATAATGCGTTATTAATATAAAATGCAAAACTGGACTCACTTTTATAGAGAGCCCAGTTTCTTGAAAGACTTAATGATTAACACTTTTTTGATATCCACCTTCATATTTAGGGGTTTTTAAGTATTTTTCAGAATCAAATTCTGTTTTTTTAGCCTGTTCCCTGTCTATGTCATCAATATCGACGACATATGCTTTCAAACTGCCGTCTTCCATAAAGAAAAGCGGTGTATTTAGGTTTTCTTCATCGTAATCATAATTAGATGTAATTACCTCACGCACATCATGTGCAATCAAAATCGTTTCTGTCAAAAATACCCTTGAAAATCTTGATATATTTGTATATGTATATACATCTGTACCTGACCGAAACAGGAAACCTACATTTTTTGAAAATCCGCAATATTCTGAATTTTGGGGAACATGATAGGTAAAATGGTGGAAATTATTGCTCCAAGCCTCTATTTCGCCCTTTGCTTTTATGTACTTATAGGCAGCAATATCACCGCTCTTGATAAGTTCCTCACCTTCATTAATCATGCAATGTGGCGTTTCGTAAGCCATTTTGGCATCAGTAAAATATTCTCCGATTGGCAAATACATCAGTCTGCCTTCCCCATTGATAAATACTAATGTTGGTCTTTTTTCATATAAGATGATAGCAGGCGCATTTACCTTTTCCCAATCCAAAATTGGTTTGGGCTTTACATACACTTCCTCGTTCAGCCTCTCATATCGATAGGTATATGGAATACTTAAGTACGTCAAAAGATCTGCTTCTGTTGCGTGCTCCATTTCCGCATATGTTTCAGGAGTTATTTCGTCATATTCTTTTAGTCCAGTGCCTTCTTTCTCCTTTGCATACACCGAACTCATGCCGAACATCATTGCAACCACCATAATCATTACGATCATTCCCAATACTTTTTTCTTCATGTTTATTCTCCTTTTTTATGGTTGGTGAAATCTTTCAATTGACTCTCCTTTCTATTAGTCAATATCTCGGAGAGATTTTACCAAATTAATATTAACAGCATAATTATATGCTATTTTACATAATTTGTCAACCTTTTTATAAAAAAAGAGTCCCTTTGACTCTTTCTTCTATCTCAAATTTTCCAATGCAGCCACCCTTTCTTCCACTGATGGGTGTGTCGAAAGCAAACTGCTCGCTTCTTTCACTCTTTTCTTTGGAAACGGATTGGCAATGTACATATACGCATTACTCTGGCTTGCGACATCTAATTTTGAATCATCTGCTGATATTTTTTTCAAGGCAGAAATCAATCCATCTGGATTTCGCGTAAATCCAATAGCTGTGGCGTCCGCCAAATATTCCCTTCTACGAGAAACCGCTAACTGAATTAAATTGGAAATAATCGGCGATAGAATCAAAAATACTAAACCAATTATCATCAAAATGCCATTTCCTTTGTTATCCTCATCTCGATCTCTTTTCGATGAATGAAACATCGTTCTCGTAAAAATATCTGACAACATAATCACAAATCCAACCATAACACTAATCACCGCAGAAAGCAAAATATCATAATTTTTGATGTGTGATAATTCATGCGCCACAACGCCTTCTAATTCATAATAATCCAGTTTTTGCAAAAGCCCAGTGGTTACACAAATAATAGCATTTTCTGGATTTCTTCCTGTTGCAAAAGCGTTGGGCTGACTCGATTCCACCACATACAAACGTGGCTTATGTTCCAAGCCAGAAGCCACCATCAACGCCTCCAAAATATTCGTCAATTGCAAATCTTCTTCACGCGTCGCTTCTCTTGCTTTTACGCTTGCCAAAACGATCTTATCACAATTATAATAAGTCGCAATCGTCGAAATAATGGAAAATGTAAGTGCAATCGTAATAGCTGCGTAGCTGCTGATATCAAACATATAACATATGTAGTACAAAATCAGAGTAATCATAGTCAAAAACGAAAACACAATCACACCTGTTTTTCTTTTATTTTTCTTGATATCTTCGTACATCTTTTCTCCTTCCTAAAACATAAGGGCGCAAACTTTGCACCCCCTCTGCTTTTTCATTTAATTATTGAAATCAACTCTGACATTTTTTCTGGCTTCATCTGATTCTGCTTTGAATAATTCTTCTGCTTTAAAGCCAAACATACCAGCAATGATGTTCGTTGGAAATAATTCCAATTTTGTGTTATACATGGTAACACTATCATTATAAAATTGCCTTGAGTATGAAATCTTATTTTCTGTATTTCTTAATTCTTCTTGCAATTCGTTGAAATTTCGGCTGGCTTTTAAATCTGGATAGTTTTCTGAAACTGCCATAATGGTTTTTAATGCGCCAGATAATTGGTTGTCTAATTCTGCCTTTTCACCAATTGTTGTAGCATTTGCCCAAGATGTTCTAAGTTCGGTTACTTTGGCTAAAACACCTTCTTCGTGTTTCATATAACCTTTCACAGAATCTACTAAATTCGGAATCAAATCAAATCTTCTTTGCAATTGTACATCAATTTGGCTCCATGCATTTTTCACTTTATTTCTAGATGTTACCAATCCATTATACATTCCTACAATTACAATTAACAGAACGACAATGATTGCAATAATTATCAATCCCATAAATTTTACCTCCTTTTATAAAATCATTTTATTCTATTCTACCAAAAATAGAAATAATTTGACATTTTCTATTTATCATTTAAGCACATTTTTTTTTACTTGTCAAGTGATATTTGATATACTCTTTCAGCATTTTCAAATGTAATTTTCGCAATTTCGTCCATACTCTTATTTTTTATTTCCGCAATTTTTTTTGCCACCAATTTTACATTTCTCGAATCATTTCTGGAACCTCTAAATGGTTCTGGCGTTAGATAGGGGCTGTCTGTTTCAATTAAGAGTTTACCGAAGTGGCACTTCATTTACTGGCTCATTTGGTTTGGCAGTTTTGAAAGTTATATTGCCGCTAAAAGAAATGTAAAAGCCTAGTTTTACTGCCTCTTTAATCAGTTCCTTATTCAGCATACAACAATGAAAAATGCCTTTTTTTCGGGGATTAATTTTATGTTTTAAAATATCTAAAGTGTCCATCACAGCATCTCTGCAATGAATGACGATTGGTAAATTCAGTTCATCCGCAAGTTCAATTTGCTTGACAAAAAATTCTTTTTGCTTTTCTTTATTATCTTGATTCCAGTAATAATCCAAACCAATTTCGCCAATGGCAACGACTTTGTCATTTTGGGCAATTTGACGAATTTTTTCGATATCTTCGATTTGGGCATCTTCGATATCATTTGGTGATATCCCTGCTGTGGCATAAATAAAGTCATATTCATTGCTCAAATCTCGCGCAAATTCGCTAGACTTTAGGTTGTAGCCTGCGCAGGTAATTTTGGTTATGTTCTCATGATATATTTTTGAAATGATAGAGTCTCTATCTTCGTTAAATTTTTCGTCATTGTAATGAGCGTGGGAATCAAAAAATGGCATGGTTTTTCTCCTTTTTTAGGCAAATTTTTCGAAGTAGGGCGGTCAAGACCACGCCCCTACATTGTTTACGGATTTGATTGGAATATGGCAACGACATTGGCTGTGGCGTATTGTTTGCAGTGGGAAATGCTGATGTCAATGCTTTCTAAATAGTCTATTTTCCCATAAATTTTTAATTCTGGTTTTCCTGTTTCGCACTTGACAACTTCAAAATTTTGCCAATCCATTCCGTTTTTTCATGATATCGCCCAACGCTTTGAAAGCCGCTTCTTTGGCTGCAAATCTTGCTGCATAATGTTGATATTTTTGTGTTTTTCTTGCTTCGCAATAGGCGATTTCGTTCTCAGTAAAAACGGTTTTTAAAAATCTCTCGCCTGTGTTTTCGATTGCTTTTTGGATTCTTTCGATTTCAATTACATCTGTTCCGCAACTGATTTTCATTTTGGTTCTCCTTTTTGAAGAAGGGCAGGTGAATACCTGCGCCCTACAATTTTTTGGAAATTATTTTTAGGGCACGGTGTTTTATTTGGTATATACATTTAGGTTTAAATCTTTGGTTAGATGCCAATCTCCAATAAAATCAACATATAAAAATTCGTCTAAATTGATACTTGGTTCTATCACAATGGTTCCGTCCGATTTTAGACAGCCCCAAACGCCATCTTTTTTGACAGCACAATAGCCAAATCGGTTTTGTTCTTTGGCATCGTCATAAATGCAGTCTACAATTCGATCACCATTTTTGTTTTCGTAGCCATATTTTCCAAATTCTTTGACTAAAAATAACGTATTGGTTGTTAATATTTCTTTGCCTGTTTTTCGCTCAAATTTAAAATTATAGTAATTGTACTCATCTTCTTCTCTCACTCTCACATAGCCTTCCTCTAAATTTAGTTCTGATACGATGACATCTTCTAACGCAATTTTAAATTCGCGATTGATTAAATCAGTTTTATAATTTTCCTTTTCTGCCTGAATGAAATCCGCTGTTTTGATGTATTCCATAGAAGCATACTGAAAATCAACTATCGTTTCGCCAGTTATCGAAATAATGCCATATTTGCCTGCTTTTTTGGCAATATAATAGGTACCATAGATATATTTCAAATCTTCATATTCACTTGTAAGAACCGTGTTTCCTGTTACATCAATAACACCAAACAAACCATTTAATCGTATGGTCAAATTTTCTCCATTGATTTCTTCGATGTCATCAAATCCACTTGCTAAAATCGTTTCACCTTTGTTATTAATCAAATTGATTTTGCCATTTTGTGTCACAACATAATTTCCGTTTGCTGTAACATTTTTGATTTTTTCATAAACTGGCCCAAATATTACTTTGGCATCTGCACTAATCAAGCCATATTTTCCATTTTGGCTGACAATATAGCCATTTTCATACGTCTGTGTCAAAGTAGAAATTTCGTTATATTCTGGTTTGATAATCACTTCGCCCATGCTGGTATTTACCAAACCCTTTAAGCCATCTTTTTCAATGATTAGGTTTTTCTGAATGCCTTCTAAAGCATAAATATTATCGTATTCTGCATTTAAAATTAATTTCCCTTTGAAATCAATTAAGCCATATTTTCCGTTTTGCTCAAATTTCAAAATGTTGTTTTCATACCAAATATCAGTTCCATCTGAATTTTCAATTGCTTGTATATGGCTATAATTGGTTAAAATTTCTTTTCCCTCTTTGTTCAAAACTTTTGTGTCAAATGTCTCATTTTCATAATTTGCATTGGATAGACAAATAAACAAATCTGTGTTTTTGTCGGGAACGATTACCATTTCATCTTGTGTGCATGGAAGTATTTCCTTTCCATGATTGTCGATTACGCCCCATTTTTCGTTCGTATAAGCTGGAAAATAGGTATCGACTGTACTTACATTTTTGGTAAGCAACGAACGAGATAGCAAATTTTTAATAGAAATTACAAACATAATCAGTACAATAATTGCTACAATCGTTGCAATTACTTTTTTTACGTTTAATTTGGGTGTATCATCATATCTTCTTCCCCTACTCATAGGCACCTCCTAACCTTATTTTTGTTTGACTACTTTTGCAATAATCACCGTAATGTCATCTCTTGCTACTCCAAAACTATTATCAATTGCTTCTGCCACAATCAAATCGGCTACTTTTTGAACATTCGTGGTATTAATATTTTTAAGATATTCTGCAATCCAATCTTCTTTCATTTCATCTTGCGTCTCCAATAAGCCATCACTGCACATCACAATGATGTCGCCATCTTCTACTTGGATATTTTCTACCGCTAATTCCGTTTTTTCCAATACGCCTACAGGCATCGTCTGTGAGCCAATCACTTTGATATTTTTCTTATTTTTAATATACGTATTGCATGCCCCACTTTTGGCAATTTTTACATTTCCTGTATACAAATCTAAAATCGCAAAATCTAATGTAGCATACATTTCTGAATCGGTATTGAAATTTACTTTATCATTAATCAGCGTTATTAATTCTTCTTTGTCAAATCCATTGATAAGCATTTCTTCAAGCATTTTGATCGTCAATTTACTGCTTTCTCGAGCACTTTTTCCACTTCCCATACCATCACTAATGGCTAGCAAATACTTGCCATCTTTTAGTTTCATTTGCAAATTGCAATCTCCTGAAACCGTGCTTCCTTCTTTGGTAACTTTACTACTTCCGATTTTCAAAGTATACAAATCCTCGCTTGTGTAGGTTTGTACATAATTTCCTTGTTTAGCATCTTGCATAAAGGTCATTTTAGAAGTAAGACTTTTGCTTAAAATACTTACCATATTGGCAATGTATTGTTTGTCTTTAACTTTGCTATCAGAAAATGCAATATCAACCATGTATTTGCCGTTTTGGGCTTGTCTAATTTGACAAGAAATTGTGCTTGGATATTTACTTTGTAATAAAACAGTCAATTCCTTTTCTTTTCTTGCAAATTTGCTTTTGCTACTATTTTTACTCGTTTTAACACTATTTTTAATGACATTTGAAATATCTTCCAACCCTTTTTTCATCGTTTTCAAATTTCTATTTTTTTCTTGTTTTTTCATGGTCTCAATTTGTAACATTTTATAAGAACGATTCATCATTTTGATGACTTCTTGCAAATCATTTTTAATCGTAGCATCTTGCATAATAATGTAATTGTTATGATTTTTTAGTATTTCAATAAAATCATTTTCTAGCAAAATATCATTTGCCAGCAGGCTTCTGTAAATGTCGTCCACAATGTGATTTTCCTCGTGAATGATGTCTTCGTAAAACATATTGTTTGGTATTTCTTCCAAATTACCAAATAATATGTCTTTAAAATCTTCTTCTAAATTGGCAATTGGTTCTTGTTTGTCAAGTACCATTTCGGAAATCGTATTGGAGATAATGTCTAATTTATCAAGCATTTCCTCGTTTTGCGCCAAACGATTTTCGCCTAAATCACTCAATAATTTATTTCTTCCCACCAAATCTTCGATTTCGATTTTGATATTATTAGGCACAAAAAGTAGTCCAAGTGCCGCAATAAATATTTCGCGAAAATAAATAATTTTTATCGTATCTCCATTTGACAAATAAATCAGCAAACTATTTCCTAAAATGAAGCCGACCATCACTCCAATTTTTCCAAATCGGTTTAATACTCCTGCCAAAATTCCAGAAACAGCAAACACCGCAATTTGCAAACCATTTTGAAGTTCAATCATAGAAATTACCATTCCTATACTCAAACCCGCTATACCACCAACTAACATACCATTTTTCCAGCCAAGCAACATAATGAAAAAGATAATAACAATATTGCTCAAATGCAAACTAAATACATTTATCCCATTTAAAACAATACTTGCTATCGAGACAATAATCGCTCCACCAATCAATTCTTCCAAAGTAAATGCCCTTTTTGTCCTGATTTCTTTTATAACAACAAGTCCATTTACAAATATTTTATAAAAAACATAGGTCAATGCACCAGCAACAATTGCCATGAACACATCATATGTAAGAACAATACCTTTTACATTTTGGAAAAATGTAACGATAAAACATGCTATAAATAAGCGTTTTCCTGTTTTTAAGTATTCATTTCTTTCGTCAACTGCAACTTTGGGTTTAAAAATAAGCACCAAAGCAAAATAAATAATACAACTTAATACAAAATTTAAAAACGCACTTACTCCATTTCCCGTCAATGTTCCAATTGCACCAGCAATTAACACACCAAAAACAGGCACTCCACTACTTAAGGTTGCTGCAACCATAGCTAGTCCAAATGGCGTGATTTCCTCTTCAATTGATAAAGTTGACATACAAAATGTCAAAACAAATAAAATAAGATTTTGTACTTTTAGTAATTCTTTTAAAATAAAATGAATTTTACTAACCTGATTTTCTTTTTCTGCCGTACTCTCTGTTATATTTTGAAACATCCTTAACCACCTCTACTTTTCAAATATTTCTCTTACTACAAGTATTAAACCATTAAACATTCAAATTTTTTGTCGTTTTATAGTCTGAATATCAGAAAAGTCTTCTACAATTTGTGATAATTTTTTTCTATTTTATTACATTTATGCTAAAAAAACAAGTCTTAATTGCAAAAATGACAAAAAAGTTGTCGAGTAATAGAAAAATAGATTGGAAATTGATAAATCAATTTTTGAAATATTGACATAATTTGGAAAATGTGGTATAATTAAATTATAAATATTTATAGAAAGGAGGACAGTATGCTTGAAAAATTAAAAAACGAAATGAACTCATTCCTCTTCCTTACTCGGGGGAATCGGTTCATAGACAATGGTTTTGAGGCTCGTAAATCAGCCTCAGACGCAAAAGATTTTCTTAAGAAATTTTTAATTTGCGAATGTGTAAGTGGCGTTATGTCATGCACAGATGCAGATTTAATCTCCATCTGCGAAAAAATAACAGAATTAATTGAGCGGGGAGAAAAAATTTTTTCAGAAGATCTTCCCCTCCATCCAGAAAAAAAACATGAAGACAAAAGTCTTCGGAATGTTTACTACTGGGTGGACGATAGTATCGTAAGATACGAAAAAGCCAGTATCTAACTGGCTTTTTTCTATTTTATTATCCAATTTCTCTTGAGTCATCTGGCTCTGACATTCCTTCTCTAATATGTCTTTGCCAATATTTTCCTTCCACAATTTTTCGCTTATCCGCCCTTTTATCTTTCTTATCTTCGATTCTTTGACGTGCAAAATCAATTATTTTTTGTTGATCCTTAATTAGGGCACTTTTCTCAAAATCTGTAAGTCGAATATCATTTTCTATAATCGAAATTCTTTCCTCAGAACGCTTAATTAAATCATAATCAACTTTACTATATAAATAATCTTGGTCAACTTTTATCTTTTTGTCAAAATCACTTAGCATTTTTCCTTCGACAAGTCCAAACATAACCAAATTATATTTCGCTTCCTCTGGGTTAATTCCAAGAATAGAAGCCACCATATGAGTTTTATCAATTGATGCACTTGGATCATTTTGTACTCTTTTGTTTGCACTATCGTACATTCCAATTGGTACTTGATAATCCTTTAAAATTTTAATAATTTCAGAATTGCTTTTCCCTTGTGTTTCTTCTACTGCTTGATATAATCCATAATATTTGACAACTGCTACACCTTCTAGCTCTTCTGGCTTAAATTTTTTGTCAAATTGGCTCTCAGCAATCATTTCTCCGATTACCTTTCGTCCATCAGGCGTTAAAAGGTCATTTAATTTTATGTCTGGATTTTTCTCTTTTAGCTTATCTGCTTTTTCACAAAATGCCACATATTCCTCAAATGTAATATTATTTTTTTCTAACATTTTTTCAGCATACTTAAATGGATTCTTCAAGTTTCTTACCAATTCTATCCCACTAGAATTACTATACAATTTAAACATTGCATCATGCTTTTCATATTTTTCATAAGCTTCTTTTCGTTTACCATCACAATTTAGTGTTTCTTTTGCATTTTCTATTTCTTTCATATTCCTCACATCCTTTATTCTTTCGTAATTCTATTTTGCTACTATTATTATACCATATTTTTTATAAAATGTCAACCTTTTACGCTAACTAAGTAACATTCAGCCCATCTCCAACACTAGCAATAATTGCCACCAAATTTGATGCTGCAAACAGCAAGGCACACCCAACAATGATTGGCGTTGCCATTTTCTTGATATCTGCCTTTTCAGACGAGCTTGCTAGCATATACTTAATTCCAAGCGTTGTCACAATAATAACCGACACACCAGTTCCCGCAATCTGAATAAGTCTTATAATGCCATTTATCACCTTTCCGATATTGCCTCCTGTGCTATCTTCATCTACTACTGGCACATCTTTCATATCTGCTATAATCGTATCAATCTTACCATCTGCCAATGCTTTCGTAGGCATCATGCAAGCAAAACATACACACATCAACAAAAAAACTGCTATTCTCTTTCTTTTCATCTTTTCACTTCTCCTTTTTCTTTAGATTTTTGTTATTTCATCTACAGCCTTTTTTATCATAGTTAATATCGATGTCGTTCCAATCACTACAACTGCCCCAACTGTAAACGTAATTAATTGATTCTTAATATTTGCTTTCTCACTTGGTGCCGCAGCAATATATTTAATTCCCAAAAGTGTTATCATAATCACAGCAATCCCAATTGCCACAATTCTTACAACTGACAAAACAATATCTACAACATCCTTTACCAAGCCCTCTCCTTGGCTTATATCAACGCCATCTTCTCCCTTGAATTTTTGAGTTAATTCCGCTCCAGTTAGCGCAAGTGCCATGTTGCTAATACAAAATAGCACACAAATGGCTATTATCAATATACGAACGATTTGTCTTTTTTGCTTCATCTCTTTCAAGCCTCCTATCCCTTATTTTCCTCTTATTATCATTATACCGAAAACATTTCCTTTTTTCAACACTTTTCTTAAAAATTTGTAGATTTAAGGGCACAGTTGCCTGTGCCCCTTTTTATTTTGCTTTTTTATAATACATATTTTTTGATTGCCACAACTCCTGTGCCGATAATCACTAAAACTGCTGTTGTTAATATCACATAAACTGGCGCTCTACCTGTCGCAATGGTTAAAATAACTGGTGCATCATCAATATCATCTTCGCCTTCTTTTTTGTTGTCTGGTGTTGAATCAATATCATCAACATCACCTGCTTCGTTGTAGTCCTTACTGATTTCAGCAACATTGATTTTGGTGCCCATGTTGTTTTCATTGTTAATCCATCTTAAGGTTACCTCAACACTAGCAGATTCTCCTGGCTTTAGTAAAGTATTGGCAAGTGCTTCGGTTGTAATGGTTCCATCGGAACCTGCTTTCCAGTTTTTGTCGTCTGCTTCTACAAATTGCAATCCTTCTGGAATGTAATCTTTGATTTCTTTGGCATAACCTGGAATGGTTCCTTCGTTTTTAATTGTAATCGTGTAAACAAATTTGACAATTGTTGAATTGATTTTCTTTCGATTAATTTCAACTTTTTTCAATTCGCCATTTTGAGCAATAATTTCTTTGGTTGAACTTCCTTCTGTTACAATGGCTTTCTTTAAGTCTTTTTGAAGGGCTAAATCGAAATAGCCTACATGAATTCTTTCTTGGTCGATATCATCTTCGCCTTCTTTTTTGTTATTTGGTGTTGAATCGATATCGTCGATTTCATTGCCTTCGGAATCGGTATCTTTTGTGATTTCTGCTGTGTTAATAATCGTATTGTTCGATGCTTTGCTGTTTACTTTAAACGCTACTTTTACATCTAAGAAGAACAAATTTCCTTTTTCACTGTCAAATGCGGTTAATAGTGCACTTTCTTTTCTAGCTTCTGCTTTTTGTTTTGACAAATAATCAGTTCTTATTTCGGTTGCTTTGGACGCATCTTTGGTTACATTTCCATTGGCATCAACCATTACCCAACCATATTTTTTGTTGATTTCATTGTTGCTATCAAATTCTAATCCGTTTGGAATATCATCATTAATTTCGGCTGCATAACCATCTACTTCACCTTCGTTGTAAACTCGAATGGTATAGGTTACGATATCTCCATGATTTACTTCTAGTGCTGTTTCAGGATGTTCATATTTTATTTTTTTGTTTTCATCTAAACTTACCTTTGGAACTCTGTCTTTGATTTCTTTGTCATTTACTGCTGTTATAAACTTTTGCAATGCCAAGTCAAATTTTTTCATCACTAAGATTTCATAATCGTGGTCATCTTGATTTTGGTCATTTCCTGGATAGTTGTTTGGGTCAACTGTATCTGGTGTTGAATCTCGGTCTGTTACTTCATTTTTATTGGCATCAGAATCGTTTGTAATTTCTGCAATATTTCTTAAGTTGCTGTCTTCTAGTACAATACATGTAATTTGTACCTCTTTGTAAGATAATTTATCAGAACCATCAAAGGCTTTGATTAAATTGTCTGATTTGCTTGAGTTTAAGGCAGTTGATGTTAATTTAACAGCACCTTTGACAACATCTACATTATTTAAGTCTGTTACTCCTGTGAAATCGGTTACTTTTAAGTTTTTGGTTCCGTTCACAACTTGGTTTAATTTTACAGTATTGACTTGAGAATCCGTTGGAATTGCCCAATAGTTATTGATATTTTCGTTATAATTTACTAAATAGCCAAGTCCATCTGGCAAGTAATCTGCAATGCTTTCTGCATAACCATCTTCTTCGCCTTCGTTGTAGACACGAATGGTGTAAGTTACGATGTCACCTTTTTGAACGAATACTGGTGTTTTTACGGTTGTATATTCTGCATTGGTTGAACCGTTTTTTAATGGGTTTGTATTTACTTTTGGTTCTCTACTTGGTGTAACTGTTTTTCCATTTACTTTTGTGATGAATTTTTGCAAGCTTAAATCAAATGCTTTTCCTGCGACAATTAATTTTTCAAAATCGTCATCATCTTCTGAGCCTTTGTAGAAATAGTTTGAATCCGATAAATCTTCTTTATTTTCAGAACCTGTGTAGGTTGATTTATCAATTGAACTAATTCTGTTTGCTAATGAATCGGGGCTCGAATCTCTGTCGTTTATATTGTCTGCTTTAATTTCTGCAATGTTTGTTAAAATGGCACCTGAAGTTGCTTTGTCGGTTACTTTGCATACAACATCTACATATGTACCTTGTAAGCTATTTCCAAATGCTGGTATGCTTGTGCCTTCTGTTACTTTGGTTGTAATAACCGTTCCATTTTCTGAAATTGTCCAACCAAAATTGTTGTTGATTTCGTTATCGGTTGCAAGTTCCAAACCTGCTGGCAAGTAATCTACAATTTCTGAAACTTTGGCTTCTACATTTCCTTCATTATAAACTGTAATTCGATAAGTTACCGTATCTCCCACTTTTACTTCTACAGGGTCTTTTCTGTGTTTGTAAACTGCTGTTGTGTTTGAACCATCGCGTAAACCTGAAATGTCTACTTGTGGCGTTCTGTTTGTAATTTCGGTGTCGTTTACAGCGATAATGTATTTTCTTAGCGCTAAGTCATAAATTGGATTAATTTCTACGGAAACGCTGTCTGTTACTGTGTCACCTTCTTTAGTCAGTAACACTAATGGTTGATATTTGGCATCGCCTGCTGTCCAGACAGAAGCTTTGGTTCCAAATTTTGTGTAAGATAAATTTAATTTTAAATTTTTAACATCGTTTGTGGTTGGCAAATAAATGTAGTAATCTTGGTCAAAAATTTCATTTATTTTTTTGTTGATTACATTTCCGTTTGCATCTTTTATGGTATACGCTGTGCTAAGTAATTCACTAGTTTCGTTTGTTAAAGTAATTTGGTAATCACTTGATGATAAATTCGAAGATGGCGCTGTGATTTTGAAAGGTCCTACTTTGTAGTTATCGCCTTCTATGGTATAGGTTGCATTTTTGTTTGCGATTGTAGGATAAGTTGCTGTTCCTCTTGTAAATTCTTCTGTTTTGTGTGCTAATGCTTCATTTACTAAATATTGATATAACATTGTACAATATTGATATCTTGGGTTTCCTGGAATATTTGGCATCGAATCTGTGTTTAATTGAATATTGGTTAAATCAATCGTTGGCAATGTTTTGTCTTCGTTTGTAAATGGAACATCTTGCAAAGTTTTTTCGCCATAATTCGTGAAATACCAAATTGCCCATTGCTGAATGACTTCGATATCATCATCGGTTAAAATGGATTTGATTTCATCAATGGTTGGTCGATCTTCTGCTTCAACTTGTAATATTTTTTGGAAAGCATTTTCAATTAAAGCATCTTTTAAAACAGCTCTTTGTTCCGAAGTCATTTGTTTTCTTAGATATAGGTTGTCTAGCAACCAGCATAGCGAATTGTAATTTTCTTGGCTTAAGTTAAGAGTTGATGGATTTTCCTCGAAGAAGTCTGCAATCGTGCGATTATATTCAATGGCTCCATTGATGGTTGGGAAAGATTTATTTCCATTCAAACAATAGAAAGCATCGGAAAATGCAAATGTTCCAGAAGGAGTCTTATCGTCTTCTCTTAATACTTTTAAGATATGCGTTCCTGTGTTGGCTCCGCCAAATGTGTATTTATAGGAGTGCATATCATAATTATCGAGCAACTCGTTTGGCAGACTTTGACTGGATTCTTCGCCACCTTCGTGATATTCTGACGAAATTAATCGGACTGTATTGGTTTCGTTCGGCGTTTTATTAGTCAATGCTGCGGCAAGTACAACACTTGTATGTGGCATGATTAGTGTTGCAATACAAGTAGCTGCTGTTGCAATTTTTAAAATTTTCTCTTTTATCATATCTTTACCATCCTTTTTCATAAAAACATTTATACTTATATTAAGTATATAACATTTTGTCAAAAAAAGCAAGTCATTTTGTGTTTTTTTGACAAAAAAATCTTCTTGAAGAAAAGGATTTTAAAATAATTTTTTAGAAAAATAAAAAAATAGGAATCCTTTTGGGTATTATTCCTATTTTTAACATAACTATTATACCATAAATTTGATAAAATGTCAAGAATCTACAGCTGTTGTTTCACATTTCTAGCCCAAACTTTCATAATAAGCATTATAAAGTTTCGAATAATATCCGCCTGTTTGTAGCAATTCTTCATGATTTCCCTCTTCCACGATTTCGCCATCACTTAGCACGATAATTTTATCCACATTCACAATCGTTGATAAGCGATGCGCAATAAAAATAGAAGTTTTGTTGGCTGACAATCTGTCAATGGATTTTTGAATTAAACTTTCTGTATAAGTATCAATATTGGCTGTTGCTTCGTCTAAAACAAAAATGTTTGGATTGTTGGCAAATACTCGTGCAAAAGCAATTAATTGCTTTTGTCCTTCGGAATACGAATTTCCTCTTTCATTGGCAATTGCCTCCATTCCTTCTGGTAAAGAATTGATAAATTCGTCCGCTGATGCAAGTTCGATGGCTTCGCCAATATCTTCATCTGACAAATTTTTGTACAATTTAATATTTTCCTTAATGCTTTTTGCAAAAATAAATGGGTCTTGCAAGATAATGCCAATGTTGCTTCTCAAACTTCGTAAATTAATGTCTTTAATATTAACACCATCTAGCAAAATTTCGCCCTTTTGGATATCGTAAAATCGATTGATTAAATTCGTAATCGTCGTTTTTCCAGAACCCGTTTTTCCAACAAGCGCAATACTTTCGCCCGGATTAATGGTAAAACTAACATCTTTCAAAATCCAATTTTCTCCGTTATCATAAGAAAACCACACATGTTTGAATTCAATTTTGCCTTTGACTTCTTTTAGTTCCACTCCTGATTCAAAATCTTCCAAATACTCCTTTTGGTCTAAAATATCGTATATTTTGTCAATTGAAACAAACGCTTCTTGCACCGTTTCGATATTTTCTATAATTCGATTAATTGGCTCAAAGATTTGTTTGATATACGATATGAATGCATAAATGAAGCCAACTTCCAATGCAATTCCCCAAATATGATTGGTACATGCAACCACAATAATCGCAATTCCTACATTTTCTAAAACCGTCATTAATGCTGGTAATAATCCTTCAATAAAACCTGTTTTTACTCTTGCTTTGCAAAAATCTCTGGTAAAGGTTTCACACTGTTTTTGTTTCTCTCTTTGAATATTAAATACTTTTATAATCTTAGCACCATAAATCGATTCTGCTAAAAACGTATTCAAATTCGTTCGAATTACTTTAGAAACATCATATTGTTTATGTAAAATTGCTGTCAATGTCATTGAAAATAGAATAATGAAAGGAACAACGATAAAGGATAATACGCCCAATTTGCTATTGAAATATAGCATGATGACTGCAATTGCCAGAATTAAAATAATATCCTTTACAATTGTTGCCACAACATCTTTAAACAAAGTAGAAATGTCTTCTACATCATTTGTAATTCTGACGAACAATTTTCCTGCCGAAGTTTTATCATGAAATGATATACTCGTATTTTGCGTAAACTTAAATAACTTATTTCTTAATGTGTAAATAACTTCCTCGCCTAACATATTGACCGTTGTTGTTGTAATAAAATCAATAAAATTTCCTAACAACACAATCGCAATATAAAACGCTCCAATCATTCCAACTGTAATGCTTCCCTTTTGAAAAATTCCTTGGGCGATATAATCATCAATCGCAATTTCCAGCAAATATGGTTTGATAATTTCGCCAGCACCAATGATAAGCGATAAAATGGAAGTGGTCATAATTGTTTTTTTGTGCGGTTTTGCCAGTTCCCTGACTCTCGATAAAGTTTTGCTTTTCATTTGTTTTCTCCTAACCTAACATTGTTTCTTCTTTCGAAGACTGTTGCTTATACAGTTTACTATATAATCCTCTTCGATTAATTAAAGATTCATGATTTCCTGCTTCTATCATATTTCCTTCGTCTAATACAATAATTTTATCCGCATCTTTGATATCTGAAATTCTGTTGGATATAATAATACACGTTTTTCCTTTTGTTAATTCTTTTATGTTTTTTAATAGTGCTTCTTCTGTTCGATTATCTAGGGCACAAAATGTGTCGTCAAAAATGACAATATTACTTTTTTGTAAAAAGGCTCTTGAAATCACAATTCTTTGTTTTTGACCACCAGACAAATCAACTCCTTGCTCACCAAGTCTGGTATAAATTCCTTCATTCATTTTGCCAATGTCATCGTGAATCATAGCATTTCTGGTACTTTCGATGATCTCGTCATCTTTAAAATCATCTCGAAATAAACTAATATTGTCTTTTAATGTACTAGAAAATAAGAACGAATCTTGTGTGATATAGCAAATGCTTCTTCTTAAAACATTTAGCGGAATATCATTAATATCCACACCACCAATACTAATTTTTCCATTCGGAACGGGATACAATTTTAATAGTAAATTCATTAATGTTGTTTTTCCGCTTCCAATTGTCCCGATAATTCCTAAGGTTTCCCCTTCTTTGATTTCAAGGTTGATGTGATTTAAGGCAACTTCGATGTTTTGTGTATAGTTATACGTTAAATCAGTAATCACAATATCACCTGATATTGTATTGGCGTTTCTTTCTTCTCGAATCGATATTTTCTCTCTTTCCAAATCAAACACTTTTTCCAATCGTCGATATGAAATCTGGGCTCTTTTAAATCTTGATATAATTCCTGGAATCCAAGATACTGGTCCAACAAATAAGCCAATATATCCATTAAATGCGATAAATTCTCCTGTTGTGATATTTCCCTCTAAAACTAATTTGGAGCCATAAATCAAAGAAATTCCGTAACACAATCCAAAGCAAATATTAACACAAGTAGTCAATAAGGTAGAATGGACATCTACTGCATTATTGGCTTCCTTTAGCAACTTATTTCTTCGGATAAATTCTTTTAATTGACTTACTTCACCTGAATAGGCTTTTGTAGTTTTAATACTATCCGTGCTTTCTTGCACAAATTCTGATAATTCAGTGTAATATTTTTGCGATTTTTTAAAACTTTTTTCAACGTATTTTTTAATCATGACTACCAAAAAACTAGTAACAATAATAGGACACATTGTCACCAAAGTTAATTTTAGATTAACGCCTGAAATCATTTTGTAGGTTACAATGATAAAAATTATCATAATTCTCGAGCCAAGTGAAGTTAAACGATATAGAAAAACTCTGATTTCGCCAATATCTTTCGTAAAATATGACATCAATTCCCCATTTTTAATATTTTGCAAACTCGTCATTTTGATTTTCATAAATTGGTCAAATAATTTATTCTTAAAATCCTTCTCAAACCCACGAGCAATGATTCCCACGCCATATCGCCAAGGCAATCTAGTAAACAGCAAACCAACTGCAGTTGCGATTAACCAAATAACTTGTGTGATAATTAAATTTTTATTTTCCTCAATATTATATAGTAAATCCACAATTTTACCAATAATTTGTGGTGGAACCGTAATCAGATACATGTTAATTGCAATAAATCCCCACACAATGGCAAATTGTAGTTTATATTTTTTTAATATTTTTACAATCATATTTTTCATTTGTTTCTCCCTAAGACTTAATACTTGCATAAATTATATCAAAATCCCCCCTACTTGACAAGAATGTTACACAATTGAAATATTTCTTTTTGGTAACATTTTCCTTACCATAACGTATTTTTGATTTGCTTGATATAACATTCATTTTCTTTAACATATACTTCAATCACATCAAAACGAACTAATTCATTTTCCAATCGATGTTTATAAATATAATATGTTGACGCCTTTTTAATATGCTTCTTTTTATATTCATTGACCGCCTCACGAGCCTCACCATATTTTTTCGAACATCTTGTTTTCACTTCGACAAAAACCAGCTCATTTTTATCTTTTGCTATAATATCAATTTCTCCATACGAACATTTATAATTTCTAGAAACTATCGTATAACCCAATTTTTCCAAATATTTACTTGCTACTTTTTCGCCTTTTTGCCCTAATTGTGTGTTTGTCATTTAATTTCCTTTCTAAATTCTATATCCGCACCCCCATCTCCTGCGTAATGATTCCTTCCAATTCCATATTCATCAGCAAATTCAAGGTCTTCCTTAAATTCTTTTCTTTCGTTTTTTGCATAATTTCCTGCGCCGATAATGTTTGTTTTTGCAAAATCTTCATAATCTCCTGATATTCTTCTTTTACATCCCAAAACGTCATCTGTTTTTCTTGGCTTGTTTTCCCTAAATGATGTACAAACTGTGGAAAATGCCCCAGTACATCTTCCATATTGGTAACCAATTTGGCGCCTTCCTGAATCAACTTATTGACTCCCACTCCATAAGGATCATCCAATCTTCCCGGCAGCGCCATAACTACTTTTCCTTGATTATACGCAAGTTTTGCCGTAACACTCGTTCCACTTCTGTACGCCGCCTCAATAATTAAAACACCTTCTGATAAGCCACTCACAATGCGATTTCTTTCCAAAAATCGCTCACTTTTTGCCGAAACTTGAGGTGGATATTCCGTTACTACCAATCCATTTCTTTCAACAATATTTTCAAACAATCCCAAATTTTCCTTTGGAAAAATATGTTCAAATCCGCCACCCAAAACCGCAATTGTCTCTCCACCATATTGCAAAACCGTTCGATGAGCCACACTATCGGTCCCAATCGCCATGCCGACTTACCACTGGAATATTTTCTTCCACCATTTTTTGCGCAAAATATTCACAGTTCTTCACACCATATTCTGTAATATGGCGCGTTCCAACAATTGCTAAACTCGGTTTCCCCAGCAATTCCACATTTCCTATTACATACAATTTCGCTGGCGGATTCTTGATTTTCCTTAATTTTTCTGGAAAAATCTCATCATTGATATTTATTTCTTGCATTTCTCTCATATTCTATCTAAACTCCTATACTGAATTGCTTCCATTAAATGAATTTTTTCAATGCTTTCTGTATGGTCCAAATCCGCAATCGTTCTTGCGACTTTCAAGATTTTGGAATAGGCTCGCGCACTCAAATTCAACTTTTCAAACGATTGACTCAAAATTTCATTGCATTCTTGATCCAATGCACAATATTTTTCAACCAATTTGGGGGTCAACTCAGCATTTGAAAAGATTTCTAAGTCTTGATAACGCTGAATTTGCACATTTCTTGCTTCATTAACTCTTTTTCGAATATCTTCTGAACTTTCGTGGGTTTTGCTTTCCAACTTTTTATAATCCACACTTGGCACTTGAATATGGATATCAAATCGATCTAGCAATGGTCCACTTAATTTAGCTTTATAATTTTCCTTTTGCTTTTGCGTGCAACTACATTTGCGCTCTTTACTTCCCAAATATCCACAAGGACAAGGATTCATACTAGCCACCAGCATAAAATTACATGGATACGTTAAACTCGCACCAACACGGCTAATCGTAACCACTCTATCTTCTAAAGGCCCACGCAAAACTTCCAATGTATTTCGGTTAAATTCCAATAATTCATCTAAAAACAACACACCATAATGCGATAAACTTATTTCTCCTGGTTTGGGAATTTTCCCACCACCAATCAAGCCATTGGCTGAAATCGTGTGATGAGGACTTCGAAATGGTCGCTGAGTTACTAATGTATTTTCTCCAAGTTTGCCAGCAATACTGTGAATTTTGCTAATTTCAAGTGATTCTTCAAACGTCAAATCCGGCAAAATGGTTGGCAAACGCCTTGCCATCATGGTTTTCCCAGAACCCGGTGTCCCAATCATTAAACAATTATGTCCTCCAGCTGCCGCAATTTCCAACGCTCTTTTAATTGTCTCTTGTCCCTTTACTTCCGAAAAATCTAACTTTGTTATTTTGTTATTTTTTAAAATTTCCTCTAAATTTACTTTCTCGCTTTTAATTTCAATTTCACCATTTAAAAACTGGATGACTTCTTTCAAATTGGACACGCCAATGACTTCCAATTCGCTGACAATTGCAGCCTCTTTCGCATTTTCTTTGGGAACCATCACTCTTTTTACTCCATACTTTAGCGATTCCACACAAATTGGTAAAATTCCATCAATTTTATTAATTTTGCCGTTTAACGACAATTCTCCAACAATGACAGTATTTTCTAAATTACACTCCTCGATTGCGTCCATGGAACGCAAAATTCCCACTGCAATTGCTAAATCTAGCATAGAACCTTCTTTTCTAATATTGGCTGGTGATAAATTAATAATATATTTTCTGCTTAATACTTCATATCCACAATTTTTAATTGCAGTCCTCACTCTTTCCTTTGATTCACGGATTGAAACATCTGGCAAACCAGTAATTTCCCAACTTGGCATTCCAGCAGAAATGTCAACTTCAACATTAATCAGAACACCATCCAATCCCTGAAGTGACATACTTTTTATGATTGATAATGACAAATTATCTCTCCTTTCTTAAAATAAATTTTCCTTTTGATTTTTTTATTTCGAACCGAAATAAGAATAAACATTTTTGAAATAATTGAATGGATTGTATCATGTTGTTTTACGTTTGTCAATAGTTTTTTACATTTTTCTTGCTCTTACACTAAAAAATTTCGCAAACCTTCTTGAAATTTGTAACCAAATATACTATAGTATATTTATCAAACAAAAAATGAGGTATAACCTATGTACGATTTTTACCAAGAACCACGTCAATTGAATAAGAAAAAAGTTGCCATTGTATCAGCAATCCTTGTATTGATACTGGTTTTGATTATTTTTCTAATTGCTCGCAAAATTTCTACACCAAATAAAGAAACTGAAAAACAGGATTCCAATTCAACTACAACCGTTTTTGAAAGTCCAGATCATTCCATTCGTGTCGAACTTTCAAACGCACTTAATTTAAAAAATTGCGAGTCAGATTTGGGATATTTAATGGAACTTCGCTCCGAGAATCAGTTAAATATTTTTATCACAAGAGAAAATGCCATTCAAAACCAAGCCCTATCTGAAATCCTCGAAGCAGATAAAGCTACTTTTTTAAGTAATTTTGAAAGTCATTCGAACTTGTCTGAAACCAAAGAATTATCTGTCAATGGAAATTCAGCCTACACCTACAGTTTTCATTATTTAGATAAATCATTAAACAAAGCCTTCTACCTGCAAGTTGCTTGGCTACAAATTAATAACACTCTTTACATTTTCGATATCGAATTTCCTTTAGATGATTTATCCTTCAACACCAACATCACTTCTGCTGTCTTATCTTCTTTCAAAATCATTTAAAAAAATACTACTAGTTTAAAATCTAGTAGTATTTTTTCATTCTTTTTCATTTCTGATTTGCTATATTATTCATCTCTTTAGCAATTTGTTTCATTTCACTTTCTGTTACCTCGCCACTTTCACAATATTGTAAAACAAGTTCACTAAAAGAATCCCTATATAATTTTTTTAGTAATTTTCTTACCACATCTACTTTATAATCTTCTTTTGCAATAGTCGCTCTATATGTGTATGTTTTTCCTTCTTTTTTTGTAATCTCGATTGCGCCTTTTACAAGTAATCTCTTTATCAATGTTCTAATTGTATTATAATTCCATGTAACATCAGGCAATCCTCCTATAATTTCAACAGAAGTTGCCTTTTCCTTGTCCCAAATAACCTTCATCACTTCTAATTCTGCATCAGATATTTTTATCATACAAATCCCCCCTTTTTTATTTTTTTAAATGTGAACATTCTCCCTGTCTATTGTAGTAAAAATATTATTATAAAATTAATACAATTATAGAATATCTCTACATTTATTTATATAACATATTTTCAAAAAAATTACAACTATTTATCATCGCAAGTTTCGACATTTTTTTACATTTTTCGACAATTGTTGTTATATAATTTAAACTAGAGAAAGGAGACACACTTTGAAAAAATTTAACAATAAGCCAAATATGGTAGGTAGTCTTGTTAAAGCCGCTAGAGAAAAGAAAAAATATACCAAAGTTGACTTATGTAGAGAACTAGAATTAATTGGTATTGAAATGACTCGTGCCGAGATTTATCGAATCGAGAAAAATATCATGTCTGTTAAAGATTTTGAATTAGTGGCTCTTTGCTATGTTTTAGACATTAATTTTGAAGATTTAAAGAAATCATTCGATTTTTAATCATACCATATTTCCAATCAAACTTGCCAAAACATAGCCAATTAAACCTGAAATTGGAAAATTCCAAAACCACGCCTTACAAATGCTAAGCACTTTTTTTCCATCAATTTTCGATTTGTCACTATTTCCGACAGCAATAATTGATACTGTTTTAGCATGTGTTGTACTAACTGGAATACCAGTCATACTCGCAATAAATAGCGTAAAAACTGTAGTAATATCACTCATTAGAGCCTGTTTATTGTCCAATTTCGCCATTTGGCTTCCAATATTATCTACAATTTTCTTTCCTCCAATTGAAACTCCCATTGCCATAATGAACGCTGTATAAATAATAATTCCTGCATAATTTAAAGGGTTAATTTGAGTCGGAATACAACTATTTTTTACTAGGCTAAAAAATATAATTAAAATTCCAATAAATTTCTGCCCATCTTGCGCCCCATGCATAAAAGACATTCCACAACAACCTATGATTTGCCATTTTTCAATATTTTCATTTTTAAAATTTATTATTTTTTTCAATATTCTAGTTACAAGATAGCCCACTATAAATGTTCCTACAATTGACCACACCAATCCTATTAAAACATTTCTCCATTCCTGCAAACTAACCGAATGCCAACCATACACTGCAACAGCTGCACCTGTCAAGCCTGCAATTAATCCATGCGTTTCACTCGTTGGTATACCAAATTTCATGGCAACTAGTGCAAATAAAATAACCGAAATAATACCAGACAGCAGCACAATCATGCCATTTTCGCTATCTTTCAAATCCACCATAGAACTAATGCAATTGGCAACCGAAATATTGATAAAACTCATTACAATAATTCCAATAAAATTAAAAACCGCACTCAAATTTGCCGCTTTTCGAAACGGCATTACTTTTGTTCCTACCAAAGTTGCAATCGCATTTGGTGCGTCAGTTATCGCATTGGTGAATATTAAAATAATTATCATAATAAATGTTAAAATATAAATGATCAATTTTTTTCATTTCCTCTTTATTTTCGTTCTATTTAAGTATATAATGTATATGTTTTATTATTACCAAAAGAGGAGATTTTTAATGATTTTTTACAAAAAAATTTTTATCCTATTATTTTTATTAATTTTGATTAATTTTTTTATAACCAATTCCGTTTTTGCTGACGAACCCATGATTTATTCCCCATCAGCCATTTTAATGGACTACCATACTGGCGACATTTTATATGAAAAAAATGCGAATACCTTAATGTATCCAGCAAGTACCACCAAAATTTTAACCGCCATCCTTGCCATCGAGCATTGCGACCTTTCCGAAAAAATCACAGCAAGTGAATCTGCCATAACTTGCATCAAAAGTGGATATACCAACGCAAAAATCCAAGTTGGCGAACAACTTTCGATGGAAGATTTGTTATATGCGCTTTTGCTAAAATCAGCCAACGAAGCAGCCAACGTTATTGCCGAGCGAGTTCGGCGGTTCTATCGAAAATTTCGCCAATATGATGAATGCAAAAGCAATCGAGCTTGGTTGTACTGGCACACACTTCGTCAATGCCAACGGAATCCATGACGACAATCACGTAACAACTGCACACGATTTAGCAGTCATGGCAAAATATTGTATGCAAAATGAAACCTTCCGAAAAATTATTTGTAGTAAACAATACACTTTGCCTGCCACAGAACAATATCCATCTGAAGATCGTGTTTTAATTAACACCAATAGTTTAATGGCAGAAAGCAGTCAGTTCTACTATCCTTATGCCATTGCAGGAAAAACAGGATTTACCACACAAGCCAAAAATTGCTTAATTTGCATGAGCCAAAAAGATGGTTTAGAATTGATTTCGGTCGTTCTACATGCTGAAACGACCGAAGATGGACGAAGTGCCAGATATTTAGATACCATTGGTTTGTTAGAATATGGAAATAATAATTTTAGTTCCTATGCTATACCTGAAAAAACTGAAGAAATTGCGCCAAATAATTCCGCTGAAGAGTCAAAATCTGACGTTACTGTAACGGAAAATTCATCTGAGCCATCTTCCTTCCGTTTTACCGTATTTATTACCATTTTAATCGGACTAGTTGTCATTCGATTATTGATTGCTTTTTTGAAAAAGCATATTGTTGTTTATCGTGCCAAAAAGTTGAAAAAAAGGGCTAGAAAATATTTGAATCCATAAAAACCTACTTCTCATCGAAGTAGGTTTTTCGTTAATCTGTCCCCTCTTTTTCTATCTCCCCCCAAGAATCCTTTTCCCATTTATTTTGCTCAATCTCCTCAAGTGCTTTCTTAATTTTCTCGTAAATTTCAAACTTCTCCATCATATCTTCATATAGCTCAATGCTCATCACTGCCAAATCACCTGTTCCATTTTTGGTAATGTACACAGCATCCTTAGTTTCGTGGCATATTTTCGATATTTCATTATAGTTATTTCTTAAATCCGAACTGGGTCTAATCATTGGCATAGTTTTTCCTCCTATCAATATTATACAGATATCATATCAAAATTCGCACATCATTACAAGAGGATTTTACAAAATATCCAAAATTTCTTTTTCCCTTTCATTATCCAGAAAATTCATAACCAAATCTACAATAATCTCTTTTTCTTTTGGATTTGATTCTGCAATTAGTAAAGTCAGCGCTGTCAGCGTATTATTATCAATCGCCTGTTTTCCATTTTTATACAAAATCCCGTAGAAATTCAAGAAATACAAAAACAACGTCGCCACAATTCGTTTATTTCCATCAACAAAAACATGATTTTTAACAACCAAATATAGAAAATTAGCACCTTTTTCTTCTATGCTTTTATAAACATCTTGTCCTCCAAAACTCTGATACAAATTACCAATGATTGATGCAAGCCCTTTCTCTCTTTCTATTGCAAACAACGAACTCTGTTCATACAGTTTCAATTGATTGATAAGTTCTATGCATTTACCATATTCAATTTTTCTTTCATCTATCTTCCCCTTTATTTTCCTCAACGTCCTATGGTCATAATTATCCAGCAAATCCAACGCTTTCGAGTAATCGCCGATTATCTTCAAAATTTCTCTTGCATCATTTTCTTCTAATCTTTCATCCATTCGATTGGCAATATCAATCAATTTAATCGTTTTCTCCAAATATTCTAGCCTTCTTTGGTTTACCGCATATCCTTTTAACATGTAGTCTTTCAAAATTTTGTTGACCCATTTCCTAAAAATTATACCTTTATCAGATTTTACTCTATATCCAATACTTAATATCATATCTAAATTATAATATTCTATATTTCTAGTTATTTTTCTTTGTCCTTCCTTTTGAACTGTCGCAAAATTTGCGACAGTTGGAATATATTTTAATTCTTCCTTCAATGCATTATTAATGTGTTTTCCAATTGTTTTTACATCTCTGTCAAATAATTTTGCTAATTGCTGTCTATTTAGCCACACCGTCTCATCTTTCAAATTCACTTCTAATATTACTCCTTGATTTTCAAACAAAATAATTTCATTCTTTTTCTCTTTTATTTCGCACTCTCCTTTCGATTTTTATATCAATGTTCTATCAAAATATCTTTATAATATTGATATATTTATTTGACTGCAATAAAATCTTTCATACTTTCAAAATTGCTTTCTCCAATCCCTGACACTTTTTTCACATCTTCAATTGTTTGAAATTTTCCGTTTTCTTCGCGATACGTTATAATTTTCTGCGCTGTTGATGCTCCAATTCCAGGAACACTGGTTAATTCCGTGGCAGTTGCTTTGTTGATATTTACCTTGCCTTTTGCATTAGTGCTCGAATTTGAAGTGCTTGACTCTGGTGTATTTTCCTCTTCGCTTTCCTCTGAAAGATTCGGAATATAAATTTTTTCTCCGTCTGATACTTCATATGCCAAATTAATATTTTTCAAATTGGCTTCTGCCTTTACTCCACCTGCACCTTTGATTGCATCTTCAATTCTCGAACCTTCTTCTAATTCAATTACGCCGGGACTGTTTACTTCTCCTGCCACATATACTTTCATAAAATGGGGCTCTTTTTGCGCTTCTTGTTTCACCTCTTCTACTGTATTTTCAACTACTGCATCATTTACTAAAATGTCATCATAAGTATTTTCATCTTTGGTAGAAAAATAGTACACAATCGCCAAAACAATGACAATTACTGCGATTGCTATTTTAATTATTTTTTGTTTGTCCATATTTACATCATCCTTTCTAATTTTATTTTTATTTTTTGTTGAATTTTGTCAACTTTTAAGATATGATTAAGAAAAAGATTTAAAGGAGTTTTTTATGAAGTTCAAAAGAAAAATTGGTAGGATTTTGGTTCTATTTTGTTTGTTATTTTCTCATTTTAGTTTGGCTGTAGAACCAAACGTTGCTTCTAGTGCTGCGATTTTGGTAGAATCTAGCACTGGAAAAATATTGTTTGAAAAAAACGCTTATGAAAAAATGTATCCCGCAAGTACTACCAAGGTGATGACTGCAATTCTTGTGCTAGAAAATTGTGATTTGGAAGAAATGGCAACCGTGAGTCGTAATGCTGTTTTCTCGATTCCGCCTGGCTATGTAAATTGTAATTTGAGAGAAAATGAGCAGATGCGTGTAAAAGATTTGATGTATGCTTTAATGGTAAAATCGGCAAATGATGCGGCTGTAGTTTTAGCAGAGTATGTGGGTGGTTCTGTGGAAGGGTTTGCAGATAAAATGAATGAAAAAGCGAAAGAACTTGGGTGTCAGAATACGCATTTTGTTAATCCGAATGGAATTCATCATGAAAATCATTATTCCACAGCTTATGACTTGTATTTGATGGCGCGTTATGCGATGAAAAATGAAACGTTTCGAAATTATGTATCAACTGTTTCTTATACATTGCCTGCAACCAATCAATATTCTGCACAAGACAGAGTTTGCCTTACTACAAATGATATGATTCGTCCGAATAGTCGCTATTATCAAGAAAATGTGATTGGGATTAAAACAGGATATACAACAGAGGCAAAAAATTGTTTAATTTCTGCTGCTCGAGAAAATAATGTGGAATTAATCAGCGTTGTATTGCATGCTGGAACGAATGCAGAAGGCTTAAGCGAGCGATATCTTGATACAAAGGCTTTGTTTCATTATGGGTTCAATGATTTTGCTTTTGGTGATATCGTAAAAGCGAATGATGTTGTGAAAAATATCGAAATTGCAAATGGAAATAAAGATACACGAAATTTGAATTTACTTGCAAAAGATACTTTAACTACCTATCTTAATAAGGAAATCGATTTAAACAATTTGACACCTGAAATTACATTACATGAAAATTTGGAAGCACCAATTGTTGCAGGTAGCGTTTTGGGTGAAATGACTTATGTGGTTGATAATATCGAATATTCAACCAGTCTTGTGGCTGAGACAGAAGTTATAGCTAAAATAAATTTGAATATTTTTATTTTACCTGGAGCGATTATTTTTCTGATTTTGGGAGTTGGAATTCTTCTGAGACAGCAGAAAAAGACACAAAAAAATAATAAAAAGCATAGGAAATAAATTCCTATGTCTTTTATTATAACGGGTTGTTTGGAAAAAAGCAAGTGTTTTTTGATTATTTTTTGCTCTTTTTCGTTGTATTCGTTGTTTTACTCGTATTAGTCGCCTTTGTAGTATTTTCCGAATTAGTAACATTTTCTGTCTCACCTTCTGGTGTTTGCACTTCTTCGATTCCTTCGACATAATTGGTCATTTCTTTTACGATTTCTGCTGTTTTTTCTTCGTCATGGGAGAAGAAACTTAGTTTGTTGTATTCTTGTGGTGTTCCTACTACTTGGTTGCTACTGATGTTGGCTGTATCGAAACTTACTGCCCATGGCACATAGGGGAAGATGTCATCTAGGGTTAAATTGGTTTCTACGTTTTGGAAAATTGTGGTCATGATGGTTTTGATATGGGTTATATTTTTTAGGCTTAATGCTTGTTTGGCAACTGCCATCATGAATTCTCTTTGGGTTTTCATTCTGCCAAAATCATTGTCTCCGTATTCTGCTGAATAGGAACTTCCGTTGTTGTTGTGACGAAATCTTAGTAATTGTTCTGCATGGTCACCATCTAGCTTTTGGTAGCCTTTTTCTAAGTGAATGTGTAAATTTTGCGTTTTGTCATCATAATTCATTTTGATTGGTACATCGAAATAGACTCCGCCTATATCGTTTACTAAATCAATCACGACTTGATTGTTAATGACTGCATAATAAGGAATTGTCATTCCTGTTATTTCTTCAACTACTTTGACAGTTCCTTCTGGTCCTTTGCTGGCATATACTGCGTTTATTTTGTCATAGCCTGTGGCTTTGCTTTTGCTTTTTCCAATAAAGGTATCTCTTGGAATGGATAACATAGCTGTTCTTTGGGTTTTGGGATTGTAAGAACATACCATAATGGTGTCTGTTAGCCTTGAATCTAAGTCTTCGCTGATTCCTAGAACAAGAATATGAATGGTATCCAAGTTTTCTAAATCTTCCATATCTTGCCCTAAAACCGTTGCTAAAACGCCTTGTAAACCTCCACCATTTTTAGAAATGGAATACCCTAAATAGCCACCTAAACAAGTTATTAAAATAACGATAACAACTAATAAAAATTTTCCAAACTTTTTTTTCTTCTTTTTTTCTTTACTTTTTTTATCTCTTCTCAAATTATCATCTCCATATTTTATTTCATTTTTACAAAAACTTAAATATTAAGTTTAAGATAAGATTGTTATTAAACATTTTACTACCAATTGGTGCACTTTGAATGGCAGTCATGAGAACTGTGTTTTCCATAATTGGTAGGATAAGTGATATTATAGCAAATAATACATAAATTAGCAAGAACCCTTTGATAATTCCATAAATCATTCCGCCCTGAACCGTTAAATACGCGGATAATTGGTAAATCGCCAATTAACTCGACATAGTTTCTTAAGACATATAAAGCTAATCTTATGATAGAAAATAATGCAAAAAACACCACGACACTAATGATTTTATGCGATATTTGAACAGATGCATATTGGACAACGCTATCGGTTGTATCTTGTATTAAATTTCCCATTTCTTCACCAATAAAGACATTTAGCGTATTCATAAGATTATTATTTTCTTGCGATTCTTGGGGCATTTGATTTTCAAACAAATATTGCAAATTTTCTTGAAAAGCTGTTTCCATTTTTTTAGATAATTGAGTATTGTTAATCACAAAATTCGTCGTTGGTTGATACAAAATAAATACCAAAATAATGGCAACAAGGCTTGAACAAATATTAAAAATCACACGCGCCAATCCTCTTCGATAGCCAATTGCTGCATTTCCTGCTATGATAAAGAAAAGTATGATATCTACTACAATTCCTGCCATATGACTCCTCCCAATTTACAGATTGATTACTTCGATTTTATTATTATATACAATTCCCATAATACTATCACCTAGTACAATATCTTGTATTTCGTTTCCCGTCTTATATGTCTTGATTAACCAGCCATTTGAACGAAGCACTCTTACTTCGCCAACTAATTTGAAACAAATCAGATTTTTGTTAAGTTGCAAACTTTTAGGAGCGCCATTTTCTAGGATGTATAGTTTATCACTTTTTCCAGTTGTGCTTTTGATATTCATTTGATATTGGTAAGAAAATATTCCAGAACTTTCTTTTTCAACAACAAAAAAATGATCTTCTAAGTTAATATCAACAAAAGTATCTTCATTTTTGACATCGTATAGCCTTTCATCTGACGAATTGGTTACTTTTTGGACATAAGAAGCAAATCTGCAAATGGCTTCATGTTTGCTGTTGAATTTTATGTTGTTTAGAATTTTTCCTGATTCAGATTCATAGGCATATAAAGTACACTGCTTTGGATCTTCCATGGCAGAAGTAATCGAAATCATTTCTACAATGGATTTTACGACTGTGCCTGAATAGTCAATTTTTCCGATGGCTAAATATTGATTGTTTTCTGAAACTTCTGCACAAATCGCGTGACTTTTCTTTAAATAATATTTGAATAATTCTTTCCCATTTGTATCATAAAGAGCAATAATTGAGGTATGGGTTGCATTTTTGAAAAGTACAGAAACATATCCATTTTTATTGACGTTGACGCGATAAATTTCACCAGCTATTTCTTTTTCCCATTTAATGCCAAGTTCTGAAATGAGATAGACTTTTTGCCCACCGTTTTCAGCAATTGCAAGATATTTCCCGCTTGACGCCATAGTGGGGGTTGTAATGGTAACATCGATTTTGCCTACATTGGTTGCTTCTTGATTATAGAAATTTAAAATGTTTTTGCTTAGCACAACAATGTATTTATCAAAAGCGCTAACATACGGACTGCTATCTGTATTAATTTCAATGATATTGGCAGAATTTTCGGTAACTTCCTTTTTTAAAATTTTCGTATCAATTTTATTTCGAAATTCGTCATTGATTAAATAACTTGCACAGACAAACACTACACAAGCAATAGCAACACTCCAAATGCACATTTTGATGATATTTTCTTTTGAATATATCTTAGGTTTTTCTTCCATTTTTATCCACCTAATCAATTTTTTACTATCATATCAATTATGCATTTTTTTTTCAAGGGTTATCCTATAAAAATTGTAAGTTTTTCATAAAAAAATCTTGTCCCATTTTCTATTTTATGATATGATATTTTATATTAATACAAAGGAGAAGTTTATGGAAACAAATGAAGCAAATTATAAGAATATTTTAAAAGCAACAATTACCCTATTTTTATCCTATGGAATTTTAATTGGATTTATTTTTATTGTCCTTATCCTTACAATCAAATATGCCTTAGAAGATATGACAAGCACGCCTTTATCAATTACGCTTTCGCTCATTACTGGAATTTTGCTATTTTACTTGTTACGATTTGTCTGCAAAAGCAGCACAATCGAAAGTTTCAAAAAAGCAAAATTATCGGAAGAAAATCAAACTCGTTTTTTGCAAAAAATGAATTTACTATTTACAATATGTATTATCATCTCCATATTAATTTGTTTAAGCTACCTTTTTATCAATAATATGCTTTTCTCCAATGCAATCGCCCAAGCATATCAAAAATACGAATTCATTTCATCTGAATTCACAAATGACGTTATTCTTAGAATCAATGAAGAATATCAAAGCTCTTTGGCAGGGCAAGTATTATCTACTGTTATTATTGAACTTTCTTTGGTAATCAGTTTCTTCTCTTTAATTCCTTATCAGAAAAAAATGCTAGAGAAATATAACAAAAGTACAGATTAAATCTGTACTTTTTAAGTTATCACTTTTGCCAAAATTCCCAATGCAATTCCAAGAATATTTCCAAATGAAGAAAATCTACCTTTATAAATTTTGTTCGATTCAGGGATCAACTCACATGAAACAATATATAGCATTGCACCTGCTGCAAAGGCTAATGAAAAACCAATCAATTCTTTTGAAATATTGCCTATAATTGCTCCAAAAAACGCTCCCATTCCAGTTGTTACGCCAGATAGTGCGGTTAAAATAATCGCTTTGAATTTGCCATAGCCACTGTTGTTGATGGGAAGTGCTATGGAGATTCCTTCTGGTACATTCTAAATTAGACAGTCGCATTTTTTACCCTGTTTAATTTTCTAAAATTAAATACAACATCCACTTGTTTATCTTGATGAATTAAAATTTTGTGGACAATTACTCTCATTAATTCTGAATTCGGCTTTTCTAAATTCAAAAAAGTTTGAATGACTTTTTCTAATTCTTTTTCATTGTCCTCTTCTGCATTCAACCTTTCCCTACTCAACTCTTCATATAACTCATTTTTCTCTTCAATTTCTCTCTTTAATTTGTTTGATAATCGCTGATACATTTCTTCGCTTATCTTATTATCTAGCTTATCCATATACATTTTGTCAAATTTATCATTGATTAAACCTACCTCTATTTCCAACTTTTTTAACATTTTCGCATAATCATACGTTGTTTTGTTTGCCTGATAATTTAATTCAATCTTTTTACTGTCGATATCTTGAAACAGATTTTTTATTGTCTCCAAAACGGATTCTTCTAATTTCAAGTAATTAAATCCGTGAGAAGTGCAAAGTCCTAACCTAGAATTTCTGCGGTAATTGTTGCAAATCATGTATGGCGTACTTTTACTTTTGCCTCTATTTTGGTTACGAAAGCCAATCGTATGATTGCATTCATAACAAAATAATAAGCCATCTAATAAAAAATCATGTTTTTTCTCATTTCTCCCATAACTTTGAACAATAACCATTTTTTGTATATTATCAAATGTTTTTTTATCGATAATTGCCTCATGTGTATTTTCTACAATACGCCATTCTTCTTTGGGATTTGGTCTCAATTTTCGATTTTTATAACTAATTCTGCTATATTTATTTTGAATCGTATTTCCTATGTAGACTTCATTTTTCAGAATATTTTTGATGGATTTATTTTCCCAAAATGTGGCTTGACTACTTCGTAATTGTTTCAAAGTTGGAATTTCATTATCATTCAGATATTTTTTGATGTCGCATAGCCTGTTGCCTGCTATCGCCATATCAAAAATTTTTCTGACAATTTTGGCTTCGTCTTCTTGTACGATTAAATGATTTTTGTCTTCTGGATCTCTCCTGTAGCCCAGAGGAACCGTTCCGCCTAGCCATTTTCCCTGTGTTTGCATGGTGGCAAAAGCAGATTTTATTTTTTTAGATAAATCTTTAGAATACATATCATTCAAAATCGCCTTAAATGGCGCAATGTCATTGTTACCATTATTGTGTGCAAAAGTATCGACGCCGTCATTGACCGACACATATCTTACCTTTTTTTCTGGGAACCACTTTTCAACATATTCGCCAGTTTCAATATAATCACGTCCTAGACGAGATAAATCTTTTGTGATAACCATATTGATTTTGCCGAAGTTCAATATCTTTTATCATTCGCCTAAAATCTGGTCGATTAAAATTTGTGCCTGTGTAACCCGGATCAACATAGGTGTCAATTAATTCATATTCTGAACCCAATTTTTCCACATAATCCAATAGCAAAGCTTTTTGATTCGTAATACTCTCACTTTCGTCATATCCACGGTCTTCGTCTTCTTTTGACAATCGTATATAAATCGCTATCTTGTATTTCGCTTTTCTCATTATTGCTTCAAGCATTATACCTCCCTTCTATGCCTGAAAAAATAATTTGAATTTATAGTGATTATAACATTGTTGATATAAAATTACAATATTATACTACAAATTCAAATTTTTATATTACTATTGGATTTTCTCTTTACTCTTTAATTTGCTGATTAAATAATTTGCTAATAGCTTTTCGATTTCTTCACCATCTTGATGAAAAAATACATTAATTTTAAAATCTTCCATTATACATGCCTCCTTAATAGCAATTGTATTTTCAATTCACATTTTTATGACAGCTTAAAGAGCTATTAAGCTAATCATTTTTTAAAGGGACATTCTAGAAAGCACTATATTCCTATTTTCTACATTATTTAGTAAATTTTTTGTCGACACTTTTTGGGTGCAACAAGACTATTAGAAATTTACGTAAATTCTAACTTTTTCACACTTTTTATAAAAATCATAATACTGTCTCCTTTCATTTTTGATAGGGCAAATTAGGAAACACTACAGTATTCTTAAAAACACAAAATCAACTCCCTCAATGATTTTATAATCGCTTTTAAGAATTTAATATAACTATATTTTATAACATCTTTTTTTCATTTTCAATAAACACGCCAAAAAAATTTTTTTCGTTAATTTTTAGGCGTTTGTTGGCATTTTTTATAGCGCATTTTTACTTTTTTGTAAAAAAGATTAAGCAAATTACTAACATTTTTGTTTTAAAATATAAAATAATATTTATCAGTTAAGGCGTTTAGCATATTTTATGCTAAACGCCCTTCAAAATTATATTATTTTTGGATTGTCAATAGTTTTCTCGGCATAAAGAAGTCAATTCAAAAAAGCATAGTCAAATTTATTCCAATTTCCTATTGACAATATTTCTATTCTTCCAAAAAATCACCTAAATTTTTATGATACAATATACTAAATTTAATTAACAATTTTAATGAACAAGTTTTTACACTATCATTATTTGATTCAACTCGCCTCAAATAATCATATGACATATCCAATATTTCAGCCACATCAGTTAAGGACATACCACTTTCTATCCTAAATTTCTTTATATTTTTATATATGATAGGCATATAATCTTTTTTCAGTAGTTTTTGTATTTTGTTATAATCTTCCATTAAAACACCTCAATACAATAATTTTTTCATAAAAAGAGAAAAAAATCTGTATCTTTATTGTCCCAAATAAAATTTTTGTGTTATAATAATAGATAATTGTAAAGAATGGTAGTAATTGTATACTACTACATTCTACTTTTACGGTGAATATCGACTCTTGCAGACAAATTCTTTGCTTTTGAATTTTTTGTAAAAAGCAATTGTGGCAGAATGTCAAGTGCTTTCGATATTCTTTCAATAGTAGGAATTGAAGGACTATATTTGCCTTGCTCAATGTCGGATATATAATGCGTACTTAATCCAGTCATTTCCGCAAGTTTTTCTTGTGAATAATTTTTCTTAAATCTATAATATCTTACGTTATATCTAAAAATGTCTATCAATGACATACATACCACCACACTTTCATACCATTACTATTTATCGGTATTATGGTATAATTTTGTGCCATTATTCACAATGAAGCATATAGCCCAAAACTTGTGCAGAATATTTATTGCATATTTTTTCTGCTATTCTATAATTTAAAAATTTAAAGAAAGGAGAGATTTCAAATGAAATTCATTTTAATGGTTGTTTCAATTGAATAAATCGAGCCAAATTGGCAAACCTATTTTAGAATTTTTTGAAAGGAAAATTAGAAAGTGAGGAAAATTTAATGAAAAGAATATCTGACGCAGAACTAGAAGTTATGAAAATAATCTGGAAAGAAAAAGCAGTAAAAAGCAAAAAAATTATAGAACAAGTAAAAGATTTTAATTGGAATCACAATACAGTAAGAACGCTAATTAATCGATTGATCCAGAAAAAAGCAGTTGGTATTTCAGAAAAGAACGGAAAAGAATACACATTTGTTCCCTTAATTAATGAAGAAACGTACAAATTGGAAACTACGAAAAAATTTCTTGAGACGTTTTTTCATGGTTCAGTTTTGGAATTTTTAAGATTTCTAATAGATAATGATGAAAAATATTATAAAGAAATATGTGATTTCTTGGAGCATTATAAAGGTTTGGAGAAATAAAGATAATTTACTTGCTAATATTAAAATAAAAAATGAAATAACCACCATATTTTTATGGAGCCTATCGTAAAAGTTGTGTAAATCGGATATCCTTCCGATTGATAACTTAAATAATTTTGATATTAAAAAATTTAATTTCATTTTAACAAAACTTTTCTAAAAAATCAATCCTTTAGAAAAATTTGTGTAAACTTAATAGAGCTTAAGAAATTTCCTTCTTAAGCCTATTATTTTAGGCTTGAATTTAGATTCTGCCTTCATACATAATTCTAAATTGCGACAAGCATAAATCCCATTTTCCAATCATTCTTGACCACTTTTTCTCTGCCTTCAACGTTGATAAATAGAGTACCTTTAACAAAGACATATCCGTAGAAAATACGTTTCTATTCCTATTAATCCTCTTATATGTACTATTTAAGCTTTCTATCGCATTTGTTGTATACATAATTTTTCTTATCTCTGCTGAAAACTTGAAAAATACACTTAATACTTCCCAATTATCAACCCAACTTTGTATGGCTCCTGGATATCTGCTTTTCCATTTTTCATCCAACTCCAATAAATTCGTATACGCAATTTCCTCTGTAGACGCCTGATACACTGTTTTCAAGTCATTCGCCAATTCCTTCTTATCCGTATATGGCACATATTTGAGTGAATTTCTAATTTGATGCACAATACACCTTTGATATTCTGTCTTCGGAAAAATTGCTGATATTGCTTCTTTTAGACCTGTTAGACCATCTGCACAAAGTACTAAAATATCCTGTACTCCTCGATTTTTCAAGCTATTTAGCACTGTCATCCAATACTTTGCACTTTCATTTTCTCCTATGGTAATATCTAGCACTTTTTTCATGCCATCTGCGTCAATTCCTAGCACTACATAAGCTGCTTTTTTCACAATCTGTCCATTATCTCGTACATGAAAGTGCGTAGCATCTATAAATACAATGGGATACACTTCTTCCAACCTTCTTTTCTTCCATTCTTGAATTTCTGGTATGATTTTATCCGTTATATCACTTATCATATCTGTCGATAAATTACATCCAAATATATCCTTTATTTGCTCTTGTATATCTTTATCCGACAAGCCCAAAGCATACATAGCAATTACTTTTTCATCAAATCCATTTACCGTTCTGGAATATTTTGAAACTAAATCAGAATCAATTTCTCCTTTTCTATCTCGTGGTACTTTTACTGGGATATCTCCCATTTCTGTTGAAACTGTTCTTTCTGGATAATATCCATTTCGTGAATTTAATGCGTCTGTTCGTTCATTTTTTGAATAACCTAATTTTGCTTCCATTTCTGCGTCTAATAATTGTTGAAAAGCAGGGGCAAAGAAGTCTTTCCATGCTGTGTACATTTTTGGATCATTCCTTCTAAAAAATTCCTCTACTATTTCATTTTTTCTTTTTCTACTTTTTTTCCCATAGAAAAATCCCTCCTTAATATTTTTTATTTTATCACGGAAGGATTTTTTACACAACTTTTTCTATACTCTCGTTTGACTACTGCTTTGTTTTAATCAATTAGCTAAATTGTAATTTATCTTTTTAGATAATTTAAGACTTTTTCATTAAAATCTTTTGCTTC
>CAOJUE010000012.1 GCA_948443845.1 uncultured Eubacteriales bacterium | reverse complement strand
TGAACTTTTCATGAGATATTCTTATAGGGTGATTTTATCATAAATTAATTACAGGTTTTTTTGTAAAAACTTGACAATTTTATTTAAATGTAATATAATGTTGAAACAAGGTTATAGAAAAATCTTTTTTAAGTCTAATTAAGAGAGGAGAATGTGCATGAAACCAACCCAAATTGATAACGCAGTAAGGGTTTTTAATCAAAACATCAAGTTTTACCGAAGGACAATCAATCGACAGCAAAATCCCAAGGTAAAAAGTTTCAAACATTATGAGACGAACTTAAAAAAGTATTGGATTGTTTTGAATGATATGATTGCTATTAAGAAAGCCATTCAGAAAAATGAGACAGAAGTCGTTATTCGTGGCACGGCTGAAAGTGGCGATTATGCGTATGAAGAAACCACAAGAGTTTTAGAAAAGTTACATTTCTATTTTGAAATAGATGGTTGTACAAAAGTAATGTGGTTTTTGCCGGTGGAAGAATGTGTAGAATGGTTTTTCTGGGAATTAAGGAAGAAATGTATGGATAGGTAAGAATGAAAAGAGCAGGTCAATAATTGGTTTGCTCTTTTTTACTTTAAATTAATTTCTTAACTTTATTTCTCTTGAAATGCTGCATGAAATATGATATATTAAACAAAATAGTAGGGGCATGGTTTTGCCTGCCCAATTTAAAGGAGAAACATGAGTAAAAAGAAAAAAACCGAAACAATCACAGGAATTTTCAGAGCCAACCAAAAAGGTTTTGGCTTTGTTGAATTCGAGAACAAGGCAAAAGAAGATATCTTCATTCCTTCCCAATTTGTAGGAAACGCCCTAAACGGCGACACGGTCGAAATTAAAATGCTAACCGAAAAAGCGGGCGAAAAAAGAGCGGAAGCCAAAATCGTCAAAGTTTTGAAACGCGACAAAGAAACCGTTGTCGGTACATTCCAAAAAAACCGAAATTTTGGCTTCGTCGTGCCAGACGACAAAAAATTGGGTACCGATATTTTCATTTCAAAAAATCACTGCAAAAAAGCCAAAAATAACGACAAAGTTGTTGTCAAAATCACAAAATATCCCGAAAAAGGCAAAAACGCAGAAGGTGAAATTGAAGAAATTTTGGGGAATAGCAATCAAGCAGGAATTGATATGTTATCGGTTATCAAAGAATTCGACTTGCCAAACGAGTTTCCAGAAAGTGTTTTGAAGGAAGCCAGGTCAATTTCACAGCAAATTACGGAAGACGATTTGAAAATTAATCACGAGAAAAAGAGAATTGATTTGCGAAATAAGGAAAACATGCATATTTTCACAATCGACGGCGAAGATGCCAAAGATTTAGACGACGCCGTTTGGGTCGGCAAAGCAGACAATGGACACTATTTATTAGACGTGCACATTGCAGATGTCAGCCATTATGTCAAAAAAGGTTCGAATTTGGACCGAGAAGCCATTTTCCGTGGAACCAGCGTTTACATGTTTGACCGCGTGATTCCCATGCTTCCGATTGAACTTTCCAATGGAATTTGCAGTTTAAATGCTGGGCAAGACCGTTTAGCACTTTCATGTTTAATGGAAATTGATTCCAATGGAAAAGTGGTTGCCTCAGATGTCTATGCATCAGTGATTCGTGTAACAGAGCGAATGAGTTATACGGATGTTAACAAAATTATTACGAATTCCGATGAAGAAATTTGTCGAAAATACGAAAAATACATTCTGGATTTCAAATTAATGGAAGAACTGGCGCATGTCTTGAAGAATAGGCGTGTGAAGGCTGGCTATTTGAATTTGGATATTCCAGAAAGCAAAATTGTTTTGGACGAAAATGGAAAATGTATTGATGTGAAAAAATATGAGACAACATTTGCCAATGAAATCATCGAACAATTTATGCTAACTGCCAATGAAACCGTTGCTGAAAAGTTTTATTGGATGAATGTTCCATTTATTTATCGTGTTCACGAAGATCCAGATTTGGACAAAGTGAAAGAACTAAATAAATTTTTGTGGAATTTTGGGTATAAAATTCATATCAATCAAGATAAGGTTCATCCAACGGAATTTGCGAAAGTTTTGGAAGAAGTAAAACGGCAAACCAGAAGAAAAAGTCGTTTCCAATTTGATTTTGAGAACCTTGAAATTGGCAAGGTACGAGCATGAAAACAAAGGACATTTTGGCATTGCCAGCAAATTTTATTGCCATTTTACTTCTCCGATTCGAAGATATCCCGATTTATTTATTCATAGAATGATTTCAGAATATTGGGAAGCAAATGACGAATTAAAAATGGAGTTCGAAGGCGATAGCGAAAAGTACGCCAAAATGTCATCTGAACGTGAAGTGATTGCCACAAAAGCGGAAAGAGAAGCAGAAAGTATCAAAAAAGCTGAATTTATGGAAGACAAAATCGGGGAAGAATATGAGGCAATTGTATCTTCTATTACGTCATTTGGTATGTTTGCGGAATTGGAAAATACCGTCGAAGGCTTGATTCGCTTTGAAAATATGGGGGCTGAATATTATATTTATGATGAGGAGCGAAAACAATTAATTGGTGAACATACAAATCGTGTTTTCAAAATTGGAGATAAGGTTATGATTCGTGTAATTGAGGCAAGTAAAGCTTTACGAAGTGTTCGTTTTGCGTTAGTAGAAGAGGAAATGTCAGAAATTGAGATTTGAGAATTTTTAGAAGGTATCAAATTGATTTTAAGAGACGAATTTTTAAAAATAGAGAAAAATCATTAATCATTTAGATAAAACGTAAAAAAGTATCATTTTGTACGTTTTAGAGGCATAAAATGGCAAGGTATCAGGAAAATGACTTTTCAAAACAAGGCATTAAAATGGGTAGGAAACGACTTTTTTGAACGAGGTAGACATAAATCGTTACTCAAACGAAAAACTTCTTAAAATTGATTTTAGAGCCATTTGGGGGGAGATTAGAAATTTTAGAATTTTATCTATAAAAAGTTGAAACTTTCAAAAGAATGTGATATAGTAAAAAAAATAAAATTAATAGGTAAAGGGAGAAAAGATGGAAATTGTAATCATAGCAATTATTGCGTATTTGATAGGAAGTGTCAATTTTTCGGTTTTAATTAGCAAAAAAATGGCAGGCTTTGATGTCAGAGAAAAAGGCAGCGGAAATGGCGGAACCACGAATGTTTTAAGAACCGTGGGAAAAAAAGCAGCTTTGCTTACTTTATTGGCTGATATTTTAAAAGGTGTTGTCGCGATTTTAATTGCCTATTTGGTGCGGAAAATTTGCTAAGTGTGATCCAGCCATATTAGTGCAAGTGGCAGCAATTGGAGTTGTTGTGGGACACACATTTCCCGTGTTTTTTGGATTTCGTGGAGGAAAAGGAATTGCGACAAGTTTGGGAATTTTGTTATTGTTAAACTGGGAAATTGGCTTAATTTGCTTGATTTTTGCACTTTCTTTGATGGTAGTTACAAGAATGGTTTCCTTAGGTTCGATTTCAGCGACAGTTTTGTTTCCGATTTTGACGATATTTATTCACGAACATTATTTAGTTGATGGAAATTATTTGATTTTTGGCATCATTATGGCACTATTTATTCTATTTAATCATCGAACAAATGTGAAACGAATTTTGAATGGAACGGAAAATAAATTGAGTTTTAAGAAAAAAGAAGGAGAAAACAAATGAATATTTCAGTAATCGGAAGCGGAAGTTGGGGAATTGCGCTTAGTATATATTTGGCAAACCGAGGAAATACTATTAAAGTATGGTCATTTGATGAAAATGAAAAAAATAAAATCAATCAGGAAAGAAAGTGTATTTTTTTGCCCAATATTGAGTTGCCAGAAGGGATTTTTTGTACTGGCAGTTACGAAGAAGCGATTCAAGATGCCGAAATGATTTTGCATGTAACGCCATCGAAATTTGTGAGAAATACGATAAAAGGCTATAAGGATTTCATTCAGTCTAATCAAATTTTATTGATGTGTTCGAAGGGATTTGAGCCAGGAACGAATTTGACGTTGGATGAAGTAATGGAAGAAGAATTGCCAAATGTGAAATATGGAATTTTATCTGGTCCAAGTCATGCAGAAGAAGTGGCAATTGGAATTCCAACTGCATTGGTTGTGGCTTCGAAAAGTGATGAAGTCATTGAGAAAACGTCGGAAGTGTTTAAAAGCAATCGTTTAAGGATTTATCATACAAAGGACGTAAGAGGTGTGGAACTTCGGTGGAGCACTGAAAAATATTATTGCCTTTTGTGCTGGTGCAGCCAATGCTTTGGATTTTGGAGATAATACATTTGCGATGTTGGCAACAAGAGGATTGGTCGAAATCACAAGATTGGGAGTTGCGATGGGAGGAGATTCGAAAACATTCTATGGTTTGACAGGACTTGGCGATTTAATCGTAACTTGTGGAAGTCAGCATAGCCGAAATCGAAAGGCAGGCTATTTAATTGCCAAAGGTTACACAGTTGAACAGGCAAAACAAGAAATTGGCATGACGATTGAAAGCATGGATAACATCGATTCTGCCTACCAATTGGCAAAAAAACATAACATCGAAATGCCAATTGTTGAAACGGTTTACAATGTGTTATATCATGGGCTAGCCCCAAAAGAAGCCGTCAATATTTTGATGACAAGAGAATTAAAAGCAGAATAAACCCGTAGGGGCAGATGCCCACATCTGCCCTTTATGAAATAAAAAATATAGAAAATAAATTTTAAGGAGGATAAAAAATGGATTTTTTTAACAAATTAGGAAAAAAAGCAAGTGAAACGTATCAAGTGACCAAGGAGAAAACAGCAAAATTTTCAGGAGAAATGAAATTAAAAGGAAAAATGAATGACGCCAAAAACAAAATAACAGATTTATACGAAGAAATTGGTCGACATGTTTACAATCAATATAAAACCAACACAGAAGAAGGAAAAGATGAAATTATCACCAAATGCGAAGAAATTTCAAAACAATTTGATGAAATTTCCAAATTAGAAACGGAAATTTTGGCATTAAAAGAAGTGAAAAAGTGCGTAGAATGTGGAGCAGAAATTAGTCAAAAAGACGATTTTTGCTCAAAATGTGGAAAACAGCAACCCAAAACAGAAGTAGAGGTTAAGGTCGAAGTACAAGAACAACCACAAGAAGCTAAAGATGCTGAAGTAACCGAAATCAAAGACGTATCAAACGACGAAAATACCAACCAAGACGATTAATGTAGGGGCACGAGGCACCGTGCCCACAAATAAACAAAAACCAAAATAATAGGAGGAACCAAGAAATGGGAAAAATATTAATATTCGGACACAAAAATCCAGATACAGATTCAATTACATCCAGTATCGTTTTAGCCAATTTAGAAAAAGCGTTAGGAAAAGATGCAGAAGCCTGCAGACTAGGAAAAATCAACAAAGAAACAGAATATGTTTTAAATTATTTAGGAATCGAGGCGCCACGCCTACTTGAAAATGTGGAAGATGGACAAGAAGTCATGCTAGTTGACCATGCGAGCAATAAAGAATCCATTGATAATTTAGACAATTGCACAATTTTAAAAATCGTAGACCATCACAAAGTTGCCTTAAATACAGCTTATCCTTTATACTATCGAGCAGAGCCAGTTGGTTGTACAGAAACGATTTTATACAAATTATACCAAGAAAACGGTGTAGAAATTGACAAAAAAATTGCAACATTAATGCTATCTGCCATTATTTCAGATACATTATTATTTAAGTCGCCAACTTGCACCAAAGAAGACATAGCAATTGCCAATAAATTAGCGAAAATTGCTGAAATTGATTGCAATACATATGGTTTAGAAATGCTAAAAGCAGGAACCGATTTGAGTGAATTTTCCATCGAAGAAATTTTAAATTTAGATGCCAAAGAAATTGATTTAAAAAGCGTTAAATCGATTATTGCGCAAGTCAACACGGCGTCGATTGATGATGTGATGAAAATGAAAGCAGAGTTAGAAGCAGGAATGCAAAAGACGATTTCTGAAAAAGGCTTGGATTTATTTATGTTGCTGATTACCGATATTGTAAACAGCAATTCTCAAGCAATTGCTCTAGGAAAAAGAGCTGATTTGGTGGAAAAAACGTATGGTGTAACTTTGGAAAATAACACAGCACTTTTAAAAGGTGTTGTGTCGCGTAAAAAGCAAGTGGTGCCAGTTTTAACAGAAAATGCATAAATAACATAATGGCAGGGTTCTATCCCTGCCTATTTCCAATATAAGTCATAGGAGATGAAAGAGTTTGAGTGGTAGAAATAATCGAATTGTGAGAAATAGAGAGAGAAGTAGTGAGTTTTTTGAGAATTCAAAAGCCTTAAAAATGGTTGGAAGTATGCTAATAGTTGCTCTTGTTTTAGTGGCTGTGGTTATGGGGATTTTGAAAATAAAAAATCATAAACCTGTGCAGTTAGCCGATTTTGATGGCGATATTTCGTATGAATATTTTATTTTAAGCACAGAAAATGGAATTGGTGTGATTGATAAAAAAGGAGCACAAATTTTAGAGCCAAAATATACAAGTATTGATATCCCAAATCCAGCAAAGGACGTGTTTATCGTGTATGAGGAAGAAAAGTCTAATGTACGAAATCAAAAAGGTGAGCCGATTTTTTTAGGATTTGAGAAAGTGGAAGCGATAAAATCTTCACAGGATCTTGGCGAGACGGAAAAGGAAGTTTTGCGTTACCAAAAAGGCGAGATGTATGGTTTGGTTGATTTGAATGGAAATATCATAACAGAGGCGATTTATAGTGAAATTTCTGGTTTAGATTATCGACCAGGAAGAGTTCTTGTTAAAAAAGATGAACAATACGGTGTTTTGGATTCTCAAGGAAATGTTGTGATTGATGTAAAATATGACCAAATTTCGGCAGATGGTTATTGTTCTAATCAAGGTTCGTATGAGAAAACGGGCTATATTGTGGCGAAAAAGTTAAGTGATGGTATGCACTTTGGATACATTGATTATAAAGGAAAAATGGTGTTAGATACGAAGTATGAAGCGGTCGAAAGGGCGTTAGAATACGAAGATGAAAATGCTTATTTAATTGCGATGCAAAAGGGAAAAAAGGGCGTTTTTAAGAATAAAAAGAAAATGATTGATTTGAATTTTCAAAATATCAATTATTCGGCGCTTTCCAAGGTTTTTATTGTGAATAAAAATGGAAAATATGGGTTTTATCGTTTGAATGGCAAAGTGATTTTGAAGCCAGAATATAGTAGTTATTCGATTGCAGGAAACTATATTTCGGTTAAGCAAGATGAAGAAACCAAGTTATTTGATATTAATGGAAATTTGATTAATACGAATTCGTATACGAAAATGATTGAAACCGAAAATCCAGCCTATTTTATTGCAGAAGACGAACAAGGCAACCACAGTATTATCAGCAAGGATATCAAAATTGATGAGAAATATGTCCAAGTTTCGTATGCTTTTGACCATTATTTTATTGTCACAGACCATACCGAAAAAGTGGGCGTGATTAATGCGATTACGGGTGAAATGGAAATCAATCCCCAATACGATTTTATTTTGTTGATTGATAAAACCAAATCTTTGCAAGCAATTGACGGAATGAACAATTTGGTGGATATTTATTCTCAGGATTTGAAAAAGACGGTAACGATGAAAGACGGAATTGTGGAACATATTAACGAAGAATATTCGATTGTGTATTCGGAAAGCGATATGAAATATATTAATTCCAAAGGTGAAGTGGTGGAAAATACCGAAGTGTATCCGAACAAGAAATTACATACCATTCAAAAAGATGGAAAATGGGGACTTTGTGCTGAAAATGGCAACTTGGTTGTGAAATGCGAATACGATATTGCCACAGAATTGAATGAGTACGGTTTTGCAGGTGTCAAGAAAGACGGAAAATGGGGCGTGATTGATGAAACAGGAAAGGTAATTGTTGAGCCAACGTATGAGTTGGATACATATTATTTTCCACAATTTATTGGAAAATATCGTTTGATTCAATCGGAGATTGTTTATTGTGAAGAGGTGTAAAAAATGTACAAACAATTTGGAATAAGTGAAGAATTAGAAAATTTAGCTAATGAAGCAGAAGAAAATTTAAAAGATGAGTTTGCCAAAATCGATTTGGCTTGTACGAAAAATAGTTTAAAGGTTTTGCAGGCGTTTCAAAAACATCGAATTGCCGAAGTTCATTTTGGTCAAACCACAGGTTATGGCTATGATGACATCGGACGAGATACGATTGAGAAAGTCTTTGCCGATGTTTTAGGTGCGGAAGATAGCCTTGTGCGAACGCAATTTATTTCTGGAACCCATGCCATTACAGTCGCGCTTTTTGCGTGCTTACGTCCTGGAGACACGATGCTTAGCATTTGTGGAAAACCATATGACACATTGGATTCCATTATTGGAATCCAGGAAAATCCAAGTTCCTTGAAGGCATACAAAATAAATTACGAACAAATTGATTTGGTGGACAATGATTTTGATATTCCAGCAATTGTCGAAAGAGTGTCAAAAAAAGATATCAAATTAATTGAAATTCAGCGTTCTCGCGGATATGCTTTGCGCCACAGTTTAAGTGTTGAAAAAATGGAAAAAGTGATTCAAGAAATTCGCAAAGTCAACCAAGAAGTGATTATTATGGTTGATAATTGCTATGGAGAATTTGTTCAAGAAAAAGAGCCAACGGAAATAGGGGCAGATATTATGGTTGGATCTTTGATTAAAAATTTGGGTGGAGGTTTAGCACCAAATGGAGCCTACATTGCTGGCAGGAAAGACTTGGTAGGACTTGCAGCAGAAAGGCTTACTTCGCCAGGACAAGGCAAAGAAGTTGGTCCAACCTTAGGCATCAACAAAAGCATTTTACAAGGGCTATATATGGCACCACACGTTGTTTCTAGCAGTTTAAAAACAGCGATTTTTACAAGTTATCTGTTAGAAAAATTGGGTTACCAAGTTCAGCCAAGATTTAATGAAAAAAGGGCTGATATTGTACAAACTATTGAATTTGGCAATGAAGAAAAACTGATAAAATATTGTCAAGGTATTCAAAGTGGTTCTGCCATTGATTCAAATTCTGTTCCAATGCCTTGGGATATGCCAGGTTACACAGATAAAGTAATTATGGCAGCAGGAGCCTTTACCATGGGTTCATCAATTGAATTATCTTGTGATGCGCCAATCAGAAGCCCTTATGTTGCCTTTCAACAAGGCGGTTTAACCTACGAATACGGAAAATTAGGTGTTTTAAAAGCAATCCAAAACATTTTGTAAATCATTCAAATGAAAAAATGGAGAAATAGAATTGGAAATTTTGAAAGTCAACGGTAGAATAATTGAATATACCATAGAAAGAAAAAAAATAAAAAATTGCTATATTGGTGTACAAGACGGAATCGTAAAGGTGCGTGTTCCGAAAAAAATATCCCAAGAAAAAATCGAAGAAATTCTTTTGCAAAAAGCAGATTGGATTTTAAAAAACATCGAAAAACAAAAGAAAAAAGTGGAAAATCCCAAGCAATATGTCGATGGTGAAAATTTCAGGGTGTTGGGAAAAGATGTTATATTACATATTTTTTACGAGAAAATTGGGAAACCAAAAGTCAAATTTTGGTTTCATAAATTGGAGATAACTTTGCCTTTGGAATATCAAGAAAATGCAAAGGAAAAAGTGAAAGAATTGGTTGAAAATTTTTATCAAGAATTAGCAGAAAAAGAAGTCGAAAAAGCCATGAAAAAAATGACGGCAAGGATCAAACTTGAGCCAAATCAATACAAAATCAAAAATTTGAAAAGTACATGGGGAAATTGTTCGAGTACGAGAAATATCAGCATTAATCAAAAGGTGGTAATGTATAGCCCTCGTGCGATAGAGTATGTGTGCTTACATGAGCTTTGCCATTTGGAACATATGGATCATTCCAAAATGTTTTGGGACATGGTCCAAAAGTATATGCCAGATTACAAAAAAGCGGAGCAAGAATTAAAAAGTTGAATTTTGTCGAAAAATAACGAAATAGGTAGAATAAAAGGAAATTTAAAAAATAATTGTGAAAAAATAACAAAAAAAGTAAAATATAGTATTGCAATTATTTTGATTTATTGGTATGATAAATAAGAATGATAAGAATGATAAAATTCGGTTTTAAAGAAACAAAGAGGAGAATTTTTCATGATTGAATTTAAGAATGTAAGTAAATTATATGATACAGGAACAGAAGCCGTGCATGATGCAACCTTTACGATTGACAAAGGCGAATTTGCATTTTTAGTAGGTGCATCTGGCTCACGGAAAATCGACTTTAATCAAATTAATTTTAAAAGAAGAAGAAGTTTCACGTGGTAATATTATTATCAATGGGAAAGATATTACATATTTAAAGCCAAGAAGAGTGCCTTATTTGCGTAGAAGCATGGGGGTTGTATTTCAAGATTTCCGCTTGTTGCCAGATAAGACAGTTTATGAAAATGTCGCATTTGCTATGTATATTGTCAAAGCGACGCCAAAACATATCAGAAGACAAGTTCCGATGGTTTTGTCTTTAGTAGGACTTAGTAATAAGGCAAAAATGTATCCAAACGAATTGTCTGGTGGAGAACAGCAAAGAGTGGCTTTAGCACGAGCATTAGTCAACAATCCAACTATGATTATTGCAGACGAGCCAACGGGAAATTTAGACCCAGAAACCGCGTGGGATATTATGAATTTATTAAATGAAATCAATAGCAGAGGAACAACAGTTGTTATGGCCACACATGCAAAAGATATTGTAGATAGCATGAAAAAAAGAGTAATTGAAATTAATGCAGGCGTAATTGTGAGAGATGATAAAAAAGGTGGGTATGATAGTGGGAAGTAATTATTTAATTCGTGAAGGAATCAAAAATGTTTTTAAAAATAAAAAAGCAACGATGATATCACTGATTACAATGATTTGTGCCATGTTTTTATTTGGAACGTTCTTTGCGATTGGCGAAAACGTAAATAGTGTGTTAGAACAAGTACAAAAAAGCCAAGGAATAGAAGTTTTCATTCAAAATGAAGCAACAGACGATCAGATCAGTGAACTAGAAACCAAAATAAAGGCATTAAATGGAGTCAATCAAACAACTTTTAAAAGTAAACAACAAGCGCTAGATTTAATGAAAGAAAACCTAAAAGACAACCAAGATTTATTCGAAGCCTATGAAGGCGAAAACAATATTTTTCCAGCTTCATTTATAGTAACTTTGACTGATTTAAGCCTAGCCACCGAAATCGAAGCCAAAATTGGAGCCATGGATAACGTCAAAAAAATCACAAGCAATAATGTGACGATTACAACCCTTATGAACATTGCCAAGGGAATTCGAATTGCAATTGGTATCATTTCTGTGATTTTATTGATTATTTCCATTACGATTATTGCCAATACCATAAGACTTACGGTTCATGCAAGAAGGAAAGAAATTTCCATTATGAAATATGTAGGAGCCACCAATCATTTTATTCGTTGGCCATTTATTATTGAAGGCATCATTATTGGAGTGTTGGCAGCAGGAATTACAATTTTGATTGTAGGTGCTATATATGACTTCGTGATTCAAACCATTGAACAATCCAACATCTTGCAAATCATGGGAGTGACACTTTTGCAGTTCCCAGAAATCGTAAACTTAATCGCGATTGCCTATGTTATTCTGGGCATTGGCGTTGGTATGATTGGAAGTTCCATATCCATGAAAAAATATTTGGAGGTTTAACATGAAAAAAATTATTAAAATTTGTTTTGTAATTTTAGTAATATTTTCATGCATTGTAATCCAATCTTTTGCAGAAGAAAACGAAATACCAGCTGAACACAATCAAGAAAATAAAATCGACGAATTGGAACGCAAGAAAGAAAACATAGAAAAACAAGCAGAAGAATTCAGTTCACAACTAGAATTTGTAAACGAAGAACTATCCTCTGCCGTGGCTGAAGTTTCCAATTTAACACAAAGTATATTAGATAAACAAACCGAAATGGAAGAATTAACCGCAAAATCAGAGCGATTATCAAACAAAATAGAAACCGTAGAAAATCAACTAAACAAAGTAACCAATAGTTATGAAAAACAAAAAAAATTACTAGAAAAAAGATTAGTTGCCATGTATGAAATGGGAGAAACATCATATTTAGACTTATTATTAAGTTCAAAAGGAATTTCCGAGTTTCTTTCCAATTACTATTATATTTCAGAAATCACAACAACCGATTCGGAACTGTTAGATATTGTAAAAGAGCAAAAAGAAAAAATAGCGGATTTGATGAAAACTTTGCAAGAAGATAAGCAAAATTTAGAAGAAGCCAAAAGTGATTTAGAAAAAGCAAGCATTGCGATTTCGAATTTAGTCATCATCAAAAATCAAAGAATTCAAGTATTAAATGCAGAAGAATTGGCTTTGCAACAACAAGTAGAAGAATACCAAGTCCAAATGCAAGAAATTGAATCTGAAATTCGTTTACTATCTTTGTCAAGTAATAATGCCGAATATGTTGGTGGGACATTTGCTTGGCCAGTTCCAGGTTATACGCGCATCAGTTCGCCATTTGGCATGCGAACCCATCCGATTACAGGAGTTTACAAACTGCATACAGGAACCGATATCAGTGCTCCTTTTGGTGCCACGTTTGTGGCAGCCAATAGCGGAGTTGTTACAAAAGCAAGTTATAACACTGCGTATGGAAATATGGTTATTTTAGACCATGGTGGCGGAATTTCGACTTTGTATGCCCATGGCTCTGAAATTTTAGTTGAAGTTCGGACAAACCATTACACGGTGGAACACCAGTTTTAAAAGTTGGCTCAACAGGCTATTCCACAGGTCCACATGCACATTTTGAAATTCGAATCGATGGCGAATATGTAAGTCCACTTGATTATTTGCAACCAACCGAGGAAAATACACAAGACCAGAGTGAAATTGTAGAATTAGATGTAGATTCAAAAGAAGAAATATAAATAAAATATGGAGGGATAAAATGAAAATTAATAATTTAAGGAAAATTGAATATATTAGTATTATAGTTCTAATTATTATGCTAATATCAAATGCATTCGTGGTTTATGCCGACCAAAAAAGTGATTTAAAAAATCAACAAAATGATATTGATGGAAAAATCAAAGAAATCAATTCGGAAATCAATGATGTAAAAACCCAAATGAGCGAAACCCAAAGGCAAATCACTAATTACAACTCACAAATCAATACCTACGAAGGCGAAATTGACGATTTAGAAACCAAAATTTCAACCTTGCAAACACAAATCACCGAAAAAGAAGCCAATCTGCAAGAGCAGGAAAGGAAATTTGCGGAACAACAAGAATTGCTAAATAAACGATTAGTTGCCATGTACGAAACAGGCACAACCTCTTATTTAGATATGCTTCTTAGTTCCAATGGGTTAGCCGATTTCATTTCAAAATATTATTTAATTGAGCAACTAGCCGAATTCGATACCGAATTACTAAATGGTATAGAAGCCACTAGAGTTCAAATTGAAAATGAGAAAAATGATTTACAAAGTTCAAAAAATCAAGTGGAAACCTCAAAAGAGCAAGCCGAAATCAAAAGAAATACATTGACCGTTTTAGTAGGTGAAAAAAATTCTTTGATGGGAAATTTATCAGCAGAGGAGAGAGAATTACAGCAACAATTAGAAGAATTTGAGCAAGACAAAAAAGATATCCAAAGACAGTTGGCAAAAATTGCAGAGCAAGAAGAGGCTGAAAGAAGAGCAAGACAAAAAGCATCAGGTGGAGCAGTAACACCAACTGCACCGAGTACAGCTGGATTTATTAGCCCTTTGTCAGGGAAATCGAGAGGGGGGATTACAACAGGTTATGGAAAATATCAAACTCGTTCGGGACAACATACAGGTGTTGATTGGGCATGCAATGCAGGAACCCCGATTATGGCAGCCAAAGCTGGAAAAGTAGTCATTTCAACCGCATTGAGACGTCCAAACGGTAGTTATAAGAGTTATGGCGAATATATCGTTATTAGCCACGGAGATGGCACGATGACGTTGTATGCTCACATGTTATCTGGAACAAGAGCTGTAACAGAAGGTGCTCAAGTAAGTCAAGGGCAAGTCATTGGTCAAGTCGGCTCAACGGGAAATTCAACTGGAAACCACTTACATTTTGAAGTTCGTGTCAACGGAAAATGTGTAAACCCAACTCCATATTTACCATAACGGAAAAGAAAGGAAGAAACAATGGAAAGTTATGAAAGAAAACAAATAATTTATAAATGTATTTTAGTGATTGTCTTTGTGGCTTGTATCACAGCGGTAATCACATGTTATGCAGCCTTTAACTGCATGGAACAAAACTATTTTTTAGTCACAGGAGAAATTGGCGAAAATTCGAAGCAAAATATCAATACCATTTCGAGTGCCCTAAAAGATTTCAGAAAGTTGATTGACGAATATTACATAGGAGAAGTAGACGAGAAAAAAGTCATGGACGAAACCATTAAAGGTTATGTCAATGGATTAGATGATGAATATTCAGAATACATGACAGCCGAAGAATGGGAAGAATACCAAATCAACACATTAGGAAACTATGTAGGAATCGGTATTTATATGACACAAGATGTGGCAGGAAATGTTGTTGTAATCGAACCAATTGAAGGTTCTCCCGCAGAAGCTGCTGGTTTGCAAGCTAATGATTATATTGTCGAAGTAGATGGCGAAAGCGTAATTGGGCAAGATACTGCCAAAGTTTCTTCCAAAATTAAAGGAGAAGAAGGAACCATGGTCAAATTAAAAGTCATAAGAGATAATCAATATGTGACCATGGATGTGGAACGAAAAGCCATTAAAGTATATCATGTAAAAAATGAAATGTTGGAAAACAATATTGGTTATATCAAATTATCCACCTTTGATGAAGGATGTAGCGACGAATTTGAAACAGCCTTTAAAGACCTTCAAGGAAAAGGCGCCCAAAAATTAATCATTGATTTAAGAGATAATACAGGTGGTTTAGTAGATGAAGCGTTGAAAATTGCAGATATGATTGTTCCCAAAGATAAAAAAATGTTAATTACCAAAAATTCAAAAGGTCAAACCGAAACAACGGTTGCCAAACAAGATGTTATGATTGATATGGATATCATCGTACTTGTCAATGGATATTCTGCAAGTGCTTCCGAAATATTAGTGGGTTGTTTGCAAGACAACAAAGAAGCCAAAATTGTAGGAACAACAACCTATGGAAAAGGTGTTATTCAAAATGTATTTTCGTTATCTGACGGAAGCGTTTTGAAATTAACAACAGCCGAATATTTCACGCCAAATGAAACACAAATTAATAAAAAAGGAATCAATCCAGATTTTGCGGTACAATTAGTTCCAGAAGCAGAAGGACAGGAAGAGATTGATGAGCAGTTAAATAAAGCGTTAGAAATGCTAAAACAGTAAAGAAGAAGGACGATACCAATCGTCCTTTTCAAGTTTTAAGGAGAGAGTATGCCAAAAATCGTAATTGTTGAAGATGACAAAGAAATTCGAGAAGAATTGAAAATTTTATTACAAAACAGTGGCTATGAAGTGGATTTAATAACAGACTTTGAAAATGTTGAACAACAAATTTTAAATAGAGAAAGCCATTTAATTTTATTAGACGTTAATTTGCCCCAAAAAGATGGTTACGAAATTTGTAGTAAAATTAGAACAAAATCCAAAATTCCGATTATTTTTGTAACGAGTAAAAATAGTGCCATGGATGAGTTAAATGGAATCATGAGAGGGGCAGATGACTATATCGAAAAACCATACAATGTCCCCATTTTACTAGCCAGAATCAAAAATTTATTAAACAGAACGTATTCCACCGAAGACCAAGACCGCAAAATCGAATACAAAGGAATTGTGCTAGACATTCTAAAATCCACTTTAACCTACCGCGAAAAAGAAATCGAACTGACAAAAACTGAAATCAAAACCTTATCCTATCTCTTTTCCAACAAAGACAAAATCATTGCCAGAGCAGATATCATCGATTTTTTGTGGGACAATGGCGTTTATGCAGACGATAATAGTTTAAGTGTGATTGTTACTAGATTAAGGGAAAAATTAAAAGACTTAGGAATCGAAAATTTGATTGAAACAAAAAGAGGACAAGGGTATAAAATATGAAATTCACAAGCTATATCAAAGATCAGATAAATTCCATACTCGCATTTCTCATCTTTTGCATCATCATTTTTGCCTACACAAATGCGTTGCAAATTGACAAAAACGTTATTTTTATTTTACTGACAATTTACAGCCTATTTTTTGTAACAGGATTTTTCATGGCATTTCAAAGGAAAAAGAAATACTTACAAGAAATCGAAGCAATTTTAGAGAATTTGCCAGAAAAATATTTGCTTTCAGAAGTGATGAAAAAGCCGAAAAATAGCGAAGATTTGGCATATTACAAAATCTTAAAAAGAGCGAATAAATCCATGCTTGAAAATGTGTCAAAATCCCAAAAAGCGCAGAAGGATTATAAAGAATACATCGAAAGTTGGGTGCATGAGATAAAAATTCCGATTACTTCGGCGAAATTGTTGTGCGAAAATCACAAGTCAGAATTGACCAATAAAATGGATGATGAAATAGAAGAAATCAATAATTTTGTGGAACAAGCCTTGTTTTATGCAAGATTAGATTGTGTTTCCAATGATTTTATGATTCGAAAAGTTAATTTAGAAGAAGTGATCCGAAATGTTTTGGCGAGAAATAAGAAAAGTATGATACAAAATCAAATCAAAGTGGAACTTAGCAACGTTCAAACCGACGCATACACGGATGAAAAATGGCTGGAATTTATTGTAAATCAAATAATTGTCAATAGTATCAAATATAAAAAGGAGAAGGCTCAAGAGGTTTTGATTGGAAGTGAAGAAAATGCGAAAAACGTGAAATTATGGATTCAAGATAACGGAATTGGAATCAAGCCAAGCGAACTTGACCGAATTTTTGAAAAAGGTTTTACAGGAACCAATGGCAGAAGGCAAACTAAATCCACAGGAATTGGGCTGTATTTATGCCAAAAATTGTGTGAACAATTAGGAATGGGAATTGAGGCAGAAAGCAAAGAAAATGAATTTACCAAAATCACGATTACGATTCCGAGGGAGAAAAAAATCGAGCAATAAAGCGTTGATTTTCACAATATGCCCTAACTTTTATTATATCATATTTTTGGGGAAATGTCAACTTGACATAATGTGAAAAATATGCTCTCACTTGATTTTAGCAGATTTTTTAAAAGAAAGTATTTATTTTGAATGAATCTTACAAAAGTGTAAGATTCATTCAAACATTTTCTATACAAAGTCTCCTAAAAATAAGATACATTAAAATTAGCCATTCAAAAATGGACAAAATTTTAGAAGGAGTGAGGAATTTGAAAAAAATATTAAAAGTGGAGCAAATTCAGAAATTTTATGGAAATAAGGACAATCTGACAAAGGCAATCGACGACATTAGTTTTGATGTTGAAGAAGGCGAATTCATTGGCATTATGGGGGCAAGCGGAAGCGGAAAAACCACGCTTTTGAACTGCATTTCCACGATTGATACGGTAAGTGCTGGACATATTTATTTGGAAAATCAAGATATTACAGAAATCAAAGAAGATGATATTGCCCAATTTCGTAGGAAAAATCTAGGTTTCATTTTTCAAGATTTCAATTTATTAGATACTTTGACTATTGAGGAAAATATTGCCTTAATTTTAACCATTAATCAAGTGCCAGAAAAAGAAATCGATACACGAATTTTGGAAATTGCCAAAAAATTAGGCATTGAAGAAATTTTGAATAAATATCCATACCAAGTTTCTGGTGGGCAAAAACAACGATGTGCGGCTTGCAGAGCTATTGTCAATAACCCCAAAATTATTTTGGCAGACGAACCAACGGGAAGTTTAGACTCCAAATCAGCTAGACAATTGCTTGAAATCATGGAAGACATGAACCAAAACATGAAAGCCACCATTTTAATGGTAACACACGATCCTGTATCTGCTAGCTATTGCAACAAAATTCTTTTTTTGAAAGACGGCAAAATTTTTAACAAAATTCAAAAAGGCGAGAAAACCAGAAAAGATTTTTATCACGAAATCTTAGATGTGCTAGCACTTCTTGGAGGTGAGCAAAACGATGTTAGGTAAATTATCCTTTCGAAATGCCAAAAGGCAGGCAAAAGATTATGTCATTTATTTTATCACGATTGTAATTGCGGTGGCATTGCTGTTTAGTTTTAACTCCATTGCGGTTTCGAATGATATTGCGGAATTGTCTTCGAGTATGAAGGATTTTTCGCAAGTCATTTTTGGAATCAATCTGTTAATTATTTTTGTGATGGCATGGCTTATTAATTATACGATGCGATTTATGCTAGAAAAACGAAGCAAAGAATTTGGAACGTATGAAATTTTGGGAATTGAGAAAAAGGATATTTCCAAGATGTTTACGATTGAAAATTTAATCATAGGTATTCTAGCCTTTTTGGTGGGAACGGCGTTTGGGTGTTTGGTTTATCAAGTTTTTACGAGTATTATTATGAATATTTTTGAGCAACCTTACCAAATTGCGATTGAATTTAACTGGAAAGCAGTGCAAACAACGGCTCTATGTTTTTTTGTTATGTTTGTTTTAGTACTATTAAATAGCAGAAGGAAAATTAAGAAAACCAAAGTACATGATTTGCTTTATGCCGATAAGCAAAACGAAAACAATCGCATTCAAAATGCAAAAGGGAATATGGTTTTGTTTGTGATTTCGATTGTTTTATTTTTGACAGGCGTGTTTGTGCTAAATTTGGATTATGTTGATGTTGACAAGATGGATGGAAAAGAAACCATGATAGCAATTGCGATGTTCATTACAGGCGTGTATTTGTTTTACCGAAGTATTTCGAGTTTTATTGTCAAACGATATTTGGAAAATAAAACAAGAAAATATCAAAAAAATCATTTATTTTTGTACCGAAATTTGACTTCCAAAATTAATACAATGAGTACGACTTTAGGCACGATTGCGATGTTATTTGCATTTATTATGATTGGCGGAAATGTGGCGTTACTAATGAATGGAATGCTAAACAATGAAATTGCAATGGGCTATCCATTCGAAATTATGGTAAGCAGTTTAGATGGTGATTTTTCAAAATACAAAGAATATATCGGAAAAAATGCAAACGTGATAGATTTATATGAATATCGAACTTACAATATTCCCAAAGTAAGTGTCGATAAAGCCTTGCAAGACACAACATTTGAAGATAGATTTGACGATGAGTGGGATACAGCGATTTGTTTAAAAGACTATAATCGCTTGCGAGAAATGCTGGGTTATGAAACGGTTTCTTTAAAAGAAGATGAAGTTATTGTTCAATGCATGAAAAGTGCGGAAAAGCATTTTGTCGATTATAGGAAAGAGAATCACAAAATCGAAATCATGGGAAAAGAAATGACGATAAAGGAAATTAGAGGAGAGCATCTTGCGCAACTTGGTTTTAATGGATATATGTACTGTATTGTGGTTCCAGATGAATTATTAGGAGAAATTGAAAAGGCGGATTTCAAAATCGAAAAACCGTTTTATGATGATTGTTACAAACTAGTAGCACAAACCGAAGAAACAACAGGCGAAGCCTTTTATGACGGATTATCTGAATATCTTATCTATGATGAAATGGAGCAAATTGCCGTTATTGACGGAGAAGAACAACAGTATACGATGAATATTGCGTTAGGAAATGTAAGGACAAAGGGAAATCGAACAGCCCAAGTCAAATCGTTTTATACGATGATATCGTTTTTGGCGTTTTATGTAGCATTAATTTTTGTAATGGCAACAGCGACAATTCTTGCGATTCAGCAATTGAGCGATTCTGAAAAATATAAATATCGTTATGAATTGCTTAAAAAATTAGGTATGGAAGAACGCGTGATTAGGCAAACGATTTTAAAACAGTTATTATTCTACTTTTGTTTGCCAATGTTCATTCCAGTTTTGATTAGTATTCCAGCGGTTTTGATTGTAGGGCAAATTTTTACAGTTGCTGTGACGGTGGAAGAAATTTGGAAAAATATGGCAGTTGTAATTGGAATTTTTGTGCTAGTGTATGGCATTTATTTTGTGGCAACGGATGTGCAGTTTGAGAGAAATGTTAATGAAGGAAAATAAAGTTGCAAAGTGGTGAAAAATGTGGTATATTAATTTTGTATCCACAGTTTAGAATATTTGGCTGGTCAGACCAAATGGATTGCTTATGAAGGAGTCAAGGCGTTTAGCGATTTGATTCCTTCGTAAAAAATAATATTCTGACCATAATCGGCACTAAAAAAGTGCCGATTATTTAAAATTTTTGTAACCTTTTTGGAAAAAATGGGATTATATAAATGAAAGTACTTTCGAGAAGAAAAGGAGTTTAACTTAAAAAGAAGTGGAGCCTAGAACTGTTGATGATTTTGAGGAAAATGGTCAATTGAATATGGAACAAATTGTGGAGACATATAATGGCTATTTGCATATGATTTTGAAAAATTGTATGACAAGTAGGCAAGATATGGAAGAAGTTTTGTCGGATATTTTTGTGGTTTTGTGGAAAAATCAGGAGAAAATTGACAAGAATATGTTGCTAAAACCGTATTTAGTTGGAATTGCAAAGAATTTGATACGCAAAAAATATCGAACGTTAAATTTGGCAGATCATTTTGAAAATTGGGAAGATTATGACGATCAAATAATGGATCAGATGAATCTTGAAAATTTAGTTGAACAGAACGAAAAAAGTCAAATTATCCAAAATGCGATAGATGAGATGAAAGAGCAAGAAGCACAAATTTTTGTAATGTTTTATTATCAATCTAGAAAAGTGAAGGAAATTTCAGTAGAACTTGGAATTACGAAAAATAAGGTAAAAGTAACGCTATATAGGCTTCGAAAGTTTGTTAGAAAAAAATTAAAGAAAAGAGGGTATGACTATGGAAAATCAAGAATGGAATCGTAAAATATGGCAAAATGTAAGGAATAAAATAGTTGTATCCAATTTGGAAAGAGAGGAAAGTATGAAATTAAAACAAAGAAAACAGGCAATTTCAATGTGTGCAGTTGCGATTATTTTATTATCTGGCAGTTTTTTCACAGTGAATGCAGCCACTGATGGAAAATTGGTGGAGGAAATTAAAAATAAATATGAGGAAATGATTGTGGTAAGAATTGATGAAAATAAATACAAAGTAACGGAAACAAAAGACGGAATTGACGAAAATGGAGATAAAACGATAACGTACACCGTTCAATCTGTTGACGGAGAAGAAGAAATAAGCATCGAAGCCAATAAAGAGGTTGTGGAAGAAGAAAATTTGCAAGTAGAACTACAGAGCAATGAAGAAGAAATGACAATGTTAATCCATGGAAAATAGAAAATTTTGTAAAAGGCAGGTCAAAAAAATGACTTGCTTTTAATTTTTACAAAAAATTTACAACTTCGATACAATTTTAAGGTATAATACAATAGGGTGAAAAGAATGAACAGAATTTTAATTGTAGAAGACGAAATGGCAATTCGTGATTTGCTTCAGATTGGTTTAGAATCACAAGGCTACCAATGCGAAGTCGCCTCAGACGGAGAAGTGGCAGCCGATTTTGTCGAGCAGAAAAAGTATGACTTGATTTTACTCGATATCATGCTTCCTCATGTGGATGGGTACGAACTTTTGGAATATATCAAACAGAACTTTGACACGCCAGTTATTTTCATCACAGCCAAAAGTCAAACCAAAGATAAAATCAAAGGCTTGCATCTTGGTGCTGATGATTATATTACCAAACCATTTGAAATGGGAGAATTGATTGCGCGCGTAGAAGCCATTTTGCGAAGATTTCATAAAACGAGCGAAAAAATCGAAATTGGAAATATCACGATTAATGTTGTAGCCAGAACGGTCGAAAAGGCGGGAGAAAAAATTGATTTAACGCCCAAAGAATTTGACCTTTTGCTGTTACTTGTCCAAAATAAAAATATGGCGCTTTATCGTGAAGTCATTTTTGAAAAGGTGTGGGGAGAAGAGTTGGAATTTGAGACAAGAACTTTGGATTTGCATATCCAAAGGTTACGCAAAAAACTAGATTGGAAAGAGCACATAAAAACAGTTTATCGAATTGGATATCGATTAGAGGTGTAAAATGAAATTTTGGTTAAAAATGGTGTTAAGTATTCTGGTGATGATTTCGGTTATCTTGTCAGTTAGTCGATTGGTTATGGTAAGGCAAAACTTTAAGCGTTCTATTGAAACAAGTGCCAATCAAAACCAGAATCAAAATGTATTGGAAAGATATCATTTGGAAAGTAGTTTAATTCAAGAAATTCAAAATGGAGAAGAAATCACGAAGGAAAAAATTGTGGAGCAAGTTAAATCGTTGTATTCGTATATGGAAAATCGTTTGGAAAAAATTGCTTTGTACACAGAAAATAAAGAATTGATTTTTTCAAACTTTAGTGAAATTGAAACGCTTACTATTGAGCCAGTTTTCAATAAAGAAACCGATTCATATTGTTTAAGAAAAATAAAAAATCAAAATTATATGTTATTTTCGGAATATTGGTCAATCAATAATGAAGTAATTTATGTGATTCATATTTATGATATTACTGCGATTTATGAGGAACGAGAAAATCAAATAAAAGAAATGATGTATGCAGATATCGTGATTTTAGTTATTGCTTCGCTCTTTATTTTCGGTTTTTCGAAATTTTTGACAAGACCAATTGAGAAATTAAATAAGGCAAGTAAGAAAATTTCGAACGGAAACTTTGAAGAAAGAGTTTTCATTCAAACGAATGACGAAATAGGCGAATTAGCGAACAGTTTTAATCGAATGGCAGATGAAATCGAAACAAAAATCGAATCTTTAAATTGCTCTCTTCAAGCCAAAGACGATTTTGTAACTGGATTTTCTCACGAAATCAAAACGCCAATGACAGCAATTATTGGATATGCTGACTTACTTCGTTTTAAAAAGTGTGATGAACATGTGTCTGCTAGAGCTCTGAATTATATCTATTGGGAGGCCAAAAGACTAGAAGAACTTTCCTATAAAATGCTTTCTTTAATGGAATTATCTGAGGAAAGAATTGAATTAAAAGAAACGAAAATCAAAGAATTTATCGAAAAAATTTCTGCTCAAATTATGCTAGAAAATATCGAATTAAAACTAGATTTAGAAGAAGCAAAGTTAGAAATAGACGAAAGCTTAATGGAAGTCGTGCTTCGAAATTTGATTCAAAATGCTAAAAGAGCCAATCCAAAAGATAATTGTATTGTTGTTCAAGGACGAGTTTTAGCAAACCAGAAATATCGAATTTCGGTAATGGATAAAGGAGACGGAATTCCCAAAGAGCATATTCATCGTGTAACAGAAGACTTTTACAGAGTCGATAAATCTAGGAGTAAACAAAATGGTGGAACAGGAATTGGTTTATCATTATGCAAAAAAATTTTGAAAATGCATCATTGTGTACTAAACATTGAAAGTGAAGAAAAGGTTGGAACAACAGTATCTTTTGAATTGGAGGTAAAGAAAAATGAAAAATAAACTAATTATTTCAAGTGTTTTTTTTATTCTATTGCTTTCCTTTCTTGCACCTCAGATTCTTTTTGAAGTGGAAGATTTACGAATGGAAAAACAAATTTTTACACAAAGCAAAACCAAAAGAAACATTGATGTGCAGGCCCAAAAAATTTATTTAGTCAAAGCAATTCATGATATGAGCGGAAGTTCTATGGAAATTCAATCCCAAACGGTAGTGCCCAGTAGCAATAAAAAAGTTTTAGTAGAAGAGCGTCAATCCGAGCAAGAAGAGGAAAAGGTGATTGACCAAGTAAAAAATGAATTCTTAAAATTAGAAGAATGCAAAATTCTAAAAGACATGAATGAAATTTTTTCTAATACGGAATACAATGTTAAAAATTATACGAATTTCAAAAAAGAATATGAAATGCAATATACTTTTCTAGGAAACAAAACAAGTGAAATGAGTGTAGGAAGGGAAAGCAAAACAGGAAAAATTTTATTTGCCGTTTTCCCAAAAGATAAACTGCAAACCGAGTTAGAAAGACAGGAAATCTTAGAAAACTATGTCAAATATTTAGATTTATATATGATTGGTGATTGGAAATTTGAAAATAATACCCTAAAATCTGAAAAAGCAGGACTTTGCGCTATGCTCTTTATAGACTCTAATAATGACAACTGCTTTTTATCCATTCAATCCAATAAAAACAATACCCAAAATTATAAAATTGTAGAAAGTTTAGAATAGATACAACTTTGATACACTCTTAAAACAAATTTGATACAACTGTGTGCTATCATAACATAAGAAAATTGTTTTAGGAGGTAAACATGGAATTTATAGCAAACGAAGGAAAAAAAGTGGAGATTGAAATAGGAGATGAAATTTATTTAAGACACGCAATAAAAACAAGATTTGTCAAGCAAGGCGAAAATTATTTGAAACTTTTGGAAGAATATGTGTTTCCTATTTATGAAAAAGGTGATATAATCGCAAGTAGTGAGAAAATACTTAGCCTTTGTCAAAATCGAGTGGTGCGAAGAGAAGATTTGAAAATTGGGGGTTGGGCGAAATTTTTGTCAAAATTTGCTTGCCAGAAAAATCGTGGTGGCTATGGGGTAGGAATGGCGATTAATATGCAATATGCCATTTCTAAAGTGGGATTAGCAAGAGTTTTGCTAGCAAGTATAGCAAGTGGAATGACAAAATTATTTGGCGTAAAAGGTGTATTTTATAAAATTGTTGGACGAGAAGTAAGTCGGCTTAGATGGCTTTTACGATGGTGCATGGGCGGAATATCGCGATATTGGAATTGAAATTCCAGAAAATCCAAGTGAAGTTTGCAATGAAGTAAAGGAAAAATTAGGCATCAGTTTGATGATTGTCGATTCTAACGATTTTGGACAGGAAATTTTGGGAAAATCAGACGAGATAGCGTTTACCGAGCAAAAATTAAAAGCCATGATTCAAGACAATCCAGCAGGACAAGGTCAGCAATGTACACCATTTGTTTTAATTCGAAAAAAAGCGTAACTTTTTGGAAAAATAAGACAAGATAAACTTAAGAAACGAAGAAAGAGATATTGAAAAATATGAAGAAAAAAGGGAAGAAAAAAATCGTGTGGTTTGGCATTATTTTCCTAATGGGTTTGATGATTTTGCACAAAACAAAATCAAAACTTTCCACCCAAACACAAATGAGCCAGTCGATTTTGCCAAAAATAACTGAAAATAAGGTAGAAATTCCGAAATCCAAAAAAGAAATCACAGATTGGAAATTAGTTTTGGTTAATTTCGAAAATTCGTTACCAGATGATTTTGCAATTGACCTTGTCAATATTGATAAAACAAGAAAATTTGACAGTAGAGCAATTCAGCCACTAAATGAAATGTTACAAGCCATGAAAAATGATGGAATTACCAATATTTGGGTGCAATCTGCGTATAGAAGCATGGAACATCAAAAAGAGGTGTTTGAGAGAAAAGTAAAACAATATGAAAATCAAGGAAAGCCACGCGAAGAAGCAGAAAAATTGGTGCTTCAAACCATTAATAAACCAGGTAAAAGTGAGCATAATTTGGGTTTGGCGGTTGATTTTAATTATGTAGATTATCAGTTTGATGAAACAGCAGGATTTGTTTGGCTGAAAGAAAATGCCGAAACGTATGGATTTATTTTGCGTTATACAAAAGAAAAAGAAAATATTACCAAAGTCGACTATGAGCCATGGCATTGGCGTTATGTTGGCAAGGAACATGCGGTGAAAATGAATGAAATGGGGATGTGTTTGGAGGAATATGTGGAATATTTGGAAAGTCAAGAATGAGATTAGATAAAAACTAATCTTATTTTTTTCTCAATCGAAAATATTAATCTTTTCTTAAAATAACATAAATACTATTAACAAAAAAACAATTTTGTGGTATAATAAAATTATAAACAAAGTGAAAAATTTATGTGTCTTACAAAAATGTAAGATTGGTGTAAGTTAATTCAATACCAAAAAAGAAAAAAATGAAATATAATAAAGAAAAAAGATAAGGGGAGCAATAAAATGGAGAAAAGAAAAGTTTTAGAAGAATTGATCATCTTATTTTGGCTATTTATTTTGGGAAGCATCATTGGTTATCTTTATGAAATGATTGTTGTACTATTTCAAAAAGGCTATTTTGAGTCAAGACAAGGCTTGATTTATGGGCCATTTACGCCAGTTTATGGAATCGGAATGGTGGTTTATTACTTAGTTTTGAAGTCAATGGATACACGAAACAAAATGGAAGTATTTTTAGTAACCATGCTACTTGGGGGAATCACCGAATATTTGTGTTCTTTTATACAAGAAAAAGCGTTTGGAACCATTTCGTGGGATTATTCTTATTTGCATTTCAACCTAAATGGAAGAACCAGCCTTTTACATTGCACTTATTGGGGAATTGCCGGAGTTCTTTATATGACGTTGATTTCTCCCCAAATCGCAAATTTTAGAAATAGGCTGAATATCAATCAAACAAGCTTAAAAGTAGTTACTAGTCTGGTGTTAGTTTTTATGGTATTTAATATCACCATTTCCTGCATTGCTGCCGAAAGGCAGACGGAAAGACGAAAAAATATTCAGCCAGCGAATCGAATGGATTTATTTTTGGACGAATATTATCCAGATGAATACATGGACAGAATTTTTGCCAATAAAAAAGAAACATTTTAACGCAAAAACAAACATAGAATTGAAGTGGAAGTGAAAAAATATGAAAGAAATTTATATTGTATTAACTCATACAGGAACGGCATTATCTAGAATAATCAAAACATTTACCAAAGACGAATTTACGCATAGTTCAATTTCTTTAGACGAAAATTTGAAAGAAATGTATAGTTTTGGTAGACTAAATCCTTACAATCCATTTGTTGGTGGATTTGTACATGAAGCAATTGATAGCGGAACTTTCAAACGATTTTACAAAACGCAAACCAAAGTGTATGCTTTGCAAGTATCGGATTTTCAATATGAAGTAATTGAAAACACGATTCGACAAATTGAAATGGAAAAAGAAAATTATACATTTAATCGATTAGGCTTATTCGCTGTAGGTTTTCATCGAAAAATTCGTAAAGAGCATTCTTTTTACTGTGCTGAATTTGTCAAATACATATTAGAAAAAGCAGGTATTGAAACTAATTTGCCTGAACTAATTAAACCAGAAGATTTCAAAAAAATAGAAGGTTTACAAGAAATTTATAAAGGACTTTTGAGAAAATATGCTTCTCCAAAAGTCAATGTAGCAGAATTGATTCGCCATAATCTATTGATGTATAAGAAAAAAGAAGGAGTTGTATGAGTAGAAAAAATAAAGTAAAAATTTTAAAAAGAGTGATGACAGGACTGGTCTTAATTGTCATGATTGGAATGATAGCGTATTTATTTCCAGTCATGAAAAATCTTTCTTCGCTAGAAGGACAAGTTGCATTTAAGCAAAAAGTTGAAAATTCTGGCATATTTGGTATGTTGACACTATTTGGATTACAAGTAGCACAAATATTTTTAATTATTGTGCCAGGAGAACCATTGGAAATCCTTGCTGGAATGTGTTATGGCGCTGCTTGGCGGAACGATATTTATTATGGTTTCTGCTGGGGGGATATCTGCCGTTATCTTTGGATTGGTGCGAAAATTTGGAAGAAATTTTGTGTGCAACTTTTGTGAAGAATCCAAAGTGGAAAAAATCGAAAAAAGCAAGTTATTTCAAAACCCCAAAAAAATTGAAAAAATCATGCTGATTTTATTTTTGATACCAGGCACACCCAAAGATTTGCTCGTTTATGTTGCAGGTTTATTGCCCATTCAGCCGATGCGATTTATTTTGATTTCAACCTTTGCACGTTTTCCATCTGTCATTTCATCCACACTAGCAGGTGCCAATTTGGCAGTCGGAGATTGGAAAATGGGACTAATTTTGTATGGTGTTGTGCTAATTTTGGTAGCCATTGTGATTTTGATTATGAACCAATTGGACAAGGATAAAATGGCACAAGAAGCTTTGAAAACAATGAGTGAGAAATAAAGTAAAAAGAGAGTATATACCTTATTTTAAGGAATCCATATACTCTCTTTTTTGATATCAAAATAAGACAAAGAATTTTCGATAAAAAACTATACAAAAATTTTTTTTAATGATATAATACAAATAATTATGGTACGATAGAAAAGAGGAAAAATATATGGGGAATATAGTTCTATTAGATGATTTAACAATCAACAAAATAGCGGCAGGAGAAGTGATTGAACGACCAGCATCGGTAGTAAAAGAAATGGTCGAAAATTCCATTGATGCGGGAAGTAAAAACATTTCAGTTGAGATAAAAAATGGCGGAATTTCGTTCATCAAAATTACAGATGATGGTTGTGGAATTTCCGAAGATGACATGGAAATGGCATTTGAGCGCCATGCAACAAGCAAAATTCGAAAAGCGTCCGATTTAGCAACTGTCATGACAATGGGATTTCGTGGTGAAGCTTTGGCAAGTATTGCAGCTATCGCAAATGTCGAAATGATTTCTAAAAAAGAGGGAGAAGAAATTGGACACAAAATTGTTGTAGAAGGCGGAAAAATCCTAGAAAAATCAGAAGTTGGTTGCCCAGTTGGAACCACCATTATCGTAAAAAATTTGTTTTTCAATACGCCAGTTCGCTACAAATTCTTGAAAAAAGACTACACAGAAGCTGGCTACATAGAGGACAACGTCCGAAGAATTGCCTTAATTCATAAAGATATTTCCATCAAACTGATAAACACTGGAAAAACGGTTATTCAGACAAACGGCAGTGGTGATTTTAAAAATATTGTTTATAGCATGTATGGAAAAGATATTGCCAGTGGCATTCTTGAAGTCGATTATACCTATGAAGACATGAAAGTAACAGGTGTTGTAGGAAAACCTGAAATTGCAAGAGCCAACAGACAAAATCAAATATTCTTTGTCAATCAGCGATATGTCAAAGATAAAAACTTGTCCGCAGCAGTAGAACAAGCCTACAAAGGCATGATTCCCATTGGTAAATTTGGATTTGTGATTTTAAATATCGAAATGAATCCACAAAAATTAGATGTCAACGTACATCCTGCCAAATTAGAAGTAAGATTTCAAGACGAAAATGCTGTATTTAAAGCAGTTTATCATGCGATCAAAGCAGGTCTTGGAAAAGGCGAATTAGTAGCTAATATAGAAAGACCCATTGACATAGAAACCAAAAAAACAGTCATCCAAGAACCAAAAGAAGAAATTAAACTAGAAATCAAAGAAGGAATGACAATCGAAGAAAGAATCAATGCCATCAATTCTTTGATTGACAAAATTACACCCGAAAAAACAATGAAAACAGCCACACAATTAGAAATTCCAAAAAACAATTCTGAAAATAAAATAGAAGACATCTACAAAACAGGATTTATTGCAGACAAAATCCAAGTGGCAGAAGAACCAGAAAACGAAGAAAAAGTAATCAAAATCGGAAACACCAAAATTTCAAGCAATACGCAAACTATTAATACAGCCGAAATTAATGAAAAATTAAAAGAAGAACCAGAAAATCCAGAACAGGACGAAGTTGAAATTCAAGAAAAAGAAGAAGTACCACAAGAAACCGTAAAAGTAGAATTAAACCTAAAAGAAGAGCCAGAAGAAATACCACAAGAGCAAGAAACTGAGCTAGAACAAGAAATGGAAGAAAAAACAACAACAGAGGAAGAAGCAGAAAAGGATAAAATAGCAGAAGAGAAAAAAGATGAATTCATTAGTGCCGTAACTGACAAATTACTCGAAGCCAAATTGAACGATAATGAAAGCACGCAAATGATTGATACTGCCAAAGTCAAAGAAGCATTAAAAGAAATTCCAGAAATTACGCCAGAATTTGAAGAAATGTATAAAAAGGCATTTGGTATTGACTTAGCAAGTAATCGCAAAGAAGAAACGCCAAAAGAAGAATTAGGCGAGAAAATTGACATAGGTGGCGTCGAATATGCAGAAACTTTGAACCAAAGTTTATTTGAAGATAAAGAAGAATATCAAGAAGTAAACTATAAATTCATTGGAATTGCATTTTCCACTTACATTGTCATAGAAATCAAAGATGATTTATACATGATTGACCAACACGCAGCTCACGAAAGAATTATGTACGAAAAAGTAAAAGCCAATTATTACAGCGAAGAAGAAAAAGATTCGCAACTATTGTTATTACCAGATGTCATAACCTTAACCAACAAAGAAATGGACATTGCCAAAGAAAATGTGGAAATGTTTGCCAAAGCAGGTTTCGAATTCGAAGAATTTGGGGAAAATACCATTAAGGTAACATCTGTACCAAGCATGTGCGAAAACTTGAATACCAAGCAGTTATTCCTAGAATTATTAGATGAAATCGACACAGTTGCTGTTACAGCAACCCAAGAAAAAGAAGACAAGTTTATTGCAACTGTTGCCTGCAAATCAGCGGTAAAAGCCAATATGAAACTAGACATTCAGGAAGTCGACAACCTAATGCAAACCCTATTAAAATTACCAAATCCATTCACCTGTCCGCACGGCAGACCAACCGCCATCAAAATGACCCAATACGACCTAGAACGCAAATTCAGCCGCAAATAAAAATGCAAAAGGAGCACCCCATGAAACCAAAAGTCATCGTAATCGCAGGCCCAACCGCCTCTGGTAAAACAGCCTTATCCATTGAATTAGCCAAAAAAATAAACGGAGAAATCATATCCAGTGATTCCATGCAAATTTACCAAGATATGAATATTGGAACTGCCAAAGTTACCCCAGAAGAAATGCAAGGGATTCAGCATTATTTAATCGATTTTGTTTCGCCCAATGAAAGATATTCCGTATCCGATTTCAAAAAAGACAGCGAAAAAGCCATTCAAACAATTTTAGCCAAAGGAAAAGTTCCCATTATTGCAGGTGGAACAGGCTTGTACATCGATTCTTTGATTTACGGAATCGAATATCCAGAAATGAAGTTCGACGAAGAATATCGAAATGCCTTAATGGAACAGGCGCAAACAGAAGAGGGTTTGCACAAGCTTTATGCTAAAGCAAGCCAAATTGATAGCCAAGCCATTCAAACCATTAGTCCCAATGACAAAAAACGTATTATTCGCATTTTAGAAGTTTTCAAGGCGACGGGAAAAAACAAAACCGAGCAAGAAAAACTATCCCGAAAAAATGGTGTAAACTATGATTTTCAAGTGTTTGCCATTGACATGGAGCGCGAAAAATTGTATGAACGAATTAACAAACGAGTGGATATCATGTTAGAGCAAGGCTTGGTTCAGGAAGTAAAAAATCTGAAGGAAAAATACAATTGCTTCCCAACAGCCATGCAAGGACTTGGCTATAAAGAAGTCGTAGATTATTTAGAAGGAAAATATTCTTACGAAGAAATGGTAGACAAAATCAAACAAGAAACCAGACACTACGCCAAAAGGCAATTAACATGGTTTCGTAAAAATAAGCAAACCGTATGGTTAAAAGCAGAAAATGGAATACAAAATAATATCAATATTATTTTGGAGGGATATAAAATTGAATGACAATCAAGACAAATTAAGTTTCGGAAAAATCATAATTGCGATTATTGCAATTGCGTGTGTAGCTATTTTGGTTGAAAAAGGAATTCATATGCTGAATCATTTGTCCCAAATATGTGTTGTAGAAGAAGGCTCTCTAAAATTTGAAGAGCCAGCAGATACGTATATTTTAAGGCAAGAAACAGTTCTACAGGGTGAAAACTACAAAAATGGCATGGTTCAAATGATTTCAGAAGGACAAAGAGTGGCAAAAAATGAATCCGTTTTTCGTTATTATTCCAATGGCGAAGAAGAAATCTTGCGTCAAATGGAAACCTTAGATGATGAAATCAATGCAGCCATTGAAAGTAGTGGACTAAATGTATGGTCAACTGATATTACCAATCTAGAAACCCAAATTGAAAAATTAGTCGATTCGATGTATCACATCAATGATTTAGAAAAATTGCAAGAAATAAAAGCAGAGTTAGATACATATGTTTCTAAAAAAACGAAAATAACAGGAAATTTAAGTCCAGCTGATTCACATGTCAAATCATTGATTGAAAAAAGAAACAATTTAGAGCAACAAATCAGCAATGAATCAGAAGTAATGGTGGCTCCTGTTTCAGGTTTGGTTTCTTACCGAGTCGATGGCTTGGAAGAGATTTTGCGGTGTGAAAGATTTTAGCTACTTAAATACAGAATTTTTGAAATCGTTAGATACCAAATCAGGTGCGACGATTTTAACGAACGAAGAAAAAGGAAAAGTAATCGACAATTTTGAATGCTATTTGGCATGTATCATGGATACCGAAAAAGCTTCAGTTGCTAAAGTTGGAGATACGGTAACACTCAGATTGCCTTCTGCAAGTGAAGTTGGTGCAAGTGTTCAACATATTGTAGATGAAGGCGATAGTCGAATTTTGGTATTTCGTATCACAGAAGACGTGGAAAAATTGGTGGAATACCGAGAAATGTCGGTTGATGTGATTTGGTGGAATTATAAGGGACTAAAAGTAAGTAATTTGGCAATTTTAGAAGAAAACGATATCAGTTATGTCGAAAAAGGAAAAGCAGGTTATATTGAGAAAATATATATCAAAATTTTACGACAAAATGATACCTATTCTATTGTCGAAAATTATACAGACGAAGAATTACTTCAATTAGGATTTAGTGAGGAAACTGTAAAAAAGCGAAAACAACTGAATTTATATGATGAAATTTTGTTGCATTAATTTAACAAAAATGTAACAAAAATCTACATTATATTACAGAAATATTAAGATTGTGTAACATTGATAAAAAATGGAAAAAAACTATTGACAATTGCATAAAAAAGTTAGATACTATAAATATGTTATAACACGAAGGAGAAAAATTTAGGAGGTTAAAAAAGTGGCGGGAACAGCAATTAAAAAAATTATGAATTATTTTTGGGGAGAAGAGGAACCAGCAGAGGATTTCGACGATGAATTAGACAATGTAGAATATGGAGAAGATTTCGAAGAAGAGGAAGAATCGGGAAAAACATTAAATATTTTCAAAGGAAGAAATAAAGTTGTTAGTATGCCTCAACCACAACAAATCAAAATGCAAATTTCAAAACCAACTAGTTTTGAACAAGCAATTGATATTATTGCACAATTGAAAAACAAAAATTCTGTTGTGATTAATTTAGAATATGTTAGCAAAGATGTGGGAAGAAGAATTGTAGACGTGGTAAGTGGCGCAGTCAAAGCATTAGATGGTAATATGGAAAAAGTTTCCAATGCAATCTTTGTCATTGCCCCATATAACTATGATATTGAAAATCAATTTTCAAAAGAAAAATTGGATGGAAAATTCTCAGCTTCTTGGATGAAGTAAAGAAGGAGGAAGTATTAGATGCTAACACCTTTAGATATTGAAAACAAAAGATTTACCAAAACAATTAAGGGATATAACGTAGACGAAGTTGATGATTTTTTAGATCAATTAACAATAGAATATGAGAAAATTTATAAAGAAAATAGTGAATATAAAAATAAATTTGATGGTTTAAATAAAGAATTAGAACATTATAAAACAGTAGAACATACCTTGCAAAGTACGCTACTTATGGCTCAATCGACAGCAGAAGATATTAAAGCCATGGCACAAAAGCAAGCAGACCAAATCATAGCGGATGCGAAAAAAGAAGCACAAAAGATGGTAGAATCGGTGAATCAAGATGAAGTAGAAATTCGTAGAAAAACGGAAGATTTGAAGAAACAATTCGAAGTATATAAAGCAAAAATGGAAGCTTTGCTTATCTCACAATTGGAATTGTTGCAAAATAAAGAGGGAAATCAGGAAGAATAAGGATTGCCTTTAGGCAGTCTTTTTGTTCGATATTGAAAAAATGAATAACCTTTTATTATAGCATATTTTTAGAAGTATGTTAAGTTGACAAAAAACATCATAAATTAATTACAGTTGACAAAAAACAGAAAATATGCTATAATCATTAAGGAAAATTTTTGTAGCCAAGATAAGATTTATCTTTTGTCTTGGTTATTTTTTTTGTCAAAAAATGTCGAGCGAAAAAGAAAATTTTTGTTGCAATTTGGGGTTAGCTGTGGTAGAATGAATTCAAACCTAAAAAAGAAAGGAGTGAAAGTATGGAAGAGAAAATATTGGCTAAATTGGATAGTATGCAGAATCAAATGAATGAAATGAATCAAAAAATTGATAGAATAGATCAAAAGTTTGATAAGAAATTTGCTGAAATGGATAAAAGACTTGAGGGGATAGATGAAAGACTTGATAAAGTGGAAACGAGACTTGATGGAATGGACGAAAGGTTTGACAAAATAGAGACAGAAATTGATACCTTGAATAAAGAAATCTATGAAATAAAAGAAGATGTTCAAGTAGCTTTAGACCAGATGTTTGTTTTGGAAAATGACTATGGTAGGAAAATCAATATTATGTATGAAGAATTGATGGCAAGAAATGAAAGAACTGAAGGTTTGGAGAAAAATTTGATGGCTTTGCAAAGAAGAGTGGATAAAAATTCTGCATTTATTTTTCATTATGAAAATCAAAATACAGCTTTGGAAAAGACAAAAAAGTAGGACTTAATTCCAAAAGAAATCATTGGAAAAAAAGAGCATACACATTATCTTTAAGAAGAGATAATCTGTATGCTCTCTTTTGCTTAGAAAATCTTAATTTTGTTTTTATTACATTTTTGTAAATTTTCCTTTACAATATTACAACAATATTAAGTCTTTATTACATTTTGACAAATCCTATTGACTTTTCGAAAAATTGGAATAAAATGAAACTATAAATTCAGAAATTATAACATAGAGGAATTAGATGAGGATAATTGGTGGAAAACATAGGGGAGCAAAATTGTATACCTTGGAAGGTTTGAATACAAGACCAACATTAGACAGAGTCAAAGAGTCGTTATTTAATATTCTGCAATTTGAACTGCCAGAGGCGACGATTTTAGACTTATTTGCTGGCAGTGGGGCACTTGGTTTGGAAGCAATAAGCCGTGGGGCAAGTAAGGCAATTTTGTGTGATCAATCCAAAGATGCAATCCACATTATTGAACAAAATGTGGAAAAGTTGAAGGCAAAATCTAAGGTACAAATTTTTCAAAAAAGTTATTTGTCTGCCTTAGAAATTTTAAAAACACAGAATGAAAAGTTTGATATTGTGTTTTTAGATCCGCCCTATGACATGGATTTTGCAGAAATCGCAAGTCAGAAAATAGCAGAATATGATTTATTAAAGGAAAATGCAAGCGTTATCATAGAAACAGACCAAACAGAAAAAGTTGTTCTAAATATAGAAAAATCGAATTTATTTGATATAGTTGACCAAAGAAAATATGGAAGGGTTACACTTCTATTTTTGAAAAGGAAATAGGCAGAAAAGAAAGGAAAGTTATTTAAGTATGGAAATTTTTACACTTCTGGAAACCATAGAGGATATTTTAGAGAAAGGAAAAAATGTGCCTTTCACAGAAAAATGCATTGTGGATAAAAATGAATTGCTAGATGTGATCAAAGAAATCCGTTTGAATTTGCCAGATGAATTAAAACAAGCCAAATGGATTCGTGAAGAACGCGAGCGAATTATTGCAGAAGCCCAAAAAGATGCAGAAGATATTGTCAAAGAAGCAGAAAATAGAATTATTTCCATGATTGATGAACATGAAATCACCAGAAAAGCCTATGACAAGAAAAATGAAATCATTGCAGAAGCCAATGATATGTATCGAGAATACAGTAAAGATGCGATTAATTATGCAGATGGAATTTTGAGCAATATTGAGAATAATATGATTCGATTAGGAGAAACTTTAAGTAGTGTAGAAGAATCCATTAAAACAGCGTTAGAAACCGTACAAAATAATCGAAAAGAATTAAAGTAAACTAAGGTTATTCTGCGGAAACTCCGCAGAATAATTTATTTAAATAAAATGCCTTTGACAGATTGTCGAATTTAGTATATGATTTAAGAGCGAAAGTGTATTTTAGGAGGATGTTATAAATGGGAAAAAAACGTAAGAAAACAAGCACAGCCAAACAAAAAAAGAAAAAAAGCAGTAGCATTGATTTAGCAGTAATCGGTTGCTTTGTAATCGGAATTTTATTGATGATTTTGATTTATGCCGAAACGGGAACATTGGGAGAAGTCTTAAGCCCCGTTTTAGGTGGAATTATTGGAAAAGTCAAATATATCATTCCACTAGGAATGATTGGAATTTCGATTTCGCTAGTAAAAAATGATAAAGATTATCTTTTTTCTAAAATATGCCAATTTTTTGTGTTTACCGCCTGCATTGCTGCTATGATGTCAATTTACCAAATCTCAAAAACTACCGTTTTGAATATGAATATGTCATTTAGTGTTATTTTGGAAAAATCGTATGAACTTCGGAAGCACTGGAATTGGTGGCGGAACGATTGGAACGGTGATTGCGTATCCTTTAATTAGTCTACTTGGAATGTTTGGTGCGGCAGTGAGCGTAACAGGTATTGCCATTATTATGTTGGTATTTACATTTGGTCTAAAACCAGCAGAATTCATTTTAGAGATATTAGATGCCTTAGAAGAACGAAAAGAACAACGTCGTGAGGAAAGAAATGTGGACCTAGAATCACGTCGTGAAGAGCGAATGGCAAAAGCAAAACAACATGCCAAAGAAGAAATGCTTCAACAGCAAAAAATACAGAAAATGAACAAAAAAGAGAAAAAATCAAAAAATACGGAATTTTACACAATCGATGATGATGTTCCCACAGAAATTGATGATGACCAAATTACCATTAATTTAAACAATCCAAAACCAGAAGTTCCAGAAGAACCAGAAAATACAGGATTTAGCATTTTCCACAAAAAGGAAAAGAAAGAAGAAGTTGTGGTAGAACAAAAAGAAGAACTAAATCCAAATGAAATTGAAAGCAATTTATTTGTTCAAAAAGCAGAAGAAAAAGAAGAAAAAGTACGCGAAGTTTTGCAATTAGAGCATAATACGATTGTTTCGGAAGACGAAAATTATGAATATCCGCCAGTGGAATTATTAAAACAAGGCGAAAATAAAGGCTTAAAAGGTGGCAAAAAAAGTCTTACAGATACAGCAACCAAACTTCAAAAAACGCTATATAGTTTTGGCGTTTCTGCCAAAGTGGAAAATGTTTCCGTTGGTCCTGCGATAACGAGATATGAACTAAAGCCAGCAGAAGGCGTTCGTGTCAGCAAAATTGCCAAATTGTCAGATGATATTGCCCTTAATTTGGCTGCGGAAAGTATTCGAATTGAGGCGCCAATTCCGGGAAAACAGGCAGTTGGAATTGAAATTCCCAATCGAGAAAAAGAAGTGGTTCATTTAAGAGAAATTATCGAATCGATTGCTTTTGAAGATGCAGAATCGAAAGTATCTGTAGCGCTTGGTAAAGATATTGCAGGGGAAGCTGTTGTGGCAGATATTGGAAAAATGCCTCATGTACTGATTGCAGGTTCCACAGGTTCTGGAAAATCTGTTTGTATTAATACTTTGATTACGAGTATTATTTATAAAGCCAAACCGAGTGAAGTAAAATTGGTCATGGTTGACCCAAAAGTGGTTGAACTTTCTGTTTATAATGGAATTCCACATCTATTAATTCCAGTTGTAACTGATTCGAAAAAAGCAGCAGGTGCGCTTGCTTGGGCGGTTCAGGAAATGGAAAATCGTTATCAGTTATTTGCTACAAAAGGTGTGAGAGATTTAAAAGGCTATAACGCCATGGCAGGCGAAGAAGAAGGAAAATTGCCACAAATTGTTATTATTATTGATGAGTTGGCAGATTTAATGATGGTGGCAGCCAAAGAAGTAGAAGATTCTATTTGCCGATTGGCGCAAAAAGCAAGAGCAGCTGGAATGCATTTAGTTATTGCAACGCAAAGACCTTCGGTAGATGTTATCACAGGTATTATTAAAGCCAATATTCCATCTAGAGTTGCATTTGCGGTTTCTTCGCAAATCGATTCTAGAACCATTTTGGATATGGTTGGTGCTGAGAAATTGTTGGGAAAAGGAGATATGCTATTTTATCCAATCGGAAGTTCGAAACCAACCAGAGTACAAGGTGCGTTTGTTTCTGACCAAGAAGTCGAAAAAATTGTTGATTTTGTCAAATCAAATGGTGGAGAAGCAACCTACAACGAAGATATTTTGGAAGAAATTGAAAGAGCCAATAAATCTGACAAAGAATTAGAAGTTCCAGACGAAGATGATGACACAGACCCATTCCTAGAAGAAGCCATCAAAACAGTGGTTGAAGTAGGACAAGCTTCTACATCATTTATCCAGAGAAGATTTAAAGTAGGTTATGCGCGTGCAGGTAGAATTATTGACCAAATGGAAGCAAGAGGAATTATTTCAGGATACGAAGGAAGTAAACCAAGACAGGTTTTAATTACCATGGAAAGACTGCAAGAATTAAGTATGACACAACCAGTATCTACACCAGAAGCAAGTGCGAATGTTGAAAATTAGTATGGTAGAAGGGAGCACTAATCAATGAACTTTTTTTCGAAATTAAAAGATTATCATAATTTGCTAGAAGAAATTTTAGAGAAGAAAACATTTTCTTCAATTGCGAAAAGTTTAGCCTTAAGCATGGTTTATAAATTAGAAATTGCTTATAAAGATTATGCTCGAGTAAAGGTTGATTGTGTGCCCAAAGATATTTTTTTTGAGACCCTTTTAAAGGTAATTAAAAATTATTGTGAACATATAAAAATTGTTGAGCCTGAGTCATCTCAGGCTAGTTTGCTTGTGAAAAATAAGGTAAATGCGCTTACGAATTCCAAGGAGAGAAGTATTTTGCTGTATCCAACAGAACTTGCGATGTTGGAGGCGATTGCGGATATTGAGCCGAAATATTTTTTTGTAAAGAAAGAGTTTGAACCAAGGCAAGTTTTGCAAAACTTATTAGTCAATGGTTATAAGCAAAATATGGTAGAAATTTTAAAAAATTTCAATGGTTGGTCTTGGGATATTGATTCTCATGAAAAAATGGATTTTGTGGCAAATATCGTGTATCAAAATATTATGATGATAAAGAATGAGCAGTTTTTATATGATTGGAGAATGGATCACGAAGGAAAAAAGAATTATTTATCATTGCTAAAACGCTCGATTAAAAGTGTAACAGAAAACGATGAATATTATGAAATTTTGTGCAATTTATTAAAAATGCTCGATGACAAAGAAGAAGAAACAAAAGTTCAAGAAGAATTAATTGATTTGCAAAAATGCTTTTTGAAATTTTTGGAAAAAAAGATTGAAAAAGTAGAGGAAAAAGAAGCAATTATTAAAATAATTGCTCAGCTCAGACTGTTTCAAAATTTGAATTTTGCCGAAGGGAAGCTCATCAAAGATTGTAAGGAAATTAATTCTGCATTTTTGTATACACAAAAAACGGCGATTACAAAAGCCTGCAAATTGGGTGCTATGAAAATTGTGAGTATGGATATTGAAACCAATTTTCAAATCTATCATTATATTTTAGATACAAGAATTATTGATTTGGGGCAGATAAAAATGGAGTTAAACTTGGAGGGAGAAAATCTTTTGTTAAAAGTTTATGATAAAGAGGTGTTTGAAAAGCAAGGAGAAATACAGTGGAATGGTAGTAAAAAAGATATTGCGATTCGAAAAAAGAAACAAGTAAATATTTTTAATTAAGGAGGGAAAACAATGAAAATAACATTTTTAGGGGCAGCACAAACAGTTACAGGGTCTAATTTTTTAGTGGAAGCAGCTGGGAAGAAATTCTTGGTGGATTGTGGTATGTATCAAGGAAAAGTAACGCAAGAATTGGAGAATTCAGACCCATTTTTGTTTGATATTTCAAGTATTGATTTTATGGTATTAACACATGCTCATATTGACCATGCAGGACGTATTCCAAAACTTTGCAACGAAGGATATCAAAATCCAATTTATGCACACAAGGCGACTTGCGATTTGTGTGAAATTATGCTTCCAGATAGTGGGCATATTCAGGAAGTGGAAATTGAGTGGAAAAATAGAAAGCGTATGCGAGAAGGCAAAGAAGATTTGCCACCATTATATACAGCAGAAGAAGCATATGCGTGTTTGCAATATTTTGTGCCAGTAGAATATGACAAGATTATTGAAATTGACGAAAATATCAGTCTTCGTTTTAATGATGCAGGGCATATGCTAGGCTCAAGTATTATTGAAATTTGGGCAAAAGAAGATGGTAAAACAACAAAGGCAGTTTTTACAGGTGATTTGGGCAACAATGATTTACCATTATTAGGTGCACCAACGATGATTGAAAATGCAGATTACTTAATTATGGAATCGACTTATGGAAATCGACTTCATGTAAGAAATGACGAAAAAGCAAAATTATTTTTAGACATTGTATCCGAAACTTTGGATCATGGTGGAACGGTTGTTATTCCTTCGTTTGCAGTAGGAAGAACACAGGAAATTTTATATGAAATTGATAAACTAAAAGATGAATATGGACAAGATGAAGCGTTTTATAAAAAATATAAAACAATTATGAATTCACCTGTTTATGTAGATAGTCCACTTGCGATTTCGGCGACGGAAATTTTCCAGAAAAATATGGATTTGTTTGATGATGAAATCAAAGAGAAAATCAAATCAGGTGACAATCCGCTTGATTTTCCGGGGCTTCGTTTTACAAGGACGGCAGATGAATCGAAGGAGTTGAACGAAAGCAACGAGCCTTGCATTATTTTGTCGGCGAGTGGAATGTGCGAAGTGGGAAGAATTAAGCATCATTTGAAACATAATTTGTGGAATCCGAAAAGTACGATACTTTTTGTGGGATATCAGGCGCCGGGAACGCTTGGTAGAAGCATTGTGGAAGGGGCAGAAAAGGTCAAAATATTTGGTGAGGAAATTGCGGTAAATGCCAGAATTGAGTATATTGAAGGGTATTCAGGGCATGCGGACCAAGAGTGGCTTTTGAATTTTGTGTATTCTTTTATCCAAAAGCCGAAACATATTTTCTTGGTGCATGGTGAATTAGAAGGGCAAGAAGAATTAAAGCAAAAAATTGAGGAAAATACAGGAATTCCAGTTAGCATTCCAAGTTTTGGTGAGTCTTATGAATTGACAGAAGTGCCACAATTACTAGAAAGAGAAGAAAAATTTGTAAATTACGACCAAGTTTTCTTAAGATTAGATGTTTTAGACAGGATTGAAAAAATGAAAGACCAAATGGAAGACATTGAAAATGTAGTCAAAGAAGATATTAATACCAATGATGTAGATGTGATTCATTTGCATCAACGTATTCGAGAAATTCAGGAACAGATTGAGAGATTGATGAAATAGAAGAAGTTCATTCGAGTGCTTAAATTTTACCTAAAACGAATATTTTTGCGAAAAAAAGTAAAAAAATTGAAAAAACTCTTGACATACCAACATTTTGCGAATATAATGCAAATAGAATCATCTTAGGGAGGTAGCAAAATAGAATGCTAGATACTACATCAAAATATTGTTTTGAAAGTGAATATGCCGATATAGCAGATGAAGACTTGGTGAAAATCATAAAAAATGGAGATAAAAAGGCATTAGATTATTTGCTGAATAAATATAAAGATATTGTTACCATGAAGGCAAATCGATTTTTTATCATTGGTGCAGAACGAGATGACATGATTCAAGAAGGTTTTTGGGGACTGTACAAGGCAATTCAATCTTTCAATCCAGAAAAGCAGAATTCGTTCAAAACATTTGCCAATTTATGTGTGGAAAGACAATTAATTACCGTTTTAAAAACATCAAATCGACAAAAAAATATTCCACTGAATTCTTCATTTTCCTTAAATGTTTCGGCATATGACGAAAATGATGATGTGTCTGTTTTGGACGTGCTTGATACGAAAACGGTAGAAGATCCACTCGAAACGATTATTAAAAAAGAGTATTATGAAAGTGTGGAAACTCAAATTGATAAAAATTTAAGCCAATTTGAAAAAGATGTTTTAAATCGATACATAAAAGGTCAAAGTTATGTTGATATAGCAAGTAGCCTAGAGGCTCCAGTTAAGTCAGTGGATAATGCAATTCAGAGAATTCGCAAAAAAGCGTTGAAATGTTTAGATGAAGCCGAATAAAATTGAAATAAAGGGAATGTAATCTAAAGAAGATTAGATTCCCAAACATATATGCTTCTATAGCTCAGTAGGTAGAGCACTTCCTTGGTAAGGAAGAGGTCGGCGGTTCAAATCCGCTTGGAAGCTCCAAAAAACGGTATTAAAAAATACCAGAAACCTTGTGAAAATCAAGGTTTTTATTTTTATACTCGCCCAATTACAGTTTGAAAGGAAATAATCAATGTATTACCCAAAACAAATTCCCTATTTGCTTGATAAAGAATTTAAGCAAAATGTAGAATATACGGAATATCTCGTAAAAGAACTTGAAAATTATTGCATGTGTATCTGGACCATGCAATCTAAAAAAATACTGAGTAAAACGATATCCAACAACATTTTGCCAGATGCTTGTATTGATCTTGTAATCGATTTTGCAAATCAATTCATTTGCTTTGCAGGATTTAGCAAGGAAACGGAGGATTTTCAGTTAAATGAAAAAATCGATTATATGGGGGTTCGATTCAAACCTAGTATTTTTTATGTGCTTTATCAGGTAGGCGCAGATCGAGTTATGGACCATGAAATACCTTTTTGCGAGATAGAAAAGGAGTTTCCTTTAGCGAAAATTCTGGAGTTAAAAGATACGAAGGAAAGAATGGAATATTTAAAAAATTATTTGCTTCAGAAAACAAAAGGAAAAACGGAAAATTCTTTTTTAGAAGTGGTAGAGGAATTATACCAAAGCCCAAAAAAGCAAACGGTGATTGCAATTGCAGAAAAGTTTGGATATCATGAAAGACATTTGTATCGAGTTTTTAAAGCCAATTATGGCGTATCGCCCAAAGTATTATTAAACATCTTAAGGTTGCATTTGTGTTTGACGTTTCTGCTAGAGAAAAATAGAGATTTAATAGAGATTGCCTGTCTTTGTGGTTTTTATGACCAATCGCATTTTATCAAGGAAATAAAGAAGTATACTGGAATTTCTCCTTTAAAAATCTTACAAGCCTATTCATAAATGTCCATTTTTTACAATACAAATTTTATACTGTTTTTTATAATTTTAAAAGGAGGTAAAAATCATGTATGAAACAATAACGACTAATATTATGGTTAAAAATGTAAAAGAAACGATAAAGTTTTATGAAGAAAAATTGGGCTTTCAAAAAATTTTAAGTGTTCCAGAAGAAGGAGAAATTTTGGATTTTGCTATTTTAAATAAGGATAAAATTTCCATTATGTTTCAAGAACAAAACAATTTACTGGGCGAATATCCAACGTTAAAAACAGAAGAAATTATTCCAACTTTTACCTTATTTATAACAGTTGACGATGTCACAAAAATGTATCAGGATTTGAAAAACGAGGTTAAAATTGCCAAAGAGCTTCATAAAACGTTTTACGGCAAAGACGAATTTGCGATTTTTGATAACAATGGCAATGTGTTGACAATTTCTTGTTAAACCAAAATGAATTGCTCCTAAAGATTTTTTAGGGGCAATTTATTAAATGTAACGAAAAAAATAAAAATAACTATTGACAAATGTAAAGTGCTATGATATAAATAAAAAATCTTAAAAATTTTTATCGAAGATTTCCTGGCAGTTCTGCCAATTATTTTCAAGAAAATTTGAATTAAATAACAATAGTAGTAACTGCCAAAAACGACAGATAAGAAATTTTTAAACTTTATTTCTTAACGCTTTTTTTCAGAATACGAGTTAAAATGACCTTTTTAACTTTTGTATCAAGTCCACAAGTTTTTGTCTTATTCGATTTCAAAATGTTGTAAAATTAGAATATTTTAGTGCAATATCATGAAAATAAGTGATTTGCATTTAAAATTACGAATATTGCAACAAAAGCAGATAGTCATTGTGGCGCTATCTGTTTTCTTTTATAAAAAACTTTTGAAAAGCCCTTGAAAAAATAAGGAGATTATTATAAAATAAACAAAAAAATAAAGGAGGAAACAAAATGAAATATAAATGTACAATTTGCGGTTATATTTATGATGAGGAAAAAGAAGGAGTAAAATTCGAAGATTTACCAGCTGATTGGACCTGCCCATTATGTGGTGTTGGGAAAGATATGTTTGAAAAAGTAGAAGAATAATAATAGGGGTCGACTCCCACGTCGACCTTTTTCTCATGAAAGGAACGAAAAAATGAAAGATATTACCATTTCAAAAGACATCATCTATGTTGGTGCAGATGATAAAGACATTGATTTATTTGAAAGTCAATATGTTGTACCAAACGGAATTTCTTATAATTCATATTTGATTAAAGACGAAAAAAATGTCGTTATGGATACGATTGACAAACGAAAAACAGACGAATGGATGCAAAAATTGGAAAATGCCTTAGCAGGCGAAAAGCCAGATTATCTAGTAATTTCCCATTTAGAGCCAGACCACGCCTACAATATTGAGCGTTTGGCAAAAAAATATCCAGAAATGAAATTGATTGGAAATGAGAAAACCTTTGCGTTTTTGCCACAATTTTTTGAAATTCCTGATTTAGAAGCAAGAAAAATTGTTGTCAAAGAAGGCGATGAATTAGCGATTGGAAATCACACGTTGCAATTTTTCATGGCACCCATGGTGCATTGGCCAGAAGTGATGGTAACATATGAAAAAACAGAAAAAATCCTATTTTCAGCCGACGGATTTGGAAAATTCGGAAGTCTAGATACAGACGAAGATTGGACTTGTGAAGCAAGACGTTATTATTTCAATATTGTGGGAAAATATGGAATGCAAGTACAAGCTTTGCTAAAAAAATTAGCAGGCTTAGAGATTAAAATGATTTGTCCATTGCATGGACCGATTTTAAAAGAAAATCTAGCATTTTATATCCAAAAATACGATATTTGGAGTAGCTATGAGCCAGAAGATGACGGCGTTTTGATTGCGTATGCTTCAATTCATGGAAACACGGCGGATAGCGCACACGAACTTGCTCAAATTTTGGAAGAAAAAGGTGCCAAAAAAGTAGTTTTAACGGATTTGGCAAGAGATGACATGGCAGAAGCCATTAGTAATGCTTTTCGTTATGATAAAATCATTTTGGCAGCATCAAGTTATAATTTTGGCGTATTTCCACCAATGGAGCAATTCTTGCGTCATTTGGCAGGGAAAAATTATCAAAATCGTAAAATAGGAATTGTGGAAAATGGAACTTGGGCGCCAACGGCTGGAAAATGTATGAAAGAAATTGTGGAAACCATGAAGAATATCACAATTTGTGATACGATAGTGACAATTCGTTCGAGATTGAATGAAGAATCTAGAACGAAGTTGGAAGCATTGGCAGAGGAGATTTTGAGATAAAAGTTGGAGGAAAAATGATAAAAGCAGTTTTTGTGGATATTGACAAAACGCTACTAAATAGCAAAGGCGAAGTGACAAAACGAACCGTATCTGCGATTCAGAAGGCAAAAGAAAAAGGAATTCAAATTGTTTTGATTTCTGGTAGGTCAAGAATGTCGGCTATCAAATTTCAGGAATTTTCGAGTCGATATTTGATTAATTGCAATGGGGCAGATTTGTATGATTATCAAGAAAAAGAGGTTTTATATCAATCCGTTATGGATTCACAATTTTGTCAGCAGTTATATGAAATGGCAAATGAGGAAGAAATGGTCATAAAATTAGATTTTGGTTTGTCAAGAGCAGTAAACCAACCAGAATATTTAGAAGATTATGAAATTCATTTAACAGAAAAAATTTCTGATTTTCTACAACAAAATCAAATCATTCAAATTGCAATGTGTTCTGAGAATGAAAACAAAATTGAAAAAGTAAAAAATTGGATAGAAAAACAAACGAATTTTGTCGTTACCAATCAATTCATTTGGGAAGTAAACGGAAAACAAATGAAAGCCATTCATATTACGAATTCCAATGTTTCCAAAGGAAATACTATGGCGGCTTTAAGCAAATTTTTAAAAATCGATTTAAACGACGTAATCGCCATCGGCGACAAAACAAACGACATTTCCATGATCAAAATGGCAGGAATTGGTGTCGCTATGGGAAACGCGCCAGATGAGATAAAGAAAATAGCAGATAGGGTAACTGCCACCAATGAAGAAGACGGCGTGGCAGAGGTTTTGGAGAAAATTTTGGAGGAAAAATAAATGGCAAAAGATTTTATTCACTTTTTCGGAACGACAGGCAATAAAGACATATTTTTCAAAAAAATCAGGTCAGCAGGTGGGCTTTATTTTCATGTGGACGATACAAACCTTATCATTGATCCAGGCGTCTACACATTTTATAAATACATTCACACCTATCAAGACAAAATCGACGGAATTATTTTATCTCATATTCACATCGACCATTCCAATGATTTAAACATTTTTGTAGAACTTATGACAAATGGTGGTGAAGAAAAACGAGGAACGGTGCTTGTGCCAAATCAAGCCATTGAAGAAAAAGTATTGTATTCATATCTGAAGGATTTTCCAGAGCATTTGGAAATTGTCAAACCAAACTCGAAATATGCCATTAAAAACATAGAAATAACTTCATCGATTGAACATAAACATGGGATAGAAAATTATGGGTTTAAGATAAAAACCAAAAATCATCTGATAGGGCTTGTAACGGACACAGCCTATTTTCCGGAACTTTTGGTTTCCTATCAAAACTGCGAAATTCTAATCATGAATGTCCCATATCACATACAAGATAAACAAAAACCAAAACATCTTGATATTCCTGCAACCCAAGAATTTATAAAAGCAATCAAACCGAAAAAAGTGGTTTTAACGCATTTTAATGAAGATATATTAAAGGCAAATCCTGTTTTGCTAGCAAGCAAATTAACGGAAAAATATGGCATAGAAGTTATTTCTGCAGAAGACGATATGATTTTAGAATTATAAAATTGAAAAAGGAGAAGAAATATGGAAAATTATTTTATCATTCACGGTTCATTTAGTAGCCCCTACTCAAATTGGATTCCATGGCTACATGAGTTTTTGGAAAATGAGGGAAAACAAGTTTATGTGCCGGATTTCCCGATTGGTGTCGGGCATCAGAATTACGAAAATTGGAGCAAATTATTAAAATATTATGTGGATTTAGGGCTTATCACGGAAAATACAGTAATAATCGGACACAGTATTGCGCCTGTGTTTATTTCGAAATTTTTGGTAGAAAACAAAATCAAAGTCAAAAAATTGATTTTTGTTTGTGGATTCAACAATTATTTGGGAATTGACAAAGATTATGATGAAGTCAATAAAAGTATGTATTTTGACAATTTATCAGATGTAAAAACGTATGCAAACGACATCATTTGCTTTTATTCCGACAACGACCCTTATGTAAAAATAGACGCCGAAAAAGAATTCGCCAATACAGTTGCAACCCAGCAAATTTTTATTCCAAACGCTGGTCATATCAACAGCGAAAGCGGATTTGACACGTTTGAAGATATCGTAACATATTTATAAAAGGAGCAAAACATGGACGAAATTGTATTTGTGACCCACAACAAAGGCAAAGCCAAATCAGCCGAAAAATATTTTCAAAATCTAAAATTTACCACCTACGATTTTGAACTAGACGAACCAAGAAGCGAAGACCTAAAAGAAATTGCGACAGCCAAAGTAAAACAAGCCTACCAAATCGTAAAAAAGCCTTGTATTGCGCTAGATACCGGATTTTTTATTGATGCTTTACATGGTTTTCCCAAGACTTTTGTCAATTTTTCCTTAGAAACCATTGGCGTAAACGGAATTCTCAAATTAATGGAAAACGAGCAAAATCGTGATTGCCGATTTGAAGAGTGTCTAGCCTATTATGATGGAAACGAAATTCGTTATTTTTATGGTAGGCACCCCGGAAAAGTCGCCTACCAAATGGAAGGACAAAACCGAACCGAAAAATGGTCCGATTTATGGTATATTTTTAAACCAAATCATTTCGAAAAAACCTTGGCTCAAATGAACGAAACCGAACGAGAAGAAAGGCGAAAAATTGATGGCTCCTATGAGGCCCTAAATGAATTTGCCAAGTGGTTTGAAGGAAAGGAGTATTAAAATGAATTTAAAAGAACAAATCCAAAATTATAAACCTTACAATGAACAAGAGCAAAAAGATAAACAAACCATGCTAAAGTATTTAAATACGTTTGACGATTGTCTAACGAGAAACAACGAATTTGGTCATTTTACGGCTTCTAGTTGGGCAGTCAACAAAGCCAGAACCAAAGTGCTTATGATTTATCATAATATTTATCAATCGTGGGCTTGGTCAGGGCGGACATGCAGATGGGGAAAGCGATTTGCTAGGAACTGCTATTCGTGAACTAAAAGAAGAAACCGGCGTAGAAAACGTAACTGTCGTAAAACCAGATATTTTTTCACTTGAAATTGTAACAGTCGATGGACACATCAAACGAGGAAAATATGTTTCTTCACATGTGCATTTGAATTTGACGTATCTTTTAGAAGTCGACGAAAACGAAATCTTGAAAATCAAACCAGATGAAAACAGTGGCGTCAAATGGGTAAATTTAGAAGACGTGGAAAAAGAGTCCACCGAAAAATGGATTTGCGCAAATATTTATCGAAAATTGAATGAAAAATTAAGGAGAAATGAAATATGAACACCAATTTTATTTATGACATTCCCACCAAAGTTTATTTTGGAGAAAACCAACTATCTCATTTAGGAGAGGAACTCAAAAAATGCGGAAACCGCGTTCTATTAACGTATGGAGGTGGTTCCATTAAGAAAAATGGTTTATACGACAAAGCCATTTCAGAAATCCAAAAAGCAGGCTTAACCTTATTCGAATTTGGTGGAATCGAGCCAAATCCAAGACATACAAGTATCAATGCAGCAGCTGAAATTTGCAAAAAAGAAAAAATTGACGTTTTACTAGCCGTAGGTGGTGGTTCAACGATTGATGCTACGAAGGTCATTAGTGCGACTGCCTATTATGACGGAGATTGCTGGGATTTAGTAACTCAAAAAGCACCAATTACAAAATGTCTGCCGATTGTAACCATTTTAACCTTAGCCGCAACTGGCTCCGAAATGAATGGAACAGCAGTTATCAGCAACTTAGAAACCAACGACAAAAAAGGAATCAAATCAATCAAAATGCTACCCAAAGTTTCATTCCTAGACCCAACCAACACATATACCGTAAACACTTACCAAACTGCCTGCGGTTCAGCCGATATATTATCTCATCTTTTTGAAATTTATTTCAATCAAAAAGAAGAAATGTATATGCTAGATACCATCACAGAAGGTTTGATGAAAACCGTTCTAAAATATACACGGAGTTGCGCTAAAAGACCCAACCAATTATGAAGCACGCGCCAATCTAATGTGGACATCATCTTGGGCGCTCAATGGCTTTGTAAGATGTGGAAAAACGCAGGAATGGAGTTGCCATGCCATGGAACATCAATTATCGGCATATTATGATATCACACATGGATTGGGATTAGCGATTTTGACGCCACGTTGGATGGAATATGTGCTTGACGAAACCACAGTTTCGAAGTTTTATCAATTCGGTACGAATGTTTTTGAGATTGACAAAAATCTTCCTCAAATGGAAGTTGCCAAAAAAGCAATCGAAATGTTGTCTGATTTTCTATTCAATCAATGGGGGCTAAGTCGAACCTTGTCAGAAATTAAAATAGATGATACAAATTTCAAAATCATGGCTCAAAAGGCCTGCAGAGGCGATGTAATACAAGGTTTCAAGCCTTTGCATGCAGAAGATATTGAAAAGATTTTTGAAATGTGTAGATAGAAGAAAATGAAAACAATCCTGATTGATGCGCGTATGCGCAAGTGCGAAAAAGAAATGTTGCAAAAACTGGGCTATCATTTCATAGAAATTCCCAAGTCAACTAGAACATATGCGGAGATTTCATCACACGTCGATATTTTTGTTTGTAAGATAAAGAACATGTTTTTTGCTCCAAAATCGATTTGTGATACGGTTTTGTGCCAAATTGAGCCATTAAAACGGTAGGTATCAGACTTGCCAATCAGAAGTGCGGAGAAAGTTATCCAGAAGACGTAAAATACAATGTTTGCCAAATAGGAAATAGAGTGATTCATAATTTTCAATTTATAGAGTCGCAAATTTTAGAATTTATTGAAAAAGAAAACTTGCATAAGATTCAAATTTCGCAAGGATATGCGAATTGCTCGATTGCAGTAATTAGTGAAAATTCTGCGATTGTAGCCGATGAAAAAATCGCAGAAACTTTGCGAAAATACCAAATCGATGTACTGTGTTTAGACGATTTGCCAGACATAAAATTATGGAATAGCCAAAACGAATATAGCAAAATGCGTGGTTTTATTGGTGGAGCAATGGCCAGAATCGAAGATAAAATCATGGTGTTTGGTGATTTGAAGAAAATTGATAAGCAAGGGAAAATCAGAGGTTTTATTCACAAACAGGAATTAGAAATCGTTGACTTTGAAGATTTAGATGTTATCGATTATGGCGGAATGATTACTTTGTAGGGGCGATGATTAATTGTTTGTCTTACTAGAAAAAAGTTGCAAATTCCAAAATAAATGATATAATAAATTAAAATGTTTTTGGAGGTAAAAGTATGAAAAAAGAATTAGTGATTAAAAAGTGTAAAAAATGCGGTGCGACCGTGAAAGTCTTAGAAGACTGCCATTGTGGTGGTTGTGGAATTGTTTGTTGTGGGGAAGCAATGGAAACATTAGTGCCAAATTCAGTGGACGCAGCAGTTGAAAAACATGTTCCAACTTATGAAAAAATGGATGATGGAATTTTTGTAAAAGTGAATCATGTCATGGAAAAAGAGCATTTTATTGAATGGATTTCATTGGTTTCAGAAAATAAAGAATATTTTGTGACATTGTATCCTGAACAAAATGCAGAGTGTCATTTGCCTTATATTTCAGGTTCGAAATTGTATTCATATTGCAACAAGCATGGTTTGTGGGAAACAGAAGTAAAATAAGGAGAAATCATGAAATATTTATTGATAGAATATCCCAAATGTAGCACTTGCCAAAAGGCGAAAGTATGGCTACAAAGTAAAAAAATAGAGTTTGAAGATAGGCACATTGTAGAAGATGTGCCAACTTTTGAAGAATTGACCAATTGGATTTCCAAAAGTGGATTGGAAATAAAAAAATTTTTCAACACAAGCGGTCTTGTCTACAAAAATATGCAATTAAAAGAAAAATTGGATAATATGTCAGACGAAGAAAAGATAAAATTGTTAGCCAGTAATGGAATGCTGATAAAAAGACCATTGTTAGTAGGAGAGGATTTTGTATTAGTGGGATTTCGAGAAAAAAGTTGGGAAGAATTACTATAAACGATTGACTTTTTATGTAAATTGTGATAAACTACTATCGTTGTTAAAAATTAGATGATGGTTCGTTGATTAATGAAAGCGAACAAAAGGAGGTATAGCAATGGCAGTAAGATTAACAAAAGGACAGAAAGTCAACTTAAGAAAGGACAATCCCAATTTGAAGCGGGTGCTTGTCGGCTTAGGCTGGGATCCAGTGGAGTGTTTTGTGCCTGTTCAAAAGCAGCAAAGTGAAGGCTCCGGTTTTTTTGGAAAATTGAAGACATTTTTCGGGCTTACTTCAGAATTGCCACAGCCGGAATATCAGCGTTCTGGGGCAAATATTGATGTAGATAGCAGTGTTATTTGCATTAATAAAAAGAATATTCATAAGCAGACGGTTTATTTTGGCAATTTAAGAGCTTATGATAAAGCAATTGTTCATTATGGTGATAATCTAACAGGAGAGGGCGAAGCAGGCGGAGACGATGAGCAAATTGAAATCAAACTGGATCGGATTCCAGAAAAGATTCAAACGCTTTCAATCATTATCAACATATATCGGGCATATTTGCGTCATCAGACCTTTGAACAAATCAGCAATTGTTTTGTTCATGTAACCGACATGGATTCTGGCAAGGAATTGGTTCGGTATGACATCGACGGAGAGTTCAGCGGAATGACTGGCATTTTTGTGGCAGATTTGGAGCGTTCCGGCACAGACTGGCACTTCACGGCAATCGGAGAAGGTGTCAGAGTTGCTGACATTGATGAAATGGTCAGAATGAAATGCAAAGTAGAATAAGACAGGAGGGGGATTTATGCCAATTCAAAAAGTAACCAAAGGAAATCGGGTTGATTTAACCAAAGATACTGGTTTACAAAAAGCCAGAATTGGGCTCGGTTGGGATATCACCGGCGTAGATGAAGAAGATGCTGATTTGGATTTGGTGATGTTTTTGTGTGATGACAAGTACCACTGCTTAGGAGATTCCTATATTATTTTTTATAATAATCTTATAGACCCAGAAAGGGCGATTATCCATTCTGGGGATAACAAGCAAGGTGGCAATGATGCTGAAACTGCTTCAATTGAGTTCCGCAAGATTTCTTCAAAAGTGGAGAAAATTGTGATTGCAGTTACGATTCACGAAGCCAGAAAACGGCGACAGAACTTTGGCTTAGTCAATAATGCGTATATAAGAATTATTGATTTGGAAAAAGATAAAGAAATTCTACACTATGATCTCAGCGAAGATTTTTCCATTGAAACATCTGTTGTTTTCGGCGAAATCTATCGGCACAATGGCTTTTGGAAATTCAAAGCGGTTGGGCAGGGATATAATCAGGAACTTGCTGGACTTTGCGACAAATATGGTGTGGAATACATCTGAAATCGATTTCAAAAAAAATTCTCTCAAGTAATTGGGAGAATTTTTTTCTGTAAAAATTTTCCTAAAATACTACACAAATGAAATGGAATATGTTATAATAAAGAAAAGGAGAGAGTAAACGCTTATGATGCATGAATTTGTTACTTATGCAGATGGAACATTAGTAGTTTCTTCTGATATTCGTAAAAAAGAAAATGGGGATGAATATATTATAGTTTGCTTTGAAAGACCAATGGAATATGGTTTTGATACTGTAATTTTTGAATTACCAAGTTATGAAATTGTAAAAAAAGATGGACATTATACTGACGATGAGATTGCAATCTTCAAAACAGTAGTGGAAAGAGGAGCAGCCTATTTTTTTGAAACTGCCAGAAAAGGAGGAATACAAAGTGCCTAACCTTTTCAAATATTTAGGATATACGATTTTCTTTTGGGCGAATGAAAATTTCGAACCAATTCATGTTCACATATCGAAAGGAAATCCACAGGCAAATGCAACGAAAGTATGGATTACTAAAAATGGTGATTGCATTTTAGCCAATAATAATAGTAAAATTCCAGAACATGACTTACATCAATTATTTAAATCAATACAATATAATTTTTTCTTTATTCTATCTGAATGGAAAAACTTTTATGGTGTAAATGAAATTAAATTTTATTGCTAAAAAATTATTTTAAAATTATAATAAAAGGAGGAAAAATCTATGTCAGGACATTCAAAATGGCACAACATACAAGCCAAAAAAGGGAAAGCAGATGCGGCTCGAGGAAAAGTATTTACCAAATTGGGTAGAGAAATTTTAATTGCCGTCAAACAAGGTGGCCCCGATCCTGCTGGAAATTCGAAACTAAAAGACGTCATTGCTAAATGCAAAGCCAACAATATGCCAAATGATACAATCAACAATGCCATCAAAAAAGCATCAGGAGAAGGCTCTACCGCCGTATATGAAGAAATTACCTATGAAGGATACGGCACAAATGGTGTGGCTGTTATCGTAGAATGCAATACCGACAACAAAAATCGAACAGCAGCAGATGTAAGACACGTTTTCACGAAAGCAGGAGGAAACTTAGGAACCACAGGTTGTGTTTCTTATATGTTTGAAAAAAAGGGAATTTTAGTCATCGAAAAAGAAGGTTGCAAACTAAGCGAAGACGATTTAATGATGCTTGCCATTGATAGTGGCGCCGAAGATTTTGAAAGCGAAGAAGAAGTCTACCAGATTACAACTGCTCCAAGTGATTTTACATCTGTTACAGAGAAATTGACAGCAGAAGGAATTTGCTTTTTAGAAGCAGGCGTTCAAATGGTGCCAAGCACTTATGTTTCATTGGACGAAAAAGATAGCGAAAAAATGCAACGATTGATTGATAGTTTGGAAGATTTAGACGATGTTACAGAAGTATATCATAACTGGGAAGAATAATTTTTTAGGAAGGATTCTTACGAAAGAAAGTTGAGGAAAAAATGGAGTTTTTGGCAATCATATTTGTATTAATAATGGTAATTGTATTCTTAGGGTTATTGGCAGTTGGTCAAATTAAGATGGCTGGCATGAAAGTCACCGACTTTTGGACGTTTATAAAGGCCAATGATACCTTAGATAAGTTATATGTGTTTAGCGTAAAATACGACAATTTAACGCCTCAACAACAACTCATCTTCCTTAAGGAAGCCGAAGAGGTTTTTAGCGCTTTTGATAAGGTTCCAGATGCTTTGTGGGAAGAGGAATATCAAAAGTATAGTGAGATTTTGAGTAAATATAAAGATATTAAGATGATGAGATGGGAAGCGAAATAAAAAAATCCTGCTGGCTAGTTTGAGCCAGCAGGATTTTTTTATCGAGATTTTTCGTTGTAAAAAAACGCTAAACCATAGAAGACTCCGATAAAAACAGATGCAATGGCGCAGAAGACAAATGACTCAAAAACTGCGCAAACTAGCTCTACCAAAAGCGAAAAATAAGTCATTGCCAGCGAAATCCGTGCTAATCTAAAATTTTGCATTTTTCTCATATCGTTTCCTCCTTAATAGAACGAAAGGTCCAAATGGACTACAACAAGCTAATGTTTTTTTTGTAATATCCAAGCAACCAATATCCCAATTAATGCCAGAAACAAGCCTGAAATGGAGCGCACATTGGCTAGTCCAAAAATGAATCCGATGCAGGAACCGGCAAGAGGGCAAAAGCATAAAATCAAAAGTCCTGCGCCTAATAATTTTGTTATTTCTTTTTTCATATTTACCTCCTAAACTTAAGAGAAAATGTCTCATTCGAGACTACAACATTGTTTCTATATTTATTATAACATATTTTACATAAAATGTCAAATTAAAGTACACCCCCAAAGTTAGACAAAAAGGTTTAAGAATTAGAGGAGTGCATTTTTAACGAATAAAAAACAAAAATAAGCACAATTTAAGAGGGAGAAACATACAATAAAATGAGAAAATAAATTTAAGTTTTAAGGAAGTTGAAATTATGCAGAATATTAGATATTTTGACCATGCTGCCACAACAGCAATCGAAACACGAGTTTTAAATGAAATGATGCCATATTTGACCGAAAATTTTGGAAATGCTTCGTCGATGTATCAAATTGGCAAAAAAAATAAAGAAGCCATAAACCTTGCTAGAAGTAGAGTTGCTAAGTGTTTAAAATGCAACCCAAGTGAAATCTATTTTACAAGTGGTGGCACAGAAAGTGACAATCTAATCATCAAAGGAATTGCCATAGCAAATCGAAGACGTGGAAACCACATTATTACAACCAAAATCGAGCATCCAGCGGTTTTAAATACGTGTGAATTCTTGGAAAAATATATGGGTTTTCGTGTCACCTATTTAAATGTTGACAGCCAAGGAAGAATTGACTTAAAAGACTTGGAAAGAGCTATCAACAGACAAACCATTTTAATTAGTGTGATGTTTGCCAACAACGAAATTGGAACCATTCAAGATATGGAAGGCATTGGAAGAATTGCCAGACGTTATGGAGTTTATTTTCATACAGATGCCGTGCAAGCCATTGGAAATATTGATATTGATGTGAAAAAATTGGGGATTTCAGCATTGTCTATGTCTGCCCATAAATTTTACGGACCAAAAGGAATAGGGGCTGCTTATATCAGCGAAAATGTGAATTTTATTCGAATACAAGATGGTGGACATCAAGAACGGAGACAAAAGGGCTGGAACAGAGAATATAGCAGGAATTGTGGGACTTGGAAAGGCCATTGAAATTGCGCAAAATGATTTGGTTGAATACAATAAAAAATTGAAAATTCTTCGCGATTATTATTTGGCCAATATCGAAAAAAATATTCCGTTTATTCGTATGAATGGCAATTTGGAAAATCGATTAGCGGGAAATGCCAATGTTTGTTTCAAAGGTGTAGATGGACCAACATTGCTTCAAGAATTGGATAAACAAGGAATTTGCGCATCAAGCGGTTCGGCTTGCAGTAGTGGATTTTTAAATCCATCGCATGTTTTATTGGCAATTGGCGTGCCAGCCAATGTGGCAAGAAGCAGTTTGAGAGTGACGTTTGGGCGAGAAAATACGATCGAAGATGTGGATTATTTGGTGGACAATTTGGTGAGAATTGTGAAGAAATTGAGATGAGGGTTTGAGGAAGTGTTGAAAAGCATTTCCTTTTTCGATTCAACGTATATTGACATTTTATGTAAAATATGATATAATACCTGAATCCGTGAATCAATTAAAAGCAAAGAACCGAAAGTATTATAAACAAA
>CAOJUE010000011.1 GCA_948443845.1 uncultured Eubacteriales bacterium | reverse complement strand
ATATTACTAAAAACAATATCACCCAAGCAGGAACGTGGTATTTATGGACAAAATATAACGACAATGCAAGAAACAACACAAGAACAGAATCAGTAGTAAGTCGAAGCAATGCTTTTGTTGTTGGTGCAAATACAGAAGTAGGAAACAAAATTATCTTAACAGCTAGTACAACCAGTTGGACAAGAGAAGATGTCACAGTAACAGCAACATATGGAGCCAACTTAACGCAAAGCAAAACGTTAGCTTGCACAGGAACCAATGGAACCGATTATACCGTAAACGGAACCACCAACGTAATTGTAAAAACCAACGGAAAAATAGTAACTGCAACAGCTAAAGATGCTATGGGTAATATGGTAACAGCAAGCTTAACAGTAAGAAACATCGATAAAACACCTCCAAGCAAAGTGACAGTAGACATGCATGGATATGTAAATGGATCATGGACCAATCAAAATATACGTTGGACCTATAATTCATCGGATTCAGGAAGTGGAATTGATCATTATGAATTCTTACATGAATGGAATAATGCGACAGGAAGATGTGATCAAGAAGAAACGTTTAATACTGACCAAGATATGGGACCAATCAAATACAGAGCAGTAGATAAAGTAGGAAATGCAGGACCTTGGAGCGATGCATGTTATAGGAGAATCGACAAAACAGCGCCATGGGGTATCAATTATTCAGATCAATGGTATGGAAACGTGAATGATCATTGGGGTGAACCTGTTCGAGAAGGTGGATTAGTAGCAGTGGCAGCTAGAAATGGAGGAAGTGAACCTAAGAAAATAGAATTTGCGTATAATGGAGGTAGTACGATATTTGCTTCTAGTACTAATTTTGCTGGAGTAAAAAGTGAAGGAGATTCATATTGGTATCGTAATGATATTGATGGAGTAATTATGCCAGGCAGTGATATTTATACTAGAATTTGGGATATGGCAGGAAATGTTAGTGATTGGGTACGAATCCCATTAAGAAGAGACTTTAGCGTTTACAACATAGCAACAAAGAAAACGTATACATTTAAAGGAAATGGAGCAACTCATTTTGGAGAAGATACCTATAATATGAAACTTTCAAATGAAAAATCGAGTATAGGAATCGGATACAGTAGACCATACTTAAAATTGTATACCGTATCGAATGGAAGTTGGATAGAGCCAACAGCAGAGGTATATAAAGAAGAAGGATGCACAACACGAGTAGTTGTGGGAGATGAAATCGAAAATGGAAAAACATATTACGTCAATAGTTTTGCATTAGACAATACAGCATATAGCGTTTCATTAACACCAGGCACAGGAACATCAGTGTCAGGAGCAGGAAGTTATTATGTAGGACAAACGGTAAATGTAAGAGCAACCGCATTGACGGGATATACCTTTAGCAACTGGAGTGGAACGTATAGCTCAAATGATGCAGTTTACTCGTTTACAATGCCAGCGCAAAATGTTTCGTTGACAGCCAATGCGAGTGTGAACACATATACTTTGACGGTAGATACAGCAGGAGGGTCATTACTTCACTGGTATAATGACTGGAATAATATGGCTTCAACAATGAGAAAAGAGTTTACTTATGGGGAAGCTACTAGGTTTTTTAGCGAAACTGAGGCTGTATGCTATGGGAATACAGGGTTCTATATAGGCGGAGGAGGTTTCCCAATTAAAAGTGGTTACACTTTTGAAGGTTGGAAAATAACTTCTGGAAGTGGTACTTTAAGTGAAGGAATATGTAATAATGCGCCACATTCGGGAAGTCAACATAGGGTATGGATTTTTGATGGAAATTGTGCTGGAAATGTAACGATTACAGCGCAGTGGAATGTAAACACATATACCATAAGCTATAATGCCAATGGAGGAACAGGAGCACCAAGTAATCAAACGAAGACGCATGGAACGAATTTGACTTTAAGTAGCACGAAACCAACCCGTTCGGGATGTACATTTTTAGGCTGGTCGACAAGTAGTAGTGCGACAAGTGCAAGTTATCAGCCAGGAGGAAATTATACGAGTGAAGGAAATCAGACATTGTATGCGGTATGGGCTATGCCAAGACTTGATAAACAACCAACCATGACAACTACTCATGCCAAAAAACAAACTACAGTAAATTTAGATACTGTTTCCAAAACATCGATTTTATATACAATTAACAGAACTGCAACAGCGTCTGTTACGAAGAATGGAAAGTCTATTGGTTTAGGAGAGCATACTTACGCAAAGTATCAGGATAAAACTAAAAAGGTTTTTGGAATAACAGTACTTAACAAAGGGGATAAGATTACAGCAACTGGAGGAACTGATGGTTATCAAGAATTTCATATAGTTAATCCAACTTTTACTATCGAAACAGATAACTGGACTTTAGAAAAAGTTTGGTCAGCAGATGAGAGTGCTGGTGTAAAAAATAATTCATTAACACTTAATGCAGGAGAGGACTATCTTTTCTTTACTTGGACTCACAGTTTCAATCAAGAAACCGGAAAAAGTGAACATCAGCCAACTGCAACAATGTGTTCAAATTTAGGATTTAAATGGAGAGATCGTGCTTTTAGTGGACTTAAACATGAGGTAACAGGTGTTTGTTGTCAAATTAAGAGAGAAAGTGATACAACGATTACATATGATTTAAAAAATAGTGAAAATGAATGGGGAGCATGGGAAGGCACTTCTATTTTTAGAGTAGTTTACTATTAAAAAATAAAAATTAAGAATGTAGATTTTCTGAGGAAAATCTACATTTTTAAGTATAGGAATGTGTTGGGCTAGCCGAATAAATTTAATATTACTCTATTTTTGTCATAAATCCAAAAATTTCCCATATAATTCACAAGGAGAGGTTTTGTTATGATAAATTTGGCGGTTATTAATTTAAAAACATTGCTGAAGCGAATTGTGAAGATGATTGTTGCTATTTTGATTTTTGCAATGGTCATTAAATTTACAAAAATTTTATATCAAACTTCTCAAAAAATAGATGTCAAAAATTTAGGCTGGAAAAGCAATCTTAGCATGATAAAAAATAATCTCAATTTTTCAAAGTCGTTTGAACAAGAGGAAAAAGAAAAAACAAGTGAATTCAAGAAAATTTTGGTGGCAGAATTGGCTGTTTTTTTGGGTAGCGAAGAAGAAATAATGGAAAAAGAAAATCAAGAAGAAGTTATCGAATTTGAAAAGATTGAAGAAGGACAAAAAGAAAATGCGATTTTACAAGAGGCGCAAAGCCCAAAAGAAACAACGCCAGAACCAAAAACACAGCAACAGCCAACAACAGCAATAACAGAAAATGTCCAAACCGCTGTTATTGAACAAAATAACAAAAAAGATATTTATACTGATATTTACCAAAGCGTACGAATTAAAAATGAATCTGGTTATTCTTTGACAGAAGAAATGGTTACGCCCAATATCAAATTTAACAATACAAAAGATGTCATTATTTACCACACACACACTTGCGAAAGCTATACGCCAACAGCCAATTCGCAATATGTGGCAACTGGAAATTATCGAACCACAGATCCTAATTACTCGGTTGCACGAGTTGGAACGGAACTTGCCAATCAATTAGCAGGAAAAGGCTATACTGCCATTCATGATACGACATTTCATGATTATCCAGCCTATACAGGCTCGTATACAAGGTCACTTTCGACCATTAAAAATTTACTGAACACATATCGTAATGTAGAATGTGTATTTGATATTCATCGTGATGCTTTGCGGAAGCAACAGTAATTATGCGCCTTGTGTGCAAATTGGAGAAGAAACGGCAGCACAACTCATGTTTGTTATGGGAACCAATGGCGGACGGATTGGAACATGTAAATTGGAATAAAAATCTCAAATTAGCCATTCGAATTCAAGAAAAAGCCAATCAAATGTATCCACGGTTTATTTAAGCCAATTGTTTTACGAAATTCTCGCTATAATCAACATGTAACAAATGGTGCATCTATTATTGAAGTGGGAGCCACAGGAAATACGATAGAACAGTGCAATACGAGTATGAAATATTTGGCTAATGTCATAGATGCTGTAATGAAAGATTGCATAGCAGAATAAATTTTACAAAAACTCTTGTCAATTCATTAAAAAAATGATAATATCATATATATAAATTTAGAGACAAGGAGTATGCAAAAGATGAAAAAGGAAAATGGAATTACACTAATCGCGCTTGCGGTAACTGTGATTATATTGATGATTTTAGTAGGGACTGGTGTAACGGCGGTTTATACAGGAATCAATGAGGTAAAAGATAACAAATTACAAACGGAGTTAGGAATTGTAAGGCAAGCCATTCAGGAGCAATATGCCTTAGCAGAGGCGGTTCAGAAAACGAAGGTTCTAGCAAGTGAGCCACAAGTTTCATTTTGGGCAGGAGATCGAGTTTATCCAACTGATCCTATTTACATTCCCACAAATGATTATATCGATCCAGAAGATAAGAATGGGCAGATTTTTATTGATAAAGTAACCAATCGTGTGACACCAACTTATCAAGAAGAGTTTTATTATCGATTAAATGCTGAGCAATTAAAGGAAATTGGAGTAGGAAATAAGACGGTTATGAAAGGTGAGGAAGAAACAGAAGTTGGAGTTTCGAAATATACGTATATCGTAAATTACAGTACAGGCGAAGTTTATAATGAAAGCAAAAAAGTAACGAGTACACATCATTTGCTTTATTTGCCATCTACAGTTTTTCCTACAGCCTCCAATTCAGAAGAGGAAGGACGCTTTCAAGACTGGAATTAAAAGAGAATAGGGGTTTTATAAAGAATGAAGGATATCACGGAGAGTTTACAAAAAATTGTAAAGAAAACAAATATTTATAAAAAAGAACCTATGAGTAAGCATACATCATTTAAAATTGGCGGAATGGCTGATTATTTTGTAAAAATTGAGTCAGAAGAAGAATTGAAAAATGTTTTAAATTTAGCCAAAGTGGAAAATATACCATATTTTATCGTAGGTAACGGAACCAATTTATTGGTAAAAGAAGGCGGAATTCGTGGGGTTGTTATGAAAATCGAACAGAATGATTATACGATAAAAGAACACGAAAATTTTGCTTATATAACAGCCCAAAGTGGTATATCACTTGCAAACTTAGCTTTTGTAGCAATGGAAAATGGGTTGACAGGACTGGAAAATTTGTCTGGAATTCCTGGAACGCTTGGTGGAGCCGTTAAAATGAATGCGGGTGCTTATGGCACAGAAATGAAAGATGTTGTAGTTTGTTCGAAATGTATGAATCAAAATGGGCAAATTCTAAAGTTGGATTTGGAAGAACATCAATTTGAGTATCGAAAAAGCGTTTTTGAAAAAAATGAGTTGATTTTATTAGAAACGACGATTCGACTACAATATGGTGAAAAAGTCAAAATCAAAGAAAAAATGGAAGAATGCAAAAAGGCAAGAGTTCAGTATCAGCCCTTGGAATTTCCGAATGCAGGAAGTACATTCAAACGAAATTCAAATGTGCCAACTGCGAAATTAATTGAAGAGGCAGGGCTAAAAGGCTATCGAATTGGCGATGCAGAAGTCTCAACTAAACACGCTGGATTTATTGTAAATCGAGGAACTGCAACCGCCAAAGATGTGCTTGCATTGGTGGCACAGATTCAAACAGTGGTTAAAGAAAAATTTGAGCAAGATATTGAATTAGAAATCATCGTAATAGGAGAAGAATAGAAGGGAGAAACAAATGAAGTCTTTTTTAGAATGGTTTAAATCAAGTGCAAAAGTAAAAAGGTGGATCTTTTTAATTATCGTAGGAATCGCGCTTGCGTGTTATGGATTTACACAGATTTTAGTTGCAGAAGAGATTGATTTTAAAGAATTAGGGAAAATTATTGCCATTTTTGTGGTGGGATTTGTTTTTATTGTGGTTGGTATTATTTTTATTCAAAAAAGAAATTTGGAGATTATTATTGAAGCAAATGATCAAGATTCAGACAAAGGAAAAAAGGCGAAAATCAATATTAAGTCATTGATTTTCAATCGAAAAGTATATGACGAAGGACCAAAAATTGTTGTTATTGGTGGAGGTCAAGGCTTAAATACAGTCATTGAAGGCTTGAGAAAATATACCAATAATATTACGGCAATTGTTACCATGTCTGATTATGGTAATGTTCCAACTGAATCCAGAAAAGCCTTGGACGCTTTGCCTTTAGGTGATATCAAAAGCAGTATCATTGCGATGTCTGATAAAGAAGAATTGATGGGAGAACTCATGAATTTGAATTTCCAAAATGAAAGATTGCGTGGTTTGAATTTTGGAGATATCTATTTAACTGCTATGAATGAGATGTATGGAAATATTTCAGAAGCCATTCAAAAAAGTACGGAAGTTTTAAATATTAATGGACGTGTTTTGCCGGTCACGCTTGATGAAATTATGATTTGTGCGGAACTTACGGATGGTACAGTTGTGGAGAAAAAAGACCGCATTCCAGAAGTGGTTTCGGAAAAAGTGGAAGTCATTAACCGAATTTTTATTAGTCCAACGAATTGCAAACCTGCGCCAGGCGTGATTGAAGCAATTCAAGAGGCAGAAGCTATTATTATTGGCCCAGGAAGCTTGTATACCAATGTTTTGCCGAATTTGTTGGTAAAAAAAGTGTCGAAGGCGATGAAAGAAAGCAAAGCTGTAAAAATGTATGTTTCTAACATTATGACAGAGTTTGGGCAAACGGATAATTACACATTAGCAGAACATATTAAAGCTATTCAAGACCACGTTGGAAAAGGGGTTTTTGATTATTGCTTGGTGGACACTGGCGAAGTTGTTCCAGAATATGTGAGAAGATACAACAAAAAGGGAAGCGAAATTGTGGAAGCCAATATCACACAGGCAGCAAGTTTAGGCGTAAAAATCATTCAGAAAGATATGTCGTGCATCAAAAATGACAAAATTAGACATAATTCGTCAATTATCGCATCGACTGTAATTGAATTGATTTGTAATGAATTAAAATTCAAAGACCAACAAAATGGAACTGAATTTTTATTATTAAATTCGATTTTAAAAGAAGATAAAAAAGATATCAAAAAAGAAAAGAAAACAGAAAAAGTAAGCAAGGAAATCGTAAAACAGGCGACGAAAAACGTGAAGGCGAAAAATAATAATCGAAAAAGTAAATTTTCGGAAAAATATAAAGAAAGAGTCGAATCAATCCAAAATACAGAAGCCAAAATCAAGGAGAATCGAGCCATTGCAGAAGAAGTAGAACGTTTAGAAAAAAAGAGCAAAAAAAGCAAAAATGCAAAAAATGGCGAAAAAGGCAAAACAGAAAAGTCCACCAAAACGGCGCCAAAAGAGAAAAAAGAAAAAAAGGAAACATCGATTGAAAAATCGGCAAAGAAAAAAACAACGAAGTCGGAAACAGAAGAAAAGGGTAAAGCTAAAAAGGAAACCAAAAAAGCAAAAGAAGAATAAAATAGGAGAATATACCAATGAAATTAACCAAAAAACAAATTGATATCAAAAATGGGATTCAAAAAGAATGGCTGATTACCAACGGAATTGGTGGTTATGCTTCAACTACTGTGATTGGAGCAAACACTAGGAAGTATCACGGTTTGCTAGTTGCGCCACTTAAGAGCCCAGCTCAAAGGCATGTTATTTTGTCAAAATTGGATGAGAGCATTTGGATAGAAGATGAAAAAGTTGATTTGTACACCAACCTTTGCAAAAATTATATTTCAGAAGGATACAAATATCAAGAATCCTTTGAAAAAGAAGCCTATCCGACATTTATTTACAAAGCAAAAGACGTAAAAGTCACCAAAAAAATTTGCATGGTTTATGGAGAAAATTCCGTTGTCATCCATTATACAATTAAAAATGATAACGCTACCAATATCAAAATGACCCTTACACCAATCTTAAATTTCAGAGATTTTCATGCGATGACGACAAATCACGAATTTAAGGTAAGTCAAGAAATTTCGGATATCCTGAAAATTCAAATTGATGGCAATCTTCCTATTTTTTTAAAATGCGAAGAAGCGACCTATATTCAGCATTTTCAAGATATGTTTCGCAATATGTATTATTTAAAAGAAGAAGAAAGAGGATTTTTTCCAGAAGAAGATTTGTGTGTTCCAGGGCGATTTGAGGTTGCGATTCCAGCCAAAAAGAAAAAAGAAGTTTCGGTTGTGGTCTCGCTAAATGAGAAAATTGAAAATATTGATGCCAAAAAGGTATTTGAAAACGAAACACAAAGAGTAGAAACGATTGTAAAGGCTACGAAATTGCTTTCAAACAAAGCCAATTTGAACAAAGAAGAAAAAGAAAGAAATGAATTTTTGAAAGACTTAATTTTAGCAACCGATAATTTTGTGATAGAGCGCCCTGAATTTGGCTTACACTCAATTTTAGCGGGATTTCCATGGTTTTTAGATTGGGGACGAGATACAGCGATTTCGTTTGAAGGTTTATTGCTCATTACTAAACGATTCGATTTAGCACGAGAAATCTTGCTTACATTAGTGCGAGATATCAAATGCGGACTTGTTCCAAATGGTTATTCGGAAAGCGATAGCACGCCTTTGTACAATAGCGCAGATGCGAGTTTGTTGCTATTTGAACAAGTCAACCGATTTTTCAAATATACAAAAGATTATGAATTTATCAAAGAAAATATTTATGAAAAATTAAAACAAATTATTGAGAATTATACGAATGGAATTGATTTAGATGACAATAATATTTATATAGACGATGACGGGCTTTTGGTTTCTGGCACGCCAAACACGCAAAATACTTGGATGGATGCCAAAATTGGAGAGCATGCCGTAACGCCACGAAATGGAAAAGTTGTGGAACTCAATAGTTTGTGGTACAATGCTTTAAAAACACTAGAGAATTTTGCCAAAAAATTTGATGAAAAAGATTTGGCAGAAGAATGCAAAAATAGGGCAAAAGTGCATAAAAAAATATTTGAAGAGAAATTTTATCATGCCGATAAAAAGTCGCTTTATGATGTTTTGGGAGATGAAAAAGTCAGACCAAATCAATTATTTAGTCTAGCAACAACTTATCCAGTGATTTCGCCTGCATCTGACATGGGAAAAACTATTTTTGAAACAGCTAAAAAGAAATTGCTGACGAAATATGGTTTGCGTACACTTGCCGAAGATGAAGAAGGTTATATTGCAGAATATAGTGGCGATAGTGATAAACGTGATAGGAGTTATCATCAAGGAATAGCTTGGGTATGGCTTTTGGGATTGTATGCCGATAGTTTGGAGAATATTATTGATAGCGAAAAAGACCGAATTGAAAAAGAAAAATATATTATTGAGAAAGAAAAATTCACGCAAAATGTGTATCAAACATTCCGAAAAGAATTGTATGGAAATGAATGTGTGGGAAGTATTTCGGAAGTCTATGCTTCAGGGGCACCTTATAAACCAGGTGGAACATGCGCGCAGGCTTGGAGTGTTGCAGAAATACTAAAAATTGTAGCAAAAATGGAATGGTAAACGAAGAAAAAAGGATGTAAAAAATATGGAATTAAAAGGGCTAAAAACGAAATTTTTAGGAAAAAATGTGTTATTTTTCTCCAGTATTGATTCGACACAAAAGAAAGTGAAATCTATCAAACAACCAGAAAATGGAATGCTTGTGATAGCAGATAATCAAGTGGCAGCAATCGGTACGCATGAACGAAAATGGTACACTGGAAATGGAAAAAATATCGCTATGTCTTTTGTGCTGTTTCCCGATTGCAAAATTCAAAAAATGGAGAAAATCACGACGGAAATTGCAGATTGTTTGATTAAGATTTTGAAGGAAATGACGAATTTTGAATTTGAGGTCAAAGAGCCAAATGATATTTTTTACCAAGGCAAAAAAGTGGCTGGGATTTTGACAGAAACGGTTTGCAAAGGGGAAAATATTCGTAAAATTTATATTGGAATTGGTTTAAATGTTAATCAGGAGAAGTTTCCAGGGAATTTGTCTGAAATTGCGACATCTTTGAAAAAAGTATGTGGGAAAGAGTTTGCAAGAGAAGCGGTTATTGTGGCATTTTTAAACGAGTTTGAAAAATATTATGAAAGTTTAATCCAATAATTTTGCAAAAAAGAAAAAAATTTTGTTTTTAGTCTTGACATCTTAAAAGGAATCGTTTATAATAAATCTTGCGTTGAGCATTAAGCAACGCACCATTAGCTCAGTTGGTCAGAGCAACCGGCTCATAACCGGTGGGTCCAAGGTTCGAATCCTTGATGGTGCACCAAGTGAATATATGGGTAGATGGTCGAGTGGTTAATGGCACCAGACTGTAAATCTGGCGACGAGAGTCTACGCTGGTTCGAATCCAGCTCTGCCCACCAAATGTAAAATCAAGTCTTAAAAAACTTGATTTTTTTATCTATTTATCAATTTCCTTCAAATTCTACTTGACATTCTCTCAAGAACGGCATAAAATAAAACCATAATAAAAATCAAAGGAGGATTTAAAATGGGACTTGTTACAACCAAAGAAATGTTTGAAAAATCAATGAAGGAGCATTTTGCAATTGGTGCTTTCAATATCAATAATATGGAGTTTATTCAGGCCATTACGGACGCTGCTAATGAAGCAAAATCACCAGTTATTTTGCAGGTTTCTTCTAGTGCAATCAAATATGCCAGAATAAATTATTTAATGAAAATGGTGGAGGCAGCTGTGGAAACAACCAATATTCCGATTGCACTTCATTTAGACCACGGACCAGATTTTGAAACCTGTAAAATGTGTATTGACGCTGGATTTACATCGGTTATGATTGACGGTTCAAAATATGATTTTGAAGAAAATGTGGCAATTACGAAAAAAGTCGTAGAATATGCGCATTCCAAAGGCGTTGTGGTAGAAGCAGAACTTGGAAAATTGGCAGGCGTAGAAGATGATGTTAATGTTTCTGATGATGATGCACGTTATACGGATCCTGATCAAGCCAAAGAATTTGTAGAAAGAACAGGCTGTGATTCATTAGCCATTGCCATAGGAACAAGCCATGGAGCCTATAAATTCAAAGGAGATGCCAAATTAAGATTTGATATTTTAGCAAAAATCAAAGAAAAATTGCCAAATACGCCAATCGTTTTACATGGAGCATCTTCGGTAATACCAGAATTAGTAGAAATGTGCAATAATAATGGTGGAAATATTCCAGGCGCCAAAGGTTGCCCAGATGAAATGCTAAAACAAGCAGGACAAACTGGTGTATCCAAAATCAATGTGGATACAGATTTAAGATTAGCCATGACGGCTCAAATCAGAAAAGTATTCAATGATGACCCATCTGTATTTGACCCACGCAAATATTTGGGCGCTGCTCGTGATGAAATTAAAGCAACGGTTGCCCATAAAATTAATGATGTATTTTGCTCAGCCAATAAGGCATAATTAAAAAAAATAGTGGAACATTGTTCTACTATTTTTTGGTATATAGCGCAAATTGTAGAAAAATGTCGAGCGAAATTGATTGACAGAATGACAAATCTAATGTATAATAAATTTAGCGAAAGTGAAAAAGGTGCAAAAAATCATCAAAAACCAGAAGAGTGCGAGTCTTCTGGTTTTTGTTTTGTCTTTACTATTTCATTAAAGCAAGAATTGCAATAATAATCATAGCAATGACCTTTATGAAAAGGTGCAACAAAATCACCACCTTTCTGCCTTAAACTTATGTATAACGGAAAGGCAAAATAATTATATTACTAATGTAAACAAATAGTCAATACTTATTTGACAAAATATTTTATTATTTTACAAACATCGTCTTGTGATGCGTATAAATCACTAATCCAGGCTTGGCTCCCAGTGATTTTTTTACGAATTTGGCTAGGCAATAGTCGACTGGAACATTGGAGCTATTTTTGGCTTTGCTGTTTTCCTTGGCAAGAGTGGCACAGGCAAGTAGGACAGATTCAGGAATATCGCTGTTTTCTGGATTTTGTAACAAAATGTGGCTTCCATGAATTTTTTGCGTGTGAAACCAAATATCGTTTTTTTCAGCAAATTTTAGGCTTAAATAGTCGTTTTGTACATTATTTTTGCCAATATAAACCGTAAAACCTTCGATATTGACGCTTTGCAGGGCAATTTCCTTTTCTTTTGGTTTCTTTTTGGAAATTTTATTTTTTTGGTTTTTAAAAATTTCCTTTTTCGTCACAATATTTTCTGAAATTTCGCTGTAAATATCGACAATATCTTCCATGCATTTTGCATTTTCCAAAGAAAATACAATACTTTCGATGTAATCGAGTTCATATTGTGTTTCTTTTTTTTGTTCTGTGACAATGACAAGTGCGTTTTTTAGTTTGTTATATTTTTTGAAATATTTTTCAATATTTTTGTGAATATTGATTTTTTGGTCAAGAGGAATGGTGATGGGAGAATTGTTGTTGTAATAGTCTTTAACAGTTATTTCAGCCAAATTTTCGTGTGGATTAATTTGGTACAAATTGGCTGTTAATAATTCACCATATTTTTGATAAAGGTCCATAGAATCACATTCTTGCAATTTTTCGTTGATATTTTCCAATTTTTTAAACACTTTTTTCAAATGGCTGGATACGATGCGGAGCAAATTGTTGCGCGATGAAAGAAAAGCGGATTTTTGTTCTTTTTCGTAATAAAATTCATCCAAAGTAGAATTAATGGAGTTTGTAGCAGATTTTTGAATGATAGAGTAGTCATTTTCCATGAATTTTATGGATATATCTGTTGTTCCCAGTTTGGAAAGAAGGGAATTTGTGTAAGCATAAAGTTTTTCAAAATTTTGAGCAGAATCATTTTTTGAGTCGATATTTAATTCCTCCAAAACCGAATGCACAAAGCTTTTGCTAAAACCGATGAAGGCGTTCGGTAGTGCGGTAGATAGGTCTTGATTTTGTATTTGGTCTGTAAAATCGTTTGCACTTTGTAATTCTAGAAAACTTTTTTTGGATATTTTTGCGAATTCAAATGGATGAGCGGGAAGAGCGTTTTCAAAATGTTTTAGCGAATCGATGATGATGTTATTTTCGTTTGTTAGAATAATGTTGCTTTGTCTGCTCATAATTTGAATAAAAAGTTTACGGATGACGAGGTCATTTAGTTCATTGTAACACTCGAATTTAATTTGCACCGTACGTTCTAAGTCGTAAGTGGAAAGGTCGATGATTTTGCCACCAATCAAATATTTTCTAAGAAGCATGCAAAAATTGGGTGCATTTTGCGGATTTGGTTTGGTGTGAGTCGTTAAATGAAGCCTGCAATAATCTGGATTGGCAGACAAAAGTAGGGTGTAATTTTCTTTGTTATAAATACTTAGTGTGATTTCATTTTTGGTGGGTTGAAAAATTTTATTGATTTTTCCCCCGATTAAAAGTGGCTGTAACTCACTAATAACAGCCTTAGTTGTGATTCCATCGAAAGCCATAAAAATCTCCTTATCATTTATTTTTTCTATTGTATAACGGGGAAAGAGAGGAAGTCAAGATTTTTTAAATTTTTTTGAAAAAAATATAGACAAACGATTTTTTTTGTGGTAAGATAAATAAGTAATTTAACTAAAGATGCTGATGTGGCGAAATTGCTGAGACTGTTTGCGAAGAATGAGCATTACAGTGTCAGTATATGGAGCAAATATCAAAAAAATTTATAATATGCTGATGTGGCGAAATTGGCAGACGCACAGCACTCAAAATGCTGCGGGAAACCATGTCGGTTCGAGTCCGACCATCAGCACCATTTGACATATCTGTTCGAACCAATCGAACAGGGTAGGTACTAAAATCAATCAGAAATGGTTGATTTTTTCTTTTGCAAAGATAGGGGAAATGATTACACAAAATAGGAATGCTAGAAAAAGTCAACAAACAACAAGCTAGTAACATTTTACGTCAACTCCTCATAGTATGTAACATAAAAAGAATACAAAATTTTTATGAAGAGGTGAATCAAATGTATAACTACATAATTAAAGGGGGTACCAGACTTTCTCGGTGAGATAGATGTATCTGGTTCCAAAAATGCAACTTTGCCCATTTTGGCAGCAACGATTTTGAACGGAAAAGTCTCAAAATTATACAATGTTCCAGAGATTTCTGATGTAAAAATTACCATCCAAATTTTAGAAAGTTTAGGTTGCAAAGTAAAAAAAGACAAAAAGAAACTAATCATTGATAGCAGAAATATGAAAGGTACGACCATACCAGAAGATTTAATGCGCAAATTACGTTCTTCTGTGATTATCGCAGGAGCGATTATTTCAAGATTTGGGGAAGCCTGTTTTTCTTATCCAGGGCGGATGCGATATTGGAAGTAGGCCAATAGACTTACATTTAAAAGGCTTTAAAAAAATTGGCATAAAAATTGACGAAAACACTAGCAATATTGTATGCAAATGTGATAAAATAATAAGCACAGAAATTCAGTTAGATTTTCCAAGTGTTGGTGCAACAGAAAATTTGCTTTTAGCTTCAGTATTAGGAACTCACGAAGTCATGATCAAAAATGCTGCGATGGAGCCAGAAATTGTGGATTTGGCAGATTTTCTAAATCGCATGGGCGCAAAAATAACAGGTGCAGGCACGAATGTTATCAAAATTCGAGGTGTCAAAGAACTTCGCGAAATTTCGTATACCATTATGCCAGACCGAATTGAAGCAGGAACTTTGCTTTTAGCAACTGCCATAACAGGTGGAGAAATCAAATTAAATAAGGCTTGCCCAGAGCATATTAGTCCTATCTTACATAAATTGCAAGAATGCGGATGTCGCGTAGAAACGCTAAAAAATACGATTTATTTGAAATCCAATGGAAAATTAAATGGTACTGAAATCAAAACCATGCCATATCCAGGATTTCCAACCGATTTGCAACCATTGTTTACTACTTTTCTAACAGTTTGCAAAGGAACATCGATTGTAACAGAAAATATTTTTGAAAATCGTTATAAATTTACACAAGAATTGAAACGCATGGGAGCCAAAATTAATATTGAAGGAAAAACAGCCATTATCAAAGGTGTGAAACGATTGCATGGTGCCAATGTCGAAAGTACGGATTTGCGTGGCGGTGCATCACTTATGATTGCTGGAATTGCAGCAAGGGGAACAACCAAAATTAAAAAAGTAGAGTATATTTTAAGAGGTTATGAAAATTTAGACCAAAAATTAAATTTTCTAGGAGCCAATATTACTAGAGAAGAAGAGGAAGGGAAGGAAAATTAAGTGAAAAAGACCGTAGATAAAACAAAGCAAAACAATTCAAAAACGGCTGTAAATCATACAGCCTCTAAAAAAGAGTACAAGCAGTCCAAAAAACAAGGTGCTGAGATAGAGCAAACGACTTCTTCTACTCATAGTAGAATGGCAAAAGTGCTGATTGCAATGCTTTTGATTATTGTGGCGATTGTGTTTGTTTTTGTTTCAGGTGCTTTTAATATCTCTGAAATTATGGTGGAAGGGAACAACAGAATATCCAATGAACAAATTGTAAGTTTTTCAGAAATTGAAAAAGGAACCAATCTTTTTGCTATTTCGAAAAAGGAAATTATGGATAAAATCAAAGCAAATTCTTATGTGGATCGTGTGCAAATCAAACGCGTTTTGCCAGATAAAATAAAGTTGGTAATAGCAGAAAGAGAACCAGAATTTGCTTTGCAACTAGCCAATAGTTTTGTTTACATGAATAGGCAAGGCTATATTTTGGAGATTTCAAATCATGTACCCAATGTTCCTATTATTTTAGGTTGTACAACAGATTTGAGCAATGCCAAAGAAAATCATCGTTTAGATGAAGCAGATTTGCAAAAAATGAATATGGTAATTAAAATAATGGAAATGGCAAACAATCACAAAATGCAAAATTTGATTACAAAAATTGACATTTCTAACGAAAAGAATTATACTATATATTTAGATACCGAACGAAAAATTGCTTACTTAGGTGACGGAACAGACCTAAATACAAGATTTTTATATATTAAAGCAATTTTAAAAGAACAGCAAGGAAAAACAGGAGAAATCTTCGTGAATGTGGATTTGAATTCAGAATATGTTTATTTTAGAGAAAATGGATAAAGAGGTGAAAAAATGAAAAAACAAAAAATTGGACTTTTATTAGGAATTATGTGTATGCTTCTTACAATTGGGATTGCGATTCAAATAAAAACCGTAAGAAATTCTTCTACTGGCGTTCGGAAAAACACAAATCGAAAATGAGTTAAGAGACAGCGTTTTACGTTGGAAAGAGAAATACGAGGATATTGCGAATGAACAAACCAAAAAAGAAAAAGAATTAGAAGATTTGAGAAATCAAGTCGTAAACCAAGATACGGATTCTGTGAAACTAAGTGAAGAATTGCAAGAAAATAACATGTTATTGGGATATTACGATGTTTCTGGCGAAGGAATTACGATTACGTTAAAAGATGCCAACAAAAGCACCATAAAAACAGCGATTTTTACAGATCCAAACGAGTTCGTTGTTCATGACGCAGATTTAATGGAAGTAGTAAATGCTTTAAAAGAATCAGGAGCTGAAGCCATTTCTATTAATGGACAAAGAGTTGTAGATAGCACAGCCATTACATGTCTTGGAAATGTCATTCAAGTAGGGGGCGAAAAAGTGGGAGTACCATTTGAAATCAAGGCAATTGGTTTGACAGAAAGGCTATATGGCGGACTGACCATGCCAGGTGGTTATTTGGATAAAATGGAAAAAGCAGGAATTCAAGTAAAGGTGGAAAAATCAGAGAATATTGTCATTCCAAAATATAATGGCGTAAGCCAATTCGAATATGCAGAAAATGTAGAATCGAGGTGAGAAGTTTGAAAGAGAAAATAATTTTAAGTATATCCATTGGGTGTGCAGCACTAATTTTAACCATGGTCATGTTTACTCAATTTAAAACAATCGAATATACCGATATTGTTGCCCTTGAAACCATGAGAGAAGCCGAACTGCGTGCGGAACTTGCTTCTTGGAAATCCAAATACGAAGAAGCCGAAACGAAAATGGGAGACACCAAACAAAAAATAACCGAATATCAAACCCAGATTTCATCAGAGCAAAATGCAACTGAATTATTAAGACAAGAATTAATCGAATCACAAAAAACATTGGGTTATACCGATGTCCAAGGCGAAGGAATTATGATAACTTTGGAAAATGGCGAAGAAAAAGTGGATCGTTTTGATTTAATTAGTTTAATCAATGAATTGAGATTAGCAGGAGCAGAAGCCATTTCCGTTAATGATGAAAGAGTAGTTTTTAAGACAGATATAGCCTTGCCAACAAGCGAAATTTTTCTAATTAATAGCAAACGAATTTCAGGACCTTATACCATCAAAGCGATTGGGGAGATGAAATATTTGGAAAGTGCGATTACCATCAAAAATGGCTATTTAGATCAAAGAAAAACAGAACGGAAAAAAAGTCAGCTACGAAATTCAAACCAATATCATCATTCCTAAATATGAGGGAAAAATGAAAATGAATTATATGAAAAAAGTAGAGGAGGAGAAAAAATGATTTATATTTCAATTGTAATAGGCTGTATTATAGGAGCACTAATTGGAATGAATGCACCGATTATTCCATATACCTATTCGATTTATTTGTCGATTGCCATTATTGCGGCGTTAGATACAGTATTTGGTGGAATTGCTTCTGTTATCAATAAAAATTTTGATTTAAAAATATTTTTATCTGGTTTTTTTGGAAATGCAATTTTATCGATGTTATTGACCTATTTGGGAGAAAAATTGAATGTGGATATTTATTTAGCCGCAATTTTTGTATTTGTTTGGAGAATGTTTAATAATTTAGGCATTATTCGAAGATACTATATTGAGAAATGGACCAATCAATTTCAAGCAAAATGGAATGAAAAAAAATAAGTCAAGACGACAAAAACTTGTCAATACTAGCACACAAGTTTTGTAACAAAAATATTACAATTTTATTACAAAAATATTTCAATAAATCTTGACTTTTTTTTAAAAATGTAATATTCTAAGACTACCGATTTTAAATAAAGAGTATAAATTGAAAATGGAGGAATTGTGACTTGGCAATAGGGGATATAATTGTTGGTGTCGATATTGGAACCTCTAAGGTAAGTACATTTGTGGGCGAAGTTAATAATTTCAACCAAATTGAGATTATTTGTAGCACGACGAGTAAATGCTCTGCCATACAAAAAGGTGTCATTGTAGACGAAGAAACCTTAAGTATCGCGATTGCAAAAACCATTAAAGAAGTGGAAGAAATCTCGAATTTAACAGTCAATTCGGCTTACACAACCATACCAGGTAAGTATATAACAATTGTACAAAACAGTATCGTCAAAGAAGCAAAAGATAAAATTGCTGGCATATCTGTCAAAGATATTGCTTCAGCAATCATACAAGTAAGAGATATTGAAATCCCAGAAGATAAAGTGCTAATTGATATAGTACCAGATAAGTTCATACTAGAAGACGGCAAACCGACCACCGATCCTGTTGGTAAGTTTAGTTCAAATTTCACTTTAACAGCACAAGTGATATTAGCTGATAAAGAATATATGAAACAATTGACTTCGATCTTTAAAAGAGCAGGAATTGAGATGGATGGAGTTGTACCAACTGCATTAGCAGAGCGAAACTTGGTCCTAGATACCAATGAATTAAATGACAATGTCATGACACTCGATATTGGTGCAGGAAATACCGAAATTGGTATATTTAATGGTTCTTCCTTTATTTATACAAACACCATTGCACTTGGCGGAGATAATATTACAAGTGATATTTCCTATGTATTAGGAATTTCAACCGAAGAAGCGGATAAATTAAAACGACAATATGGACTGGCTCTCAAATCCTTTATTGACAACGACAACAATATTGTTTTAAATACCTGTAAAGATATCGAAAATAAGAATAAAACGATCAAAAGTTCCGAACTGGTGGAAATTATTGAAGCAAGAATTGAGGAAATTTTTACTTTGGTCAACAAAGATATCACAGTACATGGGGCAAAAACCAATATTAACAATGTCATTTTAACAGGCGAAGGAATTACGAATATCAATAAAAGTGACATGGCAGGAAAAATTATTCTCAATATTCCTGTTAAAATCTCAACAGGAAGGCTGATGAATACAGTAAAATCGAATAGCCGAGTCAGTTATGCTTTGGTTCGCTATATTGCCGCAAGGCCGTATGCAAAAACAGTTTCGAGTAGTATTGGAGCCAAAAAAGAGAAAAGTTTGGGAAAAGTTATTTTAGAAAAAATAAAAGATTTTTTCTATTCATAAATAAAAAATAAGGTTTTTAAATAGAAAGAAGGAGGATATACCTTATGATAATGGATAATAATGAAGAGTTAAATTACATGATGGACGGAACGGCAACAATTAAAGTAATTGGTGTAGGAGGAGCAGGAAATAATGCGGTCAATCGAATGATTGAAGCTGGCATTAAAAATGTGGAATTCATTTCTGTCAACACCGACAGACAAGCCCTTAATTTGTCAAAAGCAAGCTCCAAAATTCAAATTGGAGAAAAACTAACCAGAGGCTTAGGTGCTGGTGCCAATCCAGATATTGGAACACAGGCAGCAGAAGAAAGTCGTGCTGAAATTGCAGAAGTATTGAAAGGCGCAGATATGGTATTTGTTACTGCCGGAATGGGTGGTGGAACAGGTACTGGAGCGGCTCCGATCGTTGCTGCAACTGCAAAAGAATTGGGAATTTTGACAATTGGTGTGGTTACTAAACCATTTACCTTTGAAGGCAAAAAAAGATTAGCCCAAGCAGAACGTGGCGTTGCCTCTTTAAAAGGTCGAGTGGATACCTTAGTTGTAATTCCAAACGATAAATTATTACAAGTCATTGACCGAAAAACCTCCATTGTAGAAGCCTTCAGAATGGCGGATGATGTGCTAAGACAAGGTGTACAAGGTATATCTGATTTAATCGCAGTTCCTGGATTAATCAACTTAGATTTTGCAGATGTAAAAACCATCATGTTAAACCAAGGTATGGCACATATGGGAATTGGTAGAGCTGGTGGAGAAAATAGAGCAGAAGATGCTGCTAAGCAAGCCATTCAAAGTCCATTATTAGAAACTTCAATCGAAGGAGCAAAAGGTGTCATTATCAACATCACAGGTGGTTCAGATATTGGATTACACGAGGCCAATACAGCAGCCGAATTAGTGCAACGCAATGCTGATCCAGAAGCTAATATCATCTTTGGTACGGTAACCGATGATAGTTTAGGTGACGAAATCCAAATCACGGTTATTGCGACTGGTTTTGAAAAAGAAGAAGAACGAAAAAATGTCACACAAAATTACGACAATATCGTAGCAGAAGCATGGAAAAAGAGAAATACACGGAAGCACATCTTCTGTTTCAAGTAACGAAAATAATTCCAACGAATTAGATATTCCTACTTTTTTAAGAAAAAATAAAGGGTTAGGAAATAAATAAGATTTTGTAACTACATAGCAAATTTTATAATTTTATAGCATATCCAAAAAGAAATAGTCTATTTTTGTAGATTATTTCTTTTTTTCGCGCCTATAAAGTGACAAACTTTGCAAAAAAAATGTGTTAAGATAAAGGCGAAGAACAAAAGTGAAAGGATTTAAAGTCTTGAAAATATACTTAGATATTGTGCTATTAGAAAATTTTATCATGAATTATATCATTCTGTTTTCAACTGCGATTATTAGCAAATCAAAAGTGAAGTATTGGAAAATCGGCGTGGCAAGTTTGATTGCGGGACTGTATAGCATTTTGAATTATTTGTGGAATTTGGGAAATCTCGAAAGTTTGCTCGTCAAATTTTTGATTTCTGTGATGATTGTGCTGATTGGGTTTGAAAGTCGTAAACTGAAAGTCATTTTTAAGCAACTGATTTTGTTTTATTTGGTGTCGTTTACCTTTGGTGGAATATCGTTTATGTTACTGTTTTTGATAAATCCTGCCAATGTGGTTTTTGAAAATGGCTTGCTTGTGGGGACATATCCCGTGAAAGTAACAATTATTGGCGGGATTTTAGGCGCGATTGTCATTAGCGTGGTTTCCTATTTAATAAGAGACCGCATGAGAACCAAATCCATGCTCTGTGATTTAGAAATTTTTTATAAAGGCAAATATCAAAGGCTCAAAACTATGATTGATACAGGAAATCTGCTCAAAGAGCCCATCAGCCAAACCGATGTCATCATTGTCGAAAAAAATAGTTTACGTACCATTATTTCAGATGATATTTTGGACCATATTGATGATATTATTCAAGGAAAATGGCTAGGTTCCAGGGATGATATTTATGCGTATAAATTAAAAGTGATTCCGTTTTCGTCGCTCGGAAATGAAAATGGGTTGCTCATTGGTTTTAAACCAGATTATATCAAAATTTTGGATGAGGAGGAGTGTGTTCGCGATGACGTAATGATTGGAATTTATAATGGCAAACTTTGCAAATCAAATTTGTATACAAGTTTGATAGGACTTGATATTTTGAATAACAAAAAAACGCTAAAAGAAGAAAATTGGATTCGATAAATTTTTAAAAGGAGGGAATAACATGAATTTTTTACAAAAAATCAAATCAAAAATCTGGGGAATCTTTAAAAAGTATTTTGACAGGGAAAAAATCGAGAAATTTCCTGTGTTTTACATCAATGGAAGTCAGACGTTGCCACCACCATTGGATGTTTTGGAGGAGGAAAAATTGCTCCAAAAGTTGGACGAAAATGATAGCGAGTCCAAGAAAATTTTGGTGGAGCGAAATTTAAGACTGGTGGTGTATATCGCCAAAAAGTTTGAAAATACGGGCATGGATTTGGAGGATTTGATTTCCATTGGCACGATTGGGCTCATGAAAGCCATTAATACGTTTAAAACAGGGAAAAATATCAAATTAGCAACGTATGCTTCGCGTTGCATTGAAAATGAAATTTTGATGCAACTAAGGCGTACAACCAAAATTAAATCTGAAATTTCCATTGATGAGCCTTTGAACAAAGACAGTGATGGCAATGAATTGCTGCTATCCGATATTTTAGGGACAGAGGATAATGTGACTTCCAAACGAATCGAAGAGGAAGTCGACAAAAAATTGCTAAAAATTGCGATTGAACATTTGAACAATCGCGAAAAAGATATCATGAAACTTCGTTTCGGAATTGAAGGGGAAGGCAAGGAAAAAACGCAAAAAGAGGTCGCAGATATGATGGGAATTTCGCAGAGTTATATTTCGCGCTTGGAGAAGAAGATTATGAAGAAGATGAGGAAGGAGATTTTGAGTAAGACGGGATAAAAAACAAAAAAGGCAGATTCCACAATCGTGGAATTTCTGCCTTTTTGCCAACTATTAGCCAAGATTAAGCCTTACGGACAAGCAGTTGCCATTTGTATCCGATTGCTTCAATCTCTTCAGCCGTCAGGATCTTGCCTTCTTCAGGCCTACCATTAAGCTTGAAAACTAAAGCCTGCTGCCCAACTTGTTGGGCAAACATCTGCCGATTTACAGGCACATCAACCCCTAAAAGAGTTGTCATAATTTGGGCTGTGCTAGCATGCCCAATTGCACTGTCCAGTTCCATTTCCTGTGCCAATTTTTTTGCATCTTCCAGAGAAATTCCTGTTAAAGAATACTCTCCTTCTACTGTGATGATAGATGTGTTTAATAATGCTAATGTTTTCATAGTTTTTCCTCCTGCCTTTACGGCTAAAAATAGTTGTTTTAAATCAGTTTTTCAATCATCTTTGGATAATATATCGTTTCAACCCAAGATGCATTGCTGATTCTTAACAACTTTATTATTAAAGTTATCAATGTTCAAAGTAAAACTTTTACTTATATTTATTATATCATGTTTTATGTAACTTGTCAATATATTTTCTGAAAATTGGAAATAAAGCGTTTTTGGAAGAATATAGGCGTTTTTTAGTGGTTTTGCGAAAAAATCGAGAAAGTTTTCAAAAAACACTTGACACTTTTGCAATAACCATATAAAATAGTATGTAGGAAAATTACAATATAAATTATATATATATTGCGAATGGATTTATAAATAATTTATTTGTACATTGAAAATTTAATAGAAAAGAGGTAAGATAGTTATGCAAACTGTTATAATTATTGTTGCCACGATTCTGGTCTCAGCTGTTGTTTTTATTCCGATGGGTGTAAAAATTAGAAAAAAAACAGCAGAATCTAAAATTCAAAGTGCAGAAAAAGAAGCAAAGCGAATTATGGACAATGTGAAAATAGAAGCCGAAAATGCGAGAAAAGAAGAATTAATTCGAGCCAAAGAAGAGGCTCTGCAAATTCGAAATGAATTAGATCAAGAGATTAAGGAAAGAAGAGGCGACATTCAGTCACAGGAAAAAAGATTGATTCAAAAAGAGGAAAATTTTGAAAAAAAGGTCATGCTTTTGGATTCGCAAGAAAAAGAATTGGAAAGAAAAATGGCAGAAACAGAGCAAAAAAGACAAGAAGTAGAAGGACTTCACGACAAAAAAATGGAGGAATTGCAACGAATTTCAGGATTGACACAAGAGCAAGCCAAAAAAGTCTTATTGGACAACTTAGAACAAGAAATCACCCAAGAAAAGGCTGCCAAAATTAGAGAATTAGAAATGAAAGCCAAAGAAGAAGCAGACAAAAATGCAAGAGAAATCATTGGAAGTGCGATTCAAAAATGTGCTGCTGACCATACTTCCGAAGCAACCGTATCAGTTGTGGCTCTGCCAAGTGACGAAATGAAAGGTAGAATTATTGGTCGAGAAGGTAGAAATATCAAAACATTAGAAAATTTAACAGGAATTGACTTAATTATTGACGATACGCCAGAAGCCGTTATCATTTCAGGTTTTGACCCACTCAGAAGAGAAGTTGCCAAAATTGCTTTGGAAAAACTAATTGATGATGGAAGAATTCATCCAGCAAAAATCGAAGAAATGGTGGAAAAAGCCAAAGAGGAAATTATGACATCCATCAAAGAAGCAGGCGAAAGGGCGATTTTAGAAACAGGTGTCAATAATTTGCATCCAGATTTAGTCAAACTTATTGGAAAATTGAAATACCGAACCAGTTATGGACAAAATGTATTTAATCATTCCATGGAAGTTGCATATCTTGCAGGAATGATGGCTGATGAATTAGGGGTCAATTCCAAAATCGCAAGACGTGCTGGATTATTGCATGACATTGGAAAAGCATTAGACCACGATATGGAAGGAACTCATGTTGAAATTGGTGTGGAAGTTTTGAAAAAATACAAAGAAAATTATGTTGTGATTAATGCAGTACAAGCTCACCACGGAGATGTAGAACCTCAAACGATAGAAGCTATTTTGGTACAAGCCGCTGATGCGATTTCGGCATCACGTCCAGGTGCAAGACGCGAAACATTGGAGACGTATATCAAACGATTGGAAAAACTAGAAGAAATTGCGAATTCTTTTGATGGTGTTGAAAAATCGTTTGCGATTCAAGCTGGTCGTGAAGTAAGACTAGTGGTAAAACCAGAAAAAGTTTCGGATAGTGAAATGGTCATTATGGCAAGAGAAGTTGCGAAAAAAGTAGAAAATGAAATGGAATATCCGGGTACGATTAAAGTCAATGTCATAAGAGAATCAAGAGTTGTGGATTATGCCAAATAAAAAAAAGGGACTTTCTAAATAGAGAAAGTCTCTTTTTTATGGAAAAATGGATAAATTCATTCACTAATTGACAATTATGTAAAAATATAGTATAATCAAATAGATAAAATGTTAGGCGCACACGAAAACAATAATTTGTTAATAGAAAGGATGAGGAATATGAATTTGTGCGATCCATGCTTAAAAACGACCAAAGGGAGTTATATTCCCAAACAAAGACGGGAACTAGAAAAGAACTTTGGCAAACAAGCAGTAACAGAGGTTTTTGGTAAGCCAACGGAATTAGAAGAAACTGAAATTCTGCTTTTGGAGACAGAGGAATCCCAAATTGCACTTTTGCATAAGTATGACAATTTAATAAAGGCTACTCATAAAATTAGCGTAATTTGTTTGGATTTTTTTATCTGTAATAATGTATCTACTCGATGCCAAGAGTATATTTTGTTGGAAAAAGGAATTCCAATTCCTGAAATTCAGTCCGAGTTTTTTGGCGAATTTTTTTTGCAGATACATTATTTAGCACTTGAAGACAAGATTTCTGTTGAACAACTAAAAGCTATGAAAGCTCAATTAGAAAAAGGGGAAGAAAATCAGGCTGAGTTAGTAGCATTGGATTTTTTGGCTAATTTAGTGCTTGTTTCTTTGAGAAGAATTTTGGAGGAGGTAAAAGAGGAATTAGGCCAATAATTTGTGAGAAAGAAATTTTCGAAGAAGTCAAAGCAGAAATAAGGAGGTTATAAGAAAATCTCCGCAACATTTTTTTATGTTGTGGAGATTTTTGCATAAATTGACTCAAATTGGAAAAAAATACAATCAATAGTAGGAGAAAATAAATGAGACAATTGATTTGTATTTTTTTTGTTGTCATTTTGGCATGTTTGACTTCAAAATTAAAAATAAATATCCAATCTCTAACCAAACAAAAAAACTCAATGAAAATTAGATTTCATGTAAATGTGGGAGTTTATTTGCTAGGCTTTATAAAAATATTTGGTATTTCTTTTCAAGAAAATGGAATTCAAGTTTTGGGTTTTCATTTTGGTTATCCAAGTGTAAAAATTGCTCAAGAAAGTATGAAAATGTTCAAAAAAAATTCCATAATTGAAATTTTAAAATCACTGAAGATAAAACTGGATGAATTTTACTTTACCATGCAAATTGGAACCGAAGATGTCATGTTGACAACGTTTTTAGTGGCTTTAATCTCGACTTTTTTTAGTGTTTTATCAGCACAAAATGCAAAAAGCATCAATTTAAAAAATTATCATTACCAAATTACGCCAATTTATAATGAAAATGCACTCAGTTTGAAAAGTTCGTTTCAGATTTCTTTGTCTATTTTTTGTCTTGTGAAAGCTATTGTTTTGGTAAGAAAACAAAAGAAATTAAAACAAGAAAATCATGTTAGGAATCCAAATGAACTTATCGAAATTTAGATTATGTGGTATAAAAATTAATTTTGGGCAAATACTAATTTTGCATCGAAAAAAGATTTTTTTAGGAAAGTGAGCGTGGAAAATATGAATGAAACACATCCAATTGAAGGATTAATGAAAAGTGCCATGAACAGCATCAAAGATATGGTTGACGTAAATACAATTATTGGGGAACCCATTGAGACGACGAACAATATGGTTATTATACCCATTTCAAAAGTATGTTTTGGATTTGCTGCTGGGGGAAGCGAGTTTCATAGTGAAACAGTGAATGAATATAAGAAAAAAGATAAAGAAGAAGAGGCAAAATATCGTTTACCGTTTGGCGGTGGAAGTGGTGCAGGCGTAAGCATTAGCCCAGTTGCGTTTATTGTTGTAATGCAAGATTCAATTAAAGTTTTACCAATCGAACATAGTTCTGCAATTGATAAGTTAATTGATTATGTTCCAGATTTAATGCAAAGAATCAATACTGTAATTGACAAAAATATGGACATCAAAATAAAAGAAAAACAAGAGCAATCCGAAGAAAAAACTCAAGAGCCAAAGCCTGAAAAAGTAACCAAGGTGGAAATTGATTATGATGTGAATGTGGAACCAGGGGAGTATTTGGAAGATGAGTAATGAAAAAAGCACTTATGCAAAAAAGTAAGTGCTTTTTTATTTTGTCGAAAAAGCTCGAACGAAAAATAAAAATTTTGTTGCAATTTTGTTTTTTGTGTGGTAGAATTAGACCAACTTAAAAATAGGAAGGTGGTGGAAATATGGAGAAAACTATATTGCAAAAATTGGATACAATGCAAACGCAAATAAATGGAATTGAAACTCGAATCGATGGAATGCAAACTCAAATTGATGGAATACAAACTCGAATGGGTGGAATGCAAACTCAAATTGATGGAATACAAATTCAAATCGATGGAATGCAAACTCAAATCAATGGAATACAAACTCGAATTGATGGAATGCAAATACAAATTAACGATATGCAAATTCAAATGAATGATAGATTCAAAGAATTGAATGAAAATGTAACGGAGATTCGTCAAAGACAATTTGTGTTTGAGGAGACCTATGGAAAAAAGATTGACGCCATTTTTGATTGTGTAACAATGCAAATGCAGAGAAATCAAAACAAGACGGAAGAAATTCAAGAATTAACTGGAAGAATGGATAAAGCTGAAATTGCAATGTTGGATTATGACAGAAGGCTCACAAATCTAGAATTAAAACGTTAGAAATTCATTCTAACGGAAAACCCCAAAAAAAGAGAGCATACACATTATTTTTGTAACAAAGGTAATCTGTATGCTCTCTTTCACTCAATAAGTGAAAAAGCCAGAAAACTGGCTTTCAACTAATAAATCACTGACGTCTGAATAAAATTCTCATTTGGTTCTGGAACCGTACAATTTTCTGGTTGGTCTACCTTCTCAATTTGCTCAATCCCAATACAAGGAATCTCTCCCAAATAATTGCCTTTTTCAATTGTTCCTGTAATTTTTACCCACGAATATGTATCAAAATCCGAAGCGTTTTGAAGATTACATAAAAAACCTACAATCACGGTTTGATTCGTGTTTTTAAGTTCCATATCTCTTGCTAAAATAAATTGCGTATTTTCTAAATCGGAAACACGATAAACATATCCGGTATAGCAAATTTTTTGCCCCACATAAGTATCCAAATTCTCGTGAACTTCTTTTAAAACATTGGTGTAATTTTCATCCGTTAAATAAGCTACCTCACCAGAAGGCATGCAATCTCCGCCAAACGTTTCAAAATCAGTATTTGAACTATAAATTTTAAAAATTCCAACACCAGCAAGAGCAATACAAAAAATTGCCATCACACCCAAAATGCCCTTAAAAAATTTTGTTTTACTAAGTTTCACATTACAAATAAACATAAGCGTTCCCATCCCTTTATTTTGATTTCGAAAGCAATTGATTAAATCTCTTTTGCTTGTTTTTAAATTGTATTCATTCTTCAAAAAAATATGAAAATTTCTAAAAAATTCTTGAAACTTCGTCCGAAATGATATATAGTGTTAAGCAGGTGATTTAAATTGGGTAATAATATTTTAAAATATCTATTTATTGTAATTGTGGTTGGCTTAATCGGCTTTGGAATCTACAAAATGAATCAAGACAAAAGTCAAATCACAAATGAAACCATTGACCAAACCTCAACTTTAAGCACAATTCAAACTGATTTGCGTCTAGCCGTTTGCAATTTTGATACCATGAATCCACTTTTGAGCAACAATCGAAATGTGCAAGAAATTAGCAAAATTATCTTCGAGCCATTAGTTACCTTAAATGAGAGTTACAAAATGCAATATTGTCTAGCTGAAGAAATTGCTAAAACAGACGAACGAAGTTATGTGATCAAACTACGCAAAGGCGTTCTGTTTCAAGACGGCACGGAACTCACAGCAAATGATATTCGATTTACGATTGACACAATCTTAAAAGGTGGAATTAATACAGTTTATGTAAGTAATCTTAGAAATTTAGCAGAATTTCAAGAAATCGATCCATACACCTTTAAATTGGTTTTATCTGAGCCAGTGGAATTTTTTGAATACAATTTAACCTTTCCGATTTTAAGTCAAACGTATTATGAAGGACAGGATTTTGCAAATACAGAGAAAAATCTTGCACCAATCGGAACAGGTATGTTTCAAATTGCAAACGTAGATTCTAATGTCATCAAACTAGTGAAAAATGAGCAATATTGGGATATTTCCAGAATGCCCATGGCAAAAGAAATCAGCATTCATTTGTATGGTTCAGCAAGCGAACTTTATAATGCTTTTAAAAATGGCGAAATTGATATTGTCGATGTAAAAATTAGAAATGTAGAAGAATATATTGGTTCACTCGGCTATAAAAAAATCGAATACAAATCCAGAAATTATGATTTTTTAGCGCTAAACACACAAAGTGAAATCCTTTCTGATACAGCTGTTCGAAAAGCAATCAGTAAAATTATTGACAAAAATAATGTGATAGCCAGTTGCCTTGGAGCAGGTTATGTGGTTTCCAACTTTAGTTTGGATATGGGAAATTGGCTGTATACAAAAGATTTGAATGTTCAGCCAAATGCGGAAGAAGCAGGGCAAATTTTGATAAATAGCGGCTGGGAATATAAAAATAATAAATGGCGAAAAAATATGGATGGAAAAAATATCGAATTAGCATTTACCATTTCAGTGAATGGAAATCAGGCGCAAAGGATTGCGGTTGCAGAGAATATCAAAAATCAATTGACCAATTTTGGCATGCAAGTATCGGTTCGACAATTGAACAACGAAACCTATCAAACAAGCCTAGAAAACAAAAATTTTGATGTCATGTTAACTGGAATCGAATGCGGATTTTCGCCAAGTTTAGCGACATTTTTTAAGAACGGAAATATCGCCAATTATTCCAATCCACAAGTGGCAGAAATGATGAACATTATTTCCAATACATCAGACGAAAATGTGTTATATGACAATTACAATAAATTATACGATAGTTATTTAGAAGAAGTACCATACATCGGTTTATATCGCAATACAGATGTCATTATTTACAACCAAAGTTTAGCTGGAAACATCAAACCAAACGCATTCAATATCTATGGAAACATCGAAAAATGGTACCGACAATAACAAACAAATTTTTGAAAAAATTTTCAAAAAACTATTGACAAAAAAGAAAATAAAGATATAATAAAACAAACAGAAGTTTTAACAAACAAATATTTGAAGGAGGAAATGAAAATGGCAGATAATTCAGAAAAAAGAAAGGCTTTAGACATGGCGATGAGCCAAATTGAAAAACAATTTGGAAAAGGTTCCGTCATGAAATTAGGAGAATATAAAGCGATGGAAATCGAGGCAATTCCAACGGGTGCATTAGGTTTAGATATTGCATTAGGAATTGGAGGTGTGCCACGCGGAAGAATTATAGAAGTTTATGGACCAGAATCATCTGGAAAAACAACACTTGCTTTGCATGTGGTATCCGAAGCACAAAAAATGGGAGGAGAAGCCGCTTTTATTGACGCGGAGCATGCGTTAGACCCAGTTTATGCGAAAAAAATCGGTGTGGATATTGATAATTTAATCGTATCACAACCAGATACAGGAGAGCAAGCTTTAGAAATCACAGAAGCATTAGTAAGAAGTGGGGCTTTAGACGTTATTGTAGTAGACTCAGTAGCAGCTCTTGTACCAAAAGCCGAAATTGATGGAGATATGGGAGATTCCCACATGGGATTGCAAGCAAGATTGATGTCGCAAGCCCTAAGAAAATTGGCAGGTGCAGTTAATAAAACAAAAACTGTTATTATTTTTATTAACCAATTAAGAGAAAAAATCGGTGTCATGTTTGGAAATCCTGAAACAACGACAGGTGGTAGAGCGTTAAAATTTTATGCGTCTGTTCGAATGGATATTCGAAAAATTGAAAATATCAAACAAGATGGCGAGGTAATTGGAAATCGTGCAAGAGTGAAAGTTGTAAAAAACAAAGTTGCTCCACCATTTAGAGAAGCTGAATTTGACATTATTTATGGAGAAGGAATCTCGAAAGCAGGAAATATTTTAGATATGGCTGTCAATCTTGATATTATTGAAAAAGCAGGCTCTTGGTTTAGTTACAATGGCGAAAAAGTGGGACAAGGTCGAGAAAATGTCAAAAAATATTTAATCGAAAATCCAAAAGTAATGGAAGAAGTAGAAAAGAAAGTTAGAGATAATTTCGCCAAAGCCTTTGAAAATGCGCTAGGAGAAGAAGAACCACAAAATGAGGAAGATGAAGAAAACGAGGAATAAATATGGAAATTGATATGCAAAAAGAATGGGATTCTCTTAAGGAAGATAGTTCCTTAAGAGAAATCCAAGAATATGCAAAAAAAATGATTATGGCAAGGGGTTTTGAAGAAGAAACCCCACAAGATATTTTGATGTTGCTAACTGAAGAGTTGGGAGAGTTGGCGAAAGAAGTGCGAAAAACAACTAAAGTTAAAGTGGATAAAAATGCAAGCAGAACGCCGAATTTGGGAAACGAAATTGCCGATGTTTTCAATTACTTATTGGCATTATGCGTTGCAGAAGATATCGATTTGTTGCAGGCCTTTAAAAATAAAGAAGCCATCAATTTGAAAAGAGAATGGAAGTAAATTTTTATGGAATACATGAAAAATTTCGAAGAAGCAGAAAAGATTGATAAACTGCGCTTAAAAATGATGAAATATATTTTATATAAAAAAAGAACCGAAATGGAAGTCAGGCAAAAATTTTGTGACGAAAACGAAAATGCGGTAGAAGACGCCATTGAGTATTTTAAAGAATTAAAGTATATTGATGATGAAAATTATATTCAAAGAAGTATGCAGGAATTTATCAATTTAAAAAATTTGTCTTTAAAAGAAATCAGTTATAAATTGTGTCAAAAAGGCGTCAGCAAAAGGCTGATTGAAGATTATATTACTAAACACGAAGAGGAACTTCTTGAATACGAACTTCAATCTGCGAAGAAAATTTGGAACAAAAAAATTCAAAATTTCGATGAAAATTCTGTCAAAGAATTTTTATACAAAAAAGGATACACCCAAGAAACCATCCAAAAAATATTGTAAGGGCGATTTAATTAATCGCCTGCCTATAGAAAAATGCTAAGGGAGAAATTTTAATGGATTATGAAGGAATCATCATAGAAGAAAGTTTGACGAATTTGGATATTTTAAAAGAATTAGAAATCGTACATACAGAAATTGAAAAAGTTACTGAGGCCAATGAAACACCTTGGCTTGAGCAATGGACAATGCATAAAGTAGTTATAAAAAAAGATAAAATTGATGAATATGCCAAAAAATTAAGCCAGTTGATTGACGGAAAACATTGCAGTAATTGGTATTGCGACTTTAAAAATGAGCAATATCATTATGTAGTTTTTGCAAATAAGGTATTCAAACTAGATAGAAATTCGAAACAAGATTATGCTAGCATGAGAGAATATGCGATTACACTTGGCTTGCCAGAACATCAATTGCCAAACCAAATATGATAATAAAAGGAAGGAACAAAATACATGGACTTTATCAAATTTTTAATCAAAGCCAAAACGCAAACCTATGCAAATGGCAATGCCAAAAAAATAAATTCAAGTCGTTTAGGCTCAAATGATTATCAATACGAAGAAGAAATAGAAGGAAAATTAATGAAATACCATGATACTTACTTTGGCGGAACTCAATTTATGGGAGAAGAAGTAGTGTATTGCGAAGATAGTGTGCCCTTTTGGGGAATGAATTATTATGGTGTAACATTAGATGAAAATCTATCAGAAGAAGCAATGGATAAGGCGTTAAGACCTGCTCTTATGCAAGTTGGGGAAGATGCTTCTGTGCTTCCGGTGAGAGGTCCTAGCCAATATCAAAATGGAGAATATCGTTATACTTTTAAAAGTACAGGAAAGATTGAAAGTTTTACTGGCATAGAAGAAATTTACAAAAATGACCAACTAATTTTTAGGCTCTATTGCCATGGCGGAATGATTCAATCATAAAGGAGAAACAATGAACAAAATCATATCATTAGAAACAAAAAAATATGAACTACGACTAGACAATTTCGAAGGTCCACTTGATTTGTTGTGTTATTTGATTGACAAAAATAAAATGGATATTTACCAAATCGAAATCTCAAAAATCACAGACCAATACATTGAATATCTGAAAGAACAAGAAAAATTGAATTTAGAAGTTGCAAGCGAATTTTTGGTAATGGCGTCAACCCTAATTTTGATTAAATCGAAAGGTTTACTTCCCAAAGAAAACGAGGCAGAAGCCGAACTTACCGAAGAAGAACTGCTAAATCGAATTATTGAATATAAAAAATTCAAAGAAATCAGTAAAGTATTCAAAGAGCGAATTGCAACTTTTTCAAATCGAGTGCATAAATTTCCAGAAAATATTGAACTTCCTAAGCAAACGATTGAGAAAAAATATACACTAGAACATATTATCAAAGCCTATTCGAATTTGATTGAACGAGAAGAAAATAAGAAAAACGAAAATGCGCAAAATATTGAAAAAATTGCGGTACATGATGTTTATTCTGTTTCGGATAAAGTAAAAGATATTTTCCGAGAATTGATTCGAAAACCCAAATTTGTATTTGGAAAATTGTTTTCTTTAAAGGAAAAACCGAAAGCAGAAGTAGTAACCGCTTTTTCGGGTGTTTTGGAATTGAGTAGGAGAAATAAAATTAATACGATGCAGGAGGAACTGTTTGGAGATATTGTTGTATCGAAAAACGTCGAAAAAAGATGAACGAAAAAGATGGAAAAGGTATTGCGCTAAGTATTGAAATGTGCTAAAATATAAATATAAGATTATAATTGGATATCGATAAAAAAATAAGGAGGTAAAATAATGGATAAAGTTTATCAATCGAAAGTAAAAAGAATAGTTGAAAAGGCAAAAAAGAAGGAAAAATAAAAGATTATTCTGAATTTTGTAAGACAAATGATGCAAAACTATATCAATTAGCAGAAGATGAAGTCCAATATTATACTTCTAAAAACCAAAAGGAGACCTAAATGAAAAAATTTAATATTGGAGATATTGTATACTTGTAAGTCCAAGTATATCACTCCCTTCTATGAAACAAAATATTTTATGACAACAAAAAAATATATCATACATTTCCAAATATGTCTAGTTTTTTAATAAATCCAATTAAAAAAATCCCTTAAAGGCTATTTTAAGCATTGTATTGATTCAGTAATGATTTTTAGTCTAACTCATAAAAAAAGTTTCGATGTGGGCATTCTAACGCGTTGTTTAAAAATGATTTTTCTTGATATCATACTTTTTTGTGGCTCCTAGAATCACAAAAAGGCATATTTAGGTGCTTTTCGAGGGGAAGTAGCCATTTATCTCTACTTTTTAAAAATAGAGGCGTAAAATCGATTTTCTAATTTTGGATTTAAAAATAGATAGAAAATTCTTGACAAACCCAATTTTATGTTTTATAATAATTCTATAAACGTTGAAAAGGAAAAGTAAAATAAAGGTTGTCAAGCAGAGAGAATTGGCCATAGGCTGAGAGCCAATTTTGGAAAACGTATTTGAAAAACTACCTTGGAGTTTCTACTCGAAAGAGTAGCGTATAAGTTACGATACAGACTTGAAATCAAGTTAAAATTAGGATGGAACCGTGTATTTAAGCACTCCTATAGATATCTATAGGAGTGCTTTTTGGTTGGAAAAGGAGAGTGATTTATGGAAAAAATCATATTAACTGGTGCAAGTGATGGGCTTGGAAGAGAATTCGGAAAATTATGTACCCAAAAGGGTATAGAAGTCATTGCACTTTGCCGAACTAAACCAGATTACGATTGCGTATTTTTAAGAACCGATTTGTCAGACGAAACATCCATTGAAAAAACGTGTCAGCACATCAAAGAAAATGATGAAAAAATAGATGCTATCATTAACTGTGCAGGTGTTCCAGGCATTCAGAAGTTAGAGGAGGTCACATACGATGTTTTGGAAAATCTAATGAAAATCAATGTGCTTGCTCCGATTTATTTAACAACTAGCCTAATGCCATTAATCAAAAAAAGTCAGGCAGATATTTTAAATGTCGGCTCAACGATTGGGACGAAAGCAGGTTATCCAGACCAAATCGCGTACACGACTTCCAAATGGGCAATGCGTGGAACAAGTTATAATCTGCAATTAGAATTAAAAAACGAAAATTGCCGTGTCATACAATTTAATGTTGGCGGAATGAACACGAAAATGCATACCAAATGGACAGGAAAAGAAATTGAACATCCAGAAGAATGGATGGATCCAAAAGATATTGCAAACTTAATGTTTTACATTTTAAATTTACCAAAAAACATGGAGATTAGTGAAATAACCATTAATCGAAAAAATAAAAAATAAAGGGGGAATTTTTATGTTTCAAATTAAATTAGGTGGCGGAAAAACCGCTGAGGTTGAGGAAAGTATGTATTGGCATACCACTTCGCATATTTTGGCACAAGCAGTCAAAAGAATTTTTCCAGAGGCAAAACTTGCCATTGGACCAGCCATTGAAAATGGATTTTATTATGATTTTGATGTTGAAAAGCCATTTTCAGAAGGAGATTTGGCAAAATTGGAAGACGAAATGAAGAAAATTATCAAAGAAGATGAGCCATTGGAACGATTTGAACTTCCAAGAGATGAAGCAATTAAATTGATGAAAGAAAAAGAAGAACCTTACAAAGTCGAATTAATTGAGGATTTACCAGAAGGAGAAGTGATTTCTTTTTATAAACAACGCGATTTTACAGATCTTTGCCGTGGTCCACATTTGCCATCCACTGGCTACGTCAAAGCCGTTAAATTGCTAACCTCTTCAGGGGCATATTGGAGAGGTGATGAACATAATAAGATGTTACAGAGAATTTATGGAATTTCGTTTCCGAAGGCAAGTCAGTTAGAAGAGTATTTGAATATGTTGGAAGAAGCCAAAAAGAGAGACCACAGAAAATTAGGAAAAGAATTGGATTTGTTTTTCTTTGACGAAACAGCGCCAGGAATGGCTTATTGGATGCCAAAAGGCTTTAAAATGATGAATATTTTAATTGATTTTTGGAGAAAAGAACACGAAAAAAGAGGCTATATGGAATTTTCAGGTCCACAATTAAACAGTAGTGAACTTTGGAAAACTTCTGGACATTGGGATCACTATAAAGAAGATATGTTTGTTTTAACCGATTCAGACGGAAAAGAGCAAGCATTAAAACCAATGAACTGTCCGAATGCGATTAAAATATTTGCTTCAAAATTAAGAAGTTATAAAGATTTACCACTACGTTTTAACGATATTGATGTCATTCATAGAAATGAAAAATCGGGGCAATTGAATGGGTTATTCCGTGTAAGAATGTTCCGTCAAGATGATGCACATAACTTTATTACAGAAGAGCAAATTGGAGAAGAGATCAAAGATATTATTGAAATTGCAAAACACTTGTATGGTGTATTTGGATTGGATTTCAAAATTACATTATCAACCAGACCAGAAGATTATATGGGAGAATTGGAAGTTTGGAATAAAGCTGAAAGTGATTTGAAAGCTGTATTGGACGAAATCTGTGGTGTAGGCGAATATGACATAAACGAAGGCGATGGCGCATTTTATGGACCTAAAATTGATATCCAAATGAAAGATTGCTTAGGTAGAAAATGGCAAATGGGAACGGTACAACTTGATTTTCAATTGCCACAAAGATTTCATTTGCATTATATTGATTCCAATGGTGACAAAAAAGTTCCAGTGCTTGTGCATCGAGCAATTTTTGGCTCATTTGACCGATTTATCGGTATTATTACCGAACATTTTGCCGGAGCCTTCCCAACTTGGATTGCGCCAGTTCAAGTCAAAGTTATGGCGATTTCAGATAATCAGTTGGAATATGCCAAAGATGTGGTAAAAAAATTGCAGGCAAAAGGAATTCGCGTGGAACTAGATGACAGACAAGAAAAAATTGGTTATAAAATTCGTGAAGCACAACTTCAGAAAATTCCATATATGTTAATTTTGGGCGAAAAGGAAGTTGAAAGTCAAAAAGTTGGTGTGCGTTCCAGAAAAGATGGCGATATTGGCGCGATGGAAATCGATGAATTTATTGCAAAAATAGAAGATGAAGTGGAAAATTATGTGAGATAAATGAGAAATTTTGAAGAAATTTTAAATGTAACAGAATTAGAAAAGGCAAGAAAAAAATGCGTGAATAAGATATTTTTATTTGCAATTGCGTATATTATTTGGCTTCTTGCAATTACTATAACTAGAGATATAAAATTATTTGTGATAGGAATTATAATCATTTTGTTGTTGGTGAAAATCGTTTTATGGAAGGATATTAGACATTACAAAACTAGTTATAAAAAAGAAATAATTGCTCCATTGATACGAAGTTATTCTCCAAAGATTGATTATAAAATGGGAATAGCTGAAACAATCTACAAAGAAGCAGGATTTGAGGAATTTTCTAAATATTATTCAAGTAATTTAATGTTAAAAAAGCAGGAGAATGGCGAAATAATGCTTGCTAGTGTTCTTACGACAATACGAGATCGCAACATATTGCCTAGAACAGTATTTGAAGGTATTTTTGCTGTTATCAAATCAAATCGAATAAAAGATAGTTCAGATCTGGTTGATAAAATCACAAAATATATGCAAAAATCAACTGTAAAATTTGAAATTATAATCAAATCTAGTACAGTTTATATTAGATTTAAAACACCTGCAATTTTAGATTGCGATATATTTCAATCTTTGCAGGATAGTAAATTTTTAGAAAAGATAGATATTACGCTAACTTCTGTTTTTAATATAATAGAAATGATCCTACAAATAATAAATGAAACATAATTTTTAAGGCATACTCCTTATATTCATTGCATAAACATAGAAAAAAGCGATGAATGTAAGGAGTTTTTTATGCGCGTGATTAATCTTGGAAAATACAAGAAAATATTAAAAATAGGTATTTCCATTGTGCTGATTTTTAGTATTGGCATTTTGGCGGTGTCCAAAACCTTTGCCATGCAACATTATTATGAGGTCGATTTTGCCACAGGACTTGTTACAGCAGACTTATTAAACGTCAGAAGTGGACCTTCTACCGAGTATGATGTGATTGCTCAGGTGCGAAAAAATGAATATATCCGCATTTTTGCAGGAATGGGAAGTTGGTATATTGTACAAATTGAAGGCGATTATATTGGAGCGGTTAGTCAAAAATATGTCAAACCAATTTATCCCAATACGAATAATTCAGTAGGAGGCAGTTCTAATTCAGGAAACACAATGTCAGCAGCACTTACGCCAGATGAGCAGGAAGTGTTTGATTTGATAAATGAGCAAAGAGTAAACAATGGTTTGACTGCTTTGAAAGTGGACTCGGAAGTGCAAAGAGTTGCGAAAATAAAAGCACAAGATATGGTATCGAGCAATTATTTTTCGCACAATTCGCCAACTTATGGATCGCCGTTTGATATGTTAAACAGTTTTAAAATATCCTATAAAAGTGCAGCAGAAAATATTGCGGGAAACTCTAGCAACCATGCTGCAGTAAATGCCTGGATGAATTCGGCAGGGCATAAAGCCAATATTTTGAATGGTTTGTACAATTATACGGGAATTGGTGTGGTAAACAGTCCGACTTATGGAAAAGTTTATGTGCAGGTGTTTGCCCAAAAATAAATCAAAAAAATATTGACAAGATGCTACAAATGTGGTATAATAAATATGTGTAAAAGTTTATATAAAAAATGAGAGAAGCCTATGCATATTTGCAAGACTTCTCTCTTTCTATTTTTTTAAATGTTAGCCTTGACAAACAAACCACAATACGATATAATGTTAACCAAGATTAACAAAGGAGATGTATATGATTTCAAAATCTTTGGAAGAATATTTAAAAACGATGTATGTCTTAAAAAAACAAGCAGGACGAGTGCGTATTACCGATATTGCTGAAAAAATGAATTGTACCAAAGCCAGTGTCAACAAAGCGGTGCATAATCTTAAAGATAATGGCTTATTAACCTACGAAACCTATGGCACAATTGAACTTACAGAAACTGGTGAGGACTTAGCCAAAAAGATTTTAGAGGCGTATGACATCGTATTTCTATTTTTGAAAGATGTGCTAAATTTAAAAGAAGAACAAGCTAAAGCAGAAGCAGAAAACATAAAATCGGTCGTTCAAGACGAAACGATTAATCAACTTGCAAAGTATATCCACAAAGTCTTAGATTTAGCAGACCTAGACTGCAATTACGACGTAACCAAAGAAAAATGTCGATGTTGCGCACGAAGGACCAACAAAAATTGAAAGGAAAAAATTATGGGGGAAAATTTATTAGAAATAAAGGATTTATATGCCAATGCAGAAAACAAGGAAATTCTAAAAGGAATCAATCTTACCATCAAAAAAGGCGAAATTCATGTGATTATGGGGCCAAATGGCTCTGGAAAAACGACAACTGCTAATGCCATTTTAAATCATCCAATGTACCAAAAACAAAAAGGCGCAATTCTTTTTGAAGATGAAAACATCACGAATTTGAAAACCGACGAAATTGCCCGAAAAGGAATTTTCATGTCATTTCAACTGCCAGAAGAAATTCCTGGTGTTTCGGTGACCAATTTCTTGAAATATGCCAAAAACAAAATGACAGGAAAATCGGTCAAAGTATTTGAATTTCGCGACGAACTTAAAAAATATATGGAAGAACTCAACATGAATCCCCAAAACATGGAAAGAAGCCTAAATGTAGGATTTTCTGGAGGAGAAAAAAAGAAAAATGAAATTTTGCAAATGCTTGTGTTAAATCCCAAACTTGCCATTTTGGACGAAACCGATTCTGGGCTTGATGTTGACGCAATCAAAACCGTTTCCAAAGGCATCGAAATGTTCAAAAATGAGCAAAACAGCGTTTTAATCATTACGCATAATACGAAAATTTTGCATAGTTTGAAGGTGGATTTTGTGCATGTTTTGGTAAATGGACGAATTGTCAAAACAGGGAACCAAGAATTGGCAAGGGAAATAGAGGAGAATGGATATGAGGCATATAAAAATTAAGAGAGACTTAAGTTGCAGTCTCCCCACTTGTTTTTTAACCTTTCTCAGAACTAATTAGAAGAACCATTATGGAAACGCTAAGAAAAATAATTGGAACTATTATTCCAGTGTTTTCTACAAAATCTTCAAGCCATCCAAGAGGATTAAAGTCTGTTAAAAAGTCATAGAAATTTGAGGAAAGTTCCTCAAACCGAGAGAACATGGTCATAATTCCCGCTCCTTTCAAAAGTATAATATAATTAATTATACCACAAATTAACATAAATGTCAAGGGACTACAACCGTTAAAACATGGGGCGATTATCAATCGTCCGTCTACGGAGGATTTACCGAAACAAAATCATAATCAGAAAGGAAAAACCAATGTCAAAAACCAATATCGACGAAATCAATCGCAATATTTATGATTTCAAAAATAAAGATGAATATGATTTCAAAATCAAAAAAGGTCTAACCAAGGAAATCATTGAAGAAATTTCCGAACAGAAAAATGACCCAGATTGGATGCTGGCGTTACGCCTAAAAGCCTTGGAAGTCTATAACAAACTAGAACTTCCAACTTGGGGACCGGATTTATCTGAACTAGACATGAACGAAATTGCGACCTATGTGCGACCTAAATCGAAATTGAACAATTCTTGGGAAGACGTCCCAGAAGACATCAAAAATACATTCGACAAATTAGGTATTCCAGAAGCGGAAAAAACCTCTCTTGCCGGTGTTGGTGCGCAATATGATTCCGAAGTAGTGTACCACAGCATGAAACAAGAGTTGCTTGACCAAGGCGTCATTTATACCGATATGGAAACTGCTGTCCGAGAATATCCAGATTTGGTAAAAACCCATTTTATGAAATGCGTTCCGATTTATGACCATAAATTTGTGGCTTTACATGCTGCTGTGTGGTCAGGCGGTTCGTTTGTGTATGTACCAAAAGGCGTGAAGGTGGAGATTCCTCTTCAATCGTATTTTCGTTTGAATTCGCCAGAATCGGGGCAGTTTGAGCATACTCTCATTATTGTGGATGAAGGCGCAAGTTTGCATTTTATTGAAGGCTGTTCGGCTCCGAAGTATAATAAAGTCAATTTGCATGCAGGTTGCGTGGAATTGTATGTGAAAGATAACGCGTATTTGCGTTATTCGACGATTGAGAATTGGTCGAAAAATATGCTCAATTTGAATACCAAAAAGGCAATCGTTGGCAAAAATGCGAAAATGGAATGGGTATCTGGCTCGTTTGGTTCGAAAATTTCGATGTTGTATCCGATGAGTATTTTGAATGGAGAGGGCGCGAAAACGGAATTTACGGGAATTTCTTTTGCCGGAAAAGGGCAAAATTTGGATAATGGATTTAAGGTGGTGCATAACGCGCCAAATACCGCAAGCGTCGTAAATGCCAAGTCGATTTCGAAAAATGGCGGAAAATGCACGTATCGTTCGTTGGTTCGTATTGGCGAAAATGCGAAAAATTCGAAATCGTCAGTATCGTGCGAATCGCTTATGTTAGATGATATTTCGGTTTCGGATACGATTCCGGTAAATGATATTCAGACAGATGAGGTGGAGTTTTCGCATGAGGCGAAAATTGGGAAGATTAGTGATAAAACGATTTTTTATTTGATGAGCCGTGGGCTGTCAGAAGAAGATGCCAAAGCGATGATTGTGAGAGGTTTTGCGTATCCGATTTCAAAAGAATTGCCAGTAGAATATGCGGTGGAGATGAATAATTTAATCAATTTAGAATTAGAAGGCACCATCGGATAACCCACCGTAGGGGCAGGGTTCCACTCCTGCCCTAGAAATGACAATAAATTTATTTTAATTAACCAAAAATAAAAAGGAGAAAAAATGCCAAAAATAAAATTAAACGAAACACCAGTTAGGACGTCGAGAAATTTTAATATTAATAATTTGAAATTGGAAAATATTACGGTTCCTGAAGAAATTGGGGAATTTGAGAGTGTAACAATTCAAGGTGAGAATCTAAAAGTAGATGAAAATTGTAGTGATTTTGAGCCTCGATTTGGGTTGAGTGATTTTTTTACGAAACAAATCAAGGAAAATGCAAATCAAAAATTGCGTTTGCAAATTGATGATAAAACTGGAAAAGAAGTGAAAATTGATTTTGATTTTGATGAAGAAAATTTGAGTTTGGTGGAAAATATCGAAATTATTGCAAAGGAAGACGCGAAGGCAACGGTGATTGTAAAATATGAGGCAAAAGAAAATTTGGAATGTTTTCATAATGGAAGATTGCGTGTGGTGGCGGAGAAAAATACTGAAATTCATGTGATTTTTGTTAATTTTATGAATATGTGTTCTAGTCATTTTATGACAATGGAAAATATTGTGGCGGAAAATGCGAAAATTCATTACACGATTGTTGACTTTGGTGGAAAAAATAGTGTTACGAACTATAGTTCGTATTTGGATGGAAATTGTTCTGAAAATGCCATTGATACGATTTATTTGGGAAAAGAAAATCAGTTGTTTGATTTGAATTATATTGCTCAGTTGCGAGGCGAAAAATCAAATGTTGAAATGGAAATTCAGGGAGCGTTAAAAGATGTTGCCAAAAAGCATTTTAAGGGAACAATTGATTTTAAGAAAGGTTGTAAAAAGGCGAAAGGAAATGAAAATGAGGCGTGTATGTTATTGTCCGACACGGCAAAATCCATTGCTTTGCCAATGCTTTTATGTGCGGAAGAAGATGTGGAAGGAAATCATAGTAGTTCGGCTGGAAAAATGGGCGAGAAGGAATTGTTTTATGTAATGAGCCGTGGACTGGAGAAAAAAGAAGCAATGAAATTGATGGTAAGGGCAAGGTTTCATAAGATTTTAGAGAAGATTGAAAATGAGGACTTAAGAGAATCTATTTTGAAGGAAATGGATGAGAGATTGGATTAAAAGAAAATTTTGAAAAACGATACCAAAATCGTGAAAAATTAATAATTGTGGCTTATTACATGAATCATCCTATTGGCTATATTATTGGATATGAAGAAATAAAGGACGATAAACAGAATTTTTATTGTTGGCTAGCAGGTACTGACCCAAATTATAGAAAAATGGGAGCGCTTACGCAATTAATGAAGTATCAAATTGAGTGGGCAAAACAAGAAGAATATCAAAATTTGACGATAAAAACAAGAAATAATCGAAGATAAATGCTAAGTTTTTTGGTAAAAAATGGGTTTTATTTTACGAAAGTGGAAGAACAAGAAAAGATAGAAGATAACCGAATTTATTTGATAAAGAAATTAGATTAGGAAAGTCTTGAAATAGGAGAAGATATGAAAATAGGAATCGATATCGACGACACAACCGTAAACATGGCAAAACCAATGCTAAAATACGCCGAAATTTTTGATACACAAGTTTTAGGAAGAAAAGGAAGCAATGGAAAATGGGGTTTGATCCAAAGTAGATATTATTTAGAAGCCTTGTATGGCTGGAATCACGAAGAAAAATATCATTTTTTTGATACCTATTACAAAAATGTCTTACAAGAATGTGAGCCATTGATACATGCTCCTGAAACCATTCAAAAATTGAAAAACGAAGGAAACCAAATCTATTTTATCACAGCAAGGCTCAAACGGAATTCCGAATTGTGACACGGAAAAAATCACGAGAAATAGGCTAAAAGAACATAACATTCCCTACGATAAATTAATCATCGGAGCTTCGAATAAATTGCAATTTTGCAAAGAAAATGCCGTTGAAATTTTCATTGAAGATAGTTTTGAGACTTGCCAAGAATTGGAACAAAACGGAATCAAAACGTATTTCATGACGACCAAAATGAATGAAAATATCGACTCTGGAAAGATTGAAAGAGTCATGAATTGGGATGAAGTTTATGAAAAAATTCAGAAATTTCGTAAGGAGAATTTAAAATGAAATTTTACATAGGGTCAAGTTTTAAAAATTATAAATTAGTCAATGTTTTTGCTGAAAAATTAAAAGAATATGGCTGGGAACATACTTATAATTGGGCAAATTCGATTCAAGAGAACGAGACCAAAGAAGATTTAATCGCGTATTCCATGCATGAGCAAAAAGGCATTTTCGACTCAGATGTTGTGATAATTCTATTACCAGGCGGACGCGGAACACATATTGAATTAGGAATGGCTTTGGCATGGGGCAAAAAAATTTACCTATATTCTGCAAACGGAGAAGATTTTAAACTCCAGAATACCGTTAATTTTTATCAACTTCCTCAGTTAATCCAATTAACTGGAAATATAGATGATGTGATACAAAAAATCATTACAGAAAATTAAAAGAAAGGAAAAAAGAAATGAATTTAAAACAAGATTTTCCACTTCTACAAAACTCAAAAATAACCTACCTAGACAGCGGAGCAACTTCTCAAAAACCATTGCAAGTAATCCATGCTGTTCAAGAATTTTACGAGAAATATAACGCTAATCCGCATAGAGGAGCGTATACTTTGAGCATGGAAGCTACCGAAATTTATGAAAATACACGCCAAAAAATTGCTCATTTTATCAATAGCAAGCACACAGAAGAAATCATCTTTTCCAAAAATGCAACAGAAGCTCTCAATTTATTAGCATATTCTTATGGCATGGAAAATTTAAAAAATGGCGACGAAATCGTACTTTCCATTATGGAACATCACTCGAATTTAGTACCTTGGCAAAAAGTTTCCAAAGTGACAGGCGCAAACCTAAAATATATGTATATAGGTAGCGATTTCGAAATAGCAGACGAGGAAATCGAAACCAAAATCACAGACCAAACCAAAATCGTCGGAATTACGCATGTTTCAAATGTTTTAGGAACCATCAATAACGTCAAAAAAATCATCAAGCACGCTCATAAAAAAGGTGCCGTTGTGATTGTAGATGCTTCTCAAAGTATTCCTCATATGAAAATTGATGTCCAAGATTTAGACTGCGATTTTCTTGTTTTTTCTGGACACAAAATGCTTGCACCACTTGGCATTGGCGTTTTGTATGGAAAACGTGAATTGCTAAACCAAATGAATCCTTTTCTAATGGGTGGAGACATGATTGAATATGTGTACGAACAAGAAACAACGTTTGCACCTCTTCCGAACAAATTTGAAGCAGGAACGCAAAACGTAGAAGGCGTCATCGGTTTAGGTGCGGCGATTGATTATATTGAAAAAATTGGGTATGATACCATACAGGAAATCGAAAAGGAAATTGTTTCTTATGCTAGGCAAGAATTGTCCAAACTAGATTATTTGACACTGTATTTGACCCCAAACGAAGCAAATCATTCTGGCGTGATTTCCTTTAACATAAAAGGTGTGCATCCGCATGATGTTGCTAGCATTTTAGATAGCCAAAATGTTTGCATACGCTCAGGAAATCATTGCGCACAGCCACTTATGAGGTTTCTTGGAATCGATTCGACGTGCCGCGCTAGTTTTTATTTTTATAATGATAAGGAAGATGTGGATCGCCTAGTTTGGGCATTGAAGAAAGCATATGAGATGTTTAAGAAATATATTACGAAGTAATAGGGGGAAAATATGGACGATTTAAACGATATTTACAATGATTTAATTATGGAACACAGCATGAATTCCTGTCACAAGAAAAAGTTGGGAAAATGCGATTTTTGCCAAATGGGGCATAATCCGAATTGTGGTGATGAAATATCACTCGAAATCAAATTAAATGGAAATGTGATTGAAAATTTGGCGTTTACGGGGCATGGTTGCGCTATATCACAAGCCTCGACTTCGATTATGATTGATACTTTAATCGGAAAGTCCATCGAAGAGGCAAAAGAAATTGTGCAAACTTTCATCGAAATGATAAAACGAGAAGAAACAAACGAAGAAAATCTTAAAAAATTAGAAGACGCCATTGCCTTTCGCAATATATGTAACATGCCAGCAAGGGTCAAATGTGCGCTTTTGGCGTGGCATACCATTGAAGATATTTTGAAGGAAAAGGAAGCAAAAAATGAAAAATAAAAAAGTCCTACTAGGCATGAGTGGTGGCGTGGATAGTTCAGTTTCGGCGTTACTTTTGAAAGAACAAGGCTATGAAGTAATTGGTGCCACTTTAGAACTATTTGCAGGTAGTAGTTGCTGTAATAAAAATACGTATTTAGATGCCAAAAATGTATGCCGTCAAATTGGAATTCCACATTTTACCTATGATTGCAAAGAATTGTTTCAAAAGCATGTAATCGATGATTTTATTCATTGTTACTCCAATTGCCAAACGCCCAATCCTTGCATTGAATGCAATCGATTTATGAAATTTGGTTTTCTATGGGAAAAAGCCAAGGAATTAGGCTGTGATTTTTTAGCAACTGGCCATTATGCCAAAACGGAATATTCGGAAAAATGTGGTAGATGGGTTCTGAAAAAGTCAAACAATAGCGCAAAAGACCAATCATACGTTTTGTGGAATATGCCCCAAGATTTAGTTGAGCACATTTTATTTCCTTTGGCAGATTTCCAAACTAAAGACGAAATTCGTCAAATTGCTCAAAAGCATAACCTAAAAGTAGCAAATAAGCCAGACAGCGAAGATATTTGTTTTATTCCTGACGGAGATTATAAAAAGTTTCTAGAAACGAATTCACATTTGAAGCCTAAATCAGGAAACATTGTAAACGCCAAAGGCGAAATTTTAGGGAAACACAACGGTTTATATTATTACACGGTTGGGCAACGCAAAGGACTTGGCATTTCCAATCCAGTACCATTGTTTGTTTTGGGATTTCATCCAGAAAAAAATGAAGTTGTCGTGGGGGAGGAAAAGGAACTTTACGAATCAGAAATTACAGTATCAGGCATAAATTTATTATTAATTGATAAGATAGAAAAGGAAATGAAAGTTCAAGTAAAAACACGTTATTCTTCGAAAATGGCAAATGCCAAAATTAGCCAAAATGGAGACAACATAAAAGTAATTTTTGATGAACCACAAAGAGCTATCACGCCAGGGCAATCCGCCGTTTTTTACATAGAAGATATGGTTTTGGGTGGCGGAAAAATTGTAAAATAGGGAGTAAATTATGGCAAAAGGAATTGTAATTGCAGGTATGGCTGGTGTTGGAAAAACGGTTTTAGCGCAGAAATATGCGAATATCATGGATTTAGACCATTTATTGTATAAATACACGTATCCAAAGGAAATATTGGAGAATAAAGCGTTTGAGCAGTTAAAAGGTTTTTTGCAGGGAAGAACGCTAAATCCAAAATGGCCTGAAAACTATATTTCCAAAATTTTTGAAGCGCTAGAGCAATATGATATTGTTTTGGTTCCGGCGTCTCGAGAAATTATAGAATATTTCGAGAAAATAAATTTTGAATATTTTTTATGTTATCCAACTGTAAAAAGTAAAACGATTTATTTGGAACGCTATAAAAATAGAAACACCAACCAAGAGTGGATTGGAAAAATGAATCAAAATTTTCAAAACGATGTGAAATATTTCGAATCCAAAAAAGCGAGAAAATTAGTGCTTTCCGGTAATGAAACATTAGAAGATAAATTAAAAGAGTTAGAAATGATACAATAAATAGAAAGGAGAAATTGAATATGAAAGTCAAATTTGCTATCCAAGGAATGACTTGCAGTAGTTGTCAAGCACACGTCGAAAAAGCAGTTTCGAAATTAGAAGGCATGAGAAATGTTAATGTCAATTTGTTGTCTAATCAGATGGTAGTTGAATATGACGAGACCATTTTAGATAACGACCAAATCATAAAAGCAGTAGTTGACGCAGGTTATGGGGCAAATGTTGCCAAGCCCGAAAAAGCAAAAAATGTCAAAAACGAACCACAAGTTGACAATCAAGAAGCAATCCAATCCATGAAAAATCGCTTAATTATTTCCATTATTTTTTGGATTCCACTAATGTATATTGCCATGTATCACATGTTTTATGAATGGTTTGGGTTGCCAATTCCACAATTTGTGAAAAATGCATTTCACGGAACAGAAAATGCAATTACCTTTGGATTTACGCAATTTTTGCTAGTCCTTCCGATTGTGTACGTCAATCGAAATTATTTTATTAGCGGTTTTAAAAAATTATGGAAAAAAATGCCCAATATGGATTCGCTGATTGCCATTGGCAGTTTAGCTGCAATTATTTATGGAATTTATGCTATTTTCAGGATTGGTTATAGTTTAGGACACCAGCAAATTGAGTTAGCTCAAAAATTTTCAAAAGATTTATATTTCGAATCGTCAGGAACGATTTTAACCTTGATTACGATTGGAAAATTTCTAGAAGCAAAATCCAAAGGAAAAACAGGTGATGCCATTCGAAAACTAATGAATTTAGCACCCAAAACTGCCATTGTTTTACGAAACAACCAAGAAATAGAAATCGATGCACGGCGAAATTTTGATGGGCGATATCGTGGTGATTAAGCCAGGGAGTGGAATTCCAGTTGATGGCGTGATTGTAGAAGGAAGTTCGTGGGTTGACCAAGCGAGCATCACAGGAGAAAGTGTTCCAGTTGAAAAAACAGTTGGTGATTCGGTGATTTCTGGAACAATCAATAAAAACGGTTCTTTTCAAATGAAAGCAACCAAAGTCGGCGAAAATACAACTCTTTCGCAAATTATCAAATTAGTCGAAGAAGCCGGAAATTCGAAAGCGCCAATTGCCAGATTAGCCGACAAAGTAAGCGGAATTTTTGTGCCTTGTGTGATAACAATTGCGGTTTTGGCAGGAATTTTTTGGCTATTGCAAGGGCAAAGTTTTGAATTTGCCTTAAGCATTGCCATTGCTGTTTTAGTGATTTCGTGTCCATGTGCTTTAGGTTTGGCGACACCTGTTGCAATTATGGTTGGAACTGGAAAATCTGCTGAAAATGGAATTTTAATCAAATCGGCGGAAAGTCTGGAGTTATTGCATTTGGTAAATACCGTCGTGCTTGACAAAACAGGAACAATTACAGAAGGAAAACCAAAGGTTACTGATTTAGTTTGCGAAGGTGAAATAATCCATTTGTTACAAATAGCAGGAAGTTTGGAGCAAAATTCCGAACATCCTTTGGCAGAAGCGATTTTGGAAGAGGTAACACAAAGGAAAATCCAGTTATTAAAAGTTGAAGATTTTAGTAGTATCTCTGGAAGAGGTGTCAAAGGCAAAATTGATGGGAAAATGTATTTTGGTGGAAATTTGGCTTTCATGCAGGAAAACGGCGTCTTTACGCAGAATATAAAAAAGGAAACAGAGAATTTTTTTGCACAAGGCAAAACGGTTTTGTATTTTGCAAGTGAACAAACAATTCTTGGCGCAATTGTGGTGGCAGATACGATAAAGACATCTAGTTTTCGTGCGATTGAAAATTTAAAAGCAAGAAAAAAACAAGTTGTTATGCTTACAGGTGATAATCGCGTCGTGGCTGAAACGATTGGTAAATCTTTAGGAATTGATAATGTAATTTCTGAAGTTTTGCCACAAGACAAAGAAAAAACAGTACAAAAATTGCAAGAACAAGGCAAAAAAGTTGCTTTTGTGGGAGACGGAATTAATGATAGTCCAGCTTTAATGAGAGCAGATGTTGGTTTAGCAATCGGCTCTGGAACGGATATTGCGATTGATTCGGCAGATGTCGTTTTGATAAAAGATAATTTGGAAGATGTGGTAACTGCGATTGATTTGAGTAAAGCCGTGATACGAAATATCAAAATGAATTTATTTTGGGCGTTTTTTTATAATTGTGTGGGAATTCCCATTGCCGCAGGCGTGTTCTATTTGGGATTTGGTCTAAAATTAAATCCCATGATTGGCGCAGCCGCGATGAGTCTAAGCTCCGTATGCGTTGTCACAAACGCATTGCGATTACGCAAATTTAAGCCACAAACCATACCAACATCCTGCCCCGTAGGGCTTGGTCTTGACCAACCCTCAACCACCGCAAAAATCACAAACCAAAAATCAAATAAGGAGGAAAAAATCATGAAAAAAACAATTCAAATCGAAGGAATGCAATGTAATCATTGCAAAATGAGTGTAGAAAAAGCGTTAAATAGCCTAGAAGGTGTGACAAAAGTTGAAGTCAGTTTAGAAGATAAAACTGCGACAATAGAAGCAACGAAAGAAATTGAAGATGATAAAATAAAAGAAGTGATTGAAGAAGCAGGATTTGAAGTAAGATAAGAAGGTAAATTAATAGAAAGTGTCTTGTAAATATCATTTAAGTATGATATAATAAAACAGTTAAGTATAGTAATTTGTTTTGCAAAGTAATTTAGGAGGGATAGACCATGACGATGTATGAAAAAGAAATGGAAGAACTTGAAAAAAGATATGCTTACAAAAGAGAGGAACACTCCTCTTATGATGAGGGATTGCCAATGAAAGAACCGGCAGGCTCATCAAGATTTCTGGGCAGTTTATCAATGTATGGTAGTTACTATATTGATGAAGCCAGTCAGAAGCTTTTGAGAGAAAAACTTTCGTAGTTATTACAATGCTTAACGAAAAGAAGAGTGGGAATTCCTGCTCTTTTTTATTGCTATTCTCAATCCGTTATGATATAATTTGCAAAAGGAGAATTTGCTATGCAAAATCAATTTTCAAGAACCGAATTATTAATCGGAAAATCTGCAATTCAAAAATTGCAACAAGCCAAAGTTGCTGTATTTGGAATTGGCGGAGTTGGTTCGTATGTCGTGGAAGCCTTATGCAGGGTAGGCGTTCGGAAATTTTGTGTTGATTGATAAAGATGAAGTAGATATTACGAATTTGAACAGGCAATTAATTGCCACAACAAAAACAATAGGAAAACCCAAAGTGGAAATCGCCAAAGAACGCATTTTGGAAATCAATCCAGAGGCAAAAGTAGAGATTTTTCAGGAATTTTTTATGCCAGAAACGTCTAGCATTTTGGACAATACCATTGATTATATCGTAGATTGCGTCGACACCGTAACTGCCAAAATCGAATTAGCGGTGCGAGCGAGAGTCTTAAAAATTCCCATTATTTCATGCATGGGAACAGGCAATAAATTAGACCCAAGCCAATTTGAAATAGCAGACATTTACCAAACTAGTGTTTGCCCACTTGCCAAAATTATGCGAAAAGAGTTGAAAGCAAGAAACATTCCGCATTTAAAGGTGGTATATTCCAAAGAAGAACCGATTAAAGTAGAAAGTAAAATATGTGGAAGCATCTCATTTGTGCCATCTGTGGCAGGGCTTATGATGGCAGGAGAGGTTGTAAAGGATATCATAAATGGAAAAATATGAAGAAATCGAAAAAAGTATTGTGACGACATATCGCAATAAAATTTGGACGAAATTTGTCAAAGGAATCAAAGAATTTGAAATGATTGCCGAAGGCGATAAAATCGCAGTTTGCATTTCTGGTGGAAAAGATTCGATGTTGATGGCAAAATGTTTTCAGGAACTGAAAAAACATCGTAAAGTGAATTTCGAGTTGGTGTTTTTGGTGATGAATCCAGGTTATAATGAGGAAAATAAGCAGAAAATCCTAGAAAATGCGAGAATTTTGAATATTCCGATTACGATGTTTGAAACTGACATTTTTAATTGTGTCGTTAATATTGAGGACAATCCTTGCTACATTTGTGCCAGAATGCGAAGAGGGTATTTGTATGAAAAAGCCAAGGAACTGGGTTGCAACAAAATTGCACTTGGTCATCACTTTGATGATGTGATTGAAACAACTTTGATGGGAATGCTGTATGGCGCACAAATGCAAACAATGATGCCAAAAGTTTGCAGTACATCTCATCCAGGGATGGAACTCATTCGTCCAATGTATTATGTAAAAGAGGAAAATATCATTCGTTGGATGAAGCGAAATGGTTTGGAATTTATTCAGTGTGCTTGCCGATTTACGGAGCATTATACGAGTTGTCAAAATGAAGATGGGCGTTCGAAGCGCGAAGAAGTGAAAATGCTCATTCGAGAATTGCGCAAAAAATATGAAAATATTGATATCAATATTTTTCGAAGCACGCAAAATGTCAATTTAGATACCTTGATTTCGTATCGAAAAGGCGGGAAGACGGTGCATTTTTTGGAGGAATATGGGAAGAAGAAATCGGAAAACGTCATTTTAGGGCATAACTCTAAAAAATAGAGGAAAATGACTAAAAAATTCAGAAAATCAATTTAAAGTGCCTTTTTGTGAATTTAAATGCTATAAAAAGATGAGGCCTCAAGAAAATTGATTTTTAAAATAGCGATTTAGAGTGCCCATGATGAGGGTTTTTTGAAAAAATGGACATAAATCATTACTGAGAACAAAATTGCCTTAAAATGGATTTTAAGTGCGTTTTAAGGCTTATTTCAAAATTTTTAAGACAATTTTTTTGCAAAATAACTTAACAAAGCCTCACGATATAATAAGGCTTTGCTTTTATATTGCAAGAAATATATAGGGTAACCCAATAAGCTCACCTAGAATATGATATTCTAGGTGATTTTTATGAAATTAGGTTTATGTTTATCTGGTGGCGGAATCAAAGGTGCAGCGCACATTGGCGCGATTAAGGCGCTGAAAGAGGCCGGAATCCATTTTGATTATATTTCTGGAACGTCTTCTGGAAGCATTGTGGCGACTTTGTATGCTTGTGGTTATACAACCGATGAAATTTATCAAGCGTTTAAAAAATATGCCAAAAAAATTGGCTATTGGGATTTTCAAAATATTTGGAATATTGGCAAACATTTTGTCAAAACGGGAAAAATAAGATTAACTGGCTTAAATAGCGGGAAAACGATTTACGATTTTGCACATAAACTTTGTGGGAAAAAGGGAATTTACAATATCAACCAAATTGAAAGAAAATTGATTATTCCGACTGTGAATGTTCACACAGAAGAATTGTATGTGTTTCATTCTGGGGAAACTCTAAAAAATGAGCCAAACATCAAATATATTAACAGCGTGGATATTGGAACGGCGGTTCAGGCAAGTTGCAGTTATCCGGGTGTTTTTTGCCCATGCGAATACAAAAATACGCTTTTGATTGATGGTGGCGTTGCGGAAAATTTGCCTTGGCGTGAAACAAAAAGAATTGGGGCAGATAAGGTTTTGAGCATTGTTTTTGTGGATAAAACGCCGAAAAAATGCTGTGATAATGTGATTCAGGTTTTGGATAAATCATTTGGGATTTTGTGCCATGAATTGGCACGTTATGAGTGGGATGGAACGGATTTTTTGTTGGAAATCGAGCATAATAATGTTGGTTTGTTGGATTTTCGAAAAGTGGATGAATTATATGAACAAGGGTATGAGCAGACAAAAAGGAAAATAAAGGAATGGGGTCCAAGAATTGCTTGTCAATAAACGAAAAAAATGCAAATAATATTCCTAAAAAAGAAAGGAATATTAGGTATGGAATATAGAAATTTAAGAGATAATATTTATCCTGAGCAATTTAATGAAAGAAGTGAAGGAATTTTGAATTGGATTAAAGAAAATCGAGAAAAAGAGGATTGGGCAAAAGATCCAAATGCGTTTGAGATGACGAATGTGTTTTTACTGGGAGCAAAATATGCAGAAGAAGGTTATGAAATTAACAAAGAAACTTTAAAGGAAATATGGGAGATTCGTTCTAAGGATTTTGCGGGATGTGGAGTTCATGATGGAGGCGTTGTTTATGGAATTTGTGGAGATGCGTATAAGGCCTCACAACTAGGAAATGCTTTGGTAAATGATGTGGATTCACATTGTGCTTTGAGAAAAATGGCAGATATAGGATTAGCTTTTCATCAAAAGCTTACTAATGGAGAAGAGGTAGTTTATAACAATCCAGAAGAATTATGTGAACTTATTGAGAATTCAAAGACGCTAAAGACTTTGCATCCAGATTTGTTTCAAAGATATGGTTTTGAGCCTAATTTGCAATTGATTGCAAAATTGCAATCAGAGAAGCCAAACAGTTTGGAAACCAGAATTGGGAAGGCAATGGAATCTGTTCTTGGGGAGCAGGCGAGGGAGAGAAGAAGTGAAGATAAGGTGAAAGAAAGAGAATAATCAAAAAAACGACACAAAATTTACATTTTCTGTCGTTTTTTCTTGCACATTTTTTTCATTATTAGTATAATAAAAATGGAAGAAAAGGAGAAACGAAAAATGAACACCAAATTATTATATTATTTTCCAAAAACATTGGCTCACAAAATTTATTATAAACAGAAAATGGGACAAGAATTAGATTTGAAAAATCCACAGGATTTTAACCAGAAAATTCATTATCTAATGATAAAAGAAATTGGAAAAAAGGAAGCAAAATTGACGGATAAATATTTGGTTCGAGATTTTATCAAACAAAAAGGGTATGAAGATTTATTGCCTAAGTTATATGGCATCTACCAAAAGGCAGAAGAAATTGACTTTGAAAAATTGCCAGAAAAGTTTGTCTTGAAAACCAATCATGATTCAGGTAGTGTGTTTATTTGTACTGATAAAAATTCATTTGATTTTGAAAATGTAAAACAAAAATTAAATGCTTCTTTAAAAAGAAATTTTGCCAGAAAGCATTTGGAATATCATTACCGATACATAGAACCACGCATTATTTGCGAGGAATTTATCGAAGGCGAGGCTGGAAAAGTGCCAGCAGATTATAAAATCTATTGTTTTGATGGAAAACCAGAATGCATTGTGGTTTGTGTAAATCGTCAAACAAATTTGAGATTTGACTATTATGATTTGCAATGGAAAAAGCTGGAGTATCTGAAACCAGAATATGCTACAAACGAAATCATAGAAAAACCACAAAATTTGGAAAATATGCTAAAAATAGCAACGGATTTATCGAAAGGTTTTAAGCATGTAAGAGTCGATTTATACAATATTCACGGAAAAATTTATTTTAGTGAATTAACTTTTACACCATCAGCGGGATTCAACAAGGAAGAAACAAAAGAAGCTCTGCAATATTTGGGAAGTTTAATTAAAATATAGGTGCCAAAGAAAATGAACAAAAAATACAATTTTTTAAAAGAAACGCTAAAAGGAACAAAAGAATATATTATTTTCATTTTAGTTCTTACGATGGTGGGCTCTAGGCTAAATGTCTATGTTCCCATGTTTATTCAGTATGCCTTAGACGGCGTTGTTCTGGGCGCAGAAGAAGCCATTCCACAATGGATTCGAAGTTTGTTTTACAACGACTCTCGGGATTGCCAAAATTTTAATTTTGGCAGGAATTCTTGTGCTAGTCAATACTTTGATTTTTATTTTTCAATATGCGAGAAGCAAAATCAGTATGAAATTTAATTTGAGAATCAATCGAAACGTAAAATACACGATTTTAAACCATGTTGCCAAACTAGAATATGGGCAATTCAGCCAAATCAACCATTCCGACGTCCTTCAAAGAGTGAACAATGACGCCACGGTTTATGCTGACTTTTTTTATTCGCAACTCAATTTATTTTTGGATACGATTTTTATCGTCAGTTTTTCAGTTGCCCAGATTTTCGAGTTAAATGCGGTAATTGGTGTTTTTGTTTTGGTAATTTGCGTGTTCATTGTGATGTTGTCAATCTGGTATTATAAAATCTCCAAACCGCTGGTAGAAGACACGTTAGATGCCAATCAGCAAATCATTGAAAAAACGAGAGACACCGTAGAAAATTCCAAAATGCAAAAAATTTTCAATCGAAGAAACTTAGAAATTGAAAACTTTCAAAAGGTAAACGAAGATTATCGCAAAAAAGATATCAAACTTGGAAAATGCAGAACCGTCTATGGAATTGGCACACACACCATCCGAAATTTCAAAGAACCAGTGATTTTGCTTCTTGGCGGAATTTTCGTCGTCCAAGGGAAAATGACGTTAGCAACTGTCTCCATTTTGCTAACCTTAGCCACGAAAATATCCGATTATATTTATGACACTGTTGATAAATTAAAAGATGTCAACCAATTTCTAGTGGCTTACCGAAAATTATCGAATTTAATGGAAACTAAAGAAGATGCAAATGAAAAGCAAGACAAAAAATTGGCAGGAAATATCGTATTTCAAAATGTAACCATAAAAGCAGGCACGAAAAACATCCTTGAAAACATTAATTTAGAAATCAAACAAGGGCAAAACATTGCAATTGTCGGAGACAACGGCTCTGGAAAAACCGTTTTTGCCAAAGCCTTAATGGGATTTTATGAATACGAAGGCGATATTTTCATTGGAAACACGAACTTAAAAGAAGTAAGTGCGAAAAGCATCCGAAATTACATCGGAATTGTTTTGCAAGATACGTATTTGTTCCATGACACGATTTTGGGCAATCTAAATATCACCAATCAAGAAATCCTAGAATGCGAAATGGAGCAGGCGCTGAAAGTAGCAGACATTTACGAAGATGTGCAAAAAATGGAAAACGGTTTCAATACCATTCTTGAAAACGGCGGAGACAATTTATCTGGCGGACAAAAGCAAAGACTAGCAATTGCCAGAAACATTTTGGCAAACCATGAATTTATCATTTTTGATGATTCGCTATCCAAATTAGACACGCGCACCAAACGAAATATCCTAGAAAATATCATCACAATCAACAAAGGAATGCTTATTATTTCGCATGATAGCAATGTCGCACAGATTTGTGATCAAGTCATTTTCATTCATGACAAAGAAATGCAGATGAACACATACGCGTATTTTATGGAAAATCAGCCAGAATACAAGCAAATCATCGAAATGACGCAAAATAAAATTCTAGAAAACGAGGAATAATCATGTTTCAAGAGATTTTTAAAAATTATAAAAAAAGTGCCATTCATTCCACTTTGGGAAGAACCCTGACAAGCATTATGGTGGTCATTTTTATTGCTTTTATGATTATCATGGTCGAATATGCCATTCCAAGTGGAAATCGTCAGTTAATCATAAAATTAGGAATTGCCTATATTTTTGTCAATATTGTAAGAGCGATTACGACGTTTTATGAAGATTTTTCAGAAACCACAATGGAAAAAGACATTGCAGCCGATTATCGCGAAAAAATATTTTTAAAATTGCAAAACATGAAACAAATTGAAATCGACACATTAAAAGCAGGTGACATTCTAGAAAATATGATAAACGACACCAAAGAAGTTGCCAAGTATTATATGGATGGCATTGACCGTTCCTACGCAGGCGGTGTTTTACGATTAGTTGGAACATTGGCGGTTTTGATGTACTTAAATGTGCCAATTATTCTGGTCGCTATGCTGATTTATTGCATCGGCTTTGTAGTTGCGTTTATTTTCAATAAAAAATCGCTCCAATTTACGGAGCAAAAACGAAAAATCAACGCCGAAATTTTGAATTTTTCCAATGAACAAATCAATGGATTTGAGACGATTAAATCCTTGGAAATACAGGCGCAAAGAATGGCTGATTTGAAAAATTTGCTTAAAAGTTACGAGAAAAATGTTCAACAACTCGAAAAAAATATCAGAAAATATACTTGTTTATATGATTACATTGTTTCGTTTGTTTTGGTGGCAACCATTGTTTTAAGCGGCATTGATGCTTTGGAAGGCATGGTTTCCTATGGCGTTTTGGTTATTTTGGCAAGATATATTTCGTCGCCGGAAACGTATGCAAAATGGATTATTGAAGGATTTCAAATTCGAAATGTTTGTCGAATTTCCTATCAAAAAATCTTAGAAATCTTGGAAAAGCAAGAAGAAAATATCGAAGAAGGCATCGAATTGGAAGAAGTGAAAAAAATCGAATTTCAGGATATTCATTTTGCGTACAACGAAAATCAAACCGTGCTAAATGGAATTTCGTTTCAAGTCGGGGCAAATGAAAAAGTGGCTTTGATCGGCAGAACGGGAAGTGGGAAAACGAGTCTTGTCAATCTTCTATGCCGATTTTACGATTTAGAACATGGGCAAATTTTGATAAACGGAGAAAATTATAAACATTACAAAATTCGCAGTTTGCGAGACAAAATTGGCTATATTATGCAAAAAGTTGTGATTTTTGACGGAACAGTTTTTGAAAATATCAATTATGCTAAAAAGCAAATTTCTGAAGAGAAAATGATTGCAATTTGCCAAAAACTAAATTTACATGACAAAATTATGACGCTTGAAAATGGTTATCAAACTAGAATTAACAGTGAAACCGATTTGTTTTCGAATGGTGAAAAACAACTCATCAATTTTGCAAGAGTTATGGTTGAAGATCCAGAAATTATTATTTTGGACGAAGCCACAGCGTCACTTAGTTATAAATCAGAAATGCTAGTTAGAAAGGCAACTCAAGAAATTACGAAAAATAAAATCAGTTTTATCATTGCACATCGATTGTCTACAATTAAAGATTGTGATAAAATTCTTTTAATGGCAGACGGAAAAATCATCGAACAAGGAAAGCATGACGAATTAATGAAAAAACAAGGCGAATATTATAAACTAATTAACCCAGAAAGGATTAAACAATGAAATTAACCAAACAGCAAAATCAAGCTCGAAGAAGAAATGCCCAAATTTACCCAATCTACAAAATGTTTTCATGGGATTTACTATTTTTCTATTCCATCGAATTCTTATTTTATACCATAACCAAAGGTTTGACAGCCTCTGAAATTTTATTAATTAACGGTCTATACATTGTTTTTCGCACCGCCATGTATGTTCCAGCAGTTGCTGTTTGTGATATATTAGGAAAACGAAAAAGTATCATTTTAGGGAATATTTTACTGATTTTTTATGTTTTATCATTGCTATTTTTGCCAGGAGCAATTAGTGTTATTTTAGCAAATTTGATTTTTTCAATGGGCTATAACATGAAACAAATTTCAGAATCCAATCTTGTTTATGATTCGGTTGCAACACGTGGTGGAGATGGATTGTATACAAAATTAGATGCTAAAGGTGGAAGCTTATATTATATTCTAGACGGAATTGCGTCACTTATGGCGGGGTTTTTGTTTGTGGTAAATAATGCTCTGCCTATTTGGATTTGCTTAGGATTTATTCTTATTTCCACGATTTTATCTTTCTTTTTTAAGGAAATTTATGAGCCTGAAGAAATAGAAAATGGAAAAATAAAAAATATTGTAAAAGAATATGCCAATGACTTAAAAATTTCCATGAAATTTATTGTTCAGTCCAAAAGAATGAAATCTTACATATTATTTGGTGCTGTTTTTTATGGAATTATTGATATTTTTGACACCTATCAAGGCGATTTACTAACTGACATAGGCATTCGGAGAAGAACAATTTTCCATGATTTTTGCAATTCTTACCTTCATTGGTGGTGTTTCAGTCAACTTAATTCCAACATTGGAAAAAAAGTTCAAAAACCGACTTTTGACATTTTTGACGTTGGTTTATCTTTCTAGTTATCTATTGGTGCGGAGTAATCGTTCGAAGGTTTTCGGGAAATGCAGTAATACCAATTATCTTATTAATGTATTGTTTCGTTCAAATGACCAAATCAATTTGGTACATATTAGAATACAAATATTTGAAAAACTTTAGTACACCAGAAATGAGAAACAAAATTACATTTGCCTACGAATTTATTGGCGGAGTAGTAGCAAGTATGATGTCCGTTTTAGGAGGACTCTTGCTAAATGTCATTAACATCAAAAATGCATTTTTAATAGCAGGTTTAATATCACTTGCTTTGATGATTTTAATTTTAGACTATATGCGAACCAGATTTGGCTTAAAGCCAGAACAATATGCCAAAGAAGATATTGAATTTGTGGAGGAAAAAAAGAAAACGAATGAGTAATTATAAAGTATTATTTTACTTAAGAGTCCTAAAATGTATACTAACAACATTTATAGATAGTTTTCTAGTACTGTATTTTTTAGAATTATCTGATAGCAACATCTTGCCACTTGGAATTTACAAATTAGTAGCAGTTGCGGTTATATTTTTCACCATATTTAGTGTGCGAAACATCGCAAAATCCAAACATCGTGTAACATTATTGCGAATTGGAATTATATTAGATTTTGTGTATTTTTTAACGATTTTGCTACTTAAAGAAAAAGTAGTCGATTTTATTTACTTGGTTGGAGTTTTATATGGATTAGAAGAAGGATTTTATTTTTCCGTTTACAATATGTTTGAATCAGATGGAATTGCCAATGAAGAAAGAGCTAAATTTAAGGGAACTTATACAGCAGTTAAATCGATACTCGACATGATATTTCCACTTTTTATGGGAACTTACATTTTTACAGCAGGATTTTTAAATGCAGTGTTGATTGTTCTAGCCATTGTAGCAATTCGAATTGTTTTGTCCTTTCAATTTAAAGATAACAATTTACCAACAGAAAATAAAACAAATTTAAAAGAATATAGCAAGATTGTAAACAAAGAAATTAGCATTCGAAAATCGTATAAAATGGAAATCTATAATGGATTAACCTATTCTGAAGGAGCATTCTCAAGCATTGTTATGATTTACATCATTAAAATATTTTCCAATAGTTTTCGTTTGGGAATTTTTACCGCTGTATTTAGTATGGTAACAGTATTACTAGGAATGTTGTTTGCAAAAGTTATGAAACCACAAAATTATAGTCGCAATATCAAAATTTCAACTATTTTTACAGTAACATCACTCTTTATAATGATTGTAAATTGCAATATGCTTACAGTTGTTTTATTTAATTTTTTGCAAACGATTTCGAAAAATTTAACAGAAATGATTAACAGCAACAATCAATTTGACTTATCCAATCAAAAAGAATTAAGGAAACAATACAAAGTCGAATATTTTGTGGGATTAGAATTTTCAATATTTATCGGAAGAGTGATTAGCCAAAGTTTGTTTATTTTAATGGCGTTTATCGAAAATACCACGATTATGATGATTGTTTTTGCGATGCTTTTGATTTTATACGAACTAAATTCGGTAGAACTCAATAATGAAATGCAAGATAACGAAAAATATGCTTTACGAAATGTTAGAAAGGAAGAATACACGTAAAAAATGAAGGAATATTTTTACAAAATTCAATACAAATGGCTCTATTTAACCCAATTTTTCTTTGCCTTTGGTAATTCCTTTATTGACATATTTGGTGTTGTGATGCTATACAAAAACGGAATGCCACTCTATCTCATTCTTTTGCTTTATGGTTTGCGTTTTGGGATTATGGGATTGTGCTCACCGTTGTTTTTGAAAGTAGCGTCCAAACATGGAATTGCAAGTTGTACTCTTTTGGCAAATCTTTTGCGAATGGCAGGAATTTTCATGATTCAAAATGGAGCAGAAAACAATCTACTGTTATTTTTAATTGTTATGAGCCTACCTGGAGCATTGTCAAATCCAATAGAAGATGCAATTTCTAGTCAATATGTAGAAAGCGAGCATCGTGGAAGATACAATAGTATGCGAAATATTGCTCGTATTTGCGGACAGGCTTTAGCAAGTGTTGTGGTTGCTTGGGGAATTGTGTCAGAAAATAACACACTCGTTCTTTTGTTGATAGCAATTGCTTTTGTGCTGGATTATTTCTGTACAGCGATTGTCGACTATAAGCCTCAAATAATGAACAAGAATGTATTAAAAGAAACAATAAAATACATCTTCAAAAGCAAAAATAATTATCAAGCAATTTATGCGCTAAGAACCAATCATGTCATCGAAAGATTATTTGTGCCATTATATATTTATCTTGTTTTACAGGATTTCGTAGCATTTACGGCCGTTATTACTGTGTCTTTGCTTATTCAAATCATAACAGTAACATTAATTCGGAAAGTTAACAGACAAAAACACAAGAAAAACAAGCCATATTGTAACCATTCTAAAAAGTTTCATAACAGCAATTTTCCTATTTACCAAAAACAAAATGGCAATTGCATTCAATAAAGCGCTTAGCGACAATTTTGAAAAAGTTTACGAAACAACACTACAAACGAATATCCAAAACATCATCAAAGAATCCAAGGAAGACAACACACTTTTATCAACCGTTGGGCAAATGAGCCTGTGTTTCACAGAAGTAGTTGTATTTTCTGGACTTAGCTTAATTAGTTATTTTGCAGACATCGATGTATTTTATGTGATATTTATGCTGTCGATTGGTTCGACCTTGGGAATTCATAGGTTGTTACAATCTAGTAATTTCAAATGAGAGCACGATTTTTGGATTTGTCAAGTTGACAAATTAACATAAATGTGATATAATAAAAGGTTGGGGATTTCCCTAACTATTTATGAATAAGGAATAAAAAAACGAACACGCATCTGTACTTGCAGGTCCGATGTGTGTTCACATTAACCGGCAAACCACGTTTGTGGATTGTCATTTCTTGTTTTTATTATACTATATTTTAATTGTCAAGTTTTAATAAAAAAAGCACTACTCGAAGCTCGAGAAGTGCTTTTCTGAGGGTTACTGAAAAAAATTAATGAAATATTGCACTACACACTAGCTCCCAAATGACAACAATGCAGGAAATTGCAATGAAAACTCGTAGAGTATATTACCCAGGAGTTTCCCAATTTTTATTGGATTCAGTAACACTAAAAAATTTGATAATTTTTTTCAACATAGGAAAATCCTCCTTTCTTGAAATTGTAACATTACAATATAGTAATTTTAGTAGCAAAGTACCTCAATTTTTATACCAATTGTAAAAGAATAACGCCAATAATGATAACCCACATTACCATTAAAGTAATGTCTGTACCAATCGCACAAATCTTTTTTAGCATAAAAAAGCCTCCTTTGACTATAAAATTAGTCTAATTATAACATAGGACACTTGAAATAGCAAGCAAAATATTATACAATAAGAAAAAGGAGCAAAAAATGATAAATGAAATTAGACAAGAATTACAAAATCTAACCGACGAAGAATATCAAAAATTCAATCAAAAACTATGTCCAGACACCAAAAAGAAAATGCTTGGCATTCGAGTGCCAGCACTTCGCAAGCTAGCACAAAAAATTGTCAAAGAATATGACTGGAAAGAATTTTTAAAACATGCAGATTATAATTGCTTTGAAGAAGTGCTTTTACAAGGTTTTGTCATTGGTTATGCCAAAATAGAAATTGAGGAAAAATTACAATTAATGAAATGGTTTGTGCCCAAAATCGATAGTTGGGCAATTTCGGATACATTTTGCCCAACGCTAAAAATCAAACCGAAGGATTTGCCAAAAGTCTGGGATTTTATTTTGCCATACTTAAATTCTACTCGAGAATTTGACGTGCGTTTTGCGGTTATTATGATGTTAGATTATTATTTGACAGAAGAATATGTTGACCAAGTTTTGGAAAGATTAGACCCAATATCGCATGATGGATATTATGTGAAAATGGCAGTAGCTTGGACAATTGCAGAGATTGGAATTAAGTTTAATGAAAAAGCGATGCATTATTTACAAACGCAAAATCATTTGGATTTGTTTACGTTTAATAAAGCGTTGCAGAAAATGAGAGAGTCGTATCGAATTGACGAAAAACAGAAGGAAATTTTGAAGGAAATGAAGCGAAAATCTGTCAATAATTTTTGATTAGGACACCCTAAAAAGTGAAAATTATTTTAAGATTA
>CAOJUE010000010.1 GCA_948443845.1 uncultured Eubacteriales bacterium | reverse complement strand
TTATAATACTTTCGGTTCTTTGCTTTTAATTGATTCACGGATTCAGGAAATTATGTAATTTCACATAATTTGCCTTTTTGTTTCGTTTATATGAATGCTTTTTTCTTTTACCCAAAAATTCCTCTTTTTTTTACTGGTGGTTGCTCATTCATCGTTTTAGCTAACTCTGTAACTAATTTTCTTTGCTCTGCCGTCAATTTCTTAGGAATTTGTACATTTACTGTAAATACAAAATCGCCTCTCCAATTTCCATTCACACTCTTAAATCCCTTATTTTTTATTACAAATCTTGTTCCTGTTTGCGTTCCTTCTGGTATTTTATAGGTCTCTTTTTTGCCATCAACCATGGGAATTTCTAATTCGGTTCCTAAAGTCGCACCTGTGAAAGTAATTGGAATGTCACAAAGAACATGTTCTCCTTGTCTTGAATAAATACTATGTTTTTTCAAATGAACGACAATATACAAATTTCCTTTTGGCCCACCATTACTTCCTGGCTCTCCTTCGCCTTTTAAAACAACCGTCTGTCCTTCGTCGATTCCTTCTGGAATTTTAACTTTTATCTTCACAGATTTTCGATTGATTCCTTTTCCATGGCAAGTCATACATGGATTTTTAATCACTTTTCCCGTTCCACCACATGTTGTACACACTTTTTGAGTCGACATTTGCCCAAATGGTGTGGTAACAACTTGTTTAATTTTTCCTGTTCCACCACATGTTCCGCATGTTTCTGGAGACGAGCCTTTTTCACTTCCGGTTCCGCCACAAGCCTTGCACGTTTCGTTTCGGTTTAATGTAATTTCTTTTTCGACACCAGAATATGCTTCTTCAAACGTAATCGTCAAATTTACACGTAAATCCGCACCTTTTCGCGGAGCATTGGTATTTCTGGATTGGCTAGAGCCTCCACCAAAAAAGGAAGAAAAAATGTCTCCCAAATCGCCGAAATCACTAAATCCGCTAAATCCACCACCAAATCCGTCAAATCCTGAACCATAAGAATAATAGCCTCCGCCTTGACCTCCGCCATATTGTGGACCGTCAAAACCAAATTGGTCATACATTTGACGTTTTTGTTTGTCTGACAAGACTTCATAGGCTTCGTTGACTTCTTTGAATTTCTTTTCGGCTTCTTCTTTGTTGTCTGGATTGGCGTCAGGATGATATTTTTTGGCCATTTGCCTGTATGCCTTTTTCAATTCATCATCTGTCGCACTTTTACTGACACCTAATACTTCATAATAATCTCTTTTATTTGCCATTGCATAGACCTCCAAAACCTTAATTAATCATTACTTCTCTATTTTGTAAAAATTTCTTTATATCTTTTATTCCTTCAAAATCTAAATTACTTATATTCTTAGGCAACTCATCTAAGTCAAACCATCTTAATTCTAAAACTTCATCATTATCTTCTTTCAATGTCCCCTCATATTTTTCTATAAAAAATAATGTCAAAACTACATAAACTTTATCCTTGTTTGGATATTCATGATATGTTTTTTCACCAGAATAAATTCCTAATAATTGGGGGTTAATTGGCTTAATATTGATTTCTTCTTTTAATTCTCGTTCTAGAGTTTGTAAATATGTTTCTCCCAATTCCATTGCACCACCATGCGTTGCCCACTTTCCATCATCTTGTCTTTTTTGCAATAATATTTTTCCATTTTCGTATATTACAGCACCCACTCCTGGCATAAAAACAGCATCATGCCCCACTTTCTTTCTGATATCTTTTATATAATTTGCCATTTTATTTCCCCCTCTTTTAATGATTGTATTTTTTCTTGTTGTCTTCACTGTAATTTCTGTTTAAATTGGTTTGATGTTTTTGTTTATATGCGTTTGACAATTCTTCGCTAGTGATGTTTAATCGATTCAAAACTTCTATGTAATACATCAAAACATCTGCCATTTCTTCGGTAAAACGATTTCTAATTGCCTCATTTTTCATGATTTCGTCAATGCCTTTTTTCTTAATGATGGAAATACATTCGCCTATTTCTTCTACCATATACAACAAATGATTTTTGGTAGCATTTGGTTCCATGTCGTTCCATTTTTCTTTGTTTTTTTCGTATAATTCAAATTGCATTTGTTTCATTTGGGAAATTGTTAAATCGTTTTTCATGAATTTTTCCTCTTTTCTATCCTTACATATATATACAATTTCTTATCCATATATGTAAAAATAGCCTAACCTTTTATTATATCATATTTTTTAGATTATGTCAATTTGACATTTGGGCAAAAATGTGATATAATATATGTTTGGGGGCGATGTGAACATCGCCTCCTACATTTTTTATTCTTTTTTGTCGTTGTCTTCTACTTCATAATCTGCGTCTACTACATTGTCGCCTTCGGTGCTGTCTGCTGTGCCTTCTGTGGTTGCGCCTTGCGCTCCGGCTGCGTTTCCTGCTTGTGAATACAATTTTTCAGATAATTCATAGAATACTTTGGTTAATTTGTCGGTTGCTTCTTTGATGGTTTCTACGTTGTTGGTTTCTAATGCTTTTTTGGTAGCATCAATTTCAGTTTCTACTTTTGCTTTTTCTTCTCCGCTGATTTTGTCTCCCAATTCTTCTAGTGTTTTTTCGCTGTTGTATACTAGACTTTCTGCATTATTTTTGACTTCAATTTCTTCTTTTCTCTTTTTGTCTTCTGCAGCATGCGCTTCTGCGTCTTTGATTGCTTCGTTGATATCGTCTTCTGACAAATTCGTGCTTGCTGTGATGACAACTTTTTGCTCATTTCCAGTTCCTTGGTCTTTGGCAGAAACGTGAACAATACCGTTGGCGTCAATATCAAAAGTTACTTCAATTTGTGGAACACCACGAGGTGCGGCTGGAATTCCGGTCAATTGGAATCTTCCTAATGTTTTGTTGTAGGCTGCCATTTCTCTTTCACCTTGTAAAACGTGAACTTCAACTGATGTTTGACCATCTCCTGCTGTTGAGAAAATTTGCGATTTTTTAGTTGGAATCGTTGTATTTCTTTCAATTAATTTGGTAAATACTCCACCATATGTTTCAATACCTAATGAAAGTGGAGTTACATCTAGCAATACTAAGTCTTTAACATCTCCTGACAATACACCACCTTGAATACCTGCACCAATCGCAACGCATTCATCTGGGTTAATTCCTTTGTCCGCTTCTTTTCCTGTAATTCTTTTTACCATTTCTTGAACGGCTGGAACTCTTGTAGAACCACCAACTAGCAATACTTTGTGAAGTTGGTCGGCTGTGATATCAGCATCTTTCATAGCTTGTTCTACTGGAATTCTTGTTTGTTCTACTAAATCATGAATTAATTCTTCGAATTTTGCTCTTGTTAAAGTAATATCTAAGTGTTTTGGACCGGTTGAATCAGCTGTAATGAATGGTAAATTGATTTGTGTTTGTTGAACACCAGATAATTCGATTTTTGCTTTTTCGGCTGCTTCTTTTAGACGTTGCATAGCCATTTTGTCTGCTTTTAAGTCAATTCCATTTGATTTTTTAAATTCTGAAACTAAATAATCAATGATGGCGTTATCAAAATCATCTCCACCTAAGTGTGTGTTACCATTTGTGGATAGCACTTCGAAAACTCCGTCGCCAATTTCTAGAATAGAAACGTCGAATGTTCCACCACCTAAGTCGTAAATCATGATTTTTTGGTCTTGCGCTTCTTTATCCATTCCATAAGCAAGTGCAGCAGCAGTTGGTTCGTTGATAATTCTTAAAACTTCCAAACCTGCAATTTTACCTGCGTCTTTGGTTGCTTGTCTTTGGCTATCGCTGAAGTATGCTGGAACTGTGATAACAGCTTGCGTTACTTTGGTTCCTAAATAATTTTCTGCATCTAGCTTTAATTTTTGCAAAATCATAGCTGAAATTTCTTGTGGTGAGAATTCATCACCTTCGATTTTTACTTTTTCGCTTGTTCCCATTTTTCTTTTGATTGAGATAACGGTATTATCTGGATTGGTAACTGCTTGACGTTTTGCAATTTGTCCTACCAATCTTTCTCCATTTTTTGAAAAAGCAACAACAGATGGAGTTGTTCGATTTCCTTCGCTATTTGGGATAACAACTGGATCTCCACCTTCCATAACAGATACACATGAATTTGTTGTACCTAAGTCAATTCCTATAATTTTTCCCATTTTAAAAACCTCCTAAAATATTTTTTATTTTATAAAATTGTCTTCTTTTGTTTGATTTATAATAATTTTTAATTATTAACGAATTAATTGTATGAACACGTGGCACCATATGCCTATGTTAATTTGCTACAACGACTAGAGCATGACGTATTACTTTGCTTCCAATTTGATAGCCTTTGCGGTATTCTTCGACGATTTCTTGCTCGCCTTTTGTAGTATCTTCGATGTGGCTAACTGCTTCGTGTAATTCGGGATCAAAGCGTTTGCCGATTGTTTCAATTTGTTTTAGTCCGAATTTTTCTAAGGCTGTGGCAAATTGTTTTACCACCATGTTGACACCTTCTTGGTAACTTTTGTCAGTTGTTTCGCTCGATGCGGCTTTATCTAAATTATCCATAATTGGCAACATCACAAGTAAAACTTCCCCTGTAATCATGTTGTATAAGCCTTCTCTTTCTTTGGCACTTCTTTTTTTGAAATTTTCAAATTCGGCAAAAAGACGCTTGTATCTGTCTTCCATTTCTTCTAATTCTGTTTTTGGCGTTTCTACTGCTTCGTTTTCAACTTCCAAATCGCCTTCCATTTGTACTTTTTCTTCGTTTCCTTCTTCCAATTTAAAACCTCCTTTTAAAACCTTCCATTTTTTAAATCATCATTTAACTTTTTACTAATATATTTCATCACAGAAATCACCTTCGAATAATCCATTCTGGTGGGACCAATAATTCCAATCGTTCCAATGTCTTTATCTTCTAGCAAATGATTGAAAGTTACAATGCTAAAATTTTTGAGTTCTTCGTGTTCCGATTCTCCGCCAATATAGACATTGATATTATCAGCAATTCCAGTATTTAACACATCTGCCACTAAATCTTTGGCATCTAACACATTTAAAAAATCTTTGGCAACATCTACTTTTTTGAATTCTGGCATATCGGTTACTTTGCCTGCACCTTCCAAATATACTTTTTTCGATTCGTCAAGCAATTTATTGATTTCATCAATGATTTTTTGGATAATGTCAATTCCTGTTTTTACTTCTGCCATGATAAAATCTTCGATGGGTCCTTCGAATTTTTCGAGTGGTTTGCCGACTAATTTATTTTTGAAAATATAGGTTAAATCGTCGACTTGTGATTGTTCCAAATCTTCATCGAATTTGATAACCGATTCTCGAATAATTCCTGAATCAGTCAGAATAACAGCCATTAAGACCCTGCTTCCGTAGCAAAATAAATTTGATATCGATAATCGTGTGATGGTTCATATCTGGACCGACACTAACGGTGGTATAATGCGTGATTTCTGACAAAGTTGTGGTTGCAATTTTGGCTAAATCTTCTAGTCCGTTTACTTTGGTCTCTAGCCTTGCTTTGATGAGTTCCATTTCTTGTTGGGTTAGATTGTCTTCTCGAATGAGTTCGTCAACATAGTAGCGATAGCCTTTTTGCGAAGGAACTCTGCCACTCGATGTGTGCGTTTTTTCTAGGAAACCAATATGCTCAAGTTCCGCCATTTCGTTACGAATGGTAGCGCTGCTGCAATCCAAATCATTAACAAGATTTCCGGAACTGACTGGTTCGGCTGTTTCAATGTATTCTTCGATAATTGCTTGTAAAATTTTCTTTTTTCGATTATCTAAATTTTCTGCCATTTTCATCTCCTTTAAACAAATTAGCAGTCATCAACTTAGACTGCTAATATATTATACCCATATTTTGATTTTGTCAATAGTTTTTTGTGGAAATTTTGAAAATTTTGATTTATCACTTTATTTCCGTAAGTTTACACAAACTCCTCAAACACCAAATTTGCCAAATCTAATCCCTTTTTCGTGAGTCTGATTTCGTCCAAATCGACTTCTAACAACTCTTCTTCTTCCAATTTGCTAATCTCAAATCGAAAATAAAAAAGCGGATGAATTTGAAATTTCTGCTCAAATTTCGAAATCGAAACACCTTGTATTTTCCTTAAACCAAGCATCATATATTCTTTGGCTTGTCCTTCAAAGGTTTGCTGTTCTTGCAGAATTTTAGAAGGATTTTTTAGATATTCTTCTAACGTATCGACATTTGAAAATCGCTTTTTATCCACATACGAATGCGCAGCAACGCCAAAACCGATGTATTCTTCCTGATTCCAGCAATCCAAGTTATGTTTTGACTGAAAATTGGGTTTGGCAAAATTGGAAATTTCATAATGACAATATCCATTTTGCTCCAAAATTTTCTTTGTCTGCCAATACATTTGGCGCTCCAAATCTTCTGGAATCATTTCTAATTTCTTTTGCGAAATTAGTTTTTCTAGTTCGGTTCCTTCTTCTAAAATGAGTGAATATAAGGAAATATGTTCTGGACTCAATGAAATAATTTGTGCCAAACTTTGGTTCAAATCCTCTAAAGTTTGGGTCGGAAGTCCTAACATCAAATCGACATTAATATTGTCAAACCCACTTTTTCTCGCATTTTGATAAATTTCCAAAAATTCCTCATATCCATGAATTCTTCCCAACATTTCAAGCAAGCGATTTTGCGTGCTTTGCAAACCAATACTTAATCGATTGATTCCTATTTTTCTATATTTTTGTAGTTTTTGGCTATCAACCGTTCTGGGATTGACTTCGATTGTTATTTCAGCGTTTTTGCTAACTTCAAATTTTTCCTTTATTTTAGTCAGAATTTTCTCGATTTCTTCTGCTGGCAAAACTGATGGCGTTCCGCCACCAAAATAAACGGTAGTGACTTGTTTTTCAATTTCGCATTGCTCAATTTCCTGCAAAAGCACTTCAACATATTTTTCTTTTATTGTTTCATCGCATTTGTCAAATGAAATAAAATCGCAATATTTGCATTTTCTTTGGCAAAATGGGATATGAACATAAACTCCAAAATTTGACATTTTATTTTCCTTTTTATATTTCTTTTATCAATTCTCCAATTATTTTTTCAAATGTTTTCAAAAGTTCATTTAATTTGTTTTTTCTTAAATTCACGCAAATTTCAACCTGAAAACACGGAATTTTGCTTTTTTTATGAATATAGCGGCTAACAATCGTTTCTCCAGAAGCCTTAAATTTCTCATCAATGGTAACTTTTCCAATCTCTGAAAATTGTGTTTTAAAAATATTCAAAAATCGTGCATTATGATTTATATTTTCTCCGTCATTCGTTCCTATATCCACATCAAAACCATGCCCGTCCTTACAAGCATGCACATCAACCACACATTTTATCTGCTTTTCCTTGATTGCCTTCAACATCGCATTTTTATATTTCAAGCCATAACCTTCATTTTCAAAATTAGGGTCATCACCCAAATTATAGGTTCGAATCATCCCATTTACTTCTGTTTTTTTGCACAAATATTCAACTATGGCACCCGTCATTCCATCTTCTTCTTTTTCAAAACCATTTCTACTTTGCTTGACAGCGTGTGGTGCAGAAAACAAAATTGGGAGTTTTCCATTGATAATTTTAAAATTATCAAAATCGGTCTGAATTCCATTCGAATGATTGGCTTTATATTTTTGATTTAATTCCAAAATTATTTTTTCTTTATTATCCATTTTTTCTCCGTCTTTAGAATGGGTTGCCCCTACAGCATTATTTTAAATTCTCCGCAAATTCTTGAATTTTCTTTAATCTGCGATTGACTCCTGATTTTCCAATTGGTGGCTCGACTAATTCACTCAAATCCTTCAAACTCAAATCCGGATTCTCCAATCTCAAATTCGCTATTATCTTCAATTCTTGTGGCAATTGGTCAAATTTTCTCTTTTTCTTAATTAAATTGATATCATCAATTTGTTTCAAAGCAGCTTCAATCGTTTTGTTCAAATTCGCTGTTTCGCAATTCACTTTTCGATTTATCTTATTTTTTATTTCCTTCATAATACGCACATCTTCAAATTTTAAAACTGCTTTACTTGAGCCAATTAACGCCAAAAACTTCGAAATTTCTTCACTTTCCTTCAAATATAGTTGATATCTCTCATTTATCCTGATTTCCTTAAATTTTACGCCAAATTCCTCACAAATTCTCATCAAATCATCTGCATACTTTTCTTGACTCAAAACTATCTCCAAATGATAATTCTTCTCTGGATCATTCACAGATCCTGCCCCCAAAAATGCTCCTTTTACAATATTTTTTCTCATTTCTCCTTGCACTTTCGAAACATTTTGCATCACTTTTTGAATATCTTGCTTTTTTATCTGTGCAACATAACATTTTCCCCTAATTTGCGCCTCATAATCGATTTTCAAATTGAATAGAATTTTGTAAAAATGCTCAATATTAAACTCGTTTTCCGTCACAAATTCAAATCCCTCTTCGGTTTCCGATAAATTTGCGCTCATTGCATAACCAATCAATTCCGCTGTCAAAACCTCTGAATTAAAATTTTCCGTCTGACTTAAATTTTCTTTCACTTCCGCTGAAAATGACATTTTTACCTCCATTTTCCCACTACAATTCTATCCTTCCCTGCCAAATCCTGTTTTGCATAAATATCACAAAATCCTGCATTTCGAAAAATCTCAAGCACACTTTCCCTTTGATTATAGCCAATTTCTACCGCCAAAACTCCATTTTCTTCCAAATAATCTTTTGCTTTTCGCGCTAACACTCGATAAAATTTCAAACCATCTTCACCACCATCTAACGCAATTTGAGGCTCATTTTTTACTTCAGGTGACAAACTCTCAATCGTTTTTGTCTCAATATAAGGCGGATTCGACACAATGATATCAAATTTCTGATTGATTTTTTCAAACATATCTGACTGGGTAAGTTCAATGTTCACGCCATGACTTTTCGCATTTTTCTCTGCTATTTCCAATGCTTTTGAACTAATATCACTTGCTACCATTTCCACTTTTATCTGTTTTGCCAAAGTAACCGCAATTGCTCCACTTCCTGTGCAAATATCCAAAATTTTAGGAACATTTTCTCGATACTTACAAATTTCAATTATCTCTTCCACCAAAATTTCCGTATCTGGCTGTGGAATCAACACATTTTCATCTACATAAAAATCTAACCCAAAAAACTTCTGAAAATTCGTAATATACTGAATTGGCTTACCAGCAATTAATTCTTCCAAATGCTTTTCAAAGTTTTGGGCGATTTCCAAATTTGCTTCTTCATCTAAATGAACAGCTAAATATTCATTCTGTATTTGCAATTCATAAAGCAAAAGCATTCTTACCTTTAAAATGGCATCTTCTATTTTATATTCGGTTAATTTTACAGTTCCGTTTTTTAATAATTCTCTTACTTTCATGTTTTGATTTTATCATACTTTTTTCTATAATAAAAGTCTCTTTTTGAAATTTGCGCAAAAAAATTCCCCACGTCTAAGCCGCAAGGTGTGAATTTTTATGGACCTGTACTCACACAGGTGGGTGTTTTCCTAGATACTCCTGGGTTTCTTGAAAGGCCTAAGCGTTTCAAGCATACACGCCATATCTAGAGGTAAACTCCCTTATCCAAAACTTGTAGGTTCTAAAAATTCAGTCTACACGTACTTCGCAGGGATATTTTATTTACTTTATAATTTTATTATATCATATTTTTTTCTATCTTTCAACCTCAATATTCTCAATTAAATGCAATTAGAGTTGTTTTGGTCCGATTTTATGTAACTTTTCTTTGTTTTTCTAACTATCTGATAGCACTTTGGCGCTTGACATTTTTCAAATTATGTGTACCAATGTGGAACATATTGTTTCTCATTCTCTTCTAAATCTTGCAAATAACCATACTGAATCCCCAATTTATCAATATATTCTTCAATTTGCTCATATTCTGCCTTCGTCAATTTACGATTGATGTCTTCTCTTTGTAGTGCCTTATATTCTGGAAAATACTGCGCCATCACACTTACATAAACTTCTTTTCCCATATTTTTTCGAATCCATTTTAAAACTTGCTTTGTATTTTGCAAATGATTTGGTAAAACCAAATGCCTAATAATCAAGCCTTTTTGAAGGATTCCGTTTTCATCAAATTTGGGATTACCAACTTGTCTATACATTTCTTTTATGGCTTCCGTGGCCATTTCAAAATAGTGATCAATCCCTGATAAATCCTTGGCTAAGTCATCATAATAATACTTTAAATCTGGCAAATAAATGTCTATCTGTCCTTCTAACATTTGAATGGTTTCTTTTTTCTCGTAGCCACTGGAATTATAAACAGTGGGAAGTCGCAAGCCCTTTTGTTTTGCCAGTTTCAAACTTTCTATGATTTGTGGAACATAAATACATCCTGTGACCAAATTAATATTATTAGCGCCTCTTGCTTGTAATTTTAAATATTCTTCTGCCAAATTTTCAATTGAAATCGACTTTCCTTTTTGCAATTGACTGATTTCATAATTTTGGCAAAATTGGCAATTTAGATTGCAACCTGTAAAAAATACAGCTCCAGAGCCATTTTTTCCGCTAATGCAAGGTTCTTCAAAATAGTGTAAATCTGCTAAGGAAATTTTTATTGTGGCATCTGCTTTGCATTTTCCTATTTGACCTTTGATTCGGTTTACTTGGCATTCGTGTGGACATAGTGTGCATTTTTCTAGGATTTGCATAATTTAGCTTAACACATCCTTAATGGCTTCACCAATGATTTTATTGATGTCTGCAATCATCACATTAAAGCGAACTTCTTTATCAAAAAATTCTTTTACTCTTGGATTTTGTACTAGAATTTGATACAATTCTTGCAATTTTTTCATTTTTTCTTCGCTTTGTTTTTCGCCTTGCATAGCTAAAAGTTGCTCTTCGTAGCGGATTTTCTCAAATTCTTCAACTTGTTCTTTTAAGGCTAAATTAGTAAATAATTCGTCTTTTAATTCTTTGTATTCCTTGTATTCTTTTGAATCTTTGATTGCTTTTGCTAAATTGTTGGCATTGTCATATACTTCCATTTTTTTACATCCTTTCTAAAAATATATCATATAATCAATCTCTGGAAAAATATCATCTTTGTCAAATATATCTAATAAATATTTGGCATCGATTTTATCATTTTTGATTTGATAATACAATTTTGTAAATCGCCCAATATGTTCTTTTATCGCTTTATGCGCATATTCTACCATCGTTCCGTTGGTGATGATAAATAGCCAATCACTGCTTTGTGCCAGAAGCAATTCTCTGGCACATTGATTTAGGGCTTGACGGCGCAAAGTGTCTCCTTCATTGGGATAGCGATTGGCAAGTTCACACATTCTGTCTCCTGCTTTGTGCAAATGACGATGTGCATAATCGTTGGTCTGATTTAGCCACACTTCGCTGTACCCGTTGGCTCCCCAACTGGAACGACATGGCGTCGAAACTTGAATATTGGGATGCCTGTCAATGTAGTCACTTGGCGTAATTAATTCAAAATTGCAATCATCATAATAAATTTTCTTAAATAAAATATAGAGCCAATATGGACCCTCATACCACCAATGCCCATAAAGTTCCGCGTCATATGGACATGTAATAATCGGTGGCACTTGCATAAAACTTGCTAAATTCTCGATTTGCTTGGTTCTGCAATCCATAAAATGTCCTGCTTGCTTTTCTGCTGAATCTTTTGCCCATTGAACATCATAGTAATCTTTTGCATCTGTTTTTCCTGTAATTCTGTGGTATTTGATTCCTGTATTGACACGGACGCCGTTGCTTGCAATATATGGTTTGATGTAGTCATAATCTGCTTCATAGCCAATATCTCGATAGAATTCACGATAATTGAAATCTCCCGGATAGCCTGAAATCGAACTCCACACTTGCCTTGAAGATTCTAAATCACGTGCAAAAGCAACAATGTTATCTGGCGAAACAATCGGCGCATAGGTTCCATATATTGGTGTTGGATTCGCATATAAAACACCATGTGTTTCTGTAATAATAAACTCAATTCCAAATTCTCTTAAATATTGATCTGCTTCCGGCACATAACCACATTCTGGAAGCCAAATTCCTCTTGGGCGTCTTCCAAAAAATTTCTCGTATGTTTGAACTCCAACTGCAATCTGTGCACGGACTGTTTTTTCATTAACATATAAAATTGGAAAATAGCCATGGGTCGCACCACACGTGATAATTTCCAAAAAACCTGCATCTTGAAAATGTTTGAAACCTTGAATAATGTTGCATTCATAATAATCTCTAAAAATGTGCAAATCATTTGTGTAGCGCCCTAGATAATAATGTGATAAACGATTTAGTCGCTCATCGTATTTTGTCCTAACAACTTCTTTTTGGCATAATTCGATGTGTTTGTTTAGATAGTTGATGTATCGATTTTGCAATAATTGATTGTCTAACATATTTAATAAAGGAGGCGTCATGGTCATCGTTAGTCGAAACTTGACACCTTCGTCTTCTAGCTTTTTAAAATTTAATAATAGTGGTATATATGTTTCAGAAATGGCTTCAAACAACCATTCTTCCTCTAAATAATCTGCACTTTCTGGATGATGAATATAGGGAAGATGGGCATGAAGCACAAAATTAACATAACCTTTTACGTTTTTCATAAAATCTCCTTATTTTGCAATACTACTGCTGGTTCCCATGGAGGAAGGATTTTGCATATCCCATGCTCCGTTTTCATCGAGTATCAGTTGCTCTTGGTATAATTTTTGATAGACTGGCTGTAAGTTGTTTGGAACTTGGAAAGATTCGATTTTTTGGGTTTCTTCTACGTGAGTTTTGACATTTCTGTAAGTTACAAATGGCTTGAATTCTTCAAATAAAACATGGTCATTGGGAACTTCTAATTGGTTGGACATGGCAATAAATAAGTAATCATTACTGAATAAGATATTCGTTTTCTCGATTTCTGGATTGATTTGTGGTTTTGTATGGAACTTAAATTTTCGACCTAATTGAATCGTGTATTTGTCTCTTGGATTTGAAATATCTAAATACCAACTATTAGCAAAATCATTAATGGCTATTTCGGAAGTGTAATTTCTATTTTCATTATGAACAAGTAAAACAGGATAGGTGTCTTCAAAAAAGTGGTTTCCAAAAACGTTTAAATAGGTTTGTTTGTCTTTGTCAGCAACGTCCCAATAAACAAATAGTCTTTTCGGTGTTTGGGCTAGAATTTTGACAACTGTTTCGTTGTATCGAAAAGGCAAATCGTAATATTCCAATAAATATTTAGGTGCTTGAGTTTCCTCATTTTTTAAGACTTCATTTTCTTCTTTTTTCTTTATCTCTTTTTCTTCTTGCTCGTCTTTTCTTACTTTTTCCTGCATTTCCATGATTTTAGAAATAAAACTTTTGATGTTATCAATCACTTTATTTTGTACGCTTTTGTTTTGAATTGGACGAAATTTTTTGTCCTCTTTTTTTTCTTTTTCGGCTTTGGGCAATGTTTGTTTTTTAGGATTTTTCTCTACTTTTTCGTTTTTTTTTGCTTTTGGGGTCAGTCCTTTTTTCTCGATTTTGCTTGTATCTTCCGACATCTTTTTCCTCCTTTGTATCACGATTCCACAATATTATTTATTGTATCGAAAAAGAATAAAAAAATCAAGTGAAAAAGAGAAGTTTTTGCAGTTTTTTGTATTTTGTCTAAATTATTTTTTGAGCAATCTATTTTATATACAAAAAGCCAAAACTAAATTCATTCTAGTTTTGGCTTTTTTCTTTAAAAGGGAAATGTAGATTTTTCAACAAAAATCTACATCTTAGGGAATCTGTATAATAAATACAGAATTAATATTATTTTAACTAATTCTATCTATTTTGTCAAATATTTTTTGAAAAATTTTTTCTGCCTCTTAAACTTTTAGAATTCTTTTGCTTTGAGCTCAAGATAAATATTCTTCTCATCCTGAATCATCGTCGTTTTTCCATGACCTGGATAGCAAATGGTTTCTTCTGGAAGAGTCATTAATCGGTCTGAAATGGAGTCCATAATATTGACAAAACTTCCAGTTGGCAAATCCGTTCTGCCCCAAGTACCAGAAAATAGTGTATCTCCCGTAAAAATCAATCTTTCTTTTTCACAATACAAGCAAACACTTCCTTTGGTATGACCCGGTGTCGCAATTACTTTAAATTCAAGATTTCCAATGTGAATCAAATCCCCATCATCAATTCTAGAATCTGCTTCCAATTCTGGAATTTGCATATTAATATAATCTGCCAAACTAATTTCTTTGTTGTACAAGCCTTCGCTATCATCGCGACTGACTAGAATTTTTCCGTCTTTGGCGCTTTTCAAGTCCGCAATTCCGCCGATGTGGTCGGCGTGGCAATGTGTCAAAAAGATATATTTTAACTTTTCAATTTCTAGAATATCCAGTATTTCAACAATTTTTTCTGGTTCTCCACCAGGGTCAATCGCCATGGCTTCTTTGGTTGTTTCATCGCAAACAATATACGTATTGGTACGTAAGTTTGGTTGCCCTGTTTTGACTTGTAGTCTCTTTAGTATCATATTTTATCCTCTCTTTCGATAAACATCATAAACATTTTCCACTTTCATCAGTGATTTCATAAACTTTTTCAAATCTTCAATACTTGCTGTTTCAACATTCAAATCAATAATCGCCGTATTATCTCGATTGGTTCTTGAATTGACACCCATCAATTTTATTTTATAATTTTCGATTTGTCTAATAATATCTCGTAACAATCCACTTCTATCATCTGCAAAAATTTCAATTTCAACATTAAATTGTGCTTCAACTTTGTCACCCCAATAAACCTCAATCATGCGGTCTTCTTGCCCAATCAAATCTTTCAAATTGATGCAATCTTTTCGATGTACTGAAACACCTCTTCCTTTTGTAATGTATCCTACAATCTCATCTCCTGGAAGCGGATTGCAACATTTTGACAATTTGACCAAACAATTCTCAATCCCCTTCACATAAATTCCGTTTTTCGAAGGTCGAACTTTAGCAGGTTTAGCTTGCGCCAATTCTTCGATTTTTTGTTCTAAATCTTCTTCCTCATGTTCTTTTCGATATTCAACTAAAAGCTTTGCCATTACTTTTTTATCCGAAATTCCACCAAATCCAACACTAGCATATAAATCATCCATTGTGCTGAATTTATACTTATCCAAAATTGATTGAATCCATTCTGGTTTCAAAAGTTCAAAGTTTTTTAAACCCAACTTTTTGATTTCTCGCTCAATAATTTCCTTGCCTTTTTCAATATTTTCCTCTCTTTGCTCTTTCTTAAACCATTGATTAATACGCGTTTTCGCAGAAGAACTTCTCACAAATTTTAGCCAATCACGACTAGGACCTTTGGGCTGGTCGGATGTCAAAATTTCTACAATATCGCCATTATTTAATTCCGTCGTAATCGGCATCATTTTGCCATTGATTTTGCAACCTAGCATTCTATGCCCAATTTCTTGATGAACACTATAGGCAAAATCAATTGGCGTTGCCCCCATTGGCAACTCTTTTATCATTCCTTTTGGCGTAAAAATATACACTTCATCTTCAAACAACTCTGTTTTCAAAGTTTTCAAAAATTCCTCTGGATTTTCTGTATTTTTCTGCCACTCTAACGACTCTCTAAGCCACGCCAATTTATCATCATTCACAACGACATTTTTCTTCTGCCCCTGACTACTGGCTTCTTTATACGCCCAATGCGCCGCAATTCCATATTCCGCCGTTCGATGCATTTCCCAAGTACGAATTTGTACTTCAAAAGGAACACCTTTGGGTCCGAAGCAAAGTCGTATGAATCGATTGATACATATTGGCTTTTGGAACAGCAATATAATCTTTAAAACGTCCTGGCATTGGCGTGTACATTTCATGTACAATCCCTAAAGTCGTGTAACAATCCCTTACATTATTCACTAAAATTCGTAGTGCAAACAAATCATAAATTTGGTCTAGACCTTTTTTATCTCTTTGCATTTTTTTATAAATGCTATATAAATGCTTCGCTCGCCCCGTAATTTCAACATCAATATTCTGTTTGGCAATATTTTCCGCCAACTCATCTTTAATTTTATTGATAAATTCCAAACGCTCATTTCTCTTTTTATCTAACTCGTCCACAATTTGATGATATTTTTCAGGATACAAATATTTAAACGATAAATCCTCCAATTCCCATTTTAGCGAATAAATACCCAATCGATTGGCAAGCGGAGCATATAAATCCATGGTTTCTTTAGCATTTGCCATTTGCCTTTCCGGGGTTAAATATTTCAAAGTACGCATATTGTGCAAACGGTCTGCCAATTTGATTAAAACGACGCGAATGTCTTTGCCCATGGCAAGAAACATTTTTCTGTAATTTTCAGCTTGCTTTTCTTCGACACTCGTAAAACGAATGGTGCCAAGTTTGGTGACGCCTGCCACCATTTGTGCAATCGTTTCTCCAAATTCTCGAACTAAATCTTCATGTGTCAAATCCGTATCTTCAACAACATCATGTAGCAAAGCCGCGCAGATGGTTTCATCATCCATTTCTAGGTTTGCCAAAATGTAGGCAACATTCATGGGATGGATAATATAAGCTTCGCCTGACATTCTACATTGGTTACCATGTTTTGTTTTTGCCATATGATATGCTTTTTTGATTAATTCGATATTGGCTTGCTTGCCATAATTTTCAATTTGCTTTTCGATAATTTCTTCGATTGTAACATTCTTGACTTCCGTCATATTTATATCCCCTTTTAATTTTATCATTCCACTCATTAATATGATTTACGCATATCTTTCATATTAATTTGAATATTTTTGATATTATTAAACACATTAATTTCAACATTTCCAATGATGTCCACTTTGTCTCCTAGCAAAAATTCGTCTGCATAACTCCCCAAATTAAAACCAATGCAATTGATGATATTGGTTCCATCTTGCAAGGTTAATTTTAAGTGTTTGCCTTCGACTAAGGTTCGAATCGAATCAATTTTCAAACCTTTGATTAGAAAAATCGGTGTTTTATTCGAAGTTCCATATGGCTCTAATTCTAGTAAACTTTCTGCCATTTCAATCGTCAATTCCTTTGGCGTGATTTCTTTATCAATCGAAATAATTGGTACAATCTGCTCTGTATGTGCCTGCTTCGCTTTTTCTTCTAATCTTTCGGCAAATTCTTGGAATTTTTCCTGTTTTACTGTAACACCAACTGCCATTTCGTGTCCACCATATTTTTCCAAATATCCGCCCAAACTATGAAGCGCTTCGTGCAAATCAAAACCTGGCACACTTCTTCCAGAACCTTTGCCTATTCCATCTTCAAAGCCAATTAAAATCGTAGGCTTAAAATAAATTTCCGTTATTTTCGAAGCTACAATTCCAATTACTCCATGATGCCAGCCTTCTTTTCCAATTACAATTGTATTATTGTTTTGCATAGAATTTTTTTCGATGATTTCTTTTGCCTCTTCAAAAATATTTTTTTCAATTTCTTGGCGCGTTCTGTTATACTGGTTTAACTTTTCTGTTGTTTCTCGCGCTTCTACCCAATTTTCGGTCATAAATAATTTGACCGCTTCTTGTTCATAGCCAATTCTTCCACAAGCATTAATTCTAGGTGCAATGCCAAAGGAAACTGTATTGGCATTAATCACACTATTTTTTCCAACATTCACATCTAAAAGTGATTTTAGCCCCAAACATCTCGTTTGAGCAATCAGTTTCAATCCCAATTTTGAAATCACGCGATTTTCATCTACCAAAGGAACAATATCAGAAATCGTTCCAACGCACACAATATCCAAATATTTCAAATATTCCTTTTCTTCCAAACCAAGCCTTTGGCTGATTGCTTGTGTTAATTTGAACACAACTCCAACACCAGCCAAGCCTTTGAAAGGATATTCCGAATCTTTTCTTTTACAATCAATCACAGCAACTGCCTTTGGAATTTCGTCCAATGGCTCATGGTGGTCGGTTACTATCACTTCCATTCCCAAAGAATAAGCATAAGCAATTTCTTCCATGGCTGTAATTCCGCAGTCAACTGTAATAATAAGTTTGTATCCTTCCTTAGATATTTTTTCAATAGCATCTTTATTTAAGCCATATCCTTCGTCTAATCTTTTGGGAATGTAATAGCCAACATTGGTCATACCTCTATCTTTTAGAAATTTTTTTAGAACTGTTATACTCGTTACACCATCTACATCATAATCGCCATAAATAATCATTTTCTCATTTTCTTTAATCGCTGTTTCGAGCCTTGCCACTGCTTGCTCCATATCTGGCATTAAATATGGATTGTGAAAATCATTTCTAGTAGGATTTAGAAACATTTCTACCTCTCGTTTATCTACCACTTCTCGATTGACCAATATCGTTGCAATCAATTCCGATACTTGATTTTCACTTGCCACTTTTTTTACGATTTCTTCCTCATACTCACAGATCTCCCATTTCTTGTTCATTTATTTTCTCCCCATAACTCTTTTAAACACATTATATAACATTTAACAAGACTTGGCAATTGTTTTATAAGAATTGCAAAAAAAATTGGCAGAAACTCTGCCAATTTCAAATCTCTTTTCTACTTAACGATTGTATCTTTCGAAATTTCTCTTCCGTGACAATCTTTGAAGCATTTCAGCAAGATATTTAAAAAGTCATTTAACACAAATGCACCTACTACAACAAAAGCAATGGCTCCCAAATATGCATCTACCGCTACTATGCAGGCTGCAACAACTGTGCAATATAACATCAAAAATCCACTTCCAATTTTTCCTGCATACAAACGATGTACTCCAAAGAATCCTAAAAACCAGCACAATACTAAACTTGTAAGCCAGTCCTTTTTACTTACTTTTTCTTCTGTTTCATAAAATTTTCCCATCTTTTGTCACTCCTTATTTTTTCTTCTGTTAATTTATATTTATACTATAACGATTTTTTTGTCAAGAGAAATCGAAAAATGTAATATAAATGTAATATTGACTTTACTTTTATATAAAATCGTAGTATAATATGAATGCTCATAAATTTATCAATTTTTTTGGTAGCAATTTATACCAAAAAAAGCATTTAAAAAGGAGGTTTTTATGTACTACAAAATCAAAAAAGACAATCGGAGCAAAAAGTTTGTAATAACACGGCAAGCGTTTCGTGGTGACCAATTTCGGTTTGAAGTGCAAGCAAAACGTATTCTGCAATTTGACTGTGCACTCTTAATACAACGAAGAAAATGGTTTTCTTTGTATTTAACATCATCTACCGACCCCACTTATCCAACCCTTATCGCAACAAAAATTTCGCAATATCGTGTTTTTCAAAATTTCGCTGGACGCAAAAACTATATTTTGGCTTTAAAGATTCACAATTTTTGGACCTTTATTGTCCCAGAAGATTTTCGGTATTTCATTGATACTGAAAAAATCCGTATTGGACGCACTGCAAAATTACCCAAAATCTTTATAACAGACGACGCTTTACCTGCTTATTTCAAAAAAGGTTTTGAGGATACACTAATTTTCGTCTTCCATGCCAGTGGAAAGGATTATCTAATTAATCCCAAAAACTTTGATATGACTGGCACAGCAGCTCAAATTCAAATCACTGAATTTACAAAAATTACGCCACTTCCGCCAAAGGGTTATTTCAAAGCAATTGATGAAAAAGTAGAATCTCTTTTCTGCCATTCTTGTTCCTACGGTCAGTATGCCAAAGTGGAAGAATTTGCCGAAAAAGACTATCCTGAAGAATTCAATGGATTTTATGGATATTGGGGCAAAGATATTGACGGAAACATTGTGGCACTTCATATGATGGATAAAAATGGAAATCGTGAATATTCCATTCGATTTGACAAACCAGTTCAAAATGTGCAATTCTACAGTAGAACTTATACCGATACCGTTAACAAATATTATTACGATATTTGGCAGATAACTTATCCAGATGCTCAGAAACAGCTCAAATTATATACACATTTTGACGTTGCTTCTCCTGACATAGACATTGACCAAGATGCTTGGAATTTTTAGCCATAAAGCCTAAAAAACGACTGTGTTCTTACACAGCCGTTTTTATTCTTTACATCTCAATTGGATTTCCATAATATGCGTCAATCAAAATTTGCTTAATTTCTTCCACCAATGGCACACGTGGGTTCACTCCTGTACATTGGTCTGAGAATGCTTTGTCTGCTAAGTCGTCTAGTTTTGCCATAAATTCTTTCTCGTCAACTCCACATTCTTTTAGTGATTTTGGCATATTCAATTTTTCCATTAATTCTTGAACTGCTTTTACTAATGAATTTACACCTTCTTCTTTTGTTTTTGCTTTCAATCCTAATCTTTTTGCAATATCAGCATATCTTTCATCTGCGATGAAATTTTCGTATTTAGGCCATGAAACAAATTTGGTTGGCGTGCTTCCATTGTATTTGATGACATATGGTAAAATAACCGCATTTGCTCTACCATGTGGAATATGATATTCTCCACCTAATTTATGAGCAATTGAATGGTTTAATCCCAAGAAAGCATTTGTAAATGCCATACCTGCTAAACAACTTGCATTGTGCATTTTTTCTCTTGCGGTTCGATTGCTTCCGTCTGTGTATGCTTGTGGTAAATATTCAAATACAAGTTCAATTGCTTTTTCTGCCAAACCATCTGTATAATCAGATGCCATAACAGAAACATAGGCTTCAATTGCGTGTGTTAAAACGTCCATACCAGTATCTGCTGTTAATTTTGCTGGAAGTGTCATAACTAAATCTGGGTCAACAATGGCAACATCTGGTGTTAATTCGTAATCAGCAAGTGGGTATTTGATGTTTTTCTTTTTGTCTGTAATAACTGCAAATGATGTTACTTCTGAACCAGTTCCTGAAGTCGTTGGAATAGCAACCATTTTGCATTTTTCGCCAAGTTTAGGGAATTTATAGGTACGTTTTCTGATATCCATAAATTTCAATTTCAAACCTTCTACATCAGCATCTGGGTGCTCGTAGAATAGCCACATTCCTTTTGCTGCGTCCATTGCACTTCCTCCACCTAAGGCAATAATAACATCTGGTTGGAAGTTTTCCATAGCAGCCACACCTTTTTTAATTGTATCAAAAGAAGGATCTGGCTCTACTTCTGAGAAAATCTCTGCATGAACATATTGTTCTCTATTTCTTAAATGATACAAAATTTTATCCACATAACCAAATTGAACCATTGATGGATCTGTTACGATAAATGCTTTTGAAATATTTGGCATTTTCTCTAAATAACCAATTGAACCTGCTTCAAAATATATTTTTTCTGGAACTTTAAACCATTGCATATTAACCCTCCTTTTTGCAACTCTTTTTAAATTAATCAAGTTAGCCGATGATACGTTTGAAGTGGTTGAATTTCCACCAAAAGTACCACAACCAAGTGTTAGTGATGGCATATTGGTGTTGTAAATATCACCAATTGCACCATGAGTTGATGGAGAATTAACGATAATTCTTCCTACTTTTACTGTGTTTGAGAATTTTTTAATGGTATCTCTATCTTCTGAATGAATCACAGCTGAATGTCCTAATCCACCAAATTTGATTAATTTGTCAGCCATATCAATTCCTTCATCGCTGTTATTCACAACATAGTAAGCCAAAACGGGACTTAATTTTTCTTTGGAGAATGGGAATTCCTCTCCCACACCTTTTTCAGTTGCTACCAACACTTTTGTGTTTTCTGGCACATCAAATCCTGCCCAACTAGCAATTGTTTTAGGGCTTTGCCCAACTACTGCTGGATTTAATTTATTGCCTTGATCTGCGATAAACATAGCCTCCTTTAATTTTTCTCTTTCTTTGTCTGTTACAAAATAGCAACCTGCTTCTTTCATTAGTTTTTCAAATTCGGTTTTGATTTCTTTATCAATAATTACGGATTGCTCAGAGGCACAAATCATACCATTATCAAAGGATTTGGATAATACTAAATCAGTTACCGATGTTTTTAATTTCGCTGTTTTGTCAATATAGCAAGGTACATTTCCTGGTCCAACACCTAAAGCTGGTTTTCCACTAGAATACGCTGCTTTTACCATTCCTGAACCACCTGTTGCCAAAATCAAATCAACTCCTGGATGATTCATTAGCAAACTCGTCGCCAATACAGATGGTTTATCAATCCATAAAATACAATCTTCTGGAGCGCCTTCTGAAACGGCTGCTTGACGCATTAATTCTCCTGCTTCTGCGCTACATTCTTGTGCCGATGGATGAAATCCAAATACGATGACATTTCTTGTTTTTGCAGAAATCATGGATTTGAACATAACAGTTGCCGTTGGGTTGGTAACTGGTGTTACACCAGCAATAACGCCAATTGGTTCTGCAATGGTTTGATAACCTTCTTCTTCGTTATCTTCCACAACTCCTACTGTTTTATCATATTTGATGCTGTGGTAAATATATTCTGTTGCAAACATATTTTTTGTAATCTTATCTTCATAAATTCCTCTTTTGGTCTCTTCAACCGCATGTTTTGCAAGTTTCATGTGATTGTCTAATCCTGCCATTGACATTTTCTTTACGATTCTGTCAACTGTTTCTTGGTCAAGTTTTTTGTATTCTTCTGACGCTTTTCTTGCCCTTTCTACTAGGCTGTTTACCATCTCTTCGACTTCTTTTTTCTCCTTTTCTGTCATTTCTGCCATAAAAATGTTCCTCCTTAATTTTTAATTTTATAAAATTATATATATAATTTTATGGGGTTTCAAGTTTTTTGGTTAAAAATTTGAAACCTTTCTATTGATAAAATAGACTTGCTTTTTTCTCATTTGAGATTAAAAGTATGGCTGGGGTGGTAAGATTCGAACTTACGCATGTCGGAGTCAGAGTCCGATGCCTTACCGCTTGGCGACACCCCAATGTATCTTGGATAATACTTCTGTCTAGTCTAGGGTCGATGAAACATCGACCCCTGCATTAGCCTTTATATTCTTTTATCACATTTTTTGTTAATTGTCCATATCTAAAACTACTTTTTTAATTTTTTCTGCATTTAATTCAAAATAATCTAGCAATTCTTCTGCTTTTCCAGATTTTCCAAATGTGTCTTTGATACCCAATCGAATTAGTTTTGTTGGATATTCATCTGTCAAAACCTCTGAAATGGCTGTTCCGAAGTCCACCAATCACGCTGTGGTCTTCTATGGAAATTAATTTTTTCGTTTCTTTGGCACATTTGACAATGATTTCTTTGTCAATTGGTTTAATGGTGTGAATATCGACAATTCGAATATTTACGCCTTGTTTTTCCAATTCTTCTTTTGCTTGAAGCGCCTTTGCTACCATATTTCCTGTGGCAAAAACCGCCCCATCTGTTCCTTCTCCGTGTTGAATTCCTTTGCCAAATTCGAAATTTTTCTCGTCATAAATCGTTGGCGTTGCTAGTCTGCATAAGCGAATATAGACTGGTCCATTGATTTTAGAAGCTTCTTCAATTGCCCATTTAGTTTGCAAATCGTCTGATGGACTTAGCACTTTCATGTTTGGCAAACCACGCATTAAGGCGATATCTTCTAGCATCTGATGCGTTGCTCCGTCTTCGCCAACTGTGATTCCACTGTGCGTTCCCGCAATTTTTACATTCAAATTAGGATAACAAACGCTATTTCGTACTTGGTCATACGCTCTTCCCGTTGCAAACACTGCAAAAGTTGCTGCAAATGGAATTTTGCCACAGGTTGACAATCCGGCTGCTGTTGAAATCATGTCTTGTTCTGCAATTCCCATGTCGAAAAAGCGGTCTGGGAATTCTTTGGCAAAAATGCTTGTTTTTGTTGCTGCTGATAAATCTGCGTCCAAAACAACGATACTCGGATTTGTTTTTCCTAATTCTAATAGGGCTTCTCCAAAACTTTGTCTGGTGGCTATTTTTTTATCGAAATTCATATTTTTTCTCCTTATATTTTATAAAGTTTACAACTTCACTTTGCTTGGTTGTATAAGTTATCTGTAACTCACTTATGCCCGAAAGCTAACTTAATTCTTGGATTGCTGTTTCGTATTCTTCTTTAGAAGGTGCCTTTCCGTGCCAACCTGCTTGGTTTTCCATGAAGGAAACACCTTTGCCTTTGATTGTTTGGGCGATAATCGCTGTTGGCCTGCCTTTGGCAGTTCTGGCTTTCTCGAAAGCATTTAAAATTTCGTCAATTTCATTGCCATTTATGTTGATGACGTTGAAGCCAAAACTTTTGAATTTTTCGTCAATTGGCGTTGGGTTCATGACTTCGGTTATTTTGCCGTCGATTTGTAAATTGTTGTTGTCAACAATGGCGCATAAATTGTCTAGTTTATAGTGGCTTGCGCTCATGGCGGCTTCCCAGATTTGACCTTCTTCGATTTCGCCGTCGCCCATGATACAATAGACTCTGTAATCTTTTTTGTCCATTTTTCCAGCTAGCGCCATTCCATTTGCAATAGATAGACCTTGTCCTAGTGAACCAGTTGACATATCGACTCCTGGGATTTTTTTCATGTCAGGATGTCCTTGCAAAGTGCTGTTGATATTGCGAAATCCTAGTAAATCTTCTTTGGCTATAAAACCTTTTTCTGCCAAAGTGGCATATAGAGCCGCTGAAGCATGTCCTTTGGATAGAATGAGTCTATCGCGATTTTCGTCTTTTGGATTGTTTATATCCACATTCATTTCTGAAAAATAGAGTGTTGTTAAAATATCGATACATGAAAGTGCTCCTCCAGGGTGCCCTGAGGACGCCGCATAAATCATTTCAATAACGTTTTTTCTAATATTTAATGCTCTTTTTTGTAAATCTTCCATATTTTTCTCCTTTTTTATAAAAGTCCTACAATTACTAGCCAACCAAGCCCGTAACCCCAAAGTGGAATTCCTGCTGCAAAGCGAATAAACCATGACCAGAAATTTTGTCCTGTCGTTCTGATATTGCTCCAAGAAAAGATATCGGTTAATTTCGTGCCAAAAATGGTGACATTGCTTAAATCAATTCCAAGTCCAAAAACATTGGTCAAATCAATTTCCCAACCTAAGATGTTGATGATATTGGTTTTATCTGGTGCATTTGGAACAATCGAAATGCGAAATGTTTCGATATTATTGGCTTTAAATTTTATATTGAATGGCTTGGTATCACCTGGCTGCATGCCTTTTGTTTCAATGTATTCGGTATCAGCTAATAAACTTTGTTCATTGTATAAATCAATTTTGACATAACAGGTATCCACAAATTTTCCCGTTGTGTTGATTAAATCAAAACTCAAATAACCGTTTACATTGCAGGCTTTGGCGCGTGCATTGTCAATACTAAATTTACTGTTCGTTGTGGCATAGTAGCCATCAAATTCGCCCATGATGCGTGAATACATTGCCATTAGTAAACCATTTTCTAATAAAATTGATATGGCAAAAAATCCAATGATTAGTAGTACATATGTAAGAAATGTTTTCATTCTATCCATCTATTATTCCCATTCCTCTCAAAAACATGTTCTAATTTTCCAATTTATGTTATTAATTTTATTATACCTCGAAAATGTAGTTTTGTAAACAGTTTTTCTAATATTCTTTTTCATGTTATATTTTTTATTCTAAAATTATTTATCTAGGTATATCAATTTTCTAGTTTATATTTTCATAATACTGAGGTATCATCTAATGGATTTTAGTTTCTCTCAAATTAGAAAGAATCCTCTGTACTTCACAGAGGATTCTAAAACCTTATATTTTTCTTCTTTATATGTTCTATTCAAACATATAACTATTACCTGACATTAAACTAGTGTCGCCTGAAAATTGTTCTATGATATCATATAAATTACTTTGTAAGAAGTTTCCATATAATATCATTATATCTTCCATTGTTAATTCTTCTGTGGCTACAACGTCGTTCATATCAAATTGACTAAGCTCTTCGTCATAAACAATATTGCCTGTTGCTGTGGCTGTTACTGTGGTTCCTTCTGCTGTAGCTGTTACTTCTACTTTGGCTTGATTGTCATTGTCTTGAATTTTTACAGTTCCTTCTATTGCTTGTTCATTGTTTTGTAGAATTTGATAAGCATATTCTTCGTTTGATACTTGTGTCACTTGAACTCTTATTTCTTGGTTATTTTCCGTTATAACAAAATCTACTCTTACAATTTTGGGAAAAATTCCTTTTGTGTATAAATCCAATTCCAAATATGTATCATCTGAAATTTTGTCATCATCTACTTCGTAGATGATATCTTGCAACATGCTTTTTACTTCGTCCCCATTTTCAAAGCAATTAATAAATTCATCGTTTTGTGATAAATTTTGACAGATTGTTTTGATCGTGTCTTTTAATTCTTTGCCTGACATTTTTAACATATTTTTAGTTACATTTTCGCTATCAATTGTTGATTTTTCGGAAGTAAAATATTCATTTTTTAGTTGTGCTTTGATTTCCTTTTTTAAGATTGCTTCTGCTTTTTTAGCTGTTAATAGTTGCATGAAATTTAAAGATTCTGTAGCATTTGCTCCATCTTCAAACATTTCAGAAATATCCATTTCAATTGTTTTGTTGAAAAGTTCGCCTAAATTAATATAAGCTTTTTCTGATTCAGAATCCATTTTTGCACTAGCATTAATGATTTCGTTATCTCCTTTGGTTAATTCAATTCTGTATTGTTCATCTTTTGTTTCGTTGTCAACTTCCACGTTGAAAGACATTTTGGCATCGTTTAGTAAATTTGCCATTTCTTCTGTTTCTTGCCCACCCTCAACGTTCATGCTTAATTCCATGTTCATTTTCATTGATTTGTGGTCTTCTGCATTTTCATAGCTCAAAAGTTTGTCAATTTGCTCCTCAAAAATTGCTTTTGGAGTTTTATTCATTACCATTACCATAGCAATTAAAGCAACGATAATTATAAGAATAATTCCCACAATAAGAAGCATTTTCTTTGACTTGTTGCTGGATTCATTTTGATTTTCTGATTCCATGTTTTTTCCTCCTTTTATTTAATATATGTTAGTTATATTACATTTATGCTGATTTGTCAACTTTTGTCACAATTCTGCTGTTGGTCCATCTTTGTCTATCTGCTTTTGTTCAGTCGTTATTCGTTGAATCTTATCTAATTTAGAATCAAATGCTGCAATCGCATCTACTGGGTCTGATAGTTTCACATAACTCATATTTCCTTTTTGTATCTCCTCCATAATTTGACTTTTTAGTGCCATATTTTCTTGTTTTAGAGAATCTAACTGGAATTTTGTTCTTCCAAAAAAACTTGGTGGATTTTGAAATGGTACAAGAAATTTGTTTTGCTGTTGTCTTATCTTATTATTCGCTAAATCTTCTATTTTTTCTTCAGAAAAAGCTTGCTTTTCCTTCGTTCCAAAATTTTGTTTTATCGTAGTATATAAATTTAACATTTCAGGTGTAAGATTCCCATCAAAATCTGTCTTAGCACAAACTTTCATATCAGCTAGCATATCTTTGACACTATATTTTCCTTTCTCTTGCGGCTCTGTTGTTTGAGCTAATTGAATTTTTAAATTCAGCTGATTAATTTTTTCGTCTTGTAACTTTTGTTTACCAGTCAATTTGCCCAAAAATCCTATCTTTTTATTCGATATTTCCTCTTTTTCTGCCATATATTTTTGTATTTTAGCATTTTGAATTGTTTTTTGTACTTTATTATATAAGTTTCTCTTAATTTCTGTTTCAGATTGTGTCATATGCAAATTAACAATTTTTGATAAATCTTCTGCTTGTATCGCACCAAACGCAATACCATCCACCAATGGAATAACTCTTTTCGACTTTTCTGCTACTGTTTCTTGTGAATCATTTTCTGTAACATTTAAATTATCCACAACTTCCTGAACCTGTACAATTGTATCTTGAATTGCCTTTACTCGTTCTGCAATTTTGGTATTGGATGAAACTTTTGTATAAGCTATTCCTAAAATGTCTGCTTTTTGCTTATAAATTCTTTCAGTATTAAGCAATTGTTGATATGCATTTGTTATCTGAGAATTTAAATTTTTCGCATTTTCTGGATTTCTTTCTGCTTTAAAAATAATCTCTTGAACTTTATCCCTTTTGTCTTGTTCTGCTTTTATTCTTTCTTCCTCTCTCCTTTCAGTTTCTATTTGTGCTCTTATTTTTGTTCCTTCTTCTCTCCATTTTTTCACTTCTTGTACTCTTTTTTTGTCCCATTCTTCTTCCTTCATTTGGGGTTCTTCTGCCTGCCTTATTTTATTTTGTTCAATTACTTGTTCTGCTTTATCAATTTCTTGTTCTCTTTGTCTGCACATTCCCTTTAACAAAGTCTGTAATTTTTCTTTAAACTCATTGGTGGCATTAGAAAGCTCATCAATTTTCTCGTAAACCTCGCTTACTTTTTTACTAATATAACCTTTATCTTCCATTCCAGCGTTAATATATTGTCTATTTAAAATCTCTATTTGATTCCAGCCATCATTATATTCTCTAATATTTTCAATATTTTGTGCAAATCCTCCGTGTAACTTCTTCCATTAATTTATCTAACTCTTCTGAGGATTTGCTCTGTAATCTAGGGGCTTCAACTACAATACTATAATTCTGAATTCCTTCTATTTTATGATCTTTTTCTATACTATTTATGGTACAAAAAGGAGCCAAAATGATTTCTTGCTCACTAGCTTGTTCTTCTCTATATTCCTCGGCATTTAAAAACGGAACTCCATTTCTTGGATAAACATAAACTAGAGCACCATTTTGGTATTCTGTAAATCTTTTGGCAATTTGTTCATCAGTAGATGTTGATACAAATTGATTAAATTCTGAGCTTAATTTTGCTACTTCTGTTTCACTTGTCCCTCTAATTAAATGCTTACTTTGATAGTTTTCTTTATTTTTATACATTGCAGAATATATGCTAACAAAATCCTCAATTAATTGCTTAACTTCTTCTCCATTTTTTGGCAAATCCCAACCCTTTTTCTCAAGTTGTTTATACCTTTCAGGCGTCAAATCGGCTAAAATATTTATTTTTGTATGTTGATATCTCAAATATCTTTTTATCGATTCTTTTTCTTGTTCTGTTACAGTTTTTTTATAATCCTCATATACTCCCATAATCTTCTCCCTTATGTTTATTTTATTATTACTTTTTCATAAAGTCAATACTTTCACAAATTTTATTTTTCCTCATATTATAAATAAAAAACAAAAAAGAAAGGATTTTTAAATAATGGTTATTTTACGTCTAAACTCAACTGGACCTTATGTAGAACTTTTGCAAAGCACTTTAAAAAAACTGGGATTTTATAGTGGGAGTATCGATGGGAATTTCAGTACACAAACAGAAAATGCTGTCAAGAATTTTCAAAGAAACTTTGGTTTGACAAGCGATGGAATTGTCGGCAATAATACTTGGGATGCTTTGTTTCCATACATAAACGGTTACACAAACTACACCGTAAAAAGTGGAGATACACTTTTTACCATTGCACGAAATTTCTCTACCACAGTAGATAGCATTTTGTACGCAAATCCAGATATCGATTCTGAGAATTTACAGATTGGACAACAAATTATTGTACCGTTTGGCAGTGTAGTTCCGACAAATATTAGTTATACTTCCGATTTTATGGAAATGAATTTGTCTGCTTTAAAAACAATTTATCCATTCCTTGAAATCTCACTGATTGGTACGAGTGTACTTGGGAAAAATATTCCTGCTGTTAAATTTGGAAATGGTCCAAAAGAAGTATTTTATTGTGCTTCGACACATGCAAACGAATGGATTACAACTCCTTTATTAATGAAATTTTTGGAGAATTTATCAAAAAGTTATGTCAATGGAATTCAAATTTATGGAAAAGATCCAAGAGAACTGTTTTCGGAAGTGTCGCTTTATTTGGTTCCAATAGTTAATCCAGATGGAGTTGACTTAGTTACTGGTCTTATTGCGCCGGGTTCTCGCGCCTATAGCGGAGCGCAAGCAATTGCCAATGATTTTCCCGATATTCCTTTTCCAAGCGGTTGGAAGGCAAACATTGAAGGAGTGGATTTAAAAATATTTCAACCCTATAAAAGCAAGGAGAAAGTCTTGCAATTTCAACAATTACAAGACTTTTTTGTTATATGATATAATTTACTATTTTTATCTATGCATTTTTCCTATTATTTTTTCAATTTCAATGAATTCATCCATATTCTGACTAATCATTTCCAATTTAGCAAAATTGAAATGAATATAAATATTTTTATCTTTATCAATTTCAATTTTATCAATTAACCTATATAAATGAATCTTCTCAATTTTCTCTAAACTCAAAAATTCATTAATTAATTTTTCAAGTTCCTTGTCTTTTTCTTCCACTTGCCCTTTATCTTCTATTGTTTTATCTGCTTGAGCAATTTTATTTTCTAATTCACTTTTTTGTTCAAGAAGTTTTGTCCTTTCCTGAATGAAATTATCTGCATATCTTCTATAATCCACTTCCAATATTAAATCATTCAGTTTGTCCATATACATTTTATCAAGTTTAATATTTATATCAGCAATTTTCTTGTCAATACTATTTAAAGATTTATTTAGTTTTTCTTTTAAATTCAACGACTTTTTCGTTACTGTATCATACATTCCACTAAAAATCTCTTTATTGGCATAAATCTTGCAAATTTGCTTTATAATATCAAGCATTTGAGTTTCAAATTTATCATAATTCATATTTAAAGCATAGCAGCCTCTCGATTTATGGTCACTACAAGTAATATAAGGATGTTTCTTTGCTTGTCTTTTCTGATTTTTCTTTAAAACAATCTGCAATTTTCTTCCACAATGTTTGCAATATAGTAACCCTCTGAACAAGTATTCATATTTAAGTTTCGTATTCGTTCCTCTTGCTTTTGCTAAACATTGCACTCTTTCAAAAACATCTTTATCTATAATTGGTTCATGCGTATTATTAACTCTAATTTGTTCAGCCTCACTAATATTTTTCAACTTTTTCACTTTGTATGAAATACTAACTCTTTTATTTTGAATACTATTTCCAATATAGACTTCATTTTTTAGCATCGCCATAATCGCAACTTCATTCCAGTTGTGTTCAAAATCATTTTCATCTATCACTTTACCAATTTGTCTGTACGCTCTTGGTGGTAAGTAGTGATTATCGTTTAGATACTTAGTAATTAATATACTACCTACCCCATTATCATACATTTCAAATATTTTTCTAACAACATCTGCAACCTTCTCATCAATCACTAACTTGTTTTTAATACTTGAATGTCTTTTATATCCATATGGCGGAGTACTACACATATATTCACCGTTCTTTTGCTTTTCTCTGATGACACTCTTGATTTTCTTAGAAATATCTTTCGCGTACATATCATTCAGTATTGCTTTAAACGGAGTTATATCATTATTGGTAGTATCTAGAAAGGTATCAATTCCATCTAGTATTGAAACATATCTCACATTATTTTCCGGGAAAAAATTCTCTATGTAAAAACCTGTCTGAATGTACTCTCTGCCAAGTCTTGATAAATCCTTCGTTAAAACCATATCTATTTTTCCTGCTTTTATGTCTTCAATCATTTGATTAAAACCTGGTCTATTAAATGTCGTACCACTCACACCATCATCTACATATTCTTGAACTAAAGTTAAATTATTCTCTTTCGCATATCGCTCTATAATTTTACGTTGGTTACCTATACTTTCACTTTCCTGTTTGTCTCCATCTTCTCTTGAAAGCCTAATATACGTACCAACTCTAAAAACTTTATTAATCAGTAACATAATTTAACCCTTTCATTGCTATTTTACATACCTTTTTTCACCTTTATTTGGTTTTCAACGAAATCCTTAAAAGCTAGACCAATCATTGTCTCTGCTTGATTACTATTGTCTGTAAAACAACAATATACTTTAGGTTCATTTTGATTTTTACCACTTTCATTCTCTTTCATATCATTTTCCTCCTCACAAAATTCTATTCTTTGAATCTGATTTAATTCAAAAAAATTAGGATTTGACAATATAAAGCTCAAAGTGATATAATTATTTTAGTTCATTTAATTAAGGCTTTGAGCTTTAGTTATTCTAAGAGTTAATGTTGGTAGCATTATCTCTTATTTTTTTGTCAAAATTTAAATAAATATATATACTAAAACTTTACAAATGTACATATAAAAGTTAAAAATTTGCTAAAATTAATAAATTTTAATTTATCTACCTAACACAATAAACACATTTTTTTAATATCAAACAACTTATTTAAAACGCAATTGATTATATCTATCATAATCAATCCTTAAATTTAATTGCCTCGCGTACTTCTTTTCATACTCTCTACAAGTTTTTGTATATTCCTCATCTGGCAATTTCAACTTTTTGAGATATTTTTTTATTTCTTTCATTAATTTTACAAATTTAGCAATTCTAATATTTTTCAAATCTCTGCAAATTTTTATATAATCTTCCGGCAACATAAATCTTCTCAAATACGGTGGTCCTATATCTCCATATAATTCTTGATTTATTATTTCAATTTCTTTCACTAACCTAATATAAAAATTTAGTGTTTCAACATCAGAATTATTTAGATTTAGCATTTTTATTTGGCTTTTAATATAAATTATAAATTCATTACAATTCATTTTTGTTCTCCTTTCTATCTCTTAAATTTAAGAAACTTTCTTCAAATTCGTTTATTTTGCTTTCCGTAAAAAGTTCGTCATAGGCACCGTTATACATATTCTTGCTAATAACGCTTTCTTCCATTTCTCCTTCAACTTCATTTTTCTCTACTTTAGGTTCATTTTCCAGTTTATAAGCAATCATTCTTCTATTTCCTCCCTTATAAAACTTCACAACAGAAAATCGATTATTGATTTCATCGATTAAAATATAACCTCTTTCTGCAAAGCCACGTCTTATTTTATTCGGTGACAATTCATTTTTTCTTATAATTTCATTAAACTTAGTTGGCAGAATATAGTAGATTCCATCTTGATACATTCCAAAATGTTCATACACATTTTTACCACTATCCAAGACTTCTCTTACCTTATTAATGTCATTTACTGATTGGTATTCACACGTAAAACTTTGTCGCTCAAATTTATCATCATTCATCAACAGAAAATCTTCTATAATTTCTTTAGCTCTTTCTACTTCATCAATTTCCTTTTCTGAATTCAATTTTTCCAAAATACTATTTCCTAATTCAATACTATCTCTTTCATTAAATCCAAAACCAAAAACCTTATTCATAAGAATATCAGCTAAAACGATTACAGCAACGCTTTGAACATAAGAAATTACAATATCTTTTTTCATATTCTCATATAATTTCTTTTCTATTTCATTATATTTTTCTTTAATCATTCTATAATTCTCATCAGAATAATTATCTATCAAATAATTTACAAACTCGTTCAAAGCAAAACCATAATTTTCTCTGCTCACTCTATGTGCTTTTCGGCTCATTTCATCACTAGAAAAAATCTTATTTACATACAATTCAATCGTTCTTCTTGATGCTCCAGTATGTGAATTTTCATTAAGCGGTTCTTCTGCTGTTGTCAAAACATTTAATTCAAACTTCCTATTTTCTATCACGTCACTTTCCACAGTTGCTTTCAATCTCGTTCTTCCTTCTGCTAACGAGTATAATAATGTTGATATCTTACTGTCATCAAAAGACGACTGTTTCTCTTCAAGAATTAGCCCTATTCCACTCAATCTTTCAGCTAATATCGTTATAGAAATCGGCGTAGCTGCAAACGTAATTATATTGTCAGGCGATTGATAAATACTAGCCACCAATTCAATTATTCCTGTTTTTCCAATTCCACTTGGTCCATACAAATTAATGATTGTGCCTCTAAGACCTAAAATTCGCAACAAGCACGAACTAAAACCGAGAAGCCATTATAAATCTGATAATTCCAAATTGGTCATCGTTTAAAAACTCTTTTATTCCAGTTTTCCACTCTTCTAAAGTCCCTTTCGTTTCTGACAGTCTATTTAGCCAACTTCCAATACCCGGTTCAAAATCCAAAGAAACATCATCACATTTATACGGAATAAAAGTTTTATCATCTATCCAGCCCATTCGATTAGTTGTTCTTTCAACACTTATCTCACTATAATTAGCCATTTCTAAACTATAAAACCAATTTACCAATTCTCTTGATATAACACTTGTTACTGGAATTCCTTTATTAGCCAAATTGACTAAATTATTCGTATTACACAATACATTCTTTTCAACGACTAATTTTTCCCATCTTCCTTTTTTAAATAGCAATAATTCAGCTTTTTCCTCTCCTGTATCTATATTTTTCAATAATTTATTTATCACTATTAAAATAGGTGATATATGCACATTTTCTCTTACGCCATCAGGATAATAATATCTTAAAATTCCAGTTTCTTTTGAGGCTTCATAGTATCTTGGTAGTTTTAGTTTTAAGCCAAATTCTCCAATATTAATTTCTCTTTTCTGCTTTTCAACCTTTTTTAATGGTTTTATATATAATTTAGTTTCTTTTTCTAATTCAGTCAATTTTGCCAAAACTTCTTCATCATTATTTACCATTTCAAAAACATCTGTAATGTCGCCTTTTTCCTTTAAATCTGCCCATTTCTTAGTTAAATCTAGCAACTTTACAGTATTAACATTACCAGCCAAAGAATCTGCGACTTTCGTCGCAAATTCTTGACCAGCTTTGTCATTATCTGCTATAATAATTATATCAGAATCTCTTAGGGCTTCTGTATAAGATTGTTGCCACTTTTGATTAGCTCCGACCAGCTATTGTCGTGGCAACTTTCCCTTTTTTCTGAAGAGTTAAGACATCTTTTTCGCCTTCTACAAAGTAAATTTTTTCAGCTTTTGAAATAGCCTCTTTTACTTTGGGAAGATTAAATAAAACACGTTCTACGTCTCCTAAACCTTTCACCCATTTGCCATCAACAAACTTTTCACTATAAAAATTTTTCTTTCCATCTCTATAGTATCTAATTTGTCGATATAAGGGATTTCCTTTTTCATCCGTATATTCATAAATAATTTTATCTTTCATAAAATCTACCTCCTGTCAATTTTAAAATTGACTTTCGATAGATTCTAATGTAGCTTTTACAGTGTCTATACCGGCTAATTCTACTAAATCATCGATATCTCCACCTTCTTTTAGAGATGAATAGATTTCTCTCATATAAAGACATCTAATATTAACATCTTCTAATGTCGATAATAATGTCTGCCCTGTGTTGTCTGCAAATTCTTCTGATTTTGTATCATTATCAACTAACACTACAATACTTTTTGCACCTACTAAATATTTATTATAGTAGTCATGCCATTTGTCAGTATCTTTAAATGCTACTGTTGTTGCAGTTACTCCTAATTTATTTAGAGTATCAGCCTTACTCTCACCCTCGGTAATCCAAATTACCTCTTCTTTTGAGATATCTTGTCTTACATTCGGTAAATTATAAATTGGCAAGTCAGAATCTTCTGGAAGCCCGAATATCTCTTCACCATTTTCAGCTTTATGACTTACTAAGTATGGGCTACCTCTACCAATTCTTTTATGAACAGTAAAAACCTCCTTTCCATCTTCATCACGATAAACGTATTTTGCTATCGTGTTTTTATCCGAAGATAGATTTTCATTCTTTACAACTTTATGAAGTTGTGGAGTTTTTATCTCCGCTTTTTCTTCAACAGTTGTACTTTTTTCGTCTAATAATGTGATTTTATCAGACACTTCTAAATTATTTAGTTTTTTCATAAATAATTTTCCTCCTATAATATATTTAGGTTTTTAATAAAGGATTTACCTATAAACCTATCGACAAAAAACCATATTAACTTTTCAATGTACTTTTAGCACCTCTTTATCATCGGTACCTTTTTAACTTTTGAAGATTTAATTTCTCAAATCTTCAAAAGTTAAGCCTACAGCCTTTAGGACATCTACTGCCCTGCAACTAGCGAAGCAGTGAATCAATATAATTCCGTCTGCTTCTGTAATGCAAAGGCTAGGATTATGGTCCTCATGTGCAGGACATAAAGCCATATAATGGCCATTACAGCCTCTTACCCCATGAAAATGAGATAAGACTTTTTCTGTCAGCATAAAATCACCTCCTCTGTTCCTTTTGACATTAATTTTAAATTATGTTAAAATTAATGTCCATCGGTAATTTTAATTTTTATTTACCGACACTTTAAAAGGAGGTTTTTCAATGATTTTCGAAAGGAAAAAATTTTATAATTTGATAGAACTACCAAAAATATCTGTAAATATTAACGAAAAATTTAGCAAAATACTTTTAAAAATTAACAAATCTGAAAAAAATTTTTCTTTAATTAAATACATTCCAAATATAAAGTGTTATTCAAAATTAGAAAAAATAAAAATAAAAGGAACAAATCTCAAAATTAATGAAAGATATACTCCAAAAATGGGGATTTCATTAGAAATTCAGGAAATTACTCCTGAAATACTTTTATATTTTTTACAAGAATTCGAAATTATAGACAAAAAACTGGGATTACTTATCGAAGATTTTTGTGAATATAAATTTAATGATATAGATTTTTATATTCATAAAACACTTCTTACATTTGAAGAAATGATTGATGAAGTCGAATACTGTGAATTAGTAGTAAAAATACTTCAAGCAGACTTTATTAATTATTTCTATAAAAATCATAAGTATTTTAAAAATTTAAAAATTGATGGTTTGGGAAAGTTTTTAGCTAATCGATTCGAAGAATATCTTAATTATATTGATTATCTACAACGTAGCTTTGAATATTTAGCAACTCTGCCTATTTCTTTGGACCCAAGTAGTTTACAACTCAATTTGCCAAAGCAAATATTATCAGTAAAAAAATTTCCCATCGGACCAAATGAAAATCAATTTTATTCAAAAATCACTACAACAACACAAATATTTTGCATAAATACATTACAAGAATTATTTGATACTATTCTGTATTTCATAATTTCTGAAAACATATCAATTAAAAGATGTAAACATTGTAATAGACTTTTTATTCCTACAAGAAAAGATACCGCATTTTGCCATAATCCAAGTCCTGAACGAAAAACTAAAACCTGTCAACAACTAAGAACTCACTATAATTCAAAACAAACACAACAAAAACAAGAAATCCAAAAATTATATGACCAATTTTATACCATTTGTACAAATAAAAAAGGAAAAAATCCTGACTATAATACTATTTGAAATAATTTTAAGAATATTTTTTCATCTAAACAGGAAGATATCTATCATTTTAGATATACCAGAAATAAAATGATTAAATGGTTAAATAGTGTAATTAATAATCCATTAAAATTACTTGATGACGAAACACCTTTTCCTTTTTTAAAAATTTGAATTTAATTTATAACTCATTTAAAAATATAGAATAAAATCAAGTTAAAACCCGACAGAAATCTAACTTTCTGTCGGGTTACCTTCAATATATTTTTCTACAAATTTCAACTTATTTCTCTTTGCCATTTATCATAACTATTTTTTAATATCTTTTCATATCTCATTTTTACAATTTTTTTATAAAATTCTTTTCTAACATCTGAAATAAATGGTGTTTCGTCAATAATTCCAGTTATTTTTACCATATCTATTTTAGGAAACATTCTTGCCAACGCCATATTACAATCTTCATTTTTTAAACTATTTATGTATTCAAAGTAATTAATTTTTTTATCATTTTTCTTTAATGCTGATGTTGGAAAAATAAATACTCTTGCTTCTATCTCTTCGTCTTTGTCAATAATTTCAGATATTTTACTATCTGTTAATTGTGGATACAAACACGATGCACAATCATAAATCGGTGCAATTTCAATTTTCTTTAAATTTTCATTTATCAAAAAGCCCCAATTTCCATTATGTCTGTCAAAGTTTCCGACTAAACTGTCAGCAATAAACATATCCCAAAAAAATTCTTTTAATTGTTTTACATCATAAATTAGTTGATTTTCTATTGTTTCTAACACTTCTTCTAATTCCGTACCATATCCATTTTTAGAAGTTTCTATTTGGCTATTTTTAAGTTCTGCAAATTGCTTTAATATTGTTCCATTAGAAGTAAAATCCTTACACGCTACCACTATTTTTTCGTTTCCATTCAAATGATATTTTCCTAATAATGTTTCTTGAACATTTAACCCTAACGTCTTTATAATATGACAAGTTACATATTCTGAAATGCAACTGTTAGAATATTCTTGTTCTACTATACCATCATTGGCACTTGGAAATTTTAACATGTAGTCTTCATCGTTATATACAATACATATTTTTCCTCCGTTCTTTCCACCGTAATATTTGAAATTATTTATCTCACAATTCGTAAAATCTATCATTTTATATCTCCATTCTTATATATCTTTTATATAAATAATCGCATTGTTCTTCTGTTATATCTCCGTCCACAAAAGCACTATTGACTGACCCTTGTAATTCATTGATTAAGCAATCTAAATAACTTACTTGATTTGCAATTCCTTCTTTTAGATTTTGTAAGTCTCTTTCTAAATAACTTGGTAAGCATTTTTCCAAAATTTCTTCCTTGTAGTTTTCTACTTTTTGTAATTCAAAACTCACTGAAACCCTCCCTTTTTACTATCTATATTTATTATAACATATTTTTATTAACTATACAATAACTATTTAACTTGCTTCAAAATCTCTCACAAACATATAAAACTTCCCGTCTTTTCAATCCCAAATTCTCCATCGTAACTTTCGCTGTCTGTTCTCCATTTTTCCATTTCTTATATTCTTCTTCGAAATTCTTCGGTTGTTTGATTTTAGGGCGTCCAAATTGAACATTGTTAGCTTTCGCGATTTTTATTCCGCTCAGATTGACGTTGTTTAATATTATCTCTTTCTTGTTCCGCTACAAACGACAGCACTTGTAGAACTAAATCAGAAATAAAAGTTCCCAACAAATCTTTATATTTTGTAGTATCTAGCAATGGCATATCTAAAACCACTATATCAACGCCTAATTCATGAGTTAATTCCTGCCATTCTTTCAAAATCTCTTTATAATTTCTGCCTAATCTATCAATCGATTTAATCACTAAAACATTGTCTTTTGTCCTTTCTAACAATTTTTTTAGAAATTTATATTCGTCTCTCTCAAAATCCTTTCCACTTTTCTTGTCCACAAAAATATTATTTTTTGTTACTCCATAATCCAATAAGGCTTGTATCTGTCTATCTTCGTTTTGTTCTTTCGTACTTACTCTTGCATATCCTAATAAATTCATATTTTCACCTCTTGCTTATTATATTATGTCAACACAAGAATGTACATATTTTTATTCAAAAAGTTAAAAAACTTTTAAACATAAAAAAATATTTTGAATTCATCTCTAAACTCAAAATATTTCTACACTCTATTCATCTTTCAAATATTTCTCCCAATCCATAAAAGCGTGTCCTATTCTTACCACAAATGCTTTAGAATTTTCTTCATCAACTGTATAAAATACGATATAATTTCTTACATTGATTTTTCTAATATCTTTATGACCAGTTAATTCTTCATCTAAAATAGGCATACTTTCTGCCACATTTTCTAAATTTCTTAGTTCTTGTTTAAATAAAATCTTATATTTGTCTGCTATAATATCTCCTGACAAATTGTATCGAAGATAGAAAATAATATTTTCTAAATCTTGCTGAGCAGTTTCAGACATTTCCACTCTATATTTTTTCATCATAATTGCTCCAATCTTTTACATATTGTCTATTTTAGCAAAAACATCATCCAAAGAATACACTTTGTTTGCTTTTATATCATCTAGTCCTTTTTGTAACTTTTCTTTTAAATCTTTTTTGCTTTTTATTGTTACACTATCTGGCGCTTCTGTATCTATATGTGATAATTTTAAATATTCAATAAAGTCAATAACTTGATTGGTAAGTTCTTCTGGTAAAGTTTCAATTTCGTTGTATAATTTTTGTTTTTCGATAGACATACTAATTCCTCCTAGTAAACTTATAATAATATTATATCATTTTTCTTTTTAAAAATCTATACATTTTTAAAATTATTTTCTCAATAACATATACAAAAAAGTTAAAAATTTTTTGAACATATCCAAAAAAAGACATTCAAACGTTTTTGAACATCTTTTTTATCAATTTATTGCTATTCATTTAATTATAGTTTTTTGGATATAGAAATATACCAACTCTATTGATAGAATTGGTATATTATTTCATATAATATTAATTATTTATTCTTCCTTCAGAATTACTTCCAATTCGCAATCTTTTTTAATTACAAATTTAAAAGTATTTTCTAAAAGGTCATATAATCTTCTTTCAACGTTATCTTTATGTTCTTTTGACTGTGCAATTAAAACGATTTTATCATCATTAATAGATTCTATTCCTAAATTTTCAACACAAGCTGCATATGTAAACCTATTCATTTCTTCTTTAAGCAATGCTTTTGCTTTTTCAAGTATTTCGTCTTTGTCTAAATTCATTTATATTCTCATCTCCTATTTAATTTTATATCTTGTACCAACATTAACTTTTGTATATCCAAATTATTTGCTCCTATTACCCTAAAAATGTATATTTTTTTGAACATAGAAATACTAATGCATTTCAACCAGTATTCTTAAAACTAAGTTAGTATTCTACAAATTATTTAAAAAATTTCTCTCCCCATAATACATATGTACAATATATAGTGTTTTTTCTTCTTCGTCTATCGTATAAAGAACAGCATAATTATTTATTACTATTCTTCTATATTGAAGGTTCAATTCCTCATATTTCTTGATAACTGCATACTTTCTCGGCATATCTTTTAACCCATATATAGCTTCTTCTACTTTTTCCATTAATCTGCTTGCTGCCTGAGAATTATATAAATTTTTAGTAATATAATGATTAATACTGTCCATTTCTATTATGGCATCGTTCGTAAAAACAATTTTATATTGCTGTCCATTAGTATCCATATTTTGCCCTCATTTCTGCAAAGACAGTTTCTGCGTCAGTAACTTCTCCATTTTCTATTTGCTTTTCTGCCTTTTTCAATTTCTCTATTAAATTCTTTTCTGCCATTTTCTTATATTCTTCAATGCTCATTATTACAACATCCTCTTTATTTTCTCTCTTTACAAAAATGGTGTCATTAATATCTTCATTCAAAGTTTTTTCAACTTCTCTAACACTAATTTCTCTTTGCATAATATTCACGCTCCTTTATATTATTATAATTATAACATATAATAGTAGTATTTACAATATTTTGGAAAAAATATTAAAAAGATTTTTAAAATATATTTTTTTGAACAGCATTTTTTAAGATTCTAATTCTACTTTTCCATCACTATTTAAAACAACATATTTATAATGAGCACTCTCCGTTTCAGAACCTACATCATAAACTATTACTATTTTATCATTTACTACTTGCATATATGTGTAATATACTGCATATTGTGACAAGGATACATTATTTCTATATAAAATATTTCCGCTATAATCAACTTTCATAATTGTGTCCTTACTATCACTACCTATTAATAATACTCCATCTGACATCATATTTACTCTTTCGGTAGATGAACTTACGATTACTGGTTCAATTATATCTTCGCCATTTTCCAAATTTATTAAATATAAATCATTATCAACTACAATTGCCATTTTATCAGTTGTATAATCCATTGGACTTTCATTGATTATATCTGAATTATAGGAGAATTCTCTCGTCCAAATCTTATTGTACGCTTTGTCATAATATTCTATATAAACGTGTTTCAAGCCACTGTCATAAGTTGTTACAATAAAATGTTCAAAATCTGCTGATATAAATAATTTCTTAGTCGTGCCTTCTGCTATCTCATTGTATTTTGGGTCATACGATATATTTGTTCTGTTGGTATATATATCAAAATATTTAAAATTTGAATTTGATTGATTATCTAATGTTATGACATAAAAATTGTCAGGATTCTCTGTACCATAAATTCCATATGGTTCATCATAACGTTCTTCTATTTCTGGAGTAGATAATTTTATATCATTACCAAAAATTGTTTTTGCAATAGTATTTACTGTATCAAAATCATATTTTAAATAATTTGTTTCAACTACTTTTAAAGTCTCAACTGTAGGTAATATATACGTTTTTCCATCAACTTCATAAGTATCTGTATCGATATATCTACCATATATCGTTCTCTCGTCTCCTTCCATTATTCTTTTTGCTAACTGATTACCTTTCACAACAATTAACTTCGATTGGTCATTTTCTTCCAATGGCAATTGGTCCGTATCGCCATAAATAAAATCGCATATGTAACCTATTAAAATAAATTCATCTGAATCCGACTTTAAAACTTTTTTTACAGAAATATGAAATGCAATCTTAGCATTTTTAAATACCTCTGGGTATCTTTGTAATTCATCACATTTATAATAAATCTCAAAATAGTCATTATCAAAGTAGTCTAAAATTGCCTTTTGTTCGTTTGTATATTCCTCATTCGCATTTTTCATATTATAAAAACTAATATTGTCATTATGTGTCTGTATATTTGCACTTGTTTGTACTACTTTTGATGTATCTTCATTAGTATTGAACAAATCTTTATTTAGGCAAATCGCAACTATAATTAAAATTGCACATATAACTACACCTACGCTTATTATCACTTTTTGGTTAAGTGCAATTGCTGTTTTCTTTACATCTTCTTTTTCTGTTTGGGTATCACTTTGTTTATCGTCATTTATTGTCTCTCCACAATATTGGCAAAATTTGCTTTCGTCAGATATTTCTTTGTTACATTTACTACATCTCATAATTTTTCTCCTTTTTACATCTAATTACATTCATTTTGATAAACTTCACTTATTCTTTTCTTTAGTCTATAATAAGAATATTTATCTAAAGCCCTTTGCCCTGAAACCATACCTGAAAGAATTATTGGTACATTTTTTACTTTTATAACATCATCTTCTATTTTTTCTTTTACATCATATTTTTCATTTTCTTTAGCCGCGAATGATTCATATATTAAATTTGAAGCATAAGCATTTGTTACAACAATTAATTTTGGGTCAAACATTTCTATATGTTTCATAATCATATTTTGAATATTCTTTCGCAATTTCTCTCGCTCACCTTTTGAATAAGTTTCATTTAATATTTTTTCTATATTTTTTTGTTGCTTATTATGATAATATATTAAATCGGCAAATATTAATAAATCTTCTTTCTTATTATCAGTGTCAAACTCAAATGATGTATCTATTTTTTTTGAAATACTTTTAATACTTTCTATACTATCTTCAAATAGTATCCAAGTCATTTGTACTTTTTCAAATAACTCATAATTGGGTTTAAAATATCCTATATTAATAAGATTTTTCTTTCTTAATTCTTTATTTAAATTTTCCGAAGCATTTGGAACATATTCTAAATAGTTCTTATCTCTATCAGAATCTTTTTTATCATTACTTTCCGAAGGATTTATGCCCATTACTATTATTTTCTTTCTTGTTTTATCATCTTTTACCTTCTCACTTATATTATATAATCTTCGGTTATCACTATATCTTGCTTCATCTGTACTTGAATTCATATCGTTAAATAAAATCATTTTACTCAATTTTTTCAATCTATCTTCCATCATAAACTAATACACCTCGCTAAATATTATTTAGCACAAGTATATCATTTATTCAAAATAAAAACAAGTATTTTTTATATTTTATACAATCATCTCTCATATTCATATTTCAATTTCATAATCTCTACTAAAATCCTTCAATTTTTCTTTCTGTATAATTTATTTTCTTTTAGATTTAAATTCATCTCGCGTCATTCTCGTGATTCTAGACTATCTCAAAAAAATTCCATAAATATATACTCAAACAGCATAATCTCTTTTCTATATATTTCAGCAGTTTTACTTTCCAATTCACAATATTTATGAAAGCATTTCATCTGTTCTTCATTAAAATTAAATTTCTCAATCAAATCTAATTTTTCTTTTTGTATATCTAAATAATCATCAGTTTGTAAATCAATCTCATCAATCATTCGTTTAAATCCCGTAAAAAATAAAATTAGTTTATCTATGTTCAAATTATTTTCTAATTTTGTACTAAAAATCTTGTCAAAATGTTTTAAATATCTAAACATTTCATCTTTTTCAAACTCTTCCATACAATTACCTCTTTCAATAATTTTCGATAAACTAATTATATTCATTCCTATTTAATTTTCAATGTGCTTGGTCACAAAATGTTTTTACTCATATTTTTGATTAGCCATTTTAATAATCTCTTTTATTTCATTTCTCAAAGAAATCGGTTGTATAATCTCCACTTCTCTTATATTCTTTAATGCCCAATATAAAAATCCATTTCTGTCAGTATCTAAAATTAATTTGAATGTATTCTCATCGTTTTTTATAATCGTAATATTCTTTCCGAATTTATCTATAACAGGATTCAATAACGGATTATCACAAATTGCCTCTATCTTTTCAATTTTCCCTGCAAACATTTCTATGCTTGAATTAGCAAAATTTTCAATCTCACTTTCTGTTTTCCCTATCTCTCTTTTTTCAGCAAGTTGCTTTATATTCTTAATTCTATCCAGTCTAAAAAACTGAAAATTATCTTTTCCCTCCTTTATTCCTATCAAATAGAACTCTTGCTCACTATAAACCATCGCATATGGAGTAACTTTATAAGTTTTGCTTAAAGCAAACTCAAACTTTTTATCAATCTTATATTTCCAATATTCAAATTCTATCTTGTTCAATTTTTGTATTGCTTCTGAAATATCTTCAATATTTTTTATCACTTCCATATTTTCCGTTTTACCATTTTTCGCAAAAACTCTATAATTTCTCAAATTCTGATTTTCATAAATATTTTGCAAGTTCTTACATTTCTTTATAATATTTTCGGCCACACTTGGAACGATATAATTCGAATAACTAAAAGTATCAATAATTGCTCGTATTTCTCCTATTTCAAAATCAGTCTCTGGATTTCGCGTTATATAATATCCCTTTCCGTTTTCTTCTCTCGTACTAATATCGTAATTTAATTTATACTTCAATAAATTAATGTTTCTTCTAACTGTTCTCGGGTCAATCTCAACATTATAAATTTCTTTTACTTTTTCTGCTATTTCTGTTGAAGCAAGTGTATGCTCACTATCTGTATATTTTTTTAGTACATTCAAAATATAAATGCAATTTCCATTTTTTTCATATAAATCCATATTTCTACCTCTTTAAATTATTTTTTATTCAGTCATATAATAAATAATTTCAAAATTTACTATGTGTATTTAGTTTTTCTTCTAATACTTTCTTATTAATTAGCTCATCGTATTTCCAATAAATTAAAATTATATTATTTTCTTCACTTAATTTTACTTTTCTTTCATCTCTTTTTTGAATTTCTTTTAAACTCCCAAAAAATTCAATTTCCTCATAATGTTGTTTTCCTTGATGTTCTATTGCCACATTTAACTCTGGAATATATATATCATAGTGCTGTTTGTTCAAGAATTTAGGATAATAATGATTAATCGCTTTGGGATAGATTTCTTTTACTAATTTAAAAATCTCCCATTCCCTTTTATATAATGAAAGGATTATATCGTTTTTCATATAATATTTACTTATTTCTGAATCTATTCTAATTTCATATTCTTTCTGTTCTTCTTTTGTATAATTTCTTAAACTGCCGTTTCACATAGTTTATTGGTACTTTTTTATCTTGCAAATAAATCAACAATTTAGCATAATTTTTAAAAATAACATTGATATAATTCTCTTTTAAATACTTGAATAATTGAGATTCCTTCTCAAAATTATGATGTGCGCATAATTCTAGCAATATTTCTATTACATCTTCTCTAACATCTGCAATACAAAAAAATCTATCATTTTTTAACAACATATCACGCATTAGTAATAATTCTACTCTTTCAGTATTATATTGTTTTGCTGTTTCTAGGTTATTTACTAAATACGCATTATCCATTTTTATTTCTAGCTCATCAATTTTCTTGTTGAAATTCTTAATTTCATTTTCAATTCCCTTAAATTTAATACTTCTAAAAACCTCAATAATATCTTCTGTTCCGATAACAAAATTAATTTTACTATATTCTAATAAAACACTTACATTAAACAAATATTCTTTATCATTTATTGTTGTATCTACTAATATAAGCATATTTTTCTTATTCGCACATATAATTTCATTTTCAATCTCATAACACTCAAACTTATTTTTACAAAAATCTTCAATAAAGTAATGCTTATTATTTTCCTTATCTAACACACATTCATCAACAAGAAATAGCATTAATTTATTTTCTAAATTTTTCACATCTTGAATCTTCATACATTTCATTTCCTTAATTATTTTTCTTCATACTATCATATTTTAATTTTTTTAACAAGTCATTCTCATACTTTCAACAATCATAGTTTCTGCCAAATATGAGAATAACTTGTATAATTAATTTGTATATTATGGAGGTGTTTTTATGGACGAAACTAAATCAATAGAAAAACTAGATAATTTAAGAAAAATTAGAGAAAAAAGAAACATTACACAAGTTAAACTAGCCACTGATTTAGGCGTTACGCAAGAACTGATTTCTCGTTATGAATTAGGTTCTTCTTTTCCACAAGTTAATATGCTTGTAAGTCTTTCTAAATACTTCAACTGCTCTGTTGATTATTTACTAGGCTTGACTGATGTAGAAACACCTATCAAATATTTATCAAGCAACCACAATGCTGATATCATTTCAAAATATAATGCATTATCCAATAAAGATAAATCTCATATTGACAGTTATCTATCGTTTTTATTAAGTAATTCAAAGTAGTAATTCATTTTACTGCTTTTTTTCTAATTCTGTTTCCATTTTTTCAGCCCCTAAATTAACCATTTTGCTTTCTAAATTATATCTTCTCCAAATCCTTTTATATTCATCACTTGTTTTCATATTATACTATTGGTCATGTATTGTATGTTCTATCTCATTTATATTTAAAGTTACAAATTTACCCAAATCTAATTTTTTCCAAATTCTCTTTCGTTCATTTTCAACTTTATATAAAGTAAAAACTCCAACAAACTCAAAATATTCATCTGCAAACTCATCAATTTTTCTAACAAATACATATTTATATTTTGGCGTACACTTTTCTTTTATATCTTCTACCGTATTTTCTTCAATAATTAAGCCATTTTCTTCATCTAATGTATTTATCCATTTTTTCTGTTTAAATAATTTTGGAATCCAAATAGCAATATTTTCTGTTAAATCCATTCCACCTGACTTTAATCTTAAATTCATATTTCCATCAAAATCACTTGTAAAATATTCTTGAGTTGTTTTAAAAAAACAATTATAACACATTGACCTATATCTAAATTTTGTTCCAATTTCCAATTCACCATTTTCAATTATTTTTTCTACTTTATTATCATCAATTAAATCCACTTTAAATTTTAAACATTCATAGAAATCTCTTACAATTTCACTTTTTTCTGTATATGAACTAAGCACATTTAAGATTTTATTCGTATCTATCTTTATTGCATGAACTGCTTCATCTAATCTTGTTAATATTCCACTTTTTACATAAACTTCTACTATATTATTGGCAATAAAACTTTCTAATCCAATTTCTTCCCATTTTTTATGTACTTTATCGATATCTTTTTTTCCATCATTATGGAATTCACCATTTTTATCTACTTTTACAACTTCATCTAATAAATTTATCAATTTATATTTATAAACCTTATCTTTTTCTCCAATATTTGAACTAATTTGTCCATGATTAAATGAATTTACTTTATCTTCTATTATGACTAAATATTTGTTATCTATAACAAGTAAAATATCTATTTTTTCATATTGTCTTAATATTTTTACGCTTGTCTTTTTGGTTATCTCTATCTTTTTATTTCCTTTTTCATCTGTCAACATCATTTCTAAAAAATCTTTTCCTAAATGATACATTTCATTGTTGGGATAATTAATCCAATTAACACACCAACAAATAAAAGCATCTTGGCTTAACTCCTTTGTTGCATACTTAAACATATTATTTTTCTCTCTTTCCATACAATACCTCCTACAAATCTATTTGTAGAAAGTATATCATACTTATAAATATTTCTAATTTATTCGGTCACGCAATGTTTCTATATTTTTTATTTTTCTATTGACATTTTACTTCCTGTCTTACTAAATATCATGTTTACTATAATAATCATCAATTATTTTGTTAATTTCGTCTTGTAATTCTTGACTTGCATATTTTAACGGACTTTTCCATCTTTTTTCTGCCTCATATACAATCTCTCTATCTGCTCTTAATCTTTTACTTGCGTATTTTAAAGCAAATCCGCTACTATTTTGAACTGCTGTCATTACAAATTGCCTATTGTCTCTTAATTCCTTCGAAGCATACTGCAAAGCCATTCCATTGATTCGTACTACTTTTGTCATAAATTCCTTATTTTTTAATAATTCTGGACTAATTAATTCTACAATCTCAAAATCATTCCAAATCCTAGTTAATATGTACTCTTCATCTGCAAAATGTTCTTTCATCTCTTTTCGTATTTTCAATCTTATCATTTTTTGTCTTTTGTTTCTTTCCATACTATACCTCCTACCAATTTATTTACAGGAAGCATAACTAATAGATTTAATGAATTCAATATCATCGGTCACGTAACGCTACTCGAATTATTTTTTCTATTTTAATAAAAATTTTCAAGCAATTCTCTCCAATCCACCATTTACACCTCTTATTTCTATTCCGCCAAATTCTGAACAGGAATCATCTTCTAAATTTTTTATATAAGCCATAACAAAACCACTTTTCAATTCTTCTTGTTCCAATTTCCATTCTTCTTTATATGGCGAAATATATAACATAGTGAGCATATCTCCTAATTCAGTATGATTTAAAATACAATAATACACATCTATTTGCGTTTTACTCACAATTTCTTTAACAGCCTTAACATATCTTTCTTGATTCCTTAACCAATATAACGTACCTGCAAATGCTCCACCTAAATTTTCGCTATAATAAATCGTTTCATCTTCTTCAAATTCTTTCAATACATTTTTATGTAATAAATAGTGTTCTTCTAATATCTTTAATCTCTTTATCGCTTCTTGCTTTTGTAATTTTCTTAAATCATTATCCATTTTATTGTTCCTTTCCTTTCTTTTGGCTTATTGTTAAGTCATATACAATCTTTCCATTCTTCCCATAATATTTTTCTAATTCTTCAACAATTTCTAAATTTGCTTCAAATTTAAATACAAAGCAATTCCCTTTTACATTATCCTTAGGCATCAAAACACCCAAACTTTGTACAGACAGTAATTTTCCATTTCGGTTAATTAAATTCGTTATATTTTCAATAATATTACCAATCTCTTTTTTACTTACATTTTGGTCAATCACAATTAAACTCTCGTATTTGTTCATTATCTTTTCTCCTTCTCCAAAGCAAAACCCTTGCTGTACATCTCATACAACAAGGGTTCATCTATCCATATTCAATTTTCTTAATCGTCTTTTTCTTCTTAATCATCGTTACACCTCTCAAAATAAAATTTTCAAGGATTTACTATCAGAATTGAATTTTATTTTGATTGGAGGTTCTAACAATAAATCCTTTAAAACACCAGCAATACTGATATTTTTAAGAATAATATACTGTTTTTTTGAGAATGTACATAGTTTTTCTAAAATTTTCACAAAAACTTATTTTCGGACATTTTTTTACTAGTTCCAATGTTTATCCTTTAAAAGTTCTGCCAATTCTTCTGCATTTTTTGCTTTTCTACCAATTATTGAATCAATAAAAAACTTTCTTTTTCCCATTATTCCAAATTTCGAAACCTTTTCAAAATTGGTTTCATAAAATTTATCTACAATAAAAAATCTATGACCACTTTCTATATTATAACCGTACTCCTTTGCTTTTTTTACTGCCTCTAAAATATTATTTTTTACTTCATCAGGCATTTCTTGAGAACTTTTTACAACTTCATCGTTTTCAATTTCAACATCAATCACATATTTTATCTTTCCAACTTGCCTAACCGCTTTATCTTTATATAAACCGATAAAGGAATGTGGCACATAACCATTTTCTTTTTTATCGTAATACAAATTATATTTTATATTATCTTCATAACTTACCCCAGCCGGTACAACTCTAAGCACATTATCCGCATTATTTAATAAATAACACTCACTGCAATATTGTTCAAAATCATTTAAAATTTCATAAAATTCGCTATCTCTGTTATCATCTAATTCATTATCTATCAATTGAATTAACTCATCAAACGTAATATGTTTATGGATAACAGTCACTTGTTTTAATTTGATTATTTCATCAATCTTCGTTTTTTGTTCTGCTTCCATATCAAATGGAGATAATGTAAGCATAATTTGATAGTTATCCTTTCCGTCAAAACTACCAATATGTCTTTCCATTTGATTCATATCAAAAAATCTTTCTAATTTCGTCTCCACTAAAATATTAAAACTATTTTGTCTAATTTGAGCATCTGGAACTGAGTTCTCACACTTTAATTGAGTTTGCCATTTTATCCCAATGTCAAATTCTTCGCATTCATCTCCTAACAATTTTCTAAGTAACTTCTCAAACTTATTTGGTGAATAATAATACAACCTTTGCAAAAGTAACATTGTATTATTCGTTGCCACATTTTCTCTTTGTGCAAATCTTTGAAAATAATGTATATTCATAAATTAATCCTCCTTTATTTTTTGAATTTAATACATTTTATCAAAAAAATTTGCATACTTCAACTAATATTTTTCCGTTGGTCACATATTGCAGTTAGTTTTTCGAAAACCTGTTTTAAGGCACTTTTTATTTTCAGATGATTAATTTTATTACTTTCACAATTAAATCAAACATCGTGTATTCTGGTGAATGTGGGCAATGTTCTATTATCAGTTATCATACAATTTGTCCCATTCTTCGAAAACTGCATTCTGAAAACTATACCTCTTATTAATTATTTTATTATTATATTTTATATATTTGCCTTTTGGAACAATACCCTCTTGTCCCAAATAACAATACCTATTGTCTTTTTTAACAATACCTTTCAATGCTTTATCTGTTAAAATAATTTCTCGATTCTTTATACTATTTTTATCTTCATAATAATTCATTTTCACTTCAACATAACCTTTATCTTGCAAACTCGACACAATTTTAGAAGCCCTATTTTGTGTTACATTCAACATTCTCGCTAAATACCTATTCCCAACATAACAAGTCTTATCATCTTCACTAAAACATAATGCTAATGATAATACTATCTTTTCTTTATCCGTTAAATCATTATTTAATAATATTTCCTTTGGAATCCATATTCCTTTAAAATTTGACTCTTTCATTCTTTTGCACCCTGTATTTTTTGTTTATCATATACTGATTTTTTGGAAAAGTACATAAGAAATTTTAATTGTATACTTAAACTTAAAATTTATACTTGAAAGTTATTAGTTTTTATGATACATTTTTTACAAGATAAAAAAGCTCTCAAATACACTTTAAATCTCTCTTTTAAAGACTTCATTTACTAGTTGGAAGTTTTTTAAATCCACAGGTATCGACCTAAATCTCCAATTCCCAGCCGGTTGGGAGCAAGCCAAAGAAATCAAATATGCGCAAGGCTTTGACAAACCTGCTCCTCGTGATTTTGTCGGCTACGGTCCGCTTACCGCTCCAGAATCAGTTGCGTTATACAACTTTACCCTACGACACAATTTCCAATTAATGATTACTTATCACACACAAGGACGTGTCATTTACTATAAATATCAAGACATCACGCCACCAAATTCTACTCAAATTGCCAACCTTTTTGCACAGGTTTCTGGATATTCTGTGGAAGAAGTTCCTACAAATTCTAGTTTTGCAGGATACAAAGATTGGTTTGTGTATTATTATAATCGTCCCGGATTTACCATTGAGGTTGGGCTTGGAACTAATCCAATTCCGATTTCGCAGTTTGATGGAATTTATCGTGAAAATTTGGGAATTCTGGTTTTGGGAATGGTGCAATAAATTTAAACCTAGCAAATGCTAGGTTTTTTAACATTGTAATGTTTTCACAATTTATTTTTCGCAAATCTCCGCCAACTGCAAACCTTTCTCATAACCCATTTTATAAAAATCATCCAAACTCATTTTCAAATAATCATATCGATAACACAATTCCAGCGTAATTGGTCCATCATAAGCAGCTTCCTTTAGTTTTGCCATAACATACTGCCAATCAATTGTGCCATCAAACGGCAACAAATGTAAATCGTCTGTTTTGTCGTTATCATGCAAATGCACAGCAAAGATTCTGTTTTTGAAAAAAGAAAAATCGAATTCGTCATTAAAGAAAACATGAAAATGCCCGCTATCAAAACAAATTCCCACGTTTTCGTCTTGAATATTTTGCAAGACATATTCCAAATACCCTTTTAATCTCGTGTTTTCAAACGCAACTTTAACATTCAATGTTTTGGCATATTCCACAATTTTTCGAATTCGATTTAATCCAATCTCATTATACATAGGCATTTCCGCACGCCTTATTAGGTGCATGACAACCATTGGAATTCCGTTTTCTTTGCAATCTTTGATATTCTTTTTATACCTTTCGACCAAGTCGTCGCCTTCTTTTCCATCTTCCCAAATCGAATTAATATTTTGATACCCCAAATGGGCAAATATAATATTGAGCCCCAATTCTTTGCACAAATCCACTTGTTTTTGCTGAGGAATTTCCCAATTTTCATCATACCATTGCACAAAAACATTTTTAAATCCTGCCTTTTTGATCGAATGAATCGTTTCAATTGCATTTACATTTTTATTCTCATTTTGAATGGCTACAGCAAGTTCTCTCATAATGACCTCCTTATTCTTCTACAAATTCGTGTTGTTCTGGATACCACGCAGGCGTGCAAGGCATGCAAATTGTACAATGTGCGTCCCAATAATAAATTTCGCCTTTGTCGATTAAAATGACATCACCTTTCTCAAATTGTATTGTTTCGTCCTTTTTATTCAAACTTCCATTTCCATCCATCACATAAATTAATTCTTTGCACTTTTCATTGACACAATAGTAGCCTGTATCTGGATATCTTCCATTAATTGTTGCTATCGAAAAATTAATGTCTTTATCTCCCAATGGATACTCGATTCCTTTGCATTTGTTACTATTTGAAAACTCTTGCGCTTGGTTTTGTTTTACTAATTTCATATTCTTTTTCCTCCTAGCTATTTCTCTCAATGACAATATCCGCGACTGTCAAATTATTTTTCGTGAAAACATTTTGCATAATAATGTCCGCCACATCAGCTGGATTCATAAAAGAATTTTGTTTTTCTTCTGATACATAATCTCGAGCTTTTTTATAAAAATCCGTATTCATTCCTCCCGGATATACGCCGATTATCTTCACACTCGTTCCTTTGTAGGCAACTTTCAGACTTTCTGTGTAACCTCTTTCCCCCCACTTGGTTGCACAATATACACTTTCTTGTTTATTACCACGCAAAGCCGCAGATGACATGATGTTTACGATTTTTAAATCTTTCTCTTCTGTCGCCTTTAGCACTTGCGTAGACGCAACAATCATTCCTTGGAAGCCTTTGAAAGATTCTTCTATATCAGATTTTGTATATTCCGTTGGCATTTTAAAAATTCCCTTTTCAGCATTGTTGATTAGAATTTCAATTTTTCCTAATTTTTTGATTTCGTCTATTGTATAAATCATAAAATCTTCGTCTGAAACATCGCCACAAAAACCTTGATAATTTTCTGTATAAACTTTGTTTAACTCATCTATTTTTTCTCGATTTCTGCCAATATTGCATACAAACATTCCTTTATCCAAACCTTGCTTTACCAATTCCAAGCCTAAACCACTCGTTCCGCCTGTTACAATCATAATCTTTTTCATTATTTTTCTCCTTTCATTTAATTCCATAAACACTCGTAACCAACGGATTCAAAAAATATACCAAACTATCCTTCGTCTTAAACTCAATTGCTTCCCACTTTGGTCTTTTCACATAAGAAAATCTTTCATCTTTGTCTACTTTTTGTTTTAATTTCTCCCAATTTTCCACTGCAAAATCTGATGCTGCTTCATAACTTAATCTACTTTCATCAAAAAATCTTATTTTTAAGAATTGCAAATCGCCCCACTTTGTTTTAATTGGCATATTTAACAAATAAAAATCTCCTTTTTCTGTACTATCAATTAATTTACCAATCTTGCTGACTTCGTCATCTAACTGCTTTCTATGTTCTTCTGATTCTGGAAATATATCGATAAAATCTATACTTTGTATGCCCTCTATTTCTTGTAAGTCCTTTTCTATTTTGTTCTGATTCTTTTCTATAATTTCATTTAACATTTTTCTTTCCTCTCAATTTATATTTCTCAAAACATCTTCTATTCCCCCAAACTGCACACTCTTAATTCCCAACTGATTTCCCATTTGCACATTTTTTAATTTATCATCAAAAAATATGCTTTCTTCTTTTTTCAAATAAAATCTACCAAGAATTAATTCATAAATTTCCTGCTGTGGCTTTACAAAATGCTCTTGCCACGAATAAATTCCGCCATCAAAATCGTCTAATGTATGTTTTATATAATGATACGTCGCTTCTGTCAAATTGGACAAAAAATAAATTGCATATTTCTTACTTTTCAGTTCATACAAAAGTTCCAAATTTTTCTTCATGACTGTCAAAACAAATTCTTGGTATTCTGGCATTAACATTTTCTCAAAATCTTGCTGATATGCTGGAAATTGTTCTATCAACTTTTGCAAATGTTCCTCCTGACTAAGTTCTCCCAATAAGCACTTTTTCCAGTTTGGATTTCCATACACCATTTTGCTCAAATTTTTAACTTCGTTCCTTGATTTGTTCAAAAACTTCTCAAGCACCTCGTTGCTATCATCTAAAATTACGCCACCAATATCAACTATAATATTTTTCAGCATAATAGCCTCCTATTTTTCCACACGATAATGCACTTGCACAATTCCATCTTGCTCTTTTACAACTTTTTCTAGTTGCAATCGATTTTCAAAATAATTCCCTTGAAACAAAGGAATGCCTTTATTTAGCACAAACGGATTATAATTCAAAATGACTTCATCTACGATTCCTTTTTCCATAAAAGCATTATTAACGCTCGCTCCACCAGAAATAAATAGTTTCTCATAATTCAATTTTTGGCATAATTCTAAACAACTTTCGACAGAATTGCAAACTTGAACATTCGCAAAATTGCTTTGTATACCATGATTATGGCTCAAAATAATAATGTTGATTTTTTGCAAATCTTTCAAATATTCTTCGCCCCAAGAAACAATATTTTCCCAAGTTTTTCTGCCCCAAATTAGGACATCTTGTTCTTTCAGAAATTCCAGCATGATTTTCCAACCGCGATTAGACAAGAAATCTTCATTTCCGTTCTCAGTGGCAATCAAGCCATTGATGGAACATGCCATTTCAATTGTTATTTTTCTCATCAAATTTCTCCTTCAACTTCCCCAAATTTTTCGACAGCGAAATCACTTCATTCGGAATTTCCACCAACTCATTCTCTACCACCACATAATTTTCAATTTCAATTTTGCTCAAATCCATCGCTTTTTCCAATTCTTTCACAACATAATGCAACTGCACGCAATGTGGCGATTTATCGACTGTAGCAAAAATCAACTTTTTTACTTTCACCCTTGAAAGCATTCCCATTATTTTCGTAATCACCATATTCAGATGCTCTTTTTCTAGACACACTTCATAAATCGTCTCACTTCTTTCACACAATTTCTCATACGCCTTCATCGACATTTGTGGCAAACAACTTCCGATAATGACTAATGTTTCTGGAACATCATAACAATTTGTTTTCAATAAATCTTTCATTTTACTCTCCTTTTATTGTCTGATATACTTCTCCTTCCAAATCCACTATATCACAGATCCTCACAAATGAAAACCCTCTTATTTCCCAAACTGACTCTCATACAACTCCGCATAAAATCCATTTCTCTTAAGCAGCTCCTCATGCCTTCCCTGCTCAATTACTTCCCCATCTTTCATCACCAAAATCACATCAGCTGACACAATAGTTGACAATCGATGTGCCACAATAAACGACGTTCTGCCTTTCATCAGTTTGTCAAATGCCTCTTGAATTTGCAATTCTGTTCTTGTGTCAATGTTCGAAGTCGCTTCATCCAAAATCAGCATCGGCGGACTTAAAAGCAAAATTCTCGTAATACTAATCAACTGCTTTTCCCCTTCTGACAAAATACTTCCATTGTTCTCCAAAACCGTATCAAACCCATTTGGCAATCTCTGAATCATCTCATAACTTCTCGACTCTTTGGCAACTTCTTCAATTTCTTCTTGCGTCGCGTTTGGTTTTCCCAGTTTGATATTTTCCAAAACCGTCCCGTTTTTCATCCAGGCTTCTTGCAACACCATTCCAAACGATTTTCTTAAGAGTTTTCGATTTACTTCCTGAATATTTTGTCCGTCAATCAAAATTTCTCCCGAAGTTACATCATAAAAACGCATCAGCAAATTCATCAAAGTCGTCTTTCCACAGCCAGTTGGACCAACAATCGCTACTTTTTGTCCAGGTTCAATCGAAAAATTCAAATTTTTGATAAATCTCTCTTTTGCTGAATATCCAAAATCAATTTTCTGGAAAACAACTTTTCCTTCTACATTTCTTAAATTTTTCTCTCCTTGGATTTCTTCCTCCTCATCGATTATCTTCAAAATCCTCGTCAAACATGCCATCGCATTTTGCAATTCTGTCATCACACTCGAAATCTCATTAAACGGTTTCGTATATTGATTCGCATAATTCAAAAAGCACGAAAGACCACCAACACTTAAGTTCCCTGCAATTGCAATAAATGCTCCAAAAAGTGTTACAACAGCATACACCAAATTATTCACAAATCGCGTACATGGATTTGTAATCGACGAGAAAAACAATGCCTTCACTGACACTTTTTCCAAATTTTGATTGATATTTTGAAACTTTTTCATATTTTTTTCTTCTTCTCCTAAAGCAAGAATCGTTTTTTGATTGGTAATCATTTCATTCAAAAAACCCGTTTCTTCTCCTCTAATTTCAGACTGTTTTTTAAACAAACTATAAGTTTTCTTCGAAATATATTTTGCCAAAAACAACGACAATGGCGACAAAATCACAACCACCCAAGCCATTTTTCCATTCAACGAAAACATAAAAAAGATGGTAAAAATAATCGTCAAAATTCCACTAAAAATTTGCGTAAATCCCAAAAGCAAACCATCCGAAACTTGGTCAACATCTGAAATCACTCGGCTTACAATTTCTCCATGCGAATGAGAATCAATATATTTTAATGACACTTTTTGTAATTTTCTTAACACATCATTTCTCAAATTTTGAGAAATCGAAACAATTATTTTGTTGTTTATCACATTTACAATCCATTTCACCGCAAACATTAGGATTGTAAATATTAAAATATTCCCCACAGCCTTATAAATTTCCTCAAAATCAACTTGATTCTCCCCCACAATCAAATCAATTCCACTTGCTACAAGGATTGGTATATACAATTCCGTTAAAACGATAGTTGTCGTTAAAACAAGAGAAAATACGATTTGCATTTTGTACTTTTTTATATATCGAATTGCACTTTTCATCCTATTTTCCCTCCTTTTTGGTCTGCGAATTATAAATTTCCTGATATATCTCACAACTTTCAAGCAACTCCTGATGATTTCCTTGTCCAACAATTTCCCCATTATCCACCACTAAAATTTTATCCAAATTTTGAATGCTAGAAACTCTTTGACAAACCATAATCAATAATTTATCTTTTTTGAATTCCTTCAACCTCTCTCTTACTTTTTTATCAGTCGCCAAATCCAAGGCAGACATACTATCATCCAAAATTAATATTTTAGGATTTTTCGCAATTGCTCTTGCAATGGTCAATCGCTGTTTTTGACCACCTGAGAGATTTTTCCCATTTTCTTCAATCCTTTCATTAATTCCGTTTTCTTTCTTTTCCACAAACTCTTTTGCTTGCGCAATTTCCAACGCATTTCCGATTTCCTGCTCGTTCAAATTCCCATTTCCACACTCTAAATTTTCTCGAATACTTCCTTTAAACAATACCTTATTTTGCATCACAATTCCGATATTTTTTCGCAAATTCCTCCAATCATACTCTTTTATATTTTTACCATTAATCCTAATTTCTCCCGAACTCACCTCATAAAATCTCGGAATTAAGTTCACAATTGATGATTTACCACTTCCTGTTCCACCAATAATTCCAATCCATTCTCCAGTTTCCGCCTTAAAATTAATATTTTTAAGCGTCCCCTGACCTTCTGCTGTATAATTCAAACCAACATTTTCAAATTCCAAAACTATCTTTTCATCTTCTAATAATTCCTTTCCATTTTTCATCGAATTTTCCACCTCTAGCAAATCCTCAATTCGCTTAGCTGATGCAACTGTTTTAGGAAGCAATAATAAAAGATTTGTCAATTTAACCAATTCAACTAAGATTTGCGCCATATACTGATAAAGTGCAACCACTTGTCCTTGTGATAACACACCAAAATTCACTTGTCTTCCACCAACAATCAAAATCGCAATAATGCCTAAATTCACAATCACATAATTCAAAGGATTACTTAAAGAAGCAATTTTCGAAGTTTTTTGCTCTAAATTTGTATATGCCAAATTTTCCTTCTCAAATTCTTCAACCATCTTATCTTCCATTCCAAAAGCTCTAATCACTCTAGTACCTTCTAATGTATCTTTCGTAACGTTTAAAATCGCATCTTTTTTACTTTGAATTTTTTCATACCTTGGAACACAAATTTTCGTTATCAAAAATATACCGACAATAATTATTGGAATAATCATAGCAAAAATGCTTCCCGCTTCTACACTAATCAAAAATGCCATAATAAGCGAGCCAAACACAATAAATGGCGAACGAAGTAGCAATCTCAAAAATAAATTCACACCAGTTTGAACTTGCCAAGTATCATTACTAATTCGATTAATGATACTTGATTCTTGAATTTCATCTAAATTTTTAAAAGATAAATCTTGTACTTTTTCAAATAGTTTCTGACGCAAACTGCTTCCCAATCCAATCGACGCTTTAGCTGCAAAATATTGAGCAATCATTGAAACAATGACCCCAAAAATCGCAAATAAAATCAAAATTCCACACATTTTTAGCACATAAGCACTATCTGCATTTGAAATTCCTTTATCAATAATAGAAGCAACAATCATTGGAATCAGCAAATCAAAAATGGCTTCCAAAAGTTTAAAACTTGGCGCTAAAATCGTTTGTATTTTATAAGATTTCAATATTTTCAAAATATTTTTCATGGCAAAAAAAGCCTACTTTCTTTTTTAATTAGTTGTATCATAATTTATGAAGTTTTTCAATCCTAAAAATTTTTTCTTAATGAATTTGTCTTTTCTGGAAACACTATTTCTAATAACCAAAAAGGAGATATTAAAATGTTTAAACCAGACGCTATTTATTATGAACCCACAATTGAAAATTACCCACTGGGCAAGGAATTGCTTGAAAAATACAGCAATATTCCAAAATTTATGATTGAAAATCACAACAATATTCCCGAAATGCGAAGTCAAAACAATTCTGAATTTGCAAAAATGAAAAAGCATTTGATTATTGGAACGCGAAAAACGCACAAGTACGTTCCTAATTCTAAAGTATCCGATTTTCTCGTGCCTTATACTTCTTCTGGTTGTACGGCAATGTGTTTGTATTGTTATTTGGTGTGCAATTATAATAAATGCGCGTATTTGAGATTATTTGTCAATCGTGAACAAATGCTGGATAAAATTATCAAAACTGCTGAAAAAAGTGAAAAAGAATTGACTTTTGAAATTGGTAGCAATAGTGATTTGATTTTAGAAAATTCGATTACGAATAACCTCGTTTGGACAATTGAAAATTTTGCCAAATCCAAAAAAGGAAAACTCACGTTTCCCACCAAATTTGATATGGTTGATCCGATTTTGAATTTGTCTAGAAAGGAAAAAATCATTATTCGAATGAGCGTGAATCCAGAGGAAATAATTGATAAAGTGGAATTTGGGACATCGCGCCTTAACAATAGAATTGAGGCAATTAATAAATTGTGCGAGGCTGGATATGAGGTGGGCATTTTGATTGCGCCGATTATTTTGGTGGAAAATTGGAAGAAATTGTATGAGGAATTGTTGATAAATTTAGCACAAAATTTGAGTCCAAAAGCAAAATCTAGCGTGTTTTTTGAACTGATTTTTATGACGTATAGTTACATTCACAAAATGATTAACACCGAGGCTTTTCCGAATGCCATTTCTTTATACAATCCAGAAATGATGACTGGTCGCGGGCGTGGGAAATATTGCTACAAAAAAGAAGTACGCGACGAAGCCGAAACTTTTTTGCTGGATTTGCTGAAAAAATATTTTGGGGGAAATCGAATTTGGTATGTGAGCTAGACTTAAAAAAATGAGCGATTTAAACTAAAAATCGCTCATTTTTTTGTATGTGTTATTTAATTTTTCCTATCGCGAGAACCTTTTTCTTGAACACACATTATCGCAAATGCAAGGCTAATTGCTCCCAAAACAATCTCAATTCCCCTGTAAATAATTGACTGCTCGTGAATAGCCATCATAAAAAATAGAACATCATGTAAAAGTATTCCAATAAAAACAAAAACAACTAATTGTGCTTTCGTTCTTTCCCGCAAAAATTCCCTTATTTTGAGTTCCATTTTTTCCCACATACTACACGCCTCCTTCTAAATTTATTATATTAGTTACAAACCTAGAAGGAGCGTTCTCTTCCAGATTTTGAAGGGACTATCCCAAACATAGGTACATTATAACATATTTTTTCTGCTATTTCAAGTCATATTGTCTATTCTTTCGTATATATTTAATTAGGTGAAAACTATGTATATCCAAAAAATATTAATTTCGTTTTTAATTTTTACTTTAATCTTCCCACTTTTCTGTTTCGCAGACGATTCTTTACCAGAAGAAGAATGGGACGTTTTTGTGCCAGCTTCGGCGGACTCGGAAAATCCTACAAAAGAGCCAACCACAAATTCTAAATATATCGTCGCACTTGACCGCAAAAGTTTGTCTGTTTTATATGAAAAAAACGCTTACAAAGAAGTTCCCATGGCGTCCACCACAAAAATTATGACAGCAACTATTGTTTTAGAAAACTGCGATTTATCCGAAACCGTTGAATTTTCGAAAGAAGCAGCCAATGTGCGTGGCTCTTGTTTGGAAGTTTCCACTGGTACAAAAATGTCAATGAATGACGTGCTTTATGGGCTTATGATGCGTTCGGGGAACGATTGTGCCGTTGCCATCGCAGAGCATATTTCTGGCTCTGTGGAAGCGTTTGCAGATCTTATGAATCAAAAAGCACAAGAATTAAATCTTGTGCATACACATTTCGTAACCCCACATGGTTTAGATGATGAAAATCACTATACAACCGCCTACGAATTGGCATTGCTTACGGATTATGCTTTGAAAAACGAGAAATTTAAAAATATCGTCGCCACAAAAACTGCAACCATTTCCGTTAATGGCTATCCGCGCACGATTTCCAATACAAATGAACTTTTAGGCAATTTTGAAGGCGTTTACGGCGTAAAAACTGGTTTTACGTTTAATGCAGGACGCTGTTTGGTTTCCAGTTGCAAGCGAAACGGAATGGATATTATCGTAGTCGTTTTAGGCGCAGATACGAAAAATCAAAGAACACGCGACAGTATGAATGTTATCAATTATGTTTATAGCACGTTTAAATATGTTGATATTGCTGATTATATTGCAGAAGGTTTTGCAGAATATAAAGAATATTATGAAAATCATGCATTTTTGTATAAAACAACCACAAAACCCAACATCGCATTATCTTCGCTTGAAAATACCACATTTCCACTTAAAGGCAATTCTGCAACAACCTTAGAAACAAAATTTTACGCACTTAATTCATTAACTTCCGAGATTTCAGCGAATGATAAAATTGGTTCCATGAGTGTATTTTGCGAAGAAAAAATGTTATGTTCTATGGATATTATTTTGACAAATCAATTAGAGCAAAACAGCTGGCAGTATTACTTTGGGAGAATTTTGAAAGATTTTCGAAATAGTTTTTAAAAAGGAAACCCCATGTGGCACACACATGAGGTTTCCTTTTAACATAATTATTTCCGTTTTGGATTTTCCTTTCCATTGAAAAGCCATATACTGAGGTTCTTCTTGACCTTCAATCAAAACCTCTAATACATAGATGCCTGGCACAAGTAGTGGAATAACTACTTGTGCCTTCCCATCTTCTACGGAAATTTCATACTTTTCGCCAGTTGGCAAAATGGCACTAGCCTGTGAATAAGATTCATTCTCAATTTGAGAAGAAAAGCTAAAGTAAGCCTGAGCATACACAGATTCTAGTAGTACTGAGTTTTTTCGTGCTTCCTCGATATTAGCATACGCAGTAAAAGAAAACCGCCCACAAGATACTTCTGGATAACCCTCTATCCTTTTGCCAGTATCGTGCAAGTGAATAACGTTTTGAGGTTCTTTTGTTATCTGCACTTGCGTTATGTTTAAAGCATTTAACCTTTGTTGAATTTCAGTCAGATTAGAGTACATTTTCATTCCAAACAAAGACAAAACCATTAACCACACAAGCGTTACACATTCCCAAACTGCACTAGCAGTATCCCGTTTTTCGCTTTTCGGCTCCTTTTTTTCTAAATCTTCCATGTTGCATTCCTCCTTGAGATAAAATTTTTTGTTCGAATATACGAACCATACTTAATTATTGTATCATATTTTACATAATTTATCAACTTGTTTGATTTAAAATTTTTTGTTCAATTTGTATACTTTATTTTTTTCTTGGGTAAACTTTCCTTATAAAAGGAGGTTTCTTATGAAAAAATTTTGGATTATCGGAATAATTGTATTAGGGTTTATCTGCGCATCAATTTTTTCAACTTCATTTGGGAAAGAAGAAAATCAGCAAACTTTTGAGCCAAAAAATGAATATCCATTTTCCGTCCGGAAAAGTAACTGCAGAATCTTTGAAAATCCGTTCTGGACTTAGTACAGACAATAACCATATCGGTTTGCTAAGCAAAAATGATATCGTACATATCTATGGAAAAGTAGATAATTGGTATATCGTAAAAACGGAAAATAATTTAGTGGGCGCGGTTTTTGCAGATTACATTGAAAGTTCTTACGAAACAGAACCTACGATTCAAACTTCTGCTACTGTAGAAACTATAGCAAATCCTTCGAATACTGTTCTTTCACAAGATGAACAAATCTTCTTTAATTTAATTAACAATAAACGTATCGCCAATAATTTGCCAGAATTTGAATTGGATGAAACTTTACTAAATCTGGCCCGCTTGAAAGCCAACGACATTGTAGAAAATAAATATTTCTCGCATACATCACCTAAATATGGAACTCTATTTGAAATGCTTGTCAACAACCATATTTCCTACAGCAAAGCAAGCGAAAACATTGCACGAAATCTGAATGCAGACAGTGCTGTTGAAAGTTTGATGAATTCTACTTCTCATAAAAATAATATTTTAAGTCAAGATTTCAATTATACGGGAATTGGAGTTGTAAATAGTGTGGATTATGGGAAAGTTTTTGTAGAAGTTTTCGTAGCAAAATAGAATTTTTCCTTGGATAACATTTTTATTAAATTTCCACAACTTTCCATTATACCTAATAATTATCCCCCAGTATAACTGGGGGATTTTCATATCGGCCTATAAGGCCTTG
>CAOJUE010000009.1 GCA_948443845.1 uncultured Eubacteriales bacterium | reverse complement strand
AAGAATGTATCGTTTAGGAGAAGAGTATTTGCCTAAAAATATTGTAAATAAAGTTGAACAAAATCCTTATTATTATCAGGAAAGATATATGAAAATTGTTCATCCTAGAAAGAAAAATAAGAGATATACAGTTTATAAATTTAAGGGAAAATTCAAAGATATTAGTAAAATGAGTGGGATTGAAGTGCTTTTTTTATTGCTATTTCATTTATTGGGTTTGCTTCCAAAGAGAGAAAATTATACACCATTATCTCCTGAAATGAGGCAAGAAGTTAGAAAAATGGAGCGATATTCTAATGAGATTAGGCTTATTGTACCAGAAAAATTAAAAACAACAGATGATGTAGAAAAATATATTGTACGAACTGAAAAGGATATTGAAAATGTTAGTAATTTAAGGCAGAATTATAGGAATAAGTTAAGACATTGTAAAGATGATAAGTTGATAATGGAATATAAAACAAAGAGAGATGAATGCACGATTGTTTTAAATAAATATAGGAAAAATTTAAAAATAGCAAATGATATTTTAGAAGATGTACCGAAGGTTAAGGAAGTTATGAAGATTGAAAGACAAATGAGAAGAGAACAAGAAGGTATTGTGAAAACGAAGAAGAAAGAGAGGTTTTTAGATTAGTAAAATAAATTTATGAGAATAAAATACTGTCAAAAGTAATAAAACACAAGGACTAGATAAAACTAGTCCTTGTGTTTTAAATATTACAATAATTAGCAATTAGGCTATTAATTATGCCATTTTCAATTATCACTGTACAACCTATAGGAGATAGGTATATTGGTGCATTTACATCAGTACTTCCAATCAAAATAGTATAAGATTTTTTCTCATTATGATTGATTTTGTCAATTAATTCATCTTTTACTGCTCTTGCAGTTACTGTGCCAGATATTTCGGTTATTTCGAAAACATGATAGTAAAGAAATTTTTCAGCCAATATCTGGAGACAAGGATCAAATACATAGATTTTGTTGTTGAATTTAAAACAAATGAAAGAATGATAATAATTTCTAGATGGACTAAATTTTAAGTATCCACGTTCAATGCAATCATTATCTTCCAAGAAAACTGCAGCTATTTCTGTTGTTTGCCAACACCATCCCTTAAGTACTCCTTGCTTCATTAAGTCAATAATATTTCCTTTGTATTCATTGCAATGTTTTGAAAATTCTATTTGTAGGTTTTGAAACTTCTGGTTTAAGTAGCGGAGAGTTTCTTGCTTCATTCCTACAAAACGAAGTAAATTAATCCGTTCATATTCATTTAAATTGTGAACGTCTTTTCTCATTATTTTTCTTTTGGTCATATTGTATTTCCTCCTTATAAAGTCTTATATAATCGTTGCAATAATTATTTTGCAGATATATATTCATACATCTCGTTTACTCCAATTAAAATTGATATATTTATTATATCATAAATTATGTAAAATTGCAACATATTGTTTCTTACATTTTGTAAATTGTATTTTTAGTGGATATATTGGAATTAGATGAAAAATACCACACAATGCAGTGGTCTAAAATACTACCAAAAGGGAATTAAAAAATATATTTTTACACATTATAATACTATTGTGAGGTAGTAAAATGAGTGTGTTTGATAAATATTTATTGAAGAAAGATAATCTTTTAAAAAGAAGAGTTGAAATAGATAGTTCATTGTATGAGCAACTTGAAGAGTTAGCTGAAATTTACGATGCTTCTATCAATAAATTGGTAAATATAGCGATTATTGAGTTACTAAAAACTGAAAATGTGAAAATATATAAACGACCTAACAATGAAATTGCTGATTCGCATAATTTTGCAATAAGAGAAACATCTTATGAAGAATTAGAGAAGTTGAAAAGCAAGTATGGATTATCAATCTATAAACTAATTAATATTGCGATATATAATGCTTTAAATAGTTAAAAGTGTATTTTTAGAAACTGGAGAAATCTAGTTTCTTTTTTGTTTGTAGAATTATGTCGAGAAATTTTTTTGTATTGGTAATTCTACAAAACAATACTTTTTGACTACTCAATGGGTTGAAAATGTTTTGATAATGAAGTATAATACAAACTATAATATAGTTGAGTAATGGAGATTATTTTTTTGTTTTATTTGGTGCGTACGAAACAACAAAATAAAATATAAGTTTAAAATTCAAAGTTTTTGTCAGTATTGGCATAAACTTCATCGAAAGTGATTGACAATACTTTGCAAATTGCTTTTAGTTCGTAATCTCTAACAAAAAGGTCAAAAGATTCAATGCGTGAAATATCTGAATGATAAAGAGTAACGCCAAGCAAGGCTAGTTTGTCAGATAGTTCTCTTTGAGACAAACCTCGTAACTCTCTATATTTTTTGATATTTGTACCAACTATATTATACATACCATTTAAGTTTTTTGTTTTCATATTACAATTATTCCTCGTTTTTAGATTTGTATAATTGTATAACAAAAATGCGTGATTGTTGGTGTGTACCACAAACCAAAGTGGAGGGGGGAGAAACTTTGAAAGAAAAGGAATATGATATTATGCTAGTAAATAAAGAAAAGGAGTTAGAAAAAAGTACTTGCAAAGAAATTGAGCTGAATGATATTTTGAAGGGATTTTTAAATACAAATGCCAGATTATTATGTATTATGAATTACGAGGAAAAGGAGGTAGAAATTGGAAGAAGAAATAGAAAAAGCAAAAGATGAATTAGAAAGAGAGGTCAATAGTGGAAATTTTGATGAAGATAAGATATATGAACTTTCGAGTAAAATTGACCAATTAATTGTACAAAAGTACAATCAACAAATAAGACAAAGGAAAGGTTGATAAGAATGGAAGAATTGATAAAAGATTGTGTTTTGGATGATTTGTTTGAAACAAGAACTAATGGATTTCAGGTTGTGTTTTTGAAAGAGAATGGAAAGCTAGAAGAAATTGAAGAAGCAGAACAAGTTGAGAATGAATTGGTAGATATGATAAAAGATTTAATACAAGATGAGAAGATTCGAGATCAGATTTTAGAAAAATTGGAAGAGTTTGCAGACAGTAAAATTGGGGAATTGTGTTTTTGGAATAAGGAGTATTATAAGTTTGGGGTTAGAGATGGAGTAAAGTTGAAAGAGAAAGAAAAATAATAAAACAATAGTAAGATTAAAGAATCGGAGATATAAAAAAGTCTTCGTTTTTTTTAGTTGAATTTTGGTTAAATATATAGTAAAATTATATTAAAACTGGAGGTATATATGTGTAATAAATTTAGCGATTTTTTAGAAAATAGGTATCGTTCAAAATTTGATAAGAAAAATTTATTAAAACAATATAATAATAAAACTAATGAAAACGTTTCAGAAATTTCTGAAGACTTTTCATATATTTTTTATTATATTCTAAATACTAGACCATGCTATTATTGGAATGAAGAAGTAAGGCAAAGTACAGTTCGACAATTAAGTGAAATTATAAAAGATAATGAAATAAAAATAGATGCAGAGATGTTACATTATTTTTTTATTGCATATGATACGTATCAGCAAGTAACAGATGTAATGCAAGATATGTCTAATCTGCATTGTGAAGAAAGACTGAAAAATAGGTTGTATAGAATACCAACATATATATCAATTACAGAAGGATGTTTTGCAAATTTATATAAAGTTATTAGAGATGTAATAAATCAAATTAAGAAAGATAAAAATTATAAACTACAAAATACATTAGATCCTATATGCAATATTTTAAAGAATAACAAATTTTGTTTACTTGTACAAGATGTCAATATAGATATTAGAAATGCCATAAATCATGGTGGAGTGCTATTAACTAATAATGGAAAAAACTTAAATTTTTATTATATGAAAAATGGGCATGAAACAAAATTTAAGATAAAATATAATGAATTTGAAGAATTAATAAATAAGTTATATGATGTATGCAGTGGAATTTTATTAGGAATTACACAAGTGTTAAATTGTAATATAAATATATTAGACAAAGATGATATTATGAAAAATAAATATCTTAATTTTAGATTATTAGCCTTAAAACTTAGTTTACCTACTATAGTATGTAATGAGATTAATGATGAAAGTATAGGTAATAGACAGCTCAATATTCTGATGAGTATAAGTAATACTGATAAAGCCTTTTTAGTACAGACTGCTTTTGAATTAATAGTACAAGCTTATCAAAAATATCCACAATATGAACAATATCATGTAAATGTTGAGAATGAAAGATTATTGATTTGTTATATTAGATTAACAAGAGAAGATATTTTAGGATTTATCGATAATCATGAGATGCTGAATACATATTTAAAAAAGGCAATAGCTAGAGGAGATGTGCAGGTTCCTTCACCAGAGGAACTGAAAAGTGAGTGCTTAAAAGAAGTAAAATATTATAAATATCCAACATATATAGATGATAAAATAAAAATTTTAATGGTAGAAGATATAAGCATTGAAGATAGAAAAAGATTAAAAGCAAACTTGTTTGTAGGTGATATACAAGATAAAAAAGAAATAATAGAAAGAATAGAGAAGGCTATAAAATGGCTAAAAGAACTTGATAATAGTTTTACTAATACAAAAACCACTATAAAGCAGGGAAATATGGAAGCAGATTCAATATATTTGTATGTTTATCACAATGATATAAGAGATGGTTTTGGAATAGATAGAAATAATAAAAATTGTATTTGCTTTGTTGATTATAATGTAGATGGAAAGACAAGCCTTAAAAATGGAGGAATGTTAGAAAATACTTGGAAAACTCTTTTTCATGAAAAAGTAAATAATATGGAAATAGCTTGGAGAGAAGAGCAATAATTATTAAGTATATGTATATAGATAATAGAAATTTAATTTTTATTTAATTATCTCTTGCAAAATACAAAATCTTATGTTAAAGTATAATTAGTTGTAGCAAAAACGCCGACCTGTATATACATTTTTAGCCACTTATTGCTATAACTAATTTAGAACGGTAAATAAAAGATAAATTTGCTCCATAGATTTCGCAAACGTGTCTTGCAAAGGAGCCAAAAGGCAATAGTCGAAAGATTATTGCCTTTTTTTAACTTAAACGGAAAACCCACAGCTATGCTGGGGAGTAAGATATAGCTTATAGTTATGCGCAAGGTAACAAAAAAACCTCACTCAAACATGGTATAATATTTAAAGTTTGACAGCTGAAAATATTAGAAATGAAAGGAGTGAGGTGTATGAAAAATGCATACACAAATAGTTTAGCACATACGACATGGGAATGCAAGTACCATATCGTGTTTGCACCCAAATTTAGAAGAAAAGAAATATATGGAAAATTAAAACAAGAAATAGGTGCAATATTGAGAGAACTGTGCCGAAGAAAAGAAGTAGAAATCATAGAAGCGGAGGCTTGCCCAGAGCACATACATATGTATGTGAGTATGCCACCGAAGTTGAGTGTGTCAAGTTTTATGGGATATTTGAAGGGCAAGAGTACGTTGATAATATTTGAAAGGTATGGAAAGTTGAAGTATAAATATGGAAATCGAGTATTTTGGTGTCGAGGATATTTTGTAAGTACAGTAGGGAATAATAAAAAAGCAGTAGAAAATTATGTAAAAAATCAGTTGAAGGAAGATATGATGACAGACCAGATAACAATAAAAGAATACATAGAACCTTTTAAAAGGTAGTGCGTAAGGAGACGCTTAAGCCTCAGCTTGTAAGAAGGTCTTATAGGCCGATATGAAAATCCCCCCAGTTATACTGGGGGATAATTATATAAAAAAGAGAGAAAAAGACTATACAGGAAGTAAGAAGTTTGTTATAATAGAAATAATTTAGAAGAGTTTTTTTTATTGAAATGAAAATTTTGTAAAAATATTGGAGAAAGAATGAATATCGTACAATTATCAAAAGATTTAATGTATCAACAAACGAAAATAAATAAGGCGCCTGCTTGGCGATTGACAGAACTTGCTATTTTAAAGGGAAAGGAGTTAGCAAAGAAATATCAAGTAGATGAAAGGTTAGTATTGACTTCACTTTATTTGGCACATACCGTGTTTAGCCCGATTTGGGCAGGTGAGATACAGCAAAATCATACGAAATTAAGTGCTGAATTTTCGAAAAAGTATTTGGCTGAATGGAACATTTCAGAAGAAGAACAGAAAATTATTTTAAATAGCATTAGAGCTCATCATAATGAGGTAGAAACAGAAACGAAGATTGCGGAAATTGTGAAAAATGCGGAATGCTTTAAGTTTGTTACGGTGGAGGGTGCGTTAATTTATTTGCACGAATGGGGCTTGAGACAAGTTTCCTATGAGGAGGCTCGAGAAAAAGTGCTCCAAAAAATGGACCAAAAGCGAAAATTGCTGACATTAGAAGAATGCATGACAGAGGCGGAGAAAAACTGCGCAGAAATTAGAAAAATATTTGGTTCGTAGGAGAGATTATGGAGAAGGATTTTAAGCTAGATATTTCTGGAATTTTGAGTTTGGCAGGAAAGAAAGACGTTTGCGTGATTTGCTGTCACGGGATTCGAAGTGATAAGAGTGAATGGGGTAATTTTACAAAATTGTCGCAAAAATTGCAGGAAAATGGAATTAGTTGTTATCGATTTGATTTTACGGGGCATGGAGAGAGTTCGAGAGATTTTTCGGAATTTTGTATTTCAGAGGGAATCAAGGATTTGGAAAAAGCAATTGAATATGTGGAACAATTGGGATATCAAAAGATTGTGGTGCTTGGTGCAAGTTTTGGCGCTGGAATAGCAGGTTTGGTGGATTATTGGAAGTATTCGAGGGTGGTTGCTGTGAAAAAATTTATCAGTTTAGCAAAAAATTAATGCTTGAAACGTTAAGGTATTGCCCGTATGAGAAAATTTTGGAATTGGATATGCCCCAATTATTGGTACATGGTAAGAAAGATATGGTTACGCCATGTGATAGAACAGAAGAATTGGCAAAAAAGAGTAAAAAATCAAAAATGTTATTGATTGAACATGGCACTCATGGCTTTTTCGATAAGGAAGAACATTTGCATGAAGTAATAGATAATACAGTTCACTATATAAAGGAGGTTTTACATGAAAGTTGCGTTAATTCAGATGGATTCTACTAGAAGTAGACAGGAAAATGAGAGAAAAGCATTAAAATGGATGGAACAATCGGCCAAGCAAGGTGCAGATGTAATTTGCTTGTCAGAGTCGTTTGTGTATTGGGGAAAGGAGAGAGAACAGCGAAATTGCAGGTTGGCAGATATTGAAAAATATCAGGATTTTGCGAGGGAAAATCAGGTAAATCTGGTGCTTGGAAGTGTTTCGCTAAAAGTAGAAAATTCTGATAAAACAACGAATACGTGTTTTGTAATTGACCGAAATGGGAAAATTGTTCATCGATATGATAAAAAATATATGTATCAAGTCAATAAGCCAGATTTGCAAATTGATGAAACTGAGAAGACAATTTCGCGGAAAAACGAATGGAATTTTTGAGTTGGATGGCGTGAAAATGGGAGTTGGCATTTGTTTTGATTTGCGTTTTCCAGAATATTTTAGAGAATTGATAAAAAAAGGTGCGGAAATTTTGTTTTTGCCCTCTCATTTCCGAAAAGCGACGGGAGAAATCGCTTGGAATGTGCTAACAAGGGCAAGAGCGATTGAAAATCAAGTGTATTTTTGCGCGTGCAATCAAACAGGAGATGGAATTTGTGGAAATACAAAAGTGATTTCGTATGAAGGAGAAATTTTGTCTGTTTTGGAAACAGCCGAAGGAATTCTTGTGCAAGAATTGGATTTAGAAGCACAAAGAGAATATAGAAGGCAGATGCCAGTGTTGGAACAAATGTAATAAAAAATGCTTGCAAAATGGAAAGAGTTGATATATAATTTTATTAATTATGTTATACTATACTTAGAATAAAAGATAAAAGGAGAAAAAAGTGAATCCATATTATAAATTAGGTATTGTTAATACTGGAATAAGAGAATTAAAAGAAAAATTGAAACAATTTGGCAAGGTTTCAGAGGAAGAGATTGCTCATCTTATAGAAGGAAAAAGCGAAGCTGAGCAGGAGGAAATTCTTTTAGATAGAGTAATTGAAGAAAATTATAATGTTTTAATAACTGGAAGAAAAAAAGAAATAGAAAAGTATCCAGATGATGAGAAGTTGAAGAAGGACCTAGAAAGATATCGTCAAGCATATGAAATGATTAATACAAAAGAAAAAAGAGACGAATATGAGAAAACATACGGAAAAGAAGAACCCAAAAGGAGTGTGAGAAGTAGAAATGTTATTCCAATCACGCCTAAAAAAGAAACGATTCAATCACAGATTGAAGAAAATTTGAAGAAAGTAAAAAACCAAAATGCATTGACGGAAAGGCAATTGAGAGAAGAGGAAATGAGAGGAAAAAGTAGGCTAGATTCAAGGAATGAATTTCCAGCATTTTCAGGTTCTCTATTTAATTGGGGGGTTAGGATGAGCAATGAAGAGTTGGTGAGAAATGCTTGTTTGTTGGATGAAATCAATGAAAAAGGAGAACGAGTATTTGTGACAATTTTAGGAACCTTTCAATTTCGACGTCTTTTGGGAAAACCAACTGAAGAAAGTCCAGCAGGAATTTATGGAAAAGAAGTTTCTGAAGGTGTGAAAGTGATTGGAATAACAAAATCAAATTCACAAGGTGAAATTCTTAAAAATGAAATTATGGTATCACGATTGCATCAGGTTCAAAGTGAAGAAGAAAAGAATTTTTTGAAGAATGTTTATTTTTCTGATGAATTAATCAATCAGGCAAAGCGTGAAAATGAAGGATTTATGGGAGATGTTGTTCAGAGAAGTAATGGACATTTTGAGATTCAATGCAATGAATTTGGCGATGGTGATGTTGTCTCTGCTTTAAGATTGGCAGGTTATGAAAAAGGGCAATTATATACGATGAAAAAGGAACAGCTATGGGCTCGAACCAAAGTTACTTTTCCAACCATAAAAGAAAGATTGGCTAAATTTCAATTAAATTACAGGAATGCATTTCCTCAAGTTACCAGAAAAAGTCCACCAGAAAAACCAATTCAGAATTTCCAAGCTAGAAAAGGAGAAGAAGACGTATGTGCAAAGTAATGTGGAAACCAGGTACTTTTTTGTATCCTATTCCAGCAGTTTTGGTCACTTCGGGAACCATGGAAAAGTCCAATATTATGACGGTTGCATGGACAGGGATTATCAATACCAATCCTGCTATCGTCTATATTTCGGTAAGGCCAGAGAGATATTCGTATCAGTTGATTGAAGAAAATAAAGAATTTGTTATTAATTTGACAACTGAAAAATTAGCATTTGCAACCGATTGGTGTGGTGTAAAATCTGGGAAACAGTTTGACAAATTTGGGGAAATGAAATTGACGAAAGAAAAAGCCAATTTTGTGAAATGTCCAATGATAAAGGAAAGTCCTGTATCCGTGGAATGTAAAGTGATAGAAGAAAAAAGTTATGGAAGTCATACGCAATTTGTAGCTGAAGTTTTGGCAATTCATGCAGATGAGAAATATATTGATGAAAAAGGTGCATTCGATATTTCCAAGTGCAATCTTATTTCGTATAGTAATGGTGGCTATTATACACAAGGCAAAAAATTAGGAAAATTTGGTTTTTCCGTGCAAAAAAAGAAAAAATTGTAAAATATTCATAAAAATTACAAAAAAACATTGACACATAAAAAAAAATATGATAAAGTATTAAAGCATGTATTCTATAGGAATACATAAACTCACATCGTTTAATATAAATTTTATTTAAGAAATAAAGGCGGAGGTGTAATAGATATGGCTTCAAAAGGACCAAGAGAAAAATGCTTAATTTTGGAATGTACGGAATGCAAAAGAAGAACTTATGTAACGGATAAAAATAAAAGAAATAATCCAGACAGATTAGAAATCAACAAATATTGTAAGTTCTGCAAAAAACATACATTGCATAAAGAAACAAAGTAAAACCTGTAAGGGGGAAGTATGGCAAAGAAAGAGATAAATAAAGAAACAAAGACTAAAAATTTTGGTAAAGAATTAAAATCTGAATTAAAAAAAGTATCCTGGCCAACATTTAAACAGTTGATTAATAATACAACAGCAGTTATTACAATTGTTCTAATTGTATCAGCCATTGTATTTGTGTTAGATGTATGTTTTGAAAGTTTAAATGATTTTGGAATCGGAAAATTAAAAGCTTTGGTATCGAGTAACGTAGAAGAAACACAAAATAATGTCGAAGATGAAAAAGCGGATGTTCCAGAAAATGCAGATAACCAAGAAGGCGAGAATACAAACCCAGATGAAGTGGCTGAAGGCGGAGAACAAAATTCCAATACAGATATTAATTCTGAGACAGAAAATGTTCAGGAATAAATAAAAGGAGGCTTTCATCGATGTCTCAAGAAGAAAAAAAAGAAGCAAACTGGTATGTGATTCATACATACTCAGGTTATGAAAACAAAGTAAAAACAGACTTGGAAAAAACCATTAAAAACAGAGAATTAGAAGATTTTTTCTTTAATATTGTTGTACCAATGGAAGAACAAGTTGAAATAAAAGATGGAAAGCGAAAAACAAACTTAAAAAAAGTATTTCCAGGTTATGTTTTGATTAAAATGATTGTAACAGAAGAATCATGGTATATTGTTAGAAATACCAGAGGTGTTACAGGATTTGTTGGTTCTGGTACAGATCCAATTCCACTTACTGAGGCGGAAATCAGAAATATGGGATTTGATGATGTTCCAGTCAATGTTGATTATGATATTAATGACACGGTACAAGTTGTAAATGGACCATTAGAAGGTTTTGTTGGTACCGTACAAGAAATTAATCAAGAAAAACAAAAAGTGAAAGTTTTAGTTTCTATGTTTGGAAGGGAAACTCCAGTAGAACTAGAATTTGCACAAGTTCAAAAAGTAAACTAAAATTTGGAAGGGAGATAATAAAAATGGCAGAACAAAAGGAAGTCGTAAATGTTATTAAATTACAAATAGAAGCAGGAAAAGCATCACCAGCTCCACCAGTTGGACCTGCTTTAGGTTCTAGTGGTGTTAATATTATGCAATTCGTAAAAGAATTTAATGATCGAACAGCTAGTCAAGCGGGAATGATTATCCCAGTTGTTATTTCTGTTTATAAAGATAAATCTTTTACATTTATTACGAAAGTTGCACCAGTTGCAGTTTTAATCAAAAAAGCAATCAATTTAGCAAAAGGTTCTGGAAAACCAAATACAGACAAAGTTGCTAAAATAACAAAGGCTCAAGTGGAAGAAATTGCAAAAACAAAAATGGAAGACTTAAATGCAGCATCTTTAGAAGCAGCCATGAGTATGGTCATGGGAACTGCTCGTTCGATGGGTGTTACAGTAGTTGATTAGTTAAAATAAGAAGAAATTCTTAAATAAATAAAATTTTGGGAGAATGTTAAATTCGTTTGTACCAAGGGAGGTAAAATATGAAAAGAGGAAAATTATACAAAGAATCTGCAAAATTAGTTGATAACACTAAAATGTATGAGGCAAAAGAGGCATTAGAAATTATTGAAAAAATGCCCAAAAGAAAATTTGATGAAACACTTGAATTACACGTTCGATTAGGTGTTGATTCCAAACATGCTGACCAACAAGTAAGAGGAACCGTTGTATTGCCACATGGAACAGGTAAATCATTGAGAGTTTTAGTTTTTGCAAAAGGCGATAAGGCAAAAGAAGCTGAAGCGGCTGGAGCAGATTTTGTTGGAGCAGAAGAATTAGTTCCAAAAATTGAAAAAGAAAACTGGTTTGATTATGATGTAATCGTTGCTACACCAGACATGATGGGTGTCATCGGAAGATTAGGTAAAGTATTAGGTCCAAAAGGTTTGATGCCAAACCCTAAATCTGGAACCGTTACAATGGATGTAACAAAGGCAGTAGAAGAAATCAAATCAGGTAAAGTAGAATATCGTTTGGATAAAACGAATATCATTCATTTAGGATTTGGAAAAGTATCCTTCGGAGCAGAAAAATTGATTGAAAATTATAATACCATTATGGATGCTATTATCAAAGCAAAACCATCTGCAGCCAAAGGTCAATACATTAAAAGTGTAGCAATTACAACAACGATGGGACCTAGTATGTATATTAATTAAAATAAAACCGTAGACAGTAGGTCAGCAGTAAATCCTACCGAGGTAATTGATAGAAGAATCACTCTTCAAATTATCTCGCGCGGATATTTGGAGAGTTTTATTTTATAAAATAAAAAATTTAAGGGAGGTGAAAAAATGGCAAATCAAGAAATTATTGCACAAAAAGAAAAGGAAGTTAAGGAGTTGGCTGAAAAGATAAAAAATGCTAATTTGGTTCTTTTAACAGATTATAGAGGAATTAATGTAGAAGATGTTACCAATTTAAGAAAAACTGTCAGAGAAGCCAATGGAGAATATTGTGTTATTAAAAACAATATTACAAGAAGAGCATTAGCTGAATGTGGATTTGATTTAGGTGATAGCCTAACAGGACCAACAGCAGTGATCCTTACAGGGGAAGAATACTTACCTACATTAAAAGCAATTTACAAATATTCAAAAGACAATGATTTTTACAAAATAAAAGCAGGAGTCTTAGAAGGTAAAGTTGCTACCATTGAGGAATTGAGTACATTAGCTGTACTTCCATCAAGAGAAGAATTGATTGCAAAATTGGCTGGATGTTTATTGGCAAATGTATCAAAATTGGCTGCAACATTGGATGCAGTTAGAGTAAAAAAAGAATCAGAAGTATCTGAGTAATGAATTATATTAGATAGAGATTCAATATTAAAAAATAAATTAAAAAGGAGAATTTTAAAATGAGTGAAAAAACAGATAAAATGTTAGAAGAAATTGACAGCTTAACAGTTGTTGAATTATCAGAATTAGTAAAAGGAATTGAAGAAAAATACGGAGTTACTGCAGCAGCAGTTGCAGCACCAGCAGCAGGTGGAGCAGCAGGAGCTGATGCAGGAGCTGAGAAATCAGAATTTACTGTTGTATTAAAAGAAACAGGTGCTAATAAAATTGCTGTTATCAAAGTAATCAGAGAAGCAACTGGTTTAGGACTAAAAGAAGCAAAAGAAATTGCTGATGGAGCACCAAAAACAATTAAGGAAGGTGTTGCAAAAGAAGAAGCAGAAGATATGAAAGCTAAATTTGCAGAAGCTGGAGCAGTTGTTGAATTGCAATAGTGAAAGTATAGAAACTACTGAAAAATATTTCAGTAGTTTTTTTAAAATTTATATTGCTATTATTTTTATTTTAAGTTATACTACTTATAGAGGTGTTAAAAATGAAAAATCAGAAACGGAATTACGATGGTAGGGCTTGTGATTTATATTGCATCTTTTGTAATTGTCATAGCAATTGTTGCGAGTATAACCACTTTTTTTAATAGTAATGTAAGAAATTTAAATGGTTCAGGAAGCATTAGTGCTGAGTATAATAAATTTAATGTATATATGCTAGAATATACCAAAAATGGTTACGATATTTTAAGATGTAGCTCAGATACAAGTGCTGAGGAGCAGTTTATTATTTTTACCAAAGATGGAAAAATGGACACTTTTGCCAAATTGGGAAATGGTTTATATTTTAACCAAATTAAATTATGCGAAAAAGTGGACGAGTTCAAAATTGAGAAAACAAAGGCTGAAAACGGCAAAGATTTGGTAAAAACCTATTTGAAAATTGACGGAACCGCGTATACGACAGATTATGTGATGGAAGCTAAAAAGGATACTTCACCAACTAGTTCATTGAATAATAAAATATCTAATATGGAAAATTTAGGTTCCAGTTTATATGATGGTAATTTAGAAAATTTATATGATGGTATGTTGTCAACACATGTTAATTTTGGTACTTATAGTGGAAGGATTAAAATTAATTTTAAAGAGAGCATAAATGTTAAAAAGGTAAATATTTTTATGAATGCGAATCCAGCCACGATATGTTCAGGAATTGTTTATGATGGAAATTCCCCAACTGCTGTACTAGGAAATGCCTCAACTTCAACGGAATCAAAGGATTTTGTACTAACAATTCCAGTTAATGCGGGCAATTATAATTCTTTAATTATTAATTTGCAGACACCAAAATCATGGACGTCTGTAAAAGAAGTTACATTTGAATGAGGATTATTATATATAAAAAACTTGGTAGTCTTTAAACTACCAAGTTTTTTATAAAAATTTCTTCAAGCGATTAATACTATTTTCCTGAAAAGCAATAAATCCGTTCAAAATATCTTTGACTTCATTAGATGCTTCCGGACTTTGGTTGAGAAGTTTTACTCCTTTGATAATTCCCATATCATAACCTTGAATCAGCATTTCAGAAAGCTGAGAATTGCTTTTATCATTTCTAGTATTAAACTGAATTCCAGTCCAACCCATAATTTTTTGTCCTACTGGTGTATCATCTGGTATTTCACCAATTTCTTCAAATTTTTGATTGACACGTTCTTCTGTTACTTGATATTGATTATATTGATATGCCAATTCGTCTTTAAATCTACTATCAGTGCTTTTATCTGCAAGCATTGTAATGGAATCTTTTCCCATACATACACCTTTGTGTACTTCATTTAAAATAGTTAAATCGTCCATAAAAACCTCCTTACGATTTAGTATAACCCAACTTGATATAAAAAATACAAAATAGGATAGACGAGTGAATTGCTGAAAAAATGACTGATATTTTTTAAATATCAGTCATTTTTATAGGATTTATTACTCTGTTTTCTTATAATGAATAATTGGTTCTTCGTCATCAAACTTATAATGTGAATGGTAAGAATTGTCAAAAATTGGTTCATTTTCTAAACTTGCATCATCTGAAGAAGACGAATTCTTTTTTGCGGTTGTTTCGTTGATGTTGATTCCGTTGGTAAATTTTGCAAAGTTGTAAAACTTAATTTTTTGTTTTTCTTTATATTTGGATTCCAAAAAGTCAACTTTGGCTTTACCAACTACCATTTTTCCTTTTAAATCTTTTGTTTTATAAACGATATTTTTAAAAGCAAGCGCCTGGACTTCTCCGGATTTGATGTTTTCTTTCCAATCCCATTTAATCGATTTGTAATTTGGATCATATTCACCTTTGTCAGTTTTATAATCGTTTACAAATTTCCATTCACGATGATCGCCAAATTCTCTTGACCAAAAATCGTTATCTTCTGGCGTGTTGTTTCCAAAAGCAATTTTGGTAGTGCTGTTTGCCAAAATTGTCTTTTTGAAGGCTTCGTCTCCGAAGTTGAGATAAATTTTGGGCAGATACAATGGCTCCTACACGATATTTTCGATATAAAGTAAAGATATCTTCAGTTGCTTTGCACACAAATGGAGAAAATTCATCAATATATAGGAAATGCGGAATTCTTGTTTTTTCAATTCCTGGTCTTGATAAAACAGAATGTTGCATCAAAAGCAAAATGAATAATCCAAATGCTTTATGAACACTAGCTCCCAAATCACCACGGCGCGTACATACCAGAACAATTTCACCATTTTTTAATACATTATCGTAATTGATATTGTTTTTCTGATTGCATAAAATATTTCGAACGCCAGGATAACGTAGTAAATTTTCCAATTGGGCAGAGGCAGCTTGCAGATTTTTAGCAGTTGCTTCTCGACCAATTGCATTTTTGTAAAATGTTTTTTCAAAATATCCAATTTGGATAGAATATCGATCCACCAATTCGGGAATTTGTTTCATTTGTTCAGACATTTCTTCTATCAAATCAAAGTTGCTTAATAATTTAAGTAAGTCATCTAAGGTTGGAATCATATTGTCATGTAGAATTGGATAAACTTCTTTTAGCATAATGGTTAAATTTTCAACGGCTTGTGTAACAATATTTTGGTTAAAAGCAATATTGGCTCCTGCATAAGCTTGATTGTATTCTAAGTTTGAATCATACATTCTTTTCAAGATAGAAGAAATTGAGATTGCAGATTTCATTGGGTCTTTAAAAGCGAAAGGATTCAAACCAATTGAGGCAGAATTGTTTGGGTCAATGGTGTGGTATTTTAGCCCAAAATTATCAGCAACTTCAGTGATGTGAGAAAGGGATTCGTAATCTGGTGCTAAATAGGTCAGTCCTAAGTCTTTATAAACGGAATTTTCGCCAGCATAAGAAAAAGTTAATTTTGATACATAGGCTTTATAAATTTTTTCTTTGTTGGCAATCGGTGTTAGCATATTTAAAGTAAAATGTTCGTTTAGATAATCATTAGCATAGGGACAATTTAAGTTTGCAATTCCAGTACGCAAAGCAGTAAAACCAAGTTCCTTTGAAGCTTCTTTTAAAAAATATTTTTTTTCTAAATCTCTTGCAATCAGCGGTTCGAAAATCATCGAAGTTTTTCCAGAACCAGAATTTCCTACAACTAACATGGATTCATATCTTCTTGTTTCAGGAATTTTAATCACTTTTGAATCTTTATTATCTTTACAAAGGATGATTTCACAAGTATAAGGACCAGTTCCTTCTTTTTTGTTCGATAAATCAATTCCCTGATAATCAAAAATAGAATCTTTAATATCTTTAACATCATTTACCTTGAAGTAGAAAAATTTAAACAATGGATAAAAAGTACAAATTGGCACATACCAAGCAAATGCTGAAAAAGCTGGTTTGATTAAGTCCATAAAATTGCTAATGACATAGCTATAATTAGGCACTGAAAATAATAATAGCCAACCAATGCGGTTTACCCATTGAACTACCATTGATGTAATGACTAAATAAAGCACTATCGTATATAAATAAAGAAACGATAATTTGATATTGGAATTAGTTACAAATTTTGAGGCATACGAAAAATAAAATGCAAAAATAGGGCAAGCCAAAGCCAACGTATATTGAATTGGTCCCCAATAAGACACAGAAATTCCTGAAAAGCCAATAAATAAAATTTCTACGACTCGATCAATAACGATATAAATCGAAATAAGTGTCAAAATATAAGTTGCAAACGTATTTCGATCGGTTTTTAACATCTTCAAAAATTTGTCAATATATTTCACAAGTTTCACCACTTTCTAATTTTTTGCTCATTATACATATATACTTATATTATCTAACAAAATCGAAAAAAAAGCAAGGGGTTTGGCAAAAAATATGGTATTTTAATAAAAAAAATATTTGTTAATATGTCTTAAATGCATTTTTTCAGAATATTTATAAAAAGGTATTGAAAGATGAAAAGAAATTATATAAAATAGAAAAAATAGAGAGGGAATAGAATGTCAAAAAATAAAAAAGAAGGATTTATGCAAGGTGTTCTTGCCTTGATGTGTTCACAAGTGATTATCAAAATTTTGGGCTTAATTTATAGCATGTACTTAACCAATCGCGAAGGCTTTGGCGATAATGGAAATGCCATTTATATGAGCGGTTATCAAGTATATGCGTTACTTCTTACGCTTTCGTCCATTGGTGTGCCAAATGCCATTGCCAAATTAGTTTCCGAAAAATTAGCCCTTCGGAGACCGAAAAGGTGCAGACCGCATTTTCAAAATAGCCTTTGTTGCTTTTGCCTGTATTGGATTTTTGGGAACGTTAATACTGTATCTAGGGGCAGGCATGATTGCTAATCATTGGTTACAAATTCCAGAAGCAGAATACACGTTAATGACACTATCACCAGCGATTTTCTTTGTATCGATTTCATCTGTTATTCGAGGTTATTTTAATGGAAGACAAAAAATGTCTGCCACAGCTAAATCGCAAACAGTTGAGCAAGTCTTTAAAACAACCTTGACGATTATTATTGTAGAAATCGTAGCAATTTGCACCAATGTAAATACCGAAATTATGGCTGCAGGAGCCAATTTAGCAACGACTTTTGCCACTTTCTTAAGTTTTTCGTATATTTATACTTTATATAAAATGAATCGAAAAGAAGAATATCAAACCATAGAAGAGCGTAAAAAGCCGACTTCAAAAGAAAGTGCGAAATCCATTATCAAGAAAATTTTAGCAGTTTCGATTCCGATTTCGCTAAGTTCCTTAATTTCGGCAATCAACAAAAATATCGATTCTGTTACCGTAGTCAGAATTTTAAAACCATTGATTGGAGAAGCAACCGCAAAAGCCAAATATGGAATTTTAAGTTCCAAAGTCGACATTTTAACTTCTATGCCACTAGCGTTTAATATCGCTTTTGCAACGGCTTTAGTGCCAAGTATTTCTGGCGCTAGAGTCAAAAACGACACAGAAACGATCAATAAACGATTGCGTTTATCTTTGTTAATTACGATATTAATTGGACTTCCATGCACATTTGGCATGTTTATTTATGCAAGACAAATTCTAGAATTACTATTTCCCAATGCAAGTTCAGGTGGAACATTGCTTGCCATTTCGGCATTTACGGTTATTTTTACGTCACTGGCGCAGACGATTAATGGGGCTTTGCAAGGTTTGGGGAAAATCAAAGTGCCAGCCATTGCTTTGGGGTGTGGCGTAATTGTGAAATTTATTGCGAATTTGTTATTGATACCAATCGAAGGAATTTACGAAAATGGGGCAGCCATTGGTTCGGTGCTTTGCCATATTGTATCTTTTACGATTGTATATAGCGTTTTGAAGCGAACGGTTCAATTGGATTTCAGTATTAGTGGGCTAATTATAAAGCCATTAATTGTAACGGTACTGATGTCGGTTATTTCGTATGCGATTTATCAAGGAATTCTTGTGTTGGGCGTGGCAGGTAGAATAGCGACCATTATTGGAATTGGGATGGCAGTTGTAGTATATGCGATATTGGTTATCTTATTTAAAATTTTGTCAAAAGAAGATATCGAAATGTTGCCTAATGGAGAAAAAATATATCGAATTTTGCAGAAATTGAAAATTTATGAGGCAGATAATTAGTTAATTTAACCCAAAAAGCACCATGTTAAAGACAGGTGCTTTTTGGGTATGCGTGCTAGTGATTATTACGACGCCCATAGCGTCTTATTAATTCGCACATCATTTGATTGGCAATTTCACCATTGCTGATGTTGTGAAATACAATTTCTGGCGAATCGCCTGCCGTTGTAATCAGAAGATCCATTGTGTTACAAAGTTTTTGCAACGGACCTTGTCTGGTGTAATGCGACTTGATTTGGTAGGCAGAGAGCGTCATGGTCTTTTGAGAAAGCCAGCCAGTGCGATACACAATCTCGTCTATGCCAATCGACAGATGATTGAACGTATTAGTGAAAATGTCGAGAAGATAGATGCCAATGATTACAATAGCGATGCATAGGTATATCCGTCCTGCCCAAGTGCTTATCAGTGGTGTATCTGGGTGGTCGACGAGATTAATCAGCATTTGCATAATGAAGAAGCCAATCAAAGAGAAGAAGGTTCTGATTATCGTGCTGATAATGTCCCGCATGGGTTTGTAGGTAAAGTTTTTTGTTGAGTTTGTCATAAACAATTCCTCCTAAAATTTTATTTGGAGCACGCATAAAACTATGCTTCCATAATTTACAAAAAATGTCAAGGTTATGTAAAATATAGAAAAGCATTGAAAAATAAGAAAAAATTTTATGCTTATCGAATTAAACATAGAAAAATAAATAAAAAAATAAAATAATTTCAAAAAAAGAAGGATTTTGACTAACTTTGGCGAATAAAATGATTAGTAGAACAAAAATCTACGCAACTTAAAACTATTAGGAGGTAAATTAAATGAACAAAGCTGAATTAATCGCAGCAGTAGCTGCAAAAACAGGGGCAACAAAAAAAAGTGCTGAGGAGGCAGTTAACGCATTCACTGATGTAGTTACTGAAGTATTAAAAAAAGGAGACAAAGTTCAATTAGTTGGATTTGGTTCTTTCGAAGTAATTAAAAGAGCAGCTAGAAAAGGAAGAAACCCACAAACAAAAGAAGAAATTAAAATACCAGCATCTAAAGCTCCAAAATTCAAACCTGGTAAAGCTTTAAAAGATATCGTTAATAAAAAATAATTTTATATAAAATAAAACAAAATCCAACTTTTCGTAAGTTGGATTTTTTATGTATTCAAAACCATTCTTAGACTACAAAAAAACAGTTACACCCTCTTGACATTTTAAGAAAAATATGATACAAAATATACAAATTAATCGTTACGTTGAAAAAGAGAAAATAAATCATCCATTATTCAAAGTGAGCTTAGGAGAGTGAAAACTAAGCAATAATCGATTTATTTTGGAACTTTGGAGTAAGTTTTTGTGAAAGTGGATATTTTTTTAAGAAAAATATCAATTAGGGTGGAACCGCGGAAGAGAACTTCGTCCCTATCATTTTTTTTGAATGATGGCAGACGAAGTTCTTTTGTTTTTTACTTTAGGGGGAAGAAAGGAGGTTAGATGGAAGATAACAAATTAGAAACAATTTCCAATCTTTTTGAAGGCAAAGAAATAAGAAGCATTTGGGATGCAGAAAAGCAAGAATATTATTTTAGTGTGGTGGATGTGATTGGGGCTTTGATAGAGAGTAATAATCCAAGGAATTATTGGAATATGTTAAAGAAAAGAATGACAGATCAAGAGCAGAGTGAACTGTCCACAAAATGTGTACAGTTGAAAATGAAAGCACAAGATGGAAAATTAAGAGAAACAGACACCTTAGACACACAAGGAATTTTCAGACTAATCGAATCCGTTCCAAGTCCTAAAGCAGAAGCGTTTAAGACGTGGCTTGCACAAATGGAATGGGAGCGAATTGAATCAGTAATTCCAATCACTTAAATTATCAATATATAAAGTCGTCAGATAAGAAAATGCTAGAAGACGGAAAGACAATTGTTTAAATTAAGAAACAAAATACTTGTTTCTTATAAAATAAATTTTAGGAGGTAAAAATATGGTAGAATCGATGGAAAAAATCGTGAACTTATGTAAGGCAAGAGGATATGTATATCCAGGTTCAGAGATTTATGGAGGTTTGGCAAATACTTGGGATTATGGCCCTTTAGGTGTAGAACTTAAAAATAATGTAAAAAATGCTTGGAGAAAAAAATTCATTCAAGAACAACCCAATATCGTAGGCCTAGATGCAGCTATTTTAATGAATCCAGAAACATGGGTGGCTTCTGGTCATGTTGGCGGATTTAGTGACCCATTAATTGATTGCAAAGAATGCAAAACAAGGCACAGAGCCGACAAATTAATCGAAGAATGGGCACATACACAAGGCAAAGACATGATTGCAGACGGAATGAGCGATGAAGAAATGATAAAATTTATTACAAAAAACCAAATTCCATGCCCAAATTGTGAAAAAACAAATTTTACAGATATTCGAAAATTCAACCTAATGTTCAAAACCTTTCAAGGTGTAACGGAAGATTCCAAAGCAGAAATTTATTTGCGCCCAGAAACAGCACAAGGAATTTTTGTGGATTTCAAAAATGTGCTAAGAACTTCTCGCAAAAAAATGCCAATGGGAATTGCGCAAATTGGAAAAGCATTTCGAAATGAAATTACGCCGGGAAATTTCACGTTCCGAACACGCGAATTCGAGCAAATGGAACTAGAATTTTTCTGCGAGCCAGGAACTGATTTGGAATGGCACAAATATTGGAAGGATTATTGCGAAAATTGGTTACTAAATTTGGGAATTCAAAAGGAAAATATCCGTTTGCGTGACCATTCTGCGGAAGAATTGGTATTTTACAGTAATGCAACTACAGATATTGAGTTTGCATTTCCATTTGGATGGGGAGAATTATGGGGTATTGCAGACAGAACCGATTATGATTTGACAGCCCATATGAATCATTCAAAACAAGATTTGTCTTATCAAGATCCAGAAAACAACAAAAAATATGTGCCATATGTCATTGAGCCATCTTTGGGAGCAGACCGAGTGGTGTTGGCGTTTTTGTGTAATGCTTATGAAGAACAAGAAATTGCTGAGGGTGATACAAGAACTGTTTTGCATTTGCATCCTGCTTTGGCGCCTTATAAAGTTGCTGTTTTGCCATTGTCGAAAAAATTGGGTGAAAAAGCAGAGAAAATTTATGCTGATTTAGCCAAACATTTCATGTGCGACTATGACGAAGCAGGTTCCATCGGAAAGCGCTACAGAAGAGAAGACGAAATCGGAACGCCATATTGTGTAACAGTTGATTTTGAAACCGAAACCGACGGCTGCGTGACGGTTCGTGACAGAGATTCCATGGAACAAATTCGCATTAAAATCGAAGATGTAGCAAACTATGTAGAAGAAAAATTAACATTTTAACAAATCGGATACAAATATCATATCATATAGGGGTGATATGATATGTTTAAAATAATAAAAGAATTATGCGAAGATGCAAAAAATATACAAAAAAAAGACCCAGCGGCGAAAAGTATGTTAGAAGTTGTGCTATTATATCCAGGATTTCATGTGTTGATTTTTTATCGAATAGCCCATTTTCTTTATCGCAAAAGATTGGTATTTTTGGCAAGACTGGTTTCACAAATGGGACGATTTTTCACAGGAATTGAAATTCATCCTGGAGCCAAAATTGGGCGAAGACTTTTTATTGATCATGGCATGGGGATTGTGATTGGAGAAACCACGAAAATTGGAGACGATTGCACAATTTATCATCAAGTAACTTTAGGTGGAACTGGGAAAGATACCTTTAAAAGGCATCCAACCTTAGGAAACAATGTGATGGTCGGTGCGGGAACAAAAATTCTAGGTCCGATAAAAATTGGGGACAATGTCAAAATCGGCGCAGGAAGCATTGTCTTAAAGCCAATACCAGCTAATTGTACAGCAGTTGGTGTGCCGATTGATAAAATTATTGAACATTAAAAATTTAACCATAGATTGCCAGTCAAGGTAAAAAATTTTGCCTTGACTTTGTTAAGAACTTTTTATATAATAAAAACGGAAAATCAAAAAAGGAGAAAAAAATGAGTTTTATTGATGAAATAAAAAATAGAGCAAAATCTGCTTTAAAAGCTATTGTCTTACCAGAAGCAGAAGATATACGCATTGTTGAGGCGGCCGCCATCGCACTTCGAGAACAATATGCCAAAATCATTCTTTTGGGAAACGAAGAAAAGATTACTCGAATTGCGAAAGAAAACAATTTCGATATTTCCAAAGCAAGTATCATCAACCCAAAGATATCAAGCAAACATAAAATGTATGCTGAAAAATTATATGAATTAAGAAAAGAAAAAGGAATGACATTGGAAAAAGCAGAAGAATTGGTTTCAGATGAAGTCTATTTTGGCATGATGATGGTAAAAAATGAAGAGGCAGATGGACTTGTGTCTGGTGCCATTCATTCGACATCAGATACACTTCGCCCAGCCCTTCAAATTCTAAAAACAGCACCAAATACAAAATTGGTTTCCGCGTTTTTTATCATGGTAGTGCCCAATTGCGAATATGGTGAAAAAGGAACGTTTGTATTTGGAGATTGTGGCTTAAATGAAAATCCAAATGCGGAAGAATTAGCAGAAATTGCGAAATCTTCAAGCCAAAGTTTTGAACAATTGGTGGGACAAGAACCCAAAATTGGAATGCTTTCGTATTCCACCTATGGAAGTGCTAAATCCGAAATGACGCAAAAAGTCATTGATGCAACCAATCTTATCAAAGAGAGATATCCAGAATTGCAAGTCGATGGCGAATTACAGTTAGACAGTTGCATTGTGCCAGAAGTGGCAAAATCCAAAGCCCCAGATAGCAAAGTCGCAGGAAAGTGTAATACTTTAATTTTCCCAGACTTAAATTCGGGTAATATTGGCTACAAATTAACCCAAAGATTTGCCAAAGCCGAAGCCTACGGACCGCTTTGCCAAGGAATTGCCAAACCAGTCAACGACCTATCACGCGGCTGCTCGGCAAAAGACGTCGCAGGCGTAATCGCCATAACATGTGTACAAGCACAAAAATAATGTAATGTAGGGGGCGATGCCCACATCGACCCCACAAAGAAAGGAAAATAATATGAAAGTTTTAGTTTTAAATTGTGGAAGTAGTTCATTAAAATATCAATTAATGGACATGGAAAAGGAGCAAGTTGTTACAAAAGGAACCTATGAAAGAATTGGGCAAAATAATTCATTTGTAACAATTAAACAAAACGGAGACAAAATTCGTATTGAAAATCCAGTTAAAAATCACGAAGCAGCTCTTAAATTTGTCATGGAAGAATTATTAACAGGAGAAAAATATGGTGTGATTTCTGACTTAAATGAAATTGACGCTGTAGGACACAGACTCGTTCATGGTGGTGAAAAATTTGACCATTCTGTTTTAATTGATGACGAAATTATTGAGTTAATCAAAGAAACAACGCCACTTGCGCCACTTCATAATCCAGCGTGTTTGTTGGGGGTAGAGGCATGTCAAAAATTAATCCAAAATACGCCAATGGTAGCCGTTTTTGACACTGCATTTCATCAAACCATGCCAAAAGAAAATTACATTTATCCACTTCCTTATGAATATTATGAAAAATACAAAATTCGTAAATATGGATTTCACGGAACAAGCCATAAATTTGTATCCCAAAGAGTGGCAGAAGTGATGGGAAAAGACATCAAAGACTTGAAAATCGTGACTTGTCACTTAGGGCAAGGTGCTTCTCTTTGTGCGATTAAAGACGGAAAGTCAATCAATACCAGTATGGGACTTACACCACTTGCAGGTATTGCAATGTGTGCACGTTGTGGGGATATTGACCCATCATTGCCATTCTATTTGATGGATACCTTGGGAAAAACAAAAGAAGAAATCAATAGCATCTTAAATAAAGAATCTGGCGTTCTTGGAATTTCAGGAATTAGTCCTGATTTTAGAGATGTTGAGGCTGCCAAAGCAGAAGGAAACGAGCGAGCAACGCTTGCGATTGATTTTTATAATCATACAGTTGCAGAATATATTGCGCGTTACGCGGTATCTTTACAAGGCATTGATGTGATTGTGTTTACGGCTGGAATTGGGGAGAACCAAATCAATATTCGTAGAGGAATTTGCGACAATTTGAAATTTATGGGTGTCGAAATTGATGAAAATGCCAACAATTGCAGAGGAGAAGAGGTCGAAATTTCGAGTGCGAATTCAAAAATTAAAGTTTACGTCATTCCAACTGACGAAGAATTAATGATTGCGCGTGATACGAAGGAAATTGTAGAAAAAATGTAAAAGTAAGGGGCAATTTTAATTGCCCCTTATATTTTATGCAGTTTTAATTTCTAAACGCAATTTATCAGCAATCATAGCGATAAATTCAGAATTGGTTGGTTTTCCACGATTGGAATTAACCGTATAGCCAAAAATGCTTTCCATTGATTCAATTTGCCCACGATTCCAAGCAACCTCAATCGCATGCCTGATCGCACGTTCAACACGAGATGGAGTTGTTTTGTATTTGCTAGCCAAATCTGGATAAAGTTGTTTCGTAACTTGATTAATGATATCCGAATTTTTTACTGCCATCAAAATACCATCACGCAAGTATTGATATCCTTTGATGTGAGCAGGAACGCCAACGTCATGAATAATATTAGTTACTTTTGCTTCTAAATTTAATTTGCTCTTTTCTACTTCAATATAAGTAGTTTTTACTTCTTTTAGTGTAGGTGATAGTTTTTCCATTGGTTGATTTTTTACTAATTCTCTGATTCTTTTCACTAGTACTTCCATTTCGAAGGGCTTTACGACATAATACTGAGCACCTAAACACATTGCTTTTGTCGTAACTTTATCTTGTCCAACGGCTGAAAGCATAATACATAAAGGCAAAGCCTCTAATCTTTCGTTGATTGTCTCTAATACCCCCAAACCATCTAATTGTGGCATAATTACATCTAAAATAGCAATATCGGTATCGATTTTCGTCAGTTTATCAACTGCTTCCACACCATCTCTTGCTGTAGCAACTACTTCCATATCTTCTTGTGAATCGAAGTATGTAACAAGAGTTGAGACAAATTCAGCATTGTCATCTGCTATAAATATTTTGATTTTTTCGCTCAAAATAATCCCTCCTTATTTTTTGTTTTGTATCTTGTAAATGAATTACATATATAAATATAATATTTTTTTACAAAATATGCAAGAGATTTTTGGAAGAAATTCAAATTTCGTAGTATGTTTTACGACAAAATTCGACAAATGAACCAAATTTTAAGCGGGTAGAACTATAATACGACTTTTTTTTACAATTGTATCTAATTATTTTGCATAGGAAATTTGAAAAAAATAGAAAATATATGATATAATATGACAAATAAGAAAAAAGGAGGAAAATAAATGGCGATTCATAATGAAGCAAAAAAGGGGGAAATTGCCAAAGTGGTTTTGATGCCAGGTGACCCTTTGCGCGCAAAATATATTGCAGAGAATTTTTTGGAGGAGGCTAAGTTAATTAATCGAACAAGAAATATGTTTGGGTTTACGGGAACGTATAAAGGCAAAGAAATAACGGTTATGGCGTCTGGAATGGGAATGCCAAGTATGGGGATTTATAGTTACGAGTTGTATCAATTTTATGATGTAGAGAGTATTATTCGAATTGGTTCTTGTGGTTCGTATGTAGAAGATTTAGATTTACTGGATATTGTGCTTGTGAATGAAAGCTATACCACTGGAAATTTTGCCGAAAATATGAGTGGAGAGAAATGTGATACAGTTTTGGCGTCTCGTGATTTGAATGAAAGAATTGAAGAAACGGCAAAAGAGCAAAATATGAAATGTGTGAAAACGAATGTGGCTTGTACAGAGTGTTTTGATGCATATATGATTCATCCAGAAGAATATGTGAAACGTTTGCCGAAAAATAAAAATATTACATGCTCGGAAATGGAAGCATTTGCGCTTTTTTATACAGCGAAAATGGTAGGAAAAAAGGCGGCTTGTTTGCTAACGGTTGTGGATTCGAATTGTAAAAAAGAAGAGTTGACGACTGAGCAACGAGAAAAGTCGCTTAATGATATGATAAAATTGGCGTTGGAGACGGCGGTTAAAATTTAAGAAATTTTGTCAAAAAGTATTGCTATTTTGAATAAAATGTGATATACTATTAATAATAAGGTTGTTATAATTATTATAACAAAAAATGAGAGAGTTCCTGCTTTAGTGGAAGATGAAAAATGGGGGTTACTATGAAAATAGTACCCCCAAAATTTGTTTTAGAGGTGAAAAAAATGTTTGAAATAAAAAATGGAAAATTAATGATGTATGATATAAACAAAGAGTATAAAGATTATTTGAGGAAATATGATCCCAAAGTTAGTTTAAAGGAAAGTAGAAAATTTTATGGATTATTATATTCCGTTTACAAGTAGAGTGGATAAACATACGAGTGTAAAACTTACAGTGAATATTAGAGAGAAAAATCAAATTATTGCTAAACTACTTTTGAATAATATGATACCAGTTAATATGGAGAATGCATGCATTGTTGATATCGAAAAAGAAGTCTATAAAGATTATTATAATAAAGAAATCTCCTATTTGCGTACTGTAAGGGCGCAAAGTGAGATTTTGAAAAAGATAACAAATATGTATCAAGTATTAGAAAATGAAGATAGTGGCGATTATGCGTTTTTCAAAAAGTTGTGTTGTGATTTTAAATTATTAGAAGAAAAATGTAGAAAATGGAAAGAAAAAAATCTTGCATAAACCTAAATTCTATAATATAATATCCTAAATTGGAGGAAATTTTATGGATGAAACAATATTGGTAGTAGATGATGAACTAAGAATGCGAAAATTGGTGAAAGATTTTTTGAAACAGAAAAATTTTAATATTATCGAAGCAGAAGATGGCGAAAAAGCGCTAAAAATTTTCCAAGAAGGCAAGTATAAAATTGATTTGGTATTGTTAGATGTGATGATGCCCAAATTAGACGGTTGGTCTGTGCTAAGGCAAATTCGTCAGACGGACAAGCATTTGCCGATTATTATGCTGACCGCAAGAGCTGAGGAACAAGATGAATTATTTGGTTTTGAACTTGGTGTAGATGAATATATCACCAAACCATTTAGCCCGAAAATTTTAGTGGCAAGAGTAGAAGCGATTTTAAAACGAGTTAATCCTGCCAAAAATGAACTAAAAAGCCATGCAGGAATTGTGATCGATAATGAGGCCAGAACTGTTAAGGTTGACGGAAAAAACGTGGAACTAAGTTTTCGAGAATATGAACTTTTAAAATATTTAGTTGAAAATGAAAATATTGCCTTATCAAGAGATAAAATCCTAAATACCGTTTGGAACTACGACTATTATGGCGACTCGAGAACCATTGATAGCCACATCAAAAAAATCCGTCACAAATTGGGCAAAAAGGGAAAATACATTCAAACCATTCGAGGAATTGGTTATAAATTTGAGGTAAAATAATATGAAAAAAATGTTTCAATCCGTTAGAGCAAAATTATTTTTGACATTGTGTGTTGTAATTTTGATGATTATTGCTTTTTTGGTTATTATCAATAATTCGGTGCTTGAGAGTTTTTACTATTATTCTAAGAAAAATGCGTCCCTTGATGCATTTGAATTTATTAATGAAAATATTGAAAATAGCCATTTTAGTCTGGAATTAGAGAAATTGTCTTTGACGAATCATTTTGATATTATCATCAAAAAAGGTCAGGAGGAAGTGTATGCTACTAATAAAGACTTTTCAGGCGATTTTGGAGAAATTCCAGAAGTCAAATATGATGTAGCATACAATGTTTTTAGACAAGATGATATCATGTACGCCAGTTCCAATGTGACCATTCGAAAAATACAAGATAAAAAAAATGGTATTAATTTTATTTTGCTAACGGGAACCCTTGATAATGGAGATGAAATCTGGATTCGTATGCCGATTACTTTGATTAAAGAAAGTGTCGAAATTTCGAATAAATTTTTATATTTGATTGCACTGATTGCAGTCGTTCTGGGCGGAATCGCGATTACTTGGATTACAGAACGATTTACCAAACCAATCGAAGAATTAAACGATATTGCCAACAAAATGGCAAGATTAGATTTTACGAAAAAATACAGAATTAATGATAACAATGATGAAATTGACGAACTGGGAAAAAGTATTAATACGATGTCTGTCAAATTGGAGGAAACGATTCAACAATTGACGCGAAATAATATGGAATTAGAGCGTGATATTGAAGAAAAATCAAAAATTGATGAAATGAGAAAACAGTTTATTTCTGATGTATCCCACGAACTAAAAACGCCAATTTCTTTGATTCAGGGTTATTCGGAAGGTTTGGTAGAAAATATCAATTCTGATGAAGAAAGTCGAAAATTTTATGCAGAAGTGATTTTAGATGAAGCAGGAAAAATGGATCAATTGGTCAAAAAATTGTTGGAACTGATGAAACTCGAATATGGCGAAAGAGAATTTCATGATACGAAATTTGATCTTGCCGAAATGATTCATGAAATGATACGAAATTCGAAAGTGATGTTGGAAGAACAGGGCATCAAAGTTGAATTTAAGGAAAAAAAGCAGGTATATGTTTTTGCGGACGATTTTTATATTGAGCAGGTTCTTCGTAATTATTTTACGAATGCAATGAAGAATGTCAAAACAGTAAGTGGACAGAAAAAAATTAAGATTTTTATCAAAAATATTCCTCAAAAAAATACGGTAAAAGTCTCGGTTTTTAACTCTGGCGAACCGATTTCAGAAGAAAATTTGGCGAGAATTTGGACGAGATTTTATAAAGTCGATAAATCGCGAAATCGCGAATCTGGTGGAACGGGAATCGGACTTGCTTTGGTGAAAGCCATTATGAATCAGTATGGGACTGATTTTGGGGTGCAGAATAAAAAAGATGGAGTGGAGTTTTATTTTGAGGTTACTTTGTCAAAGTAGACCTTAAAGGACTCTGTCCTTTAAAAATTCCTGCAAAGGGCGTTGCCCCTTGACCCCACGCTTCGGTCAGCGGGACAATGGATTGCCATATTGAGAGATAATATCTATTTTTTAACCGCGCGTTAAGCACGCGAGAAAATGATGTATTATAAGGATGTGTAGTAAACAAATGAAACTAATCATTACGGAAAAGCCTTCTGTTGCAATGGAATTTGCGAAGGCACTCAAAATTAATACGACGAGAAAAAACGGCTATTTGGAAGGAAATGAATGGCTAATTACTTGGTGTGTCGGTCATTTGGTGACGATGTCATATCCTGAAAAATATGACGAAAATTTGAAAAAGTGGCGTTTGGAAACCTTGCCATTTTTGCCAGAAGAATATAAATACGAAATCATTCCTGCTGTAGAAAAACAGTTTAACATTGTGCAAAGTTTATTACAAAGAGAAGATGTAACCGAAATCTACAATGCAGGTGACTCTGGGCGCGAAGGAGAATACATTCAAAGGCTTGTTTTCATGATGGCAAAACCCAATCCGAAGGCAGAAATGAAGCGCGTTTGGATTGATTCCCAAACCGAAGAGGAAATTTTGCGTGGCATTCAAGAAGCCAAGAATATGAACGAATACGATAGTTTGTCAGATTCGGCGTATTTGCGTGCCAAAGAAGATTATTTGATAGGGATTAATTTTTCGCGCTTGTTGTCGATTATTTTTGGGAGAAGAATTGCGAAAGATATTGGCGAAGAGCGTGTTTCAGTGTCAGTTGGGCGTGTGATGACTTGTGTTTTGGGCATGGTAGTTTCGCGCGAAAGAGAAATTCGTAATTTTGTGAAAACCAAGTATTATAAAGTGATTGGAAGTTTTGGGGAAGAAAAATCTTGCTTTCAGGCAGAATGGAAAGTAAACGAAAAATCGCAGTATTTTGAAAGCAAACTTTTGTACAACGATTCCGGGTTCAAAAAAGAAGAAGATGCCAAGAATTTGATTGCGCGTTTTGAGGGAAAAAAAGCGGTTGTGACAGAATTAAAAAAGTCTAAGCAGAAGGAAAATGCGCCACTTTTATTTAATCTTGCCGAAATTCAAAATGAATGCACGAAAAATTTCAAAATCAAGCCAGATGAAACATTGGAAATTATTCAAGATTTGTATGAGAAAAAATTGGTAACATATCCGAGGACTGACGCCAGAGTTTTGTCCACAGCGGTTGCTAAGGAAATTGGCAAAAATTTGAATGGGTTATATAAAAATTTCAAAGATGAAGAAGTAAGCGGTTTCATCAAGAAAATGATTGACGAAAAATACAGTACTAATTTGGTCAAAACCAAGTATGTAAATGACAGCAAAATTACCGACCACTATGCGATTATTCCGACTGGGCAAGGTTTGGAAAATTACGACAAATTGCCAGATTTAAAGAAAAATGTCTACAAACTGATTGTCAAACGATTTATCGCCATTTTTTATCCGTCTGCGGAGTACAATAAAGTTTCTGTGACGCTTTCAATCGAAAATGAAATTTTTACAGCAAATGGAAAGGTTTGCACGAAACAAGGATTTTTGGAAGTTTTGAAAAATAAAACGACGAACGAGGATTCTACTAATCTTGACATTTTGGCAAATTTGAAGAAAAATGCAGAAGTAAATATCGTCAATTTTGAAACCAAAGAAGCGGAAACGTCTCCGCCAAGTCGTTATAATTCAGGCTCCATGATTTTGGCAATGGAAAACGCGGGAAAACTTATTGAAGATGAAACTTTGCGAGAGCAAATCAAAGGTGCAGGAATTGGCACGAGTGCGACAAGAGCGGCGATTATTGAAAAATTGGAGCGAATTCAGTATTTGGCGATTAATCAAAAAACGCAGATTATTACGCCAACGGTTAAAGGTGAAGCAATTTATGATGTCGTTCAGAAAGCCATGCCAGATATGCTCAATCCAGAATTGACAGCGAGTTGGGAAAAAGGGCTAGATATGGTGGCGAAAAAGGAAATTGAGCCGGGGATTTTTATGGGGAAATTGGAGAAGTATATTCGAGGGAAGTTTGAGAGAATGGTGGTGAAAAATTAGAAAAACTACCCGTTGGACGGGTAGTTTTTTTGCTAAAAGTCAAAATAAATTGGGAACGTGGCTTCTTTAGAACCTTCCTTGTAGTCATAGTGCCCATTTACAAACTTCAGAATATAGGAGTCTTGGCAAAGTCTATTGATCAAATTTTCTACATAAGTCTGAAGTGCAGAGATATTATCTGCTTTAATGTTGCATTCTTTAAAAGAAAAGGTAATTTTAAGTGGTATGAGTTCTGCCCATGGTTCTGAATTTATATATTGTGTTACTAAGAGTTCTGATTCAGAATCAAGGGAAGTTTTTAAAGCATTTAAAATTCTTAAAGCCTGTTCCCGAGATGGCTCATCCCAATTTTTCGATACTTTTTCGATAAGTTTATCCGTTAAATTGGGTAGTTCCTTGAAGGTTTCGTTGAACATTGCTAACAGGTTGTATGGTGCCATATTGTGACCTCCTTTGGTTAACCTAAGCGGTTTGAAAGTTTTTGCTAAAATGAATTGTTACGTATTTTTTATATCATATTTTATGTAAAATGTCAACTCTTACAAGAAAATTTAGTAATGAAATTTGGGGGAAAAATTCCCCCTAAATTTCAATTACTTTATGCGTATAATCCAAATTTGCCACAGACTCATTTTTATAAGCCAGCGTATAAATATTCGTGGCTAAAATGTCTTTGGATAGCATATTTCTTAAATGATTGTCTGTATTATTTTCCATAAATTTATTGACTGAAATAATGATATGTGTTTTCGGATTTTGTTTAGCAATTGCGGAAACAATTTTTTTACCATGTTTATTAAAGCCTAAAACACGAATGTATGGCGTGATTTTTTTTGCCATATTCATATCTTTTTGCGTGATATTCAAAAGCGCATACAACAAAATTCGCTGAATACGCGTTCCGCGTGAAACGCTTGGATTTGATTTGAGCCATTAAATCTTTCAAATTATTGCAATTGTTGGAAGCCATTTTGATGGTATTTTCTAAGCCCTCGGAAACGTCTGGTAAAGCCGCAATTTCTGGTAAGGTCATACGACGCAAAGCGTAGATGATTTCTTTTTCAAAAGCAGTTAGACTGGTGACGATTTTACCGTTCTTCGATTTGTTTTTCCAAAAGTTCGTACGTCTCAAACGGAACGACCGTATGAATATTTTTCTTTTTTTGCAACATCATGCGAATAGTGGTACTGCTAGCAATTCCTTTTTTGATGGTGGTAGAATTGTGGTCGCTGTATTCTCGTTTAATGGTGATTGGTTTGATAGGAGATTTGTATTTTTTGAGCGCTTTTAAATATTCAATTCCCAAAATATTGTTGGGGCTGGTTAAGGCTTGCTTGTACACTTTATTATCTCCTAAAAACTGCATCAGTGCCATTTCACGAGCGCGTGGATAAGAAACACCAGTTTTTAGGTGTTGATGAATGAGGGAAGAAAGTTCTTTTGGTTCTTTGGCTAAAAGATTGGCTAAATCGTCTAATGGAGCAATTTCGCCAAGTTCGCTGCCAAATGATAGAAAATCAACAATTCCCAAACTATTTAAGATTTTTATGGCGCCCTCAGCAAAATTTTCTGCGCTTGAAATCGCATAAAGCGTAGGCAATTCAAGAACAATGTCGAATCCTGCTTTTAAAGCCATTTCGGCTTTGGTCCATTTATCGATAAGGGAAGGTTCGCCACGTTGAACAAAGTTGCCTGTAATAATTGCCATGGAAAAATCGGCATTTGTTAATTGTTTGGAATAGGCCAAATGTTTGACGTGCCCGTTGTGAAATGGATTATATTCGGATATGACTGCTAAAATTCCGCTCAAAAAAATCACCACCTATCTTGTAAAATTTATAATTTACTGATATAATATCATAAAGATAAAAAAAAGGAAAGAGTTTTATGAAAAAAGTAATCATTTATACAGACGGTGCTTGTTCTGGAAATCCCGGACCAGGAGGTTGGGGAGCTGTTTTGATGTGTGATGGCACAAAAAAAGAAATTTCGGGCGCCCAAAAAGATACCACGAATAATATTATGGAAATAATGGCTGTTTTGGAAGCATTAAAAATGCTAAAATTTGAATGTGAAGTAGAGATTTATAGTGACAGTGCTTATGTAGTTAATGCTTTTAATCAAGGGTGGATTGACAATTGGCAAAAAAATAATTGGAAAACGGCTGGAAAAGAGCCAGTGAAAAATCGTGAATTGTGGGAAGAATTGTATGGGTTGACGAAAAAACATCAAACGACATTTATCAAAGTAAAAGGGCATAGTGATAACGAATGGAATAACCGATGTGATTTTTTGGCGACGAGTGCGATTAAGGAATTGTTGGTTGGGGGATAAAAGGATGAATAAAAAGATAATGTTTTACAAATACCAAAAGAAATAGCGGGCATTATACAAGAATTTACCAAAGGGATCAATGAAATTTTAGGAAATCGAGTAAAAAAGGTAATTTTGTATGGTTCTTATGCCAGGGGCGATTATAATGAAAGTTCGGATATTGATATTATGATTTTAACCGATTTAACGGACGAAGAAATTATAAAATTTAGAGACAAGATATTGGATTATACTTATGATTTGGAGTGGGACAACAATTTCAACTTTATGTTATCACCATTAATCAAGAATATTGATAAATTCAATTATTGGTTAGAAGCAATGCCATTTTATATGAATATTGAAAAAGAAGGAGTGATTTTGAGTGAGTCCTAAAATATCAAAAGAATTAGCCAAACATAGATTAGATCAAGCAAAAGAAGATTTAGTAGCGGCTAAGATGCTATATGATGGAGAATTATATAAATCAGCGAATAACAGAGCCTACTATACAGAGGTTTTTCCTAGAAAAATGGGAAGAAAAATCATAGATGCAAGCAATATAAGAGAAGACAGTGATTATGATGATGAATTTGTAGTGGATAAAGAAAAAACTTTGAAACAAATTCAAACAGCAGAAGAGTTAATTGGGCTGGTTGAAGAATATATATCGAATGCAAAAGGAGAATAAACATGAATCTATTAAATAATTGGGTGTTTTATGTGATATTATATATTGTGCTATCTACGATATTTACGCAGTTTTATAAAATCTCTACGAAAAACTTAAATAATGCAGGAGCATTAACAGTTGTTCTTGAAATAATTGGCGTGATAGCTGCTTTGCTGATTTGTCCGTTTTTTGAAATCAAATTTCCGAGCGACATCAAAGTCTATGCCTTTTTGGGATTATCTATTATTTTTTATGCGATAACCGACCGAGTTAATACAACGGTAAGAAGCGGAATTGAAGCGTCTACGTTTAGTATGCTAAAACAATTATCAACGACTTTTATGATACTGGCAGGAATTATTTTAGCCAAAGAAGATTTTATTTTACATAAATTTATAGGTGCTATGTTGATTATATTTAGCAATGTTTTTATCTTTTATAGAAAAGGAGAATTCAAGCTAAATCGCTATATTTGGCTTGGTGTGCTTGCCAATATTGCGTATACTATTGCACTATTTTTGGATGTTAATATTTCTGACAATTTTAATTTGCCATTTTATGTTGCATTGACTTTAGGAATTCCAGCACTTTTAATCTGTTTGGTAGAAAGAATCAAGTTTTCAGAGATTAGAAACGAGTTTAAAAATGCTGACAAAAAAGTGATATTCACAACCGGAATTACTTGGTCATTATCGATTATTGCAGTTTTAAGAGCATATCAATTGCAAAATGTGAGTATTGTTGCACCGATAGGAAGTTTGACGGTTCTTTCGAATGTGATTGTTGGTTATTTATTTTTGAACGAGAAAGACAATTTGCTAAGAAAAATTATGGCAGGAATTTTGATTGTGATTAGTATTGTGTTGATTAAAATTTAAGGAGAAAAAATGAAAATCATTGGAATAACTGGTTCGTCAGGTTCAGGGAAGACGACAATTAGTAAAATATTAAGCCAAAGAAAAGATGTGAAAATCATCAATGTTGACCAAATTGCAAAGAATTTGACCAATGCGCAAACAGACTATTTTCTAGAAATCAAACAGGCTTTTCAAGATGATGATATTCTTTTAGAAAATGGCAGTTTAAATCGCAAAAAATTGGCTGAACTGATTTATCAGGATGACACGAAACGTCAAAAATTAAATTGTATCACATTTAAGCATCTTGTTCCAGCCATTATGCAGCAAACGAATGATTTGCCAGACGATATAAAAATGGTGATTATTGATGCACCTTTGCTATTTGAAGCAGGCTTAGAAAAATATTGCGATTTTACCATTGCGATGCAAGCATCAATTGAAGTAAAAATTGACCGAATTTGCAAACGTGACCACATTCCAGAAGAGATTGCCAAAGCACGATTGGAAATTCAGCAAACCAATGAATTTTATAGAAAAAATGCAGATTGTGTGATAGAAAATGATGAAAACACAACCATTGAAGTGTTAACCAAAAGAATCAATGAAATTCTTAGAAAATTTCAATTTTAGTAAGAATAGGAGAAATTCAATGAAAAAAACAGAAAAGGAAGGACTAAAACCAATTTTAAAAAAGATTTATAAGTTACTCGAGAAAAAACAAAAACTAGCCTTTTTGCTGATTCTTATCATTATGGTAATTTCAGCAGGGCTAACTCAAGTTACGCCAAAGGCAATTGGCTGGCTTACTGACGATATTTTAGTGCAAAACGAAGTCGCTTTTGCCAAAGTCATTCCGTTTTTGATTTTAATATTAATTGTCAATGTAGTCAATGAAATCATAAAAATCATCAGAAGAGTTATGGTCGAAGACACAGCAACGAAAACAGAAAAACGTGCCAGAGGCATGGTCATTCAATCATTACTCATGGCGCCACTTTCCTATTTTAGAGAGAATATGACAGGAAATATCCATGGAAGAATGAATCGATGTTTAGAAGGAACTGTCAAATTAGAAAAATTACTATTTATGGATTTTGCGCCCGCTGTGTTCAATAGTATTGCAGCGATTATAACGATATTTATTACTTTGCCATTCATTTTGGCACTATCGATGATGGCGGTTATTCCGCTAGGAATTTTTATCGTATTGAGACAAATCGGTAGTCAAAAAGGAATTCGAGTGGAACTTTTGGAAAGTAAAGCGGAAATGGACGGGGCAATTGTCGAATTGATTAATGGAATTGAAGTCATAAGAATTAGTGATAGTGTGGGTTTTGAGACCAATCGCTTTGACCAGAAATCTGAATTTTTACGAAAAAAAGAAATGAAACATCATAAAGCAATGGCAAAATACGACTGCTTAAAATTCATCAATCAGGCTTTTTTTACGGTATTAATTATAGGAATATCAACTTATTTGGCAACGAAAAATATCATTTCTGTAGGAAGTGTGCTGACGGCTTATTTGTGTTTTAATCAACTCATCAAGCCATTGGAAGAATTACATCGAATTTTTGATGAACTTTCTGAATGCACCGTTTTGGCAACTGACTTTTTTCATATGGTAGAAATTCCAAATGATTTTTCATATCGTCTTTTGACGGAAAAGCCAAAGGAAAAAGAAGTCAGACCAATACTTCAGATTGAAAATTTGAATTTTTATTACAACGAAGACAAAGAAAAAGTCATTTTGCAAAATTTTAATTTAGAAATCGAAACAGGAATGTTTCTGGGAATTGCAGGTCCGAGCGGATGCGGAAAATCTTCTTTAATCAAATCAATTTGCAAATTAGAAAAAGCGGAGGGAGAAATTTGGATAGATTCTAAGAATATAGAGGATTTGACTAGAAACGATATTTCGAAAATGATTGCCCTAGTGCCACAATCGCCATTTTTAATTGCAGGAACGATTTATGAAAATATTTGTTATGGATTAGAGCGAGAAGTTAGCGAAAAAGAAGTTGAAGAGGCAGCCAAAAAAGCCTATATTTATGATTATATCAATGGACTTCCAGATCGATTTCAATCTGTAATATCAGAAGGTGGAAATAATTTATCAGGTGGGCAAAAACAAAGAATTGCTATTGCCAGAATTTTCCTAAGAAAGCCCCAAATATTGATTTTAGACGAAGCTACTTCTGCACTTGATAATACATCTGAAAAATACATACAAACAGAAATTGAAAAATTGCAAAAAGAAAATCATACAACCATTATTTCAATTGCCCACCGATTAACAACCTTGAAAAACTGCAATCGAATTATTGTGCTAAATAAAGGAAAAATAGAAGAAGAGGGAACCTATGACGAATTAATTCAAAAAGAAGGAATTTTTAAAGATATGTATGAAGGAAAATTAAAATAGAAAGGACCAAAAAAATGAAAGTATCCGATTTTAACTACGACTTACCACAAGAACTCATTGCCCAACACCCTTACGACAAACGCGACGAAGCGCGCCTTATGGTAATTGACGCAAAAACGCAAAAAATTGAACATAGAATTTTCAAAGATGTCCTAGAATATCTAAATGAGGGAGATTGCTTGGTAATCAACAATACCAAGGTTTTGCCGGCAAGACTGTATGGCAAAAAGGACACTGGAGCGAATGTTGAATTTTTGCTTCTAAAAAGAATCGAAGGCGATACTTGGGAAGTCATGGTTCGTCCGGGAAATAAATTGAAACCGAGAAGTAAAGTGAGTTTTGGAGATGGTTTGCTAAAAGCGGAAGTTTTGGAAGTGTTAGAAGGCGGAAATCGCAAAGTAACTTTTGAATACAACGGAATTTTCAACGAAATTTTGGACCAAATTGGCTTAATGCCTTTGCCACCTTACATCAAAGAAAAATTGAAGGAAAATGACAAATATCAAACCGTTTATGCCAAATACGATGGTTCGAGCGCAGCGCCAACAGCGGGTTTACATTTTACGGAAGAATTACTGGAAAAAATCAAACAAAAAGGCGTCAAAATTGCAAATGTTACTTTGCACGTTGGAATTGGCACATTTCGACCAGTTAAAGCGGAAAATGTAGAAGAACACGCAATGCATTCGGAGCATTATTACATCAAACAAGAAGATGCGGATTTGATTAATAACGCCAAAAAAAGCGGACACAAAGTCGTTTGCGTTGGGACAACTTCTTGTCGTGTTTTGGAATCCGTCGCAGATGAAAATGGCATGGTAAAAGAAACCGAAGGCGATACAAATATTTTTATTTATCCGGGCTATCAATTCAAATGCATTGACAGATTGATTACGAATTTTCATTTGCCAGAATCAACACTGATTATGCTAGTTTCAAGTCTTGCTGGAAAAGATTTTGTGATGAAAGCGTACGAAGAAGCTGTCAGAGAAAAATATAAATTTTTCAGTTTTGGAGATGCGATGATGATTTTGTAGAAAAAAGATTAAAATAGGCACAAACTTATCTATTATACATTATACCACAAATTACGCAAAAAGTCAAGTTTTTATGGAAAGGAAAGCATATGGATAATAAAATTACTGCAATTATGAATGTGAATGAAAATGAAATTAAAGTAACAAGAGTGGGCAATGAAGACTATATTTCACTAACTGATTTAGCAAAATACAAAAACCCGAACAATCCATCAGATGTTATAAAAAAGTGGATAAGTAATTATGATACGATAGAATTTTTGGGGCTTTGGGAGCAACTGAGTAATGAAGATTTTAATTTGGCGGAATTCAGCCTAATTAAAAATGAAGCACCAAAAAAGTCTTTTACAATGTCTCCTAGTCAATGGTGTAGCCGAGTAAATGAAAAAGGGCTAACGTTTAGTAAAGGAAAATATAGTATTGGTACATTTGCTCATTCAGATATTGCAATGGAATTTGCATCATGGATTGATAATTTATTCAAATTGTATTTAATTAAAGAATTTAAAAGGTTAAAACTGAATGAAAGTTATCAAGAAAAAATAGAATGGTCAGTTAGAAGAAGTTTATCTAAGACAAATTATAGGATTCATACAGATAGTATAAAGGCGAATATTGTGCCAAAACTAACGCATAAGCAAAAAAGTTTTGTATATGCAAATGAGGCTGATGTTATAAATATGGCTTTGTTTGGAATGACTGCAAAAGAGTGGCGAGACCAAAATCCTAAATTAAAGGGAAATATAAGAGATTATGCAGATATTCTTCATTTGGTAGTCTTAAGCAATTTAGAAGTTTTAAATGCGAGTATGATGGATAATAATATTAGTCAGAGTGAAAGGATGGAAAAATTAAACGAAACAGCAAGAAAAGAACTTGAAATATTGATAAATGACAAAAATATCAATACTATTCAAAAGTTAGATGATGAAAACAAATTAATATAAAAAAGAAAGGAGAGTTTTCAAATATTTTGTGATTAGGCTAGAAAAATCAAGTTTTGAAGTAAAGAAACATATAAAAATGGCTGAGTCTAAACTTGTATTTTAACCACTTATAAAACAAAAGATTTGAAAATGATTGTAAAATGGGAGCAATTACCTACGAATTATTACATATCGACAAAAATTCAGGCGCAAGACGTGGCGTCATTCACACGCCACATGGCGATATCCAAACACCAATTTTTATGCCAGTTGGCACGCAAGCAACTGTCAAAGGTGTTAATCCAAGAGAATTGAAGGAAGAAGTGAAGGCTCAAATTATTTTGTCGAATACGTATCATTTATTTTTACGTCCAGGGCACGAACTCGTAAGAGAAGCTGGTGGACTTCATCAATTTATGAATTGGGACAGACCGATTTTGACGGATAGTGGCGGATTTCAGGTGTTTAGCCTAGGAGATTTGCGAAAAATTCACGAAGAAGGCGTGGATTTTCGTTCACATTTAGATGGTAGTAAAAAATTTATTAGTCCGGAAATTTCCATGGAAATTCAAGAGGCACTTGGCTCTGATATTATGATGGCATTTGACGAATGTTGTCCATATCCTTCGACGTATGAATATACGAAAAAATCGATGGAACGAACGACCAGATGGGCGATTCGTTGCAAAGATGCGCATAAAACAACGGACAAGCAAGGCTTGTTTGGCATTGTGCAAGGCGGATTTTTTAAAGATTTGAGAGAAAAAAGTGCACAAGATTTGACCCAATTAGATTTTCCAGGTTATGCAATTGGTGGGATTAGCGTAGGAGAGCCGAAAGAAGAATTTTTGGATATTTTAAATTTTACGGCGCCTTTGTTACCAGAAAATAAACCAAGATATTTGATGGGAGTTGGAACGCCAGATTATTTAATCGAAGCGGCTTTGGCAGGAATTGATATGTGCGACTGTGTTCTACCAACCAGAATTGCTAGACACGGAACCGCCATGACTTCGCATGGAAAAATCGTTGTTCGAAATGCAACCTATGAAAAAGATTTTTCACCACTTGATTTAACTTGTGATTGCTATACTTGCCAAAACTTTACCAGAGCGTATTTAAGACATTTAATTAACGCTAAGGAAATTTTAGGAGTACAACTTTTATCAATTCATAACCTAAGGTTCTTGACTAATTTGATGGAAAGAGTTAGAATAGAAATAGAGAAGGATAATTTGTTGAATTTCAGGGATGAATTTTATAAAAATTATGGTTATACCAAATAGTTAGAGATATTTAAGATTAAAATTTTAATTAAATAGGAGGAAACAATGAATTTTGAAGAAAGTAATCAATTTGTAGAACAAATGGAGAAAAATAATAAGAACAAGAAAACCGTTTTGACGGTGCTGATAATTTGTGCGGTTCTTGTGGTGATTTTGTTTGGAATCATTGGTTATATTCGTGGGAAAGATGCGGCATTACTGAAAATGTATGTGGATGATAAGCAAGTGAAAATATCTTCTAGTTTGTTATTACAAAAAGAAGACGGTACGCAATATATGAGTGTGAGAGAATTGGCGGAGTTATTAGGGTATTCGTATCAAAAAGGCGAATATAAAAACTATACCGAAGATGCCCAAAGTTGCTATTTAAGGACGCCTTACGAAATTGTTTCCATGAGTGCGAATTCGAATACAGTTACGAAGTATATTTTAAATGAAAATGCGTCTGCAAGTACAGATGAGCAAGTTTCCAAAGATTTAATTATAGTAGATGAAGAAACGAACAAAGCTAGCATCAATATTGTTGTTGATTCGGAAAACGAAACAGAGGAAATTTTTACAATTGACCAGTCAATTGAATATGTCAATAATGAATTATATGTGCCATTTACGGAACTTGCGAAGATATTTAGTGTTCAATTAAATACTTCACAAGCAAATCGAATTCGTATTGCTTCGATTCCAAATTTAGTACAAACCATTACGAAACTTGCGGAAAATGCAGGCTATTCGGAGGTAAGTAATATTTATGAAAATTTAATGGCAATGGCAGATAATATGCTTGTTGTTGGTGATGGCTCAAAATATGGCGTGATTTCCTTAAAAGATGGAAAAGAAGTGATTAGTTTGAAATACGATAAAATTGTGTATCGCCAAAATACAGAAGAATTTTTTGTAACAGCAGAAGAGTCAGTCGGAATTGTTGATGCTAGTGGAAATACAATTATTAAGCCAACAGCATATGATAATATTGCGAGTTTAGATGAATTGCAGAAATTGTATTTGGTAGAAAAAAATGATAAATTTGGTGTCGTAAATCATGAGGGAAATACCATTGTTTATGCGGAATATGATTCAATTGGAATTGAGGATAAGGAAGAATTTGCTGGAGAAGACATTCGAAATTTTAATTTGCTATTTGAAGAATGCATTCCTGTTTATAATAATGATAAGGTAGGAATTATTGATGTAGATGGAGAAGAAAGATTGAAATGTGTTTATGACTCTTTAGGATATGTTGCTAATTCTGCTTCGAAAGAAAATCTGGACACGAATAATCGACCATCTTCAAGAGAGGAAGATGACGAAGAGGAAGAAAATATAACCAACACAACGAATACCTCAACCAATCAAAGTGCAAGCGTAGAAGCACATGAAAGCGTATTAACAATTCCAGAAAGTGTTGGAATTAAAGGGATTGTGGTAAAACAAGACAATTATGGAATTTTTGATGCAGAAGCAAAACGCCTGATTGTCCCATGCGTTTATTCGAAAATTTATGCGAAAACAAGGGCAGGTGTTACGAAATATTATTTAGAATATGATGAACAAGAGATTGATTTAAAACAGTTTTTGCAAGAAAATGATTTAGTTAGTGTTAGTGCAGAAAAGGATGAGAATTCTACTGAGAACGAAATCGAAGAATAAAATAATAGGAATAAAAAATCTTTTTTGGAAATATAATTTCTTAAAAGAGATTTTTTATTTTGGAGGGAAATATGGAAGATTTGAATGAAAATGGTGGGGGAAATAAATTTTTGTTGATGGTGAAAGGAATCGCTATTTCGATGATTTTGAGTTTGCTTATGATGCTGATTTTATCTATGGTGCTTAGTTTTTCGAGTGTTAAAGAAAACGTGATTATGCCGACTGTTATCTTTATTTCTGCGTTTAGCATTTTGGTAAGCAGCTTTTTGGTGGCAAAAAGAATTGAGAGTAAAGGTATTATTTATGGAAGTTTGTTGGGACTAATTTATATGCTGATTTTGTATTTGCTATCTAGCATTTTAAATTTTGATTTTTCGTTGAATACAAACGCGGTTGTTATGATTACGTTTGGCATTGTTGGTGGCGCGATTGGTGGCGTTTTGGGCGTAAATTTAAAATAAATTTGCAAAAGTAGTTGATATTTTTTGAAAAATATTGTAAAATAACCAAGACAAAAGATTGAGGAGGACGTATGATAAATTTTGACGATGTGGTAGCTAATGTCGAAATCAAAGAAATGATGAAAAATGCGCAAAAGCAGTTGGATGTTCTGGGTTATACCGAACATTCTGGCAGGCATTGTATGTTGGTTGCGGAAAGGGCTGGTTCGATTTTGCAAACTTTGGGTTATGACGAACACAGAATTGAACTTGCCAAAATGGCAGGCTATATCCACGATATTGGAAATTCGGTCAATCGAATTGACCATGCGCATTCTGGTGCGATTTTGGCGTATCAAATTCTAAAAGAAATGGGAATGGAGTTATCTGACCGAACGGAAATTATGATGGCAATCGGAAATCATGATGAAAACACAGGTACAGCAGTGAGTGATATTTCTGCTGCCCTGATTTTGGCGGACAAGTCAGATGTGCACAGAAGCAGAGTTTCCAAAAAAGATCGAACGATTTTTGACAAACATGATGAAGTAAATTATGCTGTTACAAATTCGGAATTACGAATTGATACAAAGCAGAAAAAAGTCATTTTAGATTTGAAAATTGATACCCAAATATGTCCTGTGATTGATTATTTTGAAATCTTTATGGAGCGTACCCAGATGAGCAAACGTGCGGCAAAATATTTGGGATTATGGTTTGAATTAATTATTAATGATACAAATTTGTTATAAATAGGAGGAAAAAGTTGTGAAAAAATGGAAAGTAGTAATGGGAATTGCATTTGTGATATTCGTATCGGTTGTTGCCTTTGTGGGTGTTTACCAAAAGGAAAATGGTGTGTGGAGAAATTTGGTGGCAGATTATCAATATGGCATGGATGTTGAAGGCGCAAGGGAATTAAGGTTTGCGGTAGACGACACGGAAGAAGAGAAATATGTTTATGTAGATGAGCAAGGAAATAACAAAGGAGAGGTTTGGAAAGATGGAAGTAGCGTAACGCAGGAGACGGAAGAAAATTCGGAAAATGCCGAAGAAACAGAAAATGTAGAAGAAGTACCTTATGCCAAAGAAACCAGAAAAATCAAAGTCAATCCAGATGATAAATTGACCAAAGAAAACTTTGAGCAAGCAAAAAAAATCATCCAAAAACGATTGAAGGAAGAAGAATTAGACGAATACAATCTAAGAATTGATGATGTTACAGGAAAATTGGTGATAGAAAGTGAAAATGATGACAAAACGATTCATTTAGTGGAACAATTGGTTTCAAAGCCAGGAAAATTCCAAATCATTGATTATCAAAATGGACTTGTTTTGATGGACAACCTTGCTATCAAAAATGCAAGTGTTGTGTATTCGAATCAGTCGAATTACAACACCTATTTACAAATTGAATTTAACAAAGAAGGTGCTGAAAAATTAAAAGAAATCAGCAATAAATACGTTGAAATCAAGGACGAAACAGAAGGGGAAGAATCAGAACAAACCGAGGAAAATGCAGAAGAGAATTCCGAAGAGGAGAAAGAAACCGAAAAAAAGATGGTTTCTATCGTATTTGATGATGACACCATGATGACAACTTATTTTGGTGAGGAAATGTCAAGTGGTTTGTTACAAATTGCAGTAGGACAGGAAAGAACAAATTATGAGGATTTTCTAGAAGATTATCAATCAGCACAAACCCTTGCTAATATGATAAATTCAGGAGTTTTACCTGTTACTTATGCATTAGAAACGGATAATTTTGTTAAATCAGAATGGATTGCAAGTAAGCAAAATTTAGAGATTGCATTGTTTGTGATTTTGGTGGTTGTTCCAGCGGTTGCTTTTATTGTGAAATTCAAGAAAAACGGAAGTGTGGCTGCGATTTTAAATATGGGATATGTTGCTGGTTTTTCATTGATTTTAAAATATACCAATGTGGAAATGACGATTAATGCTATTTTCGCAGGAATGCTGATGATTGTTGTCAACATGGCTTTTCTAAAAATGATGGTGCAACAATTGGAAACACAAACCATAAAACAAGCTTATGCTGAAGTAAGCAAGAAATTTTATTTCGCAATGCTTCCACTAGCTGTAACCGCGCTTGTGTTTACGTTTGTTAAAAATTATGCTATCAATAGTGTCGGAATGGTCGTATTCTGGGCGTTGATTTTGAACGTGTTATACAATGTTGTCTTTACAAGAACAGTTTTGGATAGAGAGGATTAAAAAAATGGATACTAATAAAAATAGTAAAAAAATAGTAATTTTAGGATTGATACTTTTAATTTTAGCTGGCTTAATTGTGGTTGCTTTAAAAGGATTTCATGTATCTTTGATGTTTGGAAAACACGAAACGATTGAATTAAAAGTAGGCAAAGAAGTAAGCATAAGTCAAATTGAAGAAATTTGTGATGCTGTATTTCAAGATAAAAAATATGTAGCTAAGGAATTAGAAGTGTTTGGCGATTCTTTGCAAATCAATGTAGAATCGATAACAGACGAAGAAAAAGCGAATTTGATTACCAAAGTAAATGAAAAGTTTGAAACGCAAAAAACAGTGGAAGATTTGAATGTACATTCAGTTTCCAACAAACGAATTCGAGATGTGGTAAAACCTTATATTATGCCAATGTTGCTGATTATGGCTATCGTATATGTTTATAGTTTGATACGTTTTAGAAATATTCAATCCTTGCCATTGGTGTTGGATTCCATTTTAAAAATGATTTTGGCAGAAGCCATTTTAGTGAGTTTAATTGCGATTGTTCGTATTCCAGTTGACGATTTTGTTATTTTCTTGCTGATGGTAGTTGTGATTGCTAAATTAGTTTCTTTTGTAAATCGAAGTGAAAGGAAATTGGCGCAAAGTGTTGAAATTGCAAATGAGGAGAAATAAAAAATGAAGCAAAAAGCCAAAATCTTATTGGTTATTGTGTTAATGATGATTTTCGGGATAGGCTTGTATTTTCTCATAACGAGGCTATCGAAGAAGGCCTGTATAGCGGAATTTTCGAAAATAGGCTCGAATCTTGAAACTTCGGAAAAACTTGAAGTTGTACCAACCATGAATGATGTGATTTCTGCAGATACTGCTTGGTGTGGGACATTTCAATTGATTTGGAATGATATGATAAACGAAGTGATTCATCAAGAGGTTCAGTTTTTGGAACCTCTTGCAATGGTGGAACATTTGAATCAGCAAGATTTTAATGAAAATTCGATTTCAGATGAATATTATTATAAGAAATTTGGACTAAAAACCTTAGATTTGAAAAAGGAAATCGAAAAAGGAATTCAAGAGAAATTTGGCGAAACTAGTGATGTATTGGAAAACATTGATTGGAGTGAAAGCCAGTTAGAACAAGGAAAAGAAGATATCAAACGTTATTTGTTTTATACGATGTTGAAACGTGATTTTTCATATCCATACCAATTTAGTAAAATAGAGCAGGGGAAATTTGCCAATCAGTATGAAAATATTTCATATTTTGGAATTGATAGCAAAACCGATGAAAAGGTTAGAAATCAAGTGAAGGTGCTTTATTATAACACTGAGCAAGATTGTGCGGTCATTTTAAATACAGTCGAAGGCGACCAAGTGATTTTGTGTAAAGGCAATCTAGGGAATACGTTTGGGCAGATTTACGAAAATATGCTGAAAAAAGGAGAGTCTTATAAAGGAAATGGAACGTTTAAGGAAACTGATTTTTTAAAAGTGCCAGAAATTGAGTTTGATGTAAAAAGAGAATATTACGAATTGGAAAACAAGGAATTTGATACAGCAGATGGTGATGTTGCTACAATTTTGAAGGCGATTCAAACGATTAAAATGAATTTAGATGAAGAAGGTGGTTCCATCAAAAGTGAAGCAGTTATTGATATGGAGGTATGGACGACATCATTAGAGCCACCTAACGAAGATTTACCAAGATATTTTTATTTTGACGATGAATTTACCCTGTTTTTACAGGAAAATGGCAAAGAGAAACCATATTTTGCAACGCATGTTGGTGATATTACGAAATTTCAATAAAAAGGGCTTTTCAAGATTGAAAAGTCTTTTTTGACAAAATTTGACATCAAAATCTTTTTTCGTGTTGACTTTTCTGACTAAAACCGATATAATTTTCTCATAATAAATTAGGAGGAATTAGTGATGAAAAATAGCAAATTAGCAAAACTTTTCGTTATTTTTGCCAGTTTTATTTATATTTTGTTAATCAATGGCAGTTTTTCCTTTGCAGCGACTTTGAGTTCTGATATTAATGGAATTAATGAAAGTAAATATCCTGGCGTAAAAAGCGCGATTCAGGATTTGAAAAGAAAATATGGAAATTATCATTTTGAAGTTTGTTACACTGGAATTGATTGGACAGAGGCCATTACCATGGAATATCAGGGGCATGGCAGATCTCCTAAGAATTTATTTAGTCAATCAAGCAAATATCAAGGAAAATGGTATTGTCCGATTTGCGGTTCGACAAAATACGACACAGGTTGGAATTGTGCTTCCATTGATGCTATCAAATATATGATGGATCCAAGAAATTCATTAGACGAAACCAGTGTTTATCAATTTAAAAATCTAGAAAGTGCGGATGTTTCAGCTGAAAATATTCAGCAAGTCATTAGCAATAAATATGCTTCTTATGGATATTTGAACAATCCGACGACCATTAATGCTATTGTAAAAGCAAGTGCACAGTGCAATTTGAATGGTTATTCGATTTTAGCCAAGATTTTTAATGAGCAGGGAAAAGGAAATTCTGCTTTGATATCAGGTAACGGCTATAATGGGCAATATGTTGGGTATTACAACTTTTTTAATGTTGGAGCGTATGGAAATGGTGCAAGTACCGTTATTACAAATGGCTTAAGATATGCACAAAATAAAGGGTGGAATTCGGTAGAAAATTCGATTGTTGGCGGTTCTGATTATTATAAATCACAATATATAGGACGTGGACAAAATACACTGTATTATCAAAGATTTAATGTGATTAATCAGGCTTCTTTGTTTTCACATCAATATCAGCAAGATATTATGGGAGCGCAAACAAGTGCTACTTTGCTAAAAAGTTATTATACGATTTCGGGAACATTGGCAACGATTCATCATACATTTGTGATACCATTATATGAGAATATGCCAGCAAGAGCATGTAGCAGACCTAGTACGACCGAAAATTCAGCGATTGATTTTGAAGATGCTACGGTTTTAAAAGATAAATTGGCGGTAAGAGCGGGACCAAATAGCAGTAGAATTGTTGGTTATTTGAATAAAGATGAGAAAATAAGAGTTGTGGAACGAGCAAGCAAGACATCGCCTGATGGAAAATATTGGGATACGATCGTTTCTAACACCGATGGAACCTATGGTTATGTGCTACGTTCGGATATTTCAAAGAAAAATAATTTCCCAACCTTTGTTTTTGACTATCGCTATTATGCGGATCAACATCCAGATATCAAAGCGGTATTTGGCTATAATGAAACAAAATTATATGAGCATTTTGTAAGCAATGGAATGCAAGAAGGAAGAAACTCTTCGGCAGTATTTAATGTAAAATATTATGTGGAAAATAATTATGATATTAAGGTTGCATTTGGAAATGATTATTTGGCAGCTTGCTATCACTTTATGAATAATGGTTGCAAAGAATATAGAAAAAGTTCTTCCGAATATGATGGTACTTTTTATAAATATTATTATAGAGATTTAACGGATTTTGATGGTTCGCAATTAATTCAGCATTATCTAAATTACGGAATCCAAGAAGGCAGAATGGGTGGTTTTGATGCGGTTGTGGAAGATATTTTATTTGACCCTACCATTTATGCGGAACATAATTTAGATATCAAAGCAGCATTGGGAAACAATAATGACTTATTAAAAAGACATTGGTTGCAACACGGAATTCAAGAAGGAAGAACATCTTCTATTGTGTATAGTCCAGAAATTTATAAGGCGAATTACAAGGACTTAGAAATGGCATATGGAAATAATGGTAGTGCTTTGCTAATTCATTTTGCGAAATATGGAATTAGTGAGCGTCGTATGGCAAGTATTTTCTTTGATCCGAATGTGTATTTGTCGTTATATGCAGATGTTGCAAATGAATATAAAACAGATTATAAAAAAGTTTATCAACATTTCAAAAATTATGGAATACATGAGGGAAGAAGAGCGAGTGCTATATTTGATGTAAGTATGTATGTAAATTATAATGCGGATATCAAAGCTGCTTTTGGAACCAATTATGCGTTGGCAATCATTCATTTCTTGAATCATGGTATTTATGAGGGTAGAAGAACGAGTTGGACGTTTAATATTAATGTTTACAAAGCAACGTATAAGGATTTACAAGATGCATATCAAAATAATTATAAGGAATATTACATGCATTATTTAAAATATGGAAAAGCAGAAGGAAGAAAAGTAATATAAGAGGTTAAGAAATAAGTAAGGAGAAATCTTTGCTTATTTTTTTGATAAAAGTGTAACTTTTTGACAAAATTTATCCATTATAGGATATAAGATATCTTATCAAAGGAGCAGTAAGATGAAATTTTCTAAAGAAAGAAATGAAGCATTTGATTTAGAAGCAATTGTAAAAGAATTTACGTCCTATGTAAAAACAATTATTAATCATGCGGTTGGGAGCAATCTAAGTGCCGAGGACAAAGAAGAAATTGTGGCAGATACTTTTTTTGTGCTATGGAAAAATCAAGCCAAAGAAATAACCGATTTAAAGGCATATATTGCGGGAATTGCAAGAAATTTAATTAAAGAAAAATTAAGAAAAAGGAAAGTAACTTCTGACATTTCGGATTATGAAAACAGCATATCATTTTCAAATGCGAATTTATTTTCAGCCGAAAGGGATGAAATTGAGAAAAGTCTGGCAAACTTAAAAGAAGTGGATTTTAAAATTGTAACCATGTTTTATTATTCTTTTGAAAGCATCAAAGAAATTGCAAAAGAATTAAATATTTCCGAAATAAATGTGAAAACGAGATTGTTTCGAATTCGCCAAAAAATAAAAAAGGAACTTGGGGTAGGTGATTGAGTATGGAAGAAGAAATCATGAAAAAAGTAAAATTAAAGATAGCAATAGCGGAAATTAAAAAGGAGGAAATAATGAACCGAAAAAGAAAATTTATTTATCAAAAAATAGGAATTGCAGTTTGTGCGTGTTTTGTGTTGATGACAGGAGTTGTTTTTGCAAAAGATATAGAACAGTACATTAAAAATATATTTAATAACACGAATGAAGCGATTGATATGGCGGTCGAAAATGGTTATGTTCAAAGTGAAAAAATGGATTATGTTTATGACAAAGAAGTGGGGATAAGAGTAGAGAATTTAGTTTTGGATAATTTGAATTTGAATCTTGCATTTCAGTTTGAAACACAAAAAGAAAAAGTAAAATCGATTCGATTTCACGATTTTACCATCAAAAATGAGCAGCAAAAAGTGATTTATCAAAGTGAATTCAAATATGCTAAGACGCTAGAGGAACTTCCTTTGTACAATTCTATTAATTGGATGAATGAGCCAATCAAACTGACGGATACAACATTTGCAGATTCCATTTTGTTTGGTTTAAGACCAGCAGAAGAATTTGAAAAATTATATTTTGACATAAAAAGTTTGGACATTACCTATGAAAATAGCGCAAAAGAAGTACTAGAAGGAACTTGGAAATTTGACATAACAATTTGTGAAGCGATGAGAAAAAGCATGAATATTTCATATACACTGGCCGAAAAAAGCGAGTATGTTGAATCTTGCACAGGAACATTATCGCCAACAGGAATGGTGCTCGAGTTAAAATTAGTATCTTCATTTAATATTAGCGAGTATTTAGAAGAAAAATTTGATGTGTCAGACGATTTGAATTTATTTTCGATAAAGTGCAATGGAAAGGAATATGGACTTTCATCGTTTGAATATAATCATGCTAACCAAATAAAAATACATTATGATAATATCGGAACATTTTTTGATGATTTAGACGAGTTGGAACTTTACTTAAAACCTTTTTGTTCTAGCGTTATTTTAACAAAACAGGAAAGCTAAAATGGAAAACGACCAGAAATTTTTATCTGGTCACTTTTGTATAAAAGCGATTTTAAGCGACGAATCTTAAAAAATCAAGATAAATGACTAAAAATTTCAGAAAATCAATTTTAGGCATATTTTTGCACCTCTAAGATAGATGAAAATACATGATATCAGAAAAATGACTTTTTGGTCAATGCATTAGAATCAATGGAGAGTGATTTTTTTGGAAAGAGTAGACATAAAATATTAGTAAAACAAAAAATCGCAAGAAAACGATTCTAATGCGTTTTAGAGGTATCTCGAAATTTTCAAAAATTTCATAAAAAAATCAAATTTTACTTAAAAATCCCTTGACAAATGCCAAAAAATAGTGTAAAGTATAATAGCATTACATCAAAAAAGGAGTAGTCATGGAAATTGAAAATAGTATCAAACTCAGTATTCTATTAGAAATTTACGGAAAATTGTTGACGGAAAAGCAATACGATATGCTAAATGACTACTACAATAACGATTTATCTCTAGCAGAAATTGCAGAAAACGAGAAAATCACAAGGCAAGCTGTGCGAGATAACTTGAAGAAAGGAGAAAAGAAACTTTTCGAATACGAAGAAAAGTTGCAAATCATGAAGAAAAATAAAATGCAAGAAGAACAAATTGCCAATATCCTATCCGAAATCAGCAATTTAACAGAAAACTCAAGTGATAGCGAAATTGCAAATGTTCTTGAGGATGTGAAGAATAAACTAAATTGCTTAGTTTAAAAGCAAATGAGAAAGGATGGAAACAATGGCGTTTGAAGGATTATCTTCCAGATTACAAGAAATAACCAGAAAACTAAAAGGCAAAGCCAGAATTACAGAAAGTGACTTAAAAGAAGTAACGCGTGAAGTAAAACTTGCTTTATTGGAGGCCGATGTCAATTATAAAATCGTCAAAGATTTTGTCAAAGTTATTGAAGAAAAGGCGCTTGGGCAAGATGTTTTGAAATCATTAACGCCAGGACAACAAGTCATTAAAATCGTAAAAGATGAGTTAGTCCAGTTACTTGGCGGAGAAGATGCCAAATTGAATTTTACGCCAAATCCACCAACTGTCATTATGCTAGTGGGTTTGCAAGGTTCTGGTAAAACTACAACTGCAGGAAAACTTGCCAATCTTATTCGAAAACAAGGCAAAAAGCCTTTGCTTGTTGCGTGCGATGTCTACAGACCTGCTGCTATCAAGCAATTGCAAGTCGTTGGAAAACAACTCGATATTCCTGTTTACGCCAACGAAACGACAAAAGATGTCAATTTAATTGCCAAACAAGCCATGTCAGTTGCCATTTCCAAATTAAACGATGTTGTCATCTTAGATACAGCTGGACGTTTGCAAATTGATGAAGCATTAATGCAAGAATTAAAAGACGTCAAAAAAAGTGTCAAACCGCATGAAATTTTGCTTGTTGTGGACTCCATGACAGGTCAAGATGCGGTCAATATTGCAGAAACGTTTAATAATGAAGTTGGCATTGATGGAATTGTGCTAACCAAATTAGACGGTGATACCAGAGGAGGTGCGGCTTTATCCGTAAAAAAAGTTACTGGAAAACCCATTAAATTTGCGGCAACAGGTGAAAAACTAAGCGACATCGAAGAATTCCACCCAGAAAGAATGGCATCTCGTATTTTAGGAATGGGAGACGTACTTTCGATTATCGAAAAAGCAGAAGAGAGTTTTGATTTAGAAGAAGCCGAAAAATTAGAAAAAAGTTTGAAGAAAAATAAATTTGATTTAGACGATTATTTAGCACAACTAAGGCAAATGAAGAAAATGGGTTCTTTTTCCTCGATTTTAAAAATGATACCAGGAATGGGAAAATTATCCGATGTTGAAATTGATGACAAAGAACTAGCAAGAATCGAAGCCATGATTTGTTCCATGACGGCACGGAGAAAGGCGAGACCCTAAGATTTTGAATGCCAGTCGAAGAATCCGAATTGCCAAAGGAAGCGGAACAACTGTGCAACAAATCAATAAATTTATGAAAACATTTGAAATGACACAAAAAATGATGAAAGAAATGAAATCACCCAAAAAAATGAAAAATATGATGCGCAAAATGAACATCAACCCAGATGCCATTGATATGAGTGATTTTGATGATTTAAAATAGAAAATAATATTATAATTCATTTTTAAATTATAATTTTATTATAAATTAAAAATTTACAGGGGGTGAAATAATGGTAAAAATAAGATTACAAAGAGTTGGAAAAAAGAAGGCTCCTTTCTATCACATAGTAGTAGCTGATTCTAAGTCTCCAAGAGATGGAAAAATCATTGAACAAATCGGAACATACGATCCTATGACAAAACCATCTACAATTGTTTTAGACAACGAAAAAGTAACAACTTGGATTAAAAATGGTGCACAACCAACTGAAACAGTAAAAGCATTAATTGCAAAAGCTACAAAATAGGGTTTAAGAGGTGTTTATGAAAGAATTATTAGAAATAATCATTAAAGGCTTGGTAGATAACAAACAAACTGTTTCTATTGAAGAAAAAATCGCAAATGACATCATTACGTATCAAGTGAATGTGGATAAAAATGATATGGGTCAAGTGATTGGTAAGCAAGGAAAAATGGCGAAATCCATTCGAACTGTTATGAAATCTGTTGCTAGCAAAGAACGCAAAAAAATTAATGTGGAATTTGTAGGGTAAGTATGAAAGAATATTTGGAATTAGGTCAAATTGTAAGTAGTAAAGGCTTAAAAGGCGAAGTAAAACTAAATTCTTTTGCAGAAGACAATAGCGTATTTGAGAAAATATCAAACGTTTTTCTAAAAGGCAAAAAGGAAATGCTAGAAAAACAAATTGAGAAAGTTCGGTTATCATAAGAATCAAGTGATTTTGAAGTTCAAAGGTTGTGATTCTGTTGAAGAAGCCGAAAAATTGAGGAATACTTATTTATTCGTAAAAAGAGAAGATTTAGGAGAACTTCCAGAAGGCGTTTATTATATTGCTGATTTGATTGGCTTAGAAGTCTATACAGATGAAAATGAACTTTTGGGCAAAGTCGATGATATTTATTCAGTGGCAGGTGCCAACGACATTTACGTTGTAAAAGACGAAATGGGAAAGACGAAATTGCTTCCTGGAATTCCAGATGTCATTCAAAAAATTGATGTCGAAAATGCCAAAATTACGGTTCATTTGATAGAAGGACTTGACTAGAATTCGAGGTTAAAGATGAAATTTGATGTTTTAACGCTGTTTCCAGAAATGTTTGAACCCATGAAAGAAAGCGTGATTGGAAGGGCAATTGATAAAAATTTAATTCAAATTCATACAGTCAACATGAGAGATTTCTCAAAAGATAAACACAAAAAAGTAGATGACAACGTTTACGGCGGAGGAGCAGGAATGCTCATCAAACCAGATATTGTATATGATGCATACCAATCTATCAGAAGCAAACAGTCAAAAGTCATTTTTTTATCGCCACAAGGCAAAACTTTGACCCAAGAGAAAGTTTTGGAACTTGCGAAAGAGGAACATTTGATCTTATTATGTGGTCATTATGAAGGGATTGACCAGCGTGTAATTGATAAAATCGTGGACGAAGAAATTTCCATTGGTGATTATGTTTTAACTGGTGGGGAATTGCCTGCTATGGTGCTAATTGACAGCGTTTCAAGATATGTTGATGGCGTTTTAGCAAACGAATCCAAAACAGAAGAATCTTTTTCAAATGGACTGTTGGAATATCCACAATATACAAGACCAGAAGTGTTTGAAGGAGAAAGAGTTCCAGAAGTTTTGTTATCACGGACATCATGAAAATATTGAAAAATGGCGAAAAAAGGAAGCCTTAAAAAGAACATTTGAAAAACGACCAGATTTATTGGAAAAAATGGATTTGTCAGAAGAATGACAAATTTTAAAAGATTTTAGTATTTCAGAAAAGGAGGAAAAAATGGATATTTTAAAATCAATTGAACATGAACAAATGAAGAACAAAATACCAGAATTAAAAGTGGGTAACACGGTTCGCGTTCATGCTAAAGTAAAAGAAGGAAACCGAGAAAGAATTCAAGTTTTTGAAGGAATTATTATTAAAAAACAAGGCGGAGGAGTGAACGCTACCTTTACTGTAAGAAAGATTTCTTATGGGGTAGGGGTGGAAAAAACATTTTTAGTTCATTCACCAAGAATTGAAAAAATCGAAGTAGTCAGAGTAGGTAGAGCAAGACGTGCGAAATTGTACTACTTAAGAGACAGAGTTGGTAAAGCGGCTAAGACAAAAGAGCAAGTTGGTGCAAGAATTGAGACAAAAGAAATTACCGTAAAAGAAGAAATTGTTGTGCCAGAAGAAGGCACTATCGAAGAAGCACCAGTAGTTGAAAATGTTGCTGAAGAAGTAGTAGAAACAGTAAAAGAAACTTCAGTAGAAGAAGCAAAAGAAGTTCCAGCAGAAAAGCCAAAAGCAGAAGATGCTAAAGAAACTGATGAAACGAAAGCAGAGTAAATTCAAAAATATAATGTAGGGTAACTCCAACTTGTTAAAGCAAAGTTTTTGACAAGTTGGAGTTATTTTTATGTGTCGAAAAATGTCGGGCGAAAATGTAAAATTTCCTTGCAATTTAGGGCTTTGTGTGATAAAATTAATTCAAATTTAGAAAGAAAGGAGGGAAAAAGATGGAACAAAAAATATTAGAGAAATTGGACAAAATGGATGCTAAAATTGACAGAATTGAGGCTCGAGTTGATGGAATGGAAGCAAAATTTGACGAATTAAGAGTAGAAATTAAGGAAGAAATTGCTAAGTCAGAAGAAAAATTAAGAGCCGAGTTCAAACAGGAAAGTGCAAGCCTAAAAGAAGAGTTGCGCTCAGAATACAAACGAGAAAACCAAAAAATGGAAAAAAGATTGGAAGACCGATTAATTGAGCGAATGAAGCAAGAAGTTTTAGACTATATGTTTGTTTTTGAATCAGATTATGGCAGAAAAATTAATATCATGTACGAAGAAATGATGGCAAGAAATGAAAAAATCGAAGCATTGGAGAAAAGCATCATTGCTTTGGAAAGAAGAGTTGACAAAAATTCTGCCTTTATTTTTCACTATGAAAATCAAAATGCAACTTTGGAGAAGACAAAAAATAATGATTAATTCAAAATAAAATCATTAAATCAAAGAGAGCATACACATTATTTTTTAAGAAAGATAATCTGTATGCTCTCTTTTTCTTGACTTGAGAAAGAAAGATATATAATATTAACATAAAAATATAGGAGGTTTCTTTTATGGGAAAATATCAAAAAAGAACAAACAATTTTCACTGGGGTACAACGCTAAGAAAGGAGAAAAAGCGTCCCAAAGCAGCAGAACAACGGCTTGTGGAACTTAAGTCCATTACCATCGAGTTTTGCAGTACAGAAGAAAGAGACAAGTTCGGCAGTTGTCTACTGGAAGTCCTTAGAAAAAAGGGAATTGCTGAGTTTTTTCCAAATGCTCACAAGAGGGCAATGCCATAACAATTTCTACCAAGGCAGCCAAGCCATATAAATGTGAGTCATATGGGGAGTTGGCAATGGAAATGCTTGATAACATGAGCAGTCATGACGAATTTAACATTTATTATAACCCATATACTATCAATTTCATTAAACTGTATACGAGAAAAGGAAGACAGCACTTGTTTTTGAAAGTAGGAATTGATGAAAGAAGTGATATTCCAGTATGGAAGAGACTACGAAAGTATAAATTCCTTTCGGGAGCAGAGGAAATGCATATAGTTTATTCACCTGAGAATGAGTTTTTGGATGAGGATTATGACGAAATGGATGAATGGTGGTAAGTAAAATTAGAGAACTTTCTCTAAAGTAAAAATAGGCAGTATTTTTAAAATATTGCCTATTTTTGCTTAAAAGAGTTTTAAAAACCTCTTGACAAATGACCACTGGTCAATTATAATAATAAAATATATTATCTGATAGGACTAAAGGGGGAACCTATATGCCAACGGAAAGTTTCTACAAACTTGATAAAGCAAAACGTCTAAAAATTGTGGATGCTATGAAAAAGGAATTTAGCAGAGTGCCATTTCATGAGGCTTCTGTTAATCGAATTGTGGAAGAAGCGGGAATTTCAAAGGGAAGTTTTTGGGTTTATTTTGAGAGCAAAGAAGAAGCAATTGAATATTTAATCGAAAGTCATTTGGAAAAAGAGCGAAAAAAGTCAAAAGAAATTTTCCTAAAAAATAATGGAGATTTATTCCAAAGTTATATCGAAATTTACGATTATTTAGCCAAATGCAAAATCAACAAAATGGAAAAAGATTTAATGGCAAATATCTTTAAAAATTTGATTACCAATGAAGAAAAATGGATTCCCAAAGAACCCCGGAGATAATCTCATAGAAACTGTAAAAAACATCGTTAATACAAGCAATTTGAATATCATGGATGATGACGATTTAATCAATATTATGAAAATATTAAATTATGTTATGAGAATGAATTTATTGGACGTTATGAGTAAAAAAGTGACTGAGGAAAATGCCAAACTGAAATTTATCAGAGAAATAGAAATTTTGAAAAAAGGATTTCTAAAAGAAAACGAAAGGAGAAAATAGAATGTTAAAATTAAGCAAATACTTTAAAACATTTACAATTGCGATTTTAATTGCCATTGCATTTTTATTTATAGAAGCCATGTGCGACTTAAAATTGCCAGATTATATGTCTGATATTGTCAATATTGGAATCCAGTCCAATGGGCTAGAACAAGTTGCACCAAAAGCAATTTCTGAAAATGGTTTTACATTAATGAAAGAATTTATGGAGGAAGATGAAATTCAATATGTTGAAGAACGATACGTCAAAAAAAACCAAGCGGAATACGCGATAAAGAATGATTTGCAAGAGGAAGAAATTGATAAGTTAAGTCATATTTTCGCTGTTTCCAGTAGGACAATGATGAACGTAATCTCCAAAATTTCAGAAGGAACGGAAAATGTAACCGCGCCTACACAAGAAACGGAAAAACTTGATTTAAGCCCAATTTATCAAATGTTGCCAATGCTAGATCGAATTCCAGAAGAAATCATAAGGCAAGCAAGACTTGAGGCGAGTCAAACCCCAGAAAGTATGCTAAATTCCATTGGTTTGGTGTTTACGCAAAGTTTTTATGAAGAAATCGGAATCGATGTTTCGAAAATGCAAAATCAATTTATTGTGCAAACTGGATTGAAAATGCTTGGAATTTGCGTGATTGGAATTGTTGCATCAATTGCAGTTGGATTTTTGGGGTCGAGAATTGGCGCAGGAATTGGAAGAAACATTCGCAATGACGTATTTCAAAAAGTGCAAAGTTTTTCCTCAGCCGAATTCAACAATTTTTCGGCTGCCTCGCTGATTACAAGAACTACAAACGATATTACCCAAATTCAAAATTTTATCGTCATGATGATAAGAATGCTAGCCTATGCGCCAATCATGGGAATTGGTTCCTTGATTATGATGTCTCAAAAAACGACGGAACTTATTTGGACGATTGCACTTGCGTGTGGCTTGATTATTTTATTAATTGCATTTTTATTTAAAATGGTGCTACCTAAAATCAAAATAGTGCAAAAATTGACGGATAAAATCAATTTAGTGGCAAAAGAAAATTTGTCTGGTTTAATGGTCGTAAGAGCATTTGGAACGCAAACGTACGAGGAAAATCGTTTTGACGAAGTAAACAGCCAAGTTATGAAAACGAATAAATTCATTAATCGTTCCATGAGCATGATGATGCCAAGTATGATGTTTATTATGAATGGTTTGAACCTTTTAATTTTGTGGTTTGGAGCAGATGCGATTGCAAATGCAAGCATTCAAGTGGGTGATTTGATGGCAGTGATGCAATATGGAATTGAAGTCGTGATGAGCTTCTTATTTGTTTCCATGATATTTGTGATGTTCCCAAGAGCCAGTGTTTCTGCCAATCGTATTGCAGAAGTTTTAGAAACCGAAAGCACGATTGAAGACCCAGACAATCCAGAGAAATTCGATGAAAATAAAATGGGTTATGTGGAATTTAAAAATGTAACTTTCCAATATCCGGGGGCAGACGAAAAAATATTGGAACATATCAATTTTGTGGCAAAACCGGGGCAAACAACTGCCATTATTGGGGCAACGGGAAGTGGAAAAACAAGCATTGTTAATTTGATACCGCGTTTATTTGATGTAACAGAAGGCGAAGTTTTGGTAAATGGCGTCAATGTTAAAAATATGACACAAATGGAGCTTCATAACCAGATTGGGTTTGTTCCACAAAAAGGCAATTTGCTTTCTGGCACGATTGAATTCAATTTAAAATATGGAAATGAGGAAGCAAGTCAGGAATTTGTGGAAAAATGTAGTATGGTAGCACAAGCAACGGAATTTATTGAAAGTAAAGACGAAAAATACGAAGCGCCGATTTCGCAGGGAGCAAAAAACGTATCTGGTGGGCAAAAACAGAGATTATCGATTGCGCGTGCTCTTGTGAAAAATAGTCCAATTTATGTGTTTGACGATAGTTTTTCTGCGCTCGATTTTAAAACCGATAGCAATTTAAGAAAAGCGTTAAAAGAGCATAGCAAAGATAGTACGCTTATTATTGTTGCTCAAAGGGTTAGCACGATTATGCATGCTGAGCAAATTATTGTACTAAACGAAGGAAAAATTGTAGGTATTGGAACGCATGAAGAACTTTTAAAAAATTGTTCGACTTATTACGAAATTGCATCATCTCAATTAAGTGAGGAGGAATTAGAAAATGGCAGAAAATAATCATCGGACCAAGACGTGGTCCAATGGGCGGAGGTCCCAGAGCGGGATTTGTTGAAAAACCGAAAAATTTTAAAGGTACTTTAAAAAAATTGTTTGGTTATTTGGCAAAATTTAGAGTTATGATTGCAGTTGTAGTTGTGTGTGCCATTCTATCAACGATTTTCAATATTATAGGACCGAAAATTTTAGGAAATATTACCACTGAAATTTACGCAGGTGTCATGAGAATGATTGCTGGAACAGGCGGAATTAATTTTGAGGTGATTCAAAAAACCGTTTTGATTTTGTTTAGTATTTATGTGATTAGTGCCGCTTTTTCGTATATTCAGTCTTTTGTGATGGTTGGTGTGGGGCAGAAATTTACCTACAGTTTACGAAAAGCAATTAGCGAGAAAATCAACAAACTTCCGATTCAATATTTTGATAAAAAAACGCATGGAGAAGTGCTATCCTACATTACAAACGATGTTGACACGATTGCACAAAACTTAAACCAAAGCATTACGCAACTGATTACGTCTCTTACAACCGTCATCGGAATTTTAATTATGATGATAACAATTTCATGGCAAATGGCGCTAGTGGCAGTTTTGGTGTTGCCGGTATCGCTTGGATTGGTAATGCTTGTTGTTAGTAAATCGCAAAAATATTTTAAGGACCAACAACAATATCTGGGGCATGTCAACGGACATATTGAAGAAATGTATTCGAATCATGAACTGGTAAAAGTGTTTAATGGCGAGGAAAAATCGATTGAGCAGTTTACGAAATACAATGATACTTTGTACAAATCGAGTTGGAAATCACAATTTTTATCTCGGCTTAATGCAACCGATTATGGGGTTTGTGAGCAATGTTGGTTATGTGATTGTATGTATTATGGGTGGATTTTACGCAAGTCGTGGCGTGATTACGGTTGGAAATATCCAGAGTTTTATTCAATATATGAGAAGATTTACGCAACCAATTACCCAACTTGCTAATGTGAGCAATATGCTACAAGCTATGATTGCAGCGTGTGAGCGCGTGTTTGAATTTCTAGAGGAAACAGAAGAAGTGCCAGATACGGAAAATCCACAACCGGTGAAAAACATTCAAGGAAAGGTAAGTTTTGAAAACGTCAAATTTGGCTACAACGATGATAAAATCATCATTAAAGATTTTTCAGCAAATGTCGAGCAAGGCAAAAAAATTGCCATTGTTGGACCGACAGGGGCTGGAAAAACAACACTTGTGAAATTGCTGATGCGTTATTATGATATCAACTCTGGAAAAATTAAAATAGATGGTATCAACATCAAAGATTTCAAACGAGACGATTTGCGTAGCCTTTTTGCAATGGTTTTACAGGATACTTGGGCTTTTCATGGAACGGTTATGGAAAATATTCGTTATGGAAACTTGGAAGCAACTGACGAAGAAGTCATTGAGGCAGCCAAAATGGCGCAAGTTGACCATTTTGTGCGAACGTTTTCAGAAGGCTACAATACTGTATTAAACGAAGATTCGACCAATATTTCACAAGGTCAAAAGCAACTACTTACGATTGCCAGAGCGTTTTTGGTCAACCCCAAAATCTTAATTTTAGATGAAGCGACATCTTCAGTTGATACACGCACCGAAATGCAAATTCAAAAAGCCATGGATAATTTAATGAAAGGCAGAACCTGTTTTGTCATTGCGCATCGTTTGTCAACCGTAAGAGATGCAGATTTGATATTGGTTATCAACGAAGGTGATATTGTGGAACAAGGAACACATGAAGAATTATTGAAAAAAGGCGGATTTTATGAAAAATTGTACAACAGCCAATTTGAGGATTGCAATGATGAAATTGCCTAAAATTTTGGTAGTATGGCCAAAGACTCGCACTTACTAAAATGAAAGGAATCCTCAAATGTTTCATTTTGGCGATGTATCAATTAGATGTAGAAAGCAGAAAGAGAAATTTGAGATAAAATAGGAGATGATATAAATAAAAAATTTTGAAGTATTAGATACAAAAATAAATTATTATAGTTTTGAAAATGAAGATTATATTTCATTGACAGATATGTTAAAATCAAAAGATGGAGAGTTTTTTATTTCAGATTGGCTACGAAATAGAAATACATTAGAATTTTTAGGAATTTGGGAGGAATTACATAATCCAAATTTTAATTATGGCGAATTCGCCATAATTAGAAATCAATCAGGATTACATAGTTATAAAATTAGTGTAAAAGAATGGAAAGAAAAAACAAATGCAATAGGAATTGTTGCAAAAACAGGAAGATATGGTGGAACATATGCACATAAGGATATAGCATTTGAATTTGGAATGTGGATTAGTCCTAAGTTTAAAATATATTTGATTAAAGAATTTGAAAGATTAAAACAAGAAGAACAGAAAGAAATAGGATGGACGGCAAAAAGAGATTTGGCAAAAGTAAACTATAAAATTCATACAAATGCCATAAAAAATAATTTAATACCGCAAGAATTAACAGACAAACAAATTAATTTGATTTATGCAGAAGAGGCAGATGTACTGAATATGGCATTATTTGGAATAACTGCCAAACAATGGAGGGAGAAAAATCCAAATAAACACGGAAACATAAGGGATTATGCTAATATAAATGAATTAATTTGTCTTGCAAATTTGGAAAGTACAAATTCAATATTAATTAATGAAGGATTAGGACAACCAGAAAGATTATATAAACTAAATCAAATAGCAATATCTCAAATGAAAATTTTGAATGAAAGTAATAAAAAAGTATTATTAAATTAGGAGGAAAAAATGAACGATACAGAAAATATCAATTTAGAACAAACACAAAATGCACAAAATCAAACCGAACAAAATCCACTAGGAACGGAAAAAATCAGCAAATTAATCAAACAATTTGCCATACCTTGTATCATTTCTTTAGTGGTAAGTTCCCTTTACAACATCGTTGACCAAATCTTTATTGGTCAAGGCGTTGGCTATTTAGGAAATGCGGCGACCAATATTGTGTTTCCTTTTACCGTCATTGCTATGGCGTTTTCGATGATGGTTGGCGATGGAGCGGCGGCGTATTTAAGTTTAAGTTTGGGGAAAAACGACAAAGAAAGTGCCAATAAAGGAATTTGCAATGGAGTAGTGATATCTGCCATTTTGGGAATCATTTTTCTTGTTTTTGGTTTACTATTTCGAGAAGGGCTACTCAAACTCTTTGGCGTAACCGAAAATTCGTATGAATTTGCCAAAGTTTATATGACCTACATTACGCTAGGCATGCCATTTTTTATGATAACCAATTCCCTAAATTCGATGATAAGAGCAGATGGTTCGCCAAGTTATGCAATGGCAACGATGCTTGTTGGCGCGATTTTGAATATGATTTTGGACCCAATTGCGATTTTCGTTTTTCATATGGGCGTTAAAGGTGCTGCGATTGCGACAATTATTGGACAAGTGGCTTCAGGAATGATGTCTGTTTTCTATATTAAAAAATTCAAATCCGTTACGATTACGAAACAAAATTTGAAACCAGAATGGAAAACGGTGAAGAAAATTTGCAGTTTAGGCATTTCCAGTTTTATTACACAAAGTGCGATAACGCTTGTATTAATTGTCATCAACCAAACGCTAACGAAATATGGCGCAGAATCGAAATATGGAAGTGAAATTCCGCTTTCTGCTTTGGGCATTGTGATGAAAGTAAACCAGATTGTGAATTCCATTGTGATTGGTTTGGCGGCTGGTGCACAGCCAATTATTGGCTTTAATTTTGGGGCGCAAAAATATGACCGCGTTTTGAAAACCTATTCATTTGCTGTAAAAGTTGCTATGGGAATTACGGCGATTGGAACTTTGATTTTCCAATTGTGCCCACAAATAATTATCAATTTATTTGGGCAAGAAAATGAATTGTACAACGAATTTGCGCAGTTGTGCTTCCGAATTTTCATTGCGTTGGTGATTTTTAATGCTTTTCAAATCACTTCTGGAATTTTCTTTCAGGCGATTGGAAATCCAGTCAAAGCTGCAATTCTTTCTTTGTCAAGACAAGTTGGATTTTTGATTCCAGCGATTTTGATTTTGCCAAGATTTTTTGGAATTAATGGAATCTTGTATGCTGGACCAACAGCGGATTGTTTGGCTTTTGTGTTGGCGGTAAGTTTGGTTACGATTGAAGTAAAAAAGATTAAATTGCTGTCAACAAATAATAAAGAATTGGAGGTAAAATAAAATGATAATAACGATTGGTAGAGAGTTTGGAAGTGGTGGAAAGTACATTGGAGAGCGATTGGCAGAAGAATTAAAGATGAAATTGTATGATGCAGAACTCATAAAAAGGGTGTCGCAAGAGAAAAATATTGCGCTGGATTTGCTAAATGAAACGGACGAAAAGCACAAAAAGAGTTTTTGGTATACGTTGGCGATGGCGTCGATGTCGGTTTCGGATAGTGTGAATTCTTTGACAGAACTTCCAGCAGATGATAAATATTTTATTGAGCAGGCCAAAGTGATTGAGGAGATTGCGGATGAGGGAAATGCCATTATTATTGGAAGATGTTCGAATGTGATTTTGAAAAATCGAAAAAATGTGGTGAATATTTTTGTGTATAGTTCGGATGAAGCATTTAAAATCAAGCGAAAAATGGAATTTGCGGGATTGGATGAGAAAAAAGCCTTAAAATTGATGCATAAAAAAGATAAAGAAAGAGCGGCTTATTACAATTATTATACCAATCAAGTTTGGGGTGATAAGCAAAGTTATGATTTGTTGGTGGATTCGTCGAAACTTGGGATTGAGAATACGGTGAGGTTGATTGAGGAATATGTGAATAGGGCAACCGCATAAAAAATTTAATCCCAAAACCTAATCAACCAAACGAAGGAA
>CAOJUE010000008.1 GCA_948443845.1 uncultured Eubacteriales bacterium | reverse complement strand
CTATACCCATTTTTGTAGTATGAACTTTATCTATATTTAATAACAATATCTCTTTCATAAACTATCAACTCCATAAATTGTAATTTAGCGATTGCCTTTATAATCAATATTGGCTAATTTTGCTTGTTTACACAAGTCTTTTGTTTGTATTTTATATTGTTTTCCATCTTTTATTGTATAAGTTCCACATTGTCTAAACTCAAAATTAACATTCTTTCTTATACATTGTTCTCTAATATCTAATGCCCAGTCATAATTAAATACCCTAGCATTTATGTCAGATTCTCCACCAACAACTACTAACTCAATATTATCAAGATATTTTTCAATGTCTATTTTCTCTAATAATGGCTGTGCTGTTATACATTTATGTTTTATTGGTAAATCTTTAAAAATTGATAATTTATAATCTGCATTTTTTTGATTTTCAATAGTACAACATACAACTACATTATCGTATCCATCTTCCCAGTCATCTGGAATACATTTCATAAATCTATCAATTCTTTTTGTTAGAAACAAAAAAGTACAGTCCTGTCTTTCTTTAATCATTTTCCAACATTCATTTCTCCACTTATCTGCTTCTTCTATTAGAAAATCAGTAGAAAAACATAAATAAACAATTCCAGATTTCATTTTATAATTGCCATTTTTTAATTTTTCTATTGGTTTTTCAAAGTCTTTTGTTTTTACTATTTCGTTTGTATCAACATTTCTTTTGAAATCTCCTTTATGAATATAGCAATGTAAACAACCATCACTACATTTTTTACAACCTCGCCAAGCATTCCACATTGACATATTTATACCACCTTAAAATCTTGATTTTTCATAATTATATGGAATACTCGTTCCTACAACTACATCTTCTATTTTTTCTATAATTAACCAATCGTCCATATTCCCTTGATGGTCAAAATCTAATGCTGTAATTTCTTCTACATTTTTAAATTCAACTAAACACAAGCATTTTTTATGCCATCTTTCTTTTTGCTTATCAGTTAGCTGTAGTTTATTATTATTATCTTCAATAGTTTTTGTTATTTCTTCATCACTTAATTTTACATAGTTTTGAACATCTGTTACAACTGCTTTTGCTGTTATCTTTTTTGTTCCTTTTTCCATAAAATAAAGTATTTCATCTTTGAATACTCTGCTATGTGGTATTTTTCTTCCTGCTGCACCTCTTATAATCATTGTTTTACTACCATCTAAAATCTTATTTAATTCTTTTGACTTATCATCACAATATACTAAATGTACCATATTTTAATTCTCCTTTTTATTTTTAATCTCAACGATAACTTACTATAAGTCTTTCAAACTACAAAATTGTAATTTTATTTTACATTATTAAAAATTTCCATACCTAATATTTCAATAATAGTTCCATCTTTGTACATTTTCTCTAAATCTCCAGTTAATTTATGAACTTTGGAAACTTTATATAATAATGCTTTATATTCAACAGTTCCTCCATCTTTCAAGTGCAGTGGTATTGGTACTAATAAAATCAATAAAACTACAATTACCATTACTATTATTACTTTTTTCTTCATAAAACATATCTCCTATTACAAACTTTAATCCTAGCGACAACTTACTATTTGTTTAAGAGTATTATATCATAAACTCTGATTAAAGAATACCATTTTATGACATATATATAGTTCGACTTACTTCTTCTAAAAATGATTTAGGTTCAAAAGTATAAGAATCATATTCATATCCAAATACTTTTTGAAAATTATCTTTTGACTTTTTTATACTTCTATTGGTAATAGCATTATTTATATTGCTTTTTATTGTTCTTTCATTAAAGTTATAGATATTGTGTAAATGACTGTAAATTTCTTCAAGAGTAAAGAAGTCAAAATTGTTTATTAAAATGTATTGAATAGATTTATTTATCAATTTTGTACCTATATGAGAGCTTTTTAGTCCAATAGTGCGTAAAGTATTAGTAATTTGTAAAATTTGTGTTGGACTTAATTTTTGACTAACTTCATTCATATTTTTACATACCTTTCTATAACTTTAAATAAAGTATATCAAAATTATGTAAACTCTTCAAAAAATAAAAAATTGCACTATACGCAACAAAATGTGCATACAGTGCAACAAATTTATTATTTTTATAGTGAAATTGCTGAAAAATATTAAAAAATGAACTAATTTTTTATAGATTAACAAAATATTGCACTCTGTGCAACAAAAAAGAAAGGTACAGGATCCCAACAATTCGTACCTTTCCTCGTTTTAAAATTGCTTTTAAAACTTTATAATTATCTAAATGATTGAGGCATTTAGAATAATTACCAATTTATTATATATAACTTTTTATAATTTGTAAATAAAGAATGGGGAAAAATGTTTTCCCCACTTGGATTAACATCCGCCACTTCCGTGGGCACATTTCTCTTGAGAATTTCATTGTTGGGATTCCATCCTTTCCTTAAGTCTCTATCTATATTGCATACATTTGAAATTCCAACTTGGCGGAATTCTTATAAATAATCGAGCCCTCAATGCTCGACTTTTACTAATGTATACAATCAAGCATTGCTTGGGCAGATATTCATAAGAAATTGAAAATCCACCTATAAATAGGTTTTTATATTTATATTATAACATATTTTATGCCAATATTCAATGTATCACAGTTGTTAAGCGGTAAAGCGGTTTCTGATAAATTGCAAAATATGTCAAATAATGTTATAATAATATTAGTGTTTTTATTATATATTTTGTATGGAAATGTTGGAGGTTTATATGTCAAATTTTGATGCAAAGATATTTGGAGAAAATATCAGAAAATATAGAAATGAAAAAGGATTAAGTCAACAAAATCTTGCAGACTTAATAAACAAAAGCAGAGCGACAATTTGTAGATTTGAAAGTGGAGAGTTATTACCTAATGCTGAAGAAATCAATGTAATTTGTGATGAGTTGGGTATATATGAATCAGATTTATTTAATAGAAAACATGCTTTTTCTAATAAGAAGAATGTAAAAAATCCTTTTGGAACAGATACTCTATATGTTTATTTTAACGCATATAATCCTAACACAAAAAAGTTTAATAAAGATAAATGGATTATAAAAATTAGAGAAAAAGCAGATAGAATTGAAGTTGACTTTGTAAATTCTCATGATAAATCAATTTGTTCTACAGGTTATATGTTAGCTGATGATATGGTCGCATTTTTATCTTATGAGAATTACAAACCTAATCAAATGAGATTAGATATATGCGAAATGGTTATTAGGGTATGCTATGGAACAGATGAGCTAATGTTAGGTGCATATTTTGGTACTAATGCTCAATATGAGCCTAGTATAAGAAAATGTTATTTTAGTAAAAAAGATATAGAATTTACTGACGAAATGTTTGAAGCATTAAAGCCAACAGATAGTGAATTACAAAACTTGAAAAAGAACTATGCTTTGTATTTAGATATATTTAAAAAATAGATTTTTAAAATCTTAAAAGTTGTTTTATTAGCGAACGTAAAAATTAAATTTTGCGTTCGCTTTTTCTTATGTTTCAAGATATTTAAAGATTTTTGGAAATTAAAAATTTAATCATTTTTAATCATTTATGCTTTTTATTAACTTTATCTAATCATTTACGTTTTATCTTTTAAAATCGTTGTATCATAAAATCAAGCTTAAGCCTATCTAGGCTACCGGTAACCTAAATATATTTTAGGAGATTTAAAAATGAGAAAAATATCAAAACCAACAACTAAAGATAAAAAAAGAAAATTAAAAAAGTCTGATAATTTATTTACTAAAAATGTAATAAGTTTGGACGACCCTAAAAACAAGCAATATTTAGATGATTTTGCATACAAAATATATCTAATAAATCTAAATAGTGAAAGTGGTGATTCTGATGAAAACTAATGAGATTATAGTTGTTTATAAAGAAGTTGGAAAATCACCAGCACTTCAAAAGATAAAAAATGATATATCTGAATTTGAAGAAATAATAGGACGGTAAAATTGAAGAAATACCCTATAAAGATATAGTTATTGTTTGTAAGAAAAATAGAGATAATTTAAAACCTAATATATCAATTACAAGAGAATTTTTAAATATACCTGAAACAATAAAAGGAAACATTATTATAGTTTGTAAAGAAGATAAAGATTTTAAATCAATATCTAAAGCACAAGCTGTTGAATATGTAACTTTTTTAGAAAGGTCAAGTTTTAATTATAATGATTTACCTTCTAGCAAATTCACATTTTTAAAAGATATAAATATACCTTTTAAGTTATCTAAAGAAGATAATAAAAATTTGAATGATGAAACTTTAAAAATGATTTTATCTATTCAAACAGTAATTTTGAAGTTTATAGAAAGCATTAAAAATTAGTGTGAGAGGAGATAAATCATGGAAGAATTAAATAACAAAGTAATAGATGAAATTCAAAATACAGAAGATAAAAAAATAAATATAAATGTTCGTAATCCTTTAACTCCTCAAGATTTTATGGCTATTGAAAGTATTAGAAAACTAAAAAACCCTTTTAGAATGATTGGTGTAGAAGTTGTTATGCAAGATTTACATATATGTAGGTCAATAGCATATAGGTTATTTCAAAGAGATGACTTCCCTTCAATCAATGTTGGAAAAAGTAATCAAATAATGCTTTTATCTTATATGATTTGGAAAATGCAGAAAAGAACATAGGAGCTTTTATTGGGTAGACCAAAAGGAAGTAAAACAGGTAGCGTTTTCTTTAACAAAAGTAAAGGCAAATGGTTTTGTGAATACTATGTAATCGATAAAGATACACATAAAGAAGTTGTAAAGCAAAAGACTGTAAGCAACGAAGAAGAAGGAAAACAGTTTTTAAGTAGTTTGCAATATCAAAAAGGAAATGAAATTTTTATCAAAAATAATGGTATTCCTTTAGGAAAGTTGATGAGGTCAAATGTTCAAAGAAAATTAGATATGAACTTAATCTCTGAAAATCAATACGCAAGAGTATTGAAAACTATACAGATTATAGAAAAAAACGATATAGCTGATAAGAAAATAGAAGATATAACAAGTGACGATATTCAAACATATATAAATTCATTAAAAGATTATAGTAATTCTTACATAAAAAAGTTAATGGAGCAATTTACTCAAAGTTATACTTTGGCAATGAATAAAGGTTATATTACTAAAAATCCAATGTTAGATGTAGTTAAGCCCAAAAGCACAAAATCTGATAAAGAAGTTCGAGCAATGACTCTTGAAGAACAAAAAGTATTTACAGATTATTTATTAAACAGACAAATTGAAGAAGAACCATATAAAAATGTATATCTAATTCAAATGTATACAGGACTTCGTGTTGGCGAAGCTCTAGCTTTAAAAAGTGGGGATATAGATTTAAGAAAAAATTTAATTAGAGTAAATAAAACATTAACTACTGATAAAAACGGAAAAGTGGTAATGGGAAATACTACAAAAACTTATGCAGGAATACGAGAAGTACCAATACCTGAATTTATAAGAGATTCTATAATAGAACAAATGGAAATTTCAAAAAGTCAAAGGGATCATCAGTTATTTATTAGCCCTAATGGAAGTTATGTAGATAATAGAAATGTAAATAGAATTCTTAAAAAGAGATTATCAGAACTTGATATTACAGGAATATCAACACATAGCTTAAGACATACTTATGGTACTAGATGTGTTGAAGCTGGTATGAGAGCTGTTGCAATTCAAAGACTAATGGGTCATAAAGATGTTTCAGTCACTTTAAACACTTATACATCTGTATTTAATAAATATAAAGAAGATGAACTTGAAAAGGTTAATAATTACTATAAAGATAATGAGATTATTAGAAAAAACATACCTAGCATAATTGAAGATGATATTTATTTTTCTGAAGATTACTTTAATAGAAGATTGAGAATTTTAAAAGAAATCTATTTAATTGAGCATAAACAATTAATAGCTGGAGTTATATCATTTCCAGAATATGAAGAAAACGTAAAAATTTTAAAACAATTATCTCAAAGAGAGGCAGATTTTGATTATGATGAGGATTATGAAAAGACTGCAACGCTAATACAAACAGAATATATTTTAGAACAGTTTTTTAATAGAAAAAATAAAGGAGAACGACAATTAGTATGAATAAATCAGACATAAAACAAAGAATAGACGGATTAAATACGTATATGCTTTCAGATAGTGATAAACAATTATTATTACTGACAATATCAAGTGATTACACCTATAACAAAGCAATAGCTATTGTTGATAAGAGCAATAATAGTAAAGATTGGTACGCTATTGACGATAAAAGGTGCTTTAAAACTTGGAATGAAATTGAGGCATTTATAGACGGAATATGCAAAGGAAAAAATACTAACTTTTATGAAATGCACGAAGAAAGATAAATTTATAAAATTGTTTAAATTGTATTTAATCAATTTTATAAATATAGTGGAAGGGTTTGGGAAACCGACAGAGGTTTCCTAAATCAAGATTATTAAAATAGTAATTAGTAATAATTATGGTATTTATTGATATTCAATAGAATTCAACAAATAATTTTAAATAATCTTGAAAAGGGTTTATTAAGGGAAGTTTGTTCCCTTAATCATACAGAGAAACTTTGTTTCTCTAGTATGTTAGAGCATGAAAATGCTAACGAGTAATTAGACTGAATAATAAGAATTATAACATAAGTAAACCTACGAAGGCTTACTTATAAAATGAAAGGAAAATAAAAATATGAGTAATAACATATCTATACAAGATTTAGATAAATTATTAAAAGCAAATGAAGAAGGAACAATTAGTTTGCCTAAACGAGAAATTGAGCTAATCCAAAAATGGAAAAATGGAGAAACAATAGATAAAAGATATAATAGTATTATCAAATTAGATATAAAGCAATTAGAAGAAAAAAACAGCTTAGATGAAAAACTAGATAATGAGTTTACAAGTTTTTGTGAAAATGCCAAAACAAAATCCCCTCAAGAGATATTAAATAGTGCTTATGAAATAACTGTAAAAGAAGAAATAAAAGATAGTTTAAAAAGTATGGATTTATACCCTTTAGAAGTTAGTGCTTTATTAAAACAAAACGATATTTTAAGCGAATTTTATCACGATTGGTTAAATGTTGACACACCTTTAGGCGAAGTATTAGAAAATTCAATACAAGAATCTCTTGCTATGGTAACAAGATATTATAAATCAAATAGCAAAGAAAGGTAGGTTTTTAAAGTGTGAGCTATGCTATTATACGAAATGCAAAGTACACAATAAATAATTTAAACGGAATTTATAGACATAATGAACGAAAAAATACCAATTACTCAAATAAAGATATTACTAAAGAGAAAGCAATAAATAATTATTCTTTAAAGAATTGTAATATGCCATATAGTAAGGCTTTTAGAAAGATAAAAGAAGAAAACAATTTGCAAGGTTGGATTAAGAAAAATAGCAATGTAGCTTGTGAATATATTATTACTTCTGATAAAGAATTCTTTGAAAATATTGGCGAGGAAGAAACTAAAAGATATTTTAAAACTGCTTTTGAATTTGTAAAGAATTATAAAGATTTAGGAGAAAAATACATACTTTCTGCCAAAATTCACAATGACGAAAGCACACCACATTTACATCTAGTTTTTATACCAGTTGTCCACAAAAAAGATTCAAAAAGTGGAAAAGTAATAGATAAAATTTCTTGTTCAGAATTTTGGAAAGGTAAAAATAGCTATAAGATTTTACAAGATAATTTTTATTCATATATGATTAAGTCGGGCTTTGATTTAGAACGTGGAAATAAAGAAGAAAATGAACATATACCAATAGAAAAATTAAAGAAAGTTACCAGTTATGAAGTTCAAGAAATGTTTAAAGAAACAAATAATTTAGAGCAAGAAGTAATAACAGATAATGTTGAAGTATTAAAAGATAATTATAAAAGAGTTATTAGAAAATTTAATACTGTTGCTAAAAGATATACTAAAATTAAAAATATAGTCGATGAAACAATGTTTAAAACAGAAAGACTACAAATAGAAAATCAAGAATTAAAGCGAGAAAATGTAAAACTAAAAAACGAAGTAGAAACTTTAAAGAACTTTATAAATAAGACTTTTGAGTGTGTTCATATTTTATTTGATTTTCCAATAGAAAGGCTTAAAAGTATAGTCCAAAACTTTTGGGAGAATGTAAGAAAATAAATGTTGAAAGGTCGTGAAAAATGATGAACAGAAGTAAAATTGAAGATTTATACGATAATATGCAAGATAAAATTGTACGAGATATTTGTAAAGATAGTAGACTAGATAATATATGGGCTGAAATTAACGAAATTGATGAGTTGCTTAAAAATACTTTATCTAAAGAAGATTACGAGATATTTGATGATTACTTATTTAAAGAAGCACAACTCATTGATTTAGAAAGAAAAAAGGCTTTTGCTTATGGTTATAATCTTTCAAATAAATTGATGATTGAAGCTATGAGAGAATAAATTTAATATAATTTGGGAAGTATTTATTACTTCCCTTTTTCATATTCAATATAGTGTTTAATATATTTGGATTTTTATGGAAATATACTAAAATTTTTGTTATTATATATATAAATAATATTAACTATATTTGAGAGGAAAAAGATGAACTCACAAGAAAAAGAAGTCTATGAATTTTATAAAAATCAGCCAATAAAATATGGAGAATTTCACAAAAGCATTTTTCATTTACATACTCCTGCTTCACATGATTATTATTTATATGAAAAATATAAAGATACATATAATAATTTAACAGATAGTGATTTATATGATATTGCAGTAAATGAAAAATTATTAATAAATAAAGAAAAATTAGAATTTGATAAAAAAATATTTACATCAGATAAGGAATTTATATCTTATCTTTTAATTGCTGATAAGATTATAAAAGGAAAAATAAAAACAGTTGTTGTATCTGATCATAATACAATTGATGGTTATGAGAAATTAAAAACTGCAATAGCAGTATATACTACAAGTAAACCTACTACATGTTATCCAGAAGTAATTTTAGGAATAGAGATATCTTGTGCTGACTTAAATCATGTTGTAGCAATGGTTGACTATAAAATGAAAAAAGATTTAGAAAACTTTGTTCAGGAATATATAATGGATAAAGAAAAAGGAACGTATTTAAGTAGTATAGATGTTATAAAGAAAATAGATGAAATTTCTGGTTTCTCATATATAGCTCATATAAATAGTTCTAATATTTTTAATGGTAATTCTTTAAGTATGGCATATAAAGAAAAATTATTTTCTTTAACATCTCTAAATTTAATAGGAATTTCTAAAATTGATGAAAGAGAAAAAATTCAAAGCATGTTAAAAACAATAACTAGAAAACATTTTAATTTTATACTAGATAATGATTCGCACTGTATTGATACAATTTTAGATAAAGTCATGTGGTTAAAAGGTACAAAGAGTGATTTTAGAATAATAAAAGATTTGATAAGAGATTACGATATAACAGTATCAATTGATGGACCAAGTAAAAGCAATAATTATTTAGAATCAATTGTTATTGAAAATGATAAAGAAAATTTTATTGTTCCTAAGAATAATACAGAAAAATATACAATTATTAATTTTTCGCCATCACTCAATTGTATAATTGGTGGACGTGGTTCAGGAAAAAGTACTATATTAAATATAATACAATTTATATTATCATTTCAAATATATACAAAAGAAAATTTAGAAATGATATGTAAACATAAGAAAATATGGCTTATTTATAAATATAATAATGTGGAGTATATGATAAAACTTATTCCGCCAAAAAAGGAGTTCTTTGATGATGATATAATGAAATGTTTTACTAAAATACCAGATGGATATACTACATATAGTTTTAAACCAGCATTAGATGAAGATGATATAAAAAAGTATACTGTACGAGATTATATGAAAATTTATATTGTAAATGAGTCTTCTAATAAAAATATAAATATAACAGAATATAGAGAATCAAAAATAACATTATTAGAAAAATTGTTTAAAAAAGCGTATTCTATAAATGAATTAGTAAGAATTTCTGGAAGTTGGGAATTAAATTACTATATATATGATTTAATTATTAAAAATAGTCAAATTGATAAAATCCAATATAGATATAAAGCTTCTAATTTAAAAAAATTGATAAGTAATATTGAACTGATAGGAAATTTAAAACAAGAACGAACTCAAAAGATAGAAAGCATTATAAAAGAATATAATGAAAAAAATAAAAATAAATTAAAAATAGTCTACTTTCAAAATAATTATTTTGAATTTAATAAGCTAAAATTGAATACATTATCCTATAAAGGATTTGTAAAGATTAATAATACTATATATAACATTAGAGAAGACAATGTGTATAGATACTTTGTTTTATTGAGCTCTAAACTGGGTCTTATAAATACACTTAAATTGATGGCAACATGTAATACATCAGAACTATTAAAATGTATAGCACTCAGAGACTTTCAAGAAGATTTTAATCAAAAATCAGTAGAAGAAGGTAGAGAGCAAATTACTAAAAATAATGAAGAAATAATATTGAAAAGTATTTTATATAATATATTTTGTGATAGTAGAAGTGAAGAAATAAATTATTTAATAAAAAATTATTTACAAGATATGGAAGAATTTTCATTAGAATTTAATGTAAATAGTAATAAAACAGGACAAAGCACTATATTTAGAAATGTAAAACAATTATCTTTAGGACAAAAGGTTGTTGCTATGCTTACTTTTATATTATCTTATAGCGATTATTCAAATGATTATACACCACTAATTATAGACCAACCAGAAGATAATTTAGATAGCCAATATATTTATAATAATTTAGTTGAAGAGTTAAAAAAAATAAAAGAAAAAAGACAAGTTATTATAGCTACACACAATTCAACAATAGTTACTAATTCTAAAACAGAAAATGTTATCATAATGAAATCTAATAATGAAGTTGGTTGGATAGAGAAATCTGGTTATCCTACTGAAGAAACAATATTAAATAACATCTTAATTTATTTAGAAGGTGGTAAAGATTCATTTAATCATAAAAGAAAGCTATATTCTGATATATTGGATAAAAATAAATAAATAAATTATTATACATAATTTTAAATAATACTGTCTAACAATAATTCTAACTAAAATCCGTGTTTCTTTTAATATTCAAGGATTGCACGGATTTAGTTTTTGTTAGACAGTTTTTTTGATAAGTCTAACAATAAATCTAACAAAAACTCTGTAACGCTGTATTAGTCTAAATAGTTTTAAGTAATATTGAATGATAAAATGCTTATTTTTAGGCACTTTGAGATAGTACTCAATAATTTTGAATAAAAATAAAAAGTGTTGAAAACTACTATTTTCAACACTTTTTGCATCTTGCTGGTCGAGGTGGCGCCTGTCGTTTTATGAAAAATATAGTATTTACAAGTAGTTAAAGGATGATAAAAAAATTTTAATGTAGTTTTAATGCAATTTTTTGTCCTTGAAAATTAGCAGAATATATGATATATATAAATAGAAAGTTAAGAGATTTTTAGGAGGCCAACTATGAAAAACGATCCGCCATATACAATAACTGATAAAACATTAAATTATGTGTCTGACATTATGAAAAAAATTGGAGAAGCCAACTATTTTGAAAGTTTAAATCGATATCCAGAGTTAAGGAGAAAATCAAGAATTCGCTCCATTCATTCATCGTTGGCTATTGAAAATAACCAATTATCCTTATTTCAAGTAGAAGATGTAATCAATGGTAAAATGGTGCTTGGTGAGCAGAAGGATATACAAGAAGTTAAAAATGCTTATAAAGCCTATGAAGAAATTGACAAAGTAAATCCTTATTCGGTAGAGGATTTAAAAAAAATACAAGGAATATTAACATTCCTAATCGAAGATGATAGTGGAAAATTTAGAAATCATGGTGAAGCGGTATATGATGGAGACGTACAAATCTTTATGGCTCCACCGCATAGTATGGTCCCTACTCTTATGGACAATTTATTTAATTGGATGAATGAAGTAAAAGAAGATGTTAATCCGCTTATTTTATCCTCTATTTTTCATTATGAATTTTTATTTATCCATCCTTTTTCGGATGGAAATGGAAGAACTGCAAGACTGTGGCAAACTGCAATTTTATCCCATTGGGAAAAAGCATTTAAGTTTTTGCCTATTGAAAGTATGATAAAGAAAAATCAAGATGAATATTATAAGGTAATTGATTATTGTAATAAAGTTGGAAATTCAACTGAATTTATTGAATTCATGCTTAAAATCATCGATGAAGCTGTAGATGATATGGTTGAAAGTCAAAATACTACCCAAGAAACTACCCTAAATACTACCCAAGAAAATTTAACGGATACTCAAATTAAAATATTAGAATTAATGAAAGAAAATCAGTATATTACAAGAAATGAGTTAGCTGAAAAGATTGGAATAACACCAGATGGAATAAAATATCATTTGGATTTATTAAGAAAAAAAGAAATCATTAAAAGAGAAGGTTCTAATAAAAAGGGTAGTTGGAAAATATTAAAGTAGAAAATACTTTTAACAGTATTGAATGGAGAAAATATGGATTTTGAAAATATAGTGATAAAAGGTTCAGGAATAAGCGAAACATTGGGAATTATAGATGAGAACGAATTAGATATAAGTTGTTCAGATATGGATTTATTAAATCAGAAATACTTTCTTCAGATATATAAAACAGATGAAGGCTTCAATGAAACAGGAAAAATCGGTGAAATAGAAATGACTTATATGGATGTAAGTATGGCAGATGAGATTGGATATAGTGTTTATGACTTGTTTGATATGATTGATTCAGAAAAACAAGGAGTATGTCATTATTTATTTGATGGAGATGAACCGAATGAAAATTATGTTGGTATGGATGAGGATGTAATTTATATTAATAAAATATTTATAGATAAGAAATTCAGAAATTTAGGTATTGGAAGTGTTATTGTTAAAGAATTGCCTAAATTAATCAGAAATATATTGAAATTAAAGCCAGGCTGTTTAGTTTTGTTGGCGAATCCATTTGAAATAAAAGAAGGCAAATTTACACCGACTAGAAGTAAAAATAAAATTGAAAAATTAGTAAAGTTTTATGAAAAAAATGGATTTGAAAGGATTGAGAATACACAGTATTTAGTAAAAAATATGGATTTTAGATAAGTAAAAAATTAGTAACTTATATTCCAACTACAAATATCATCCCAATATAATTAGTTTTTCTTGTTTTTTGCAAAAAAAGATTAGACATTACATCTAATCTTCTATTTCTTTAATTTTCAACTAACTCACTTGTATATTTTTGACCATTACTGATAAAGTTTACAAACAACTTTTTCTCTAAATCCTTTTTGCCAGCATCAATATCCATTCTATAACTGCCACTTTCTGTACCTCCACTTCCTGTATTTCCATACTGTTTTCCTTCTCCATCTGTTATTGTTACCATATTCCAAGTAGGATTCATAAGTATTCCATCCACCTCTTTGACTGTACCAACTAATTTCATATACTCTTCTGATTTGAAATCAAGTATCATTCCTGATTCAGTTAGTGTACATTTTTCGATTTGAAAATCTGGAATTTCATCTTTTAATACAAGATTAAGTGTATCTCTTTCAGAAAACTTTTCAGATGTATCTCTTTCAAAAATCCACTCTTCTTCTGTAATCGGAAAATCCTCCATGTCAACTTGACTTGGATCATATTCACCATGTATTGCATCCCAATCCATCATTAAATAACCTAAATCAAAAAATTCAATGTAAATTTTCTGACTCTTTGGAAAAATATCTTTTGCTCTTAAAGTAATGTCTCTCACAATCGTTCTGTTTTCCGTTGTTACAATATTTTCAATACTTGATCTATCATTAAGAATTTTGTCAAAAATTGCATTCTCATCATACTTTACACCTAACTTTTTAAAAGTAGCAATCATTAAATTCTCTTCTTGTGTTCTATTCTCATGCCTTCTTGTTTGCAAGCCATAAATATTTTTATTTTCATCATAAATAACATATCCAAACTCAAATGTCCCCGAATCAACTTCCTTTTCTTCTGAAAATTTAAAACTTACTCTAGCATTTAAACAATCATCTGTCAACAAGAATGAATCAAGTTTTATTCCAACTCCATCTTTCACAACATAATCTTCATCAATTTTATCTGCAAATCCTGATTCTCTTGCATAATCTAATGTTTCTGTTGGTGTTTCAAACGTTTTTTCCTTATATTCATTAAATTCAATATTCCATTTTATTTTTGCATAAATCGTTGGTGTAACACATCCTATCACAACTGCAACTGCTAAAACTGCTGCTACATTTGCTATTTTTAATTTTTTCATTTCTTGTTTTCTCCTCTTCTCATATTCTTCTTCAAAATTGGATATAGCAACTCGTCTTTTAAACTCATCAAATAATTCATTTTTCATTCGAACCATACCCCCTTTTATTCAATATTTTATTTAACCTTTTTCTGACGCGAAATAATTTGGATTTCACTTTTGATTCAGACATATTATATATTTTTGAAATTTCTTTGATGCTTTTTTCAGCATAATAATATTCTATGAATATTTCTCTATCTTCCTGTTTTAGCACATCTAATTCATTCGAAATGATTTCTTCTTTTTCATTTTGAGCTAAAACCAATTCAATATTCGTAAAGTCAATCAAATGTTCTTCATAATCTTCAATATTAGCCATAACCTTACTTTGCCTATATTTATATTTAATTAAATTTTTCGTGATTCCACTTATATAGGCTGACATACTTTTATTTACATCTAACTTATATTGATTTTTCCATAACGTTAAAAACACATCTAACACAACTTCCTCAATATCTTCCTTTGATAAGCCGATAGAAAAATTTCGAATAATCGTATAAATATAATTCGTATAATCTTCCATGATTTCTTCCATCAATAACTTATCATAAGCTATATAAGTAGAAATTTTCTTGTTTTTCATTTCCAATTTAGATTTTAACTCCTTTTTAAGACGTCTTTCATTTGTATATTAGCATATTTTTCAAATCGGTTGCATATTTTTTTGAAAAAATTATAAAAGACTAGACTTTTCTCAAATTCTAATCTTTCTATAACCTATTTATTTCTATCCCTTAAATACATTTCACTTTTTCTATGCTATACTTGTAATTTATCTATTACGATAATATCATAAAAATAAACAATTATCAACTTAACTCTCAAAAAAATTCTCATTTATAAGAAAATATCAAATAATAAAATTTGATAAAGTAAAAATTGTTAGAGTTGGAAAATTGTTACTTTTTAATTTTGAGAAAAACCAAATAAAATTTGCTCACCAAAATTTTTTTAGAAAGGAGCAAATTTTATGGGCGAAAATACGAATGAATTATTAGAGCTACTAAAAAGCATTAATAACTCTTTGCAAGAGATAAAACAACAAGACACAATTAAAATGCTTTCTGCAAAAGATGTATCAAAAATTTTAGGGATTAATGTGAATAGTGCAACTGAATTATTGAAAAGAGATGATATACCTTCCATTAAAATTGGAAATTTAAAGATTGAAGAATCAGCACTTAAAAGTTGGTTACAAGAAAAAAGAGAAAAAAATTAAAAATATTTTTAAAAGTTCTAAACTTTTATAGGTTTAGGACTTTTTTCTTGCCCAAAATCCTTTATTATCAACGAAAAACAAATTTGATAAAGTAAGAATCGCTAGGCTCGGAAAATTGTTACTTTTTGTTTTTTGGTTTAAACAGGTAAAATGTGTCTATGAAAAATTTTTCAAAAACTTTTTCTATATTCTAGAACATAGAAAAAAGAAAGGAGATTACTGCAATGGAAGATACTAAAACAAGTAACAACATCTTTTCTAATACAGAATATCGAATCATTGATAATTGCTTATACAAAGAAATTCACAAAAAAGACAATGTTATTACAAAAAAGTTAGCCAATTTTGTGCCATATGCTAAAAGTGAACTTCTTTTAGATGACGGAATCGAGCCAAAAAGATATTTAACAATAGGTGGCGTTCATTGTACAGGAAAATATCTGCCAGACATTCGTATTCCCTCTAATGAATTTAACAAATTAAATTGGATTACACAATATTGGGGATTGCAATGTAATATTGAAATTGGGCAAATGGTAAAAGATTGTATTAGACATGCGATTCAATGTACCGCCGATGATATTACAACAAATCATATCTACACCCATACAGGTTGGCAAGAAATCAATGGTAAATTCATATTTTTATGCAATGGTTTATATTTAGATGAAGGGATTGAAACAAACATCGAATTAGCTGGTAAACTATCCAGATATTCATTAGTAGACCCAACAGAACGATTTCTTAATACGAACGAAAAATGTATCGATAAATTATTAAGCAAAGAATTCATCCCACATCGAATTCTATTTCCACTAATCGCAATGGCTTTTTTATCACCACTGAACCACTTTTTGAAAATGGTAAATTGTGAACCCAAAGTAATATTGTTTTTAATCGGAAAAACTGGAGCAAGAAAAAGTACATTAGCATCATTAATATTGTCTTTCTTTGGAGATTTTACCAATACGGATTTACCAATTTCATTTCGAGATACAGCAAACAGTATTATTGAACAAACTTTTATACTAAAAGATGTTTTAACAGTCATTGACGATTACCACCCGTCTACAAAAGCGGACGAACAATCCATGAATAAAACTGCCCAAATTATTATGCGTTCCTATGGCGATCGTATTGGTAGAAATAAATTAAATTGCGACAGCACTTTGAAAATTTCAAAACCACCAAGAGGAAATGCCATTTTGACTGGCGAATCTGCCCCAGATATAAGCGAAAGCGGAACAGCGCGATATATTGTTGTTGAATTAAGCAAAGACGACATTAATATTGAAAAACTAACCGAATTACAAGAATTTGCTAGAAATGGCTGTTTTAAATCAATTATGAGTTTGTATATTAGAAATATTTATCTGTATGTAAACGAAGATTATACGAGAAAGCTGTTTTTAGAAAAATTGAGAAATCATTTTATAGAATATCGAGCAATAATACAAAACAAATTAGATGACAATGCAGTAACAGTACATCCGAGAATACCTGAATCATTAGCTTGGCTTTGGTTAGGATTTGAAAATTTTATTGATTTTTTGCTAAACAATAAAATCATATCTCAAAGAGATTATGACGATTTATTAAGTGAGTTCTTAGAGATTGCAATTGATTTAGCAATAAGTCAATCAAAAGCAATTAGCGAGGATAACCCATCTGTTAAGTTTTTGACCAAGTTGAACTCACTATTACAAAGCAAAAGTGTCATCGTCGAAGAGAAGTCAAATTATCAATTTGCAGGTGGAAATAACTTTATTGGCTATGAAGACGATATGTATTACTATTTAATACCAGATATGGCTCACAAGGCTGTTAAAAGGCTTTGCGATGAGCAAGACGAATTATTTGCCGTTAGTAAAAAAACATTGCTGAAACACCTCTCTGACGATGGTTATATTGAAGTCTCGAACAATAGCAATACAAAAGAATTGCGTTTAGGAAATCAAGTAAAACGATTTATTTGGTTGAAAAAAGACAAATTTATGGGTAGCATACAATAATTTTTCTGTTACAAGTGCTACATTACTTTCAAATGCTTGGAATTGTAAGGAAAGATAAGTAACACTTGATTGAAAATTAGTGCTACAAACCTGTAACACAAACGGTTACAAAAAGTAACATATCGGTAACACTTGATAAATCGAAAGAAAATATTGGAATTTCTGGGGTAGAAGAAATTGTAGCAGATGTAACAGTAAATTTTAGATATGTACAAAAAAATTAGAAATTTAAAAGGATGAATGGAGATTTATGATTGGCAAGATTAGCCTTTGTGTACCTAACGGACAAAAGGCATCTTGATAGGGGCAAGCCCCTAAAACCCCTTTAAAAGAAAGGACGAGGTTATGAAAGATAAGCAAATACATATTAGACTGACAAAAGATGATTACGACTATCTTAAACAAAGAAGTCAAAAAGCAAATTTGACAATGACAGATTACATGATGAAATCAGCTTTGAATAAAAAGATTGTTGTCATTGTTGGTTACAAAGAAATATTTAATGAGATAAGAAAAATCGGAATAAATATCAATCAAATTGCAAGAAAATGTAACATGGGATTAATCGAAAAAAATGACATTGAGGAAATTCAAACCTATATGGAGCAAATATGGCAGTTATTAAGGTACTCACACGAAAAAACAATATAAAAGGACTCATAAGATATGTTGAAAATCCTCATAAGACCCAAAATGGATTTTTGATAAGCGGAAAAGATTGTAGCGTTCCTACCTGTTATGATGAAATGGAAACCGTCAAAAATATATTTAATAAGAAAAATGGTTATACAGCATTCCATTTCATTCAATCTTTTTCTCCAAAAGACGATTTATCTTATGAAAAAGCTCACGAAATTGGCTTGCAATTTGCCGAATATTTTAAAGGCTTTCAAGTTCTGGTGGCTACGCATACCGACCGAGAACATTTGCACAATCATTTCGTTATCAATTCTGTTTCTTTTGAGAATGGAAAGAAGTTTCACATTGGAAAGAAAGATTTAGAAGAAATTAAAAAGTTTTCTAATAAATTGTGTGAAGAAAATGGTTTGAAAACAATTGACTTAGAACATAAAAACGAAGTCAAAGACATTGGTAAAAATGAGTATACTGTTGCCAATAAAGGACAAAGTTGGAAGTTTAAATTGATGAATGATATTGATTATTGTATGTCTATCTCAAATACAAAAGACGAATATATCAAAAATATGGAAAGTTTGAATTATCAAGTTATGTGGACAGACACTCAAAAATACATCACTTATATAACACCAGACGGACAAAAATGCAGAGATAAAAGTTTGCACGATAAAAAATATTTAAAGGAGAGTATGGAATATGGATTTAGAAGAAATGAAAAGAATGAATCAGAGTTCAATAGAACCAATACAAATGAAGAACAAGGAACAAGAAACAAAACAAGTGATAGAGTTGAAAACAGAATTGACTACTCTACCAATGGAAGTAATGGACAAAATTTATGGCTGGATAACCGAGATGAAAGATATGTACAAGAAAATGGATTCGAGAATACGAGACCAGCTGACACCAGAACAAATAGAAATGAGATTAACCAATACTTTGGAGAAGAGTTTATCGGACAAGGTGAAGGACGAACTTCGTTATCAAATGCAGGAGTACAAGGCTCAACTGGAAGATATAAGCAAAAACAAGAGAAAGTACGTTATGCAGGGAATATTGATAGGAATTGCGATAGGTATTGGTGTAACCTTTCTTTGGAAACATTAAAACACCTTGCCTATCTCTTTGAAAATATGACTTATGTTGGTCCGACACGAACAATAAGTCATTGCTTTGGAGATTTAAGCAAACAAGCAAGAAAAGAATGGTATTTGAAACATCGAAATTCAGATGGTTTTGACTGGTATGAAGATGATTTTGAAATTTAGTAAAAATATTATAAAAAATCCTTGACTTTTGACTGTCTAAATGTTATTATATTTATGACAGTCAGAAAAGGAGGTGCATATTGACTGCGAAAAAACTAGGACGTCCGACAGAAAATCCTAAGAATACGAAGTTGACAGTAAGAGTTGATGATGAAACATTAGATATATTAGAAAAATACTGTAAGAAAGAAAATGTTTCAAAAATGGAAGGTATTCGTAGAGGCATTAGAAAGTTGGATAAATAAAAAGGAAATAGTGCTCTGACAGTCAATCTATTGCACTATTCCCCAGTCGAGTCCTACTCGAAAGTAGAACTACACATCTATTATAGCATATGTAGTCCTCTACTTTCAACTAAAATTAAAAAAAATTTTTAAAAAGGAGAGGATTTTTTATGTCAAAAATAAGAGATGAATTTCAGGAAAATATTGATTATTTCCTACAGGAAAGCAAAAATGTGCATAGTAAAACGATAAAAGCGAAGAAAAACAATACAATGATTTACTAGAAAAGTTGCACAAATTTGTTGATGATTTACTTAAAGATAAAAAAGATAAGTTTGAATTAGAAGACAGATTTTTTGATTGCTTTTATGAATTAATGCATGTTGAAAGTATGTATTTGTATAAGCAAGGATTTAAGGATTGCTATAAAATTATACAATTATTGGAGCAAGAGTAACAATGAGCGACAAGAATAAAAAAATCAAAAAGCAAATTCGTACTTTAGCAATTCATGAAAAAGTCAAAAGAGAATTGTATAATTATTTGAAATATGTTGATTTGACAGTTGAAAAAGATTTTTCAATCAAGAATTATCATGTTGTAATCAATGATTATACGCAAATTCATTTAGAGAAAGTTGTCAATTTAATTCAAAATATTTTGAAAAGTAAGTTAGGCGATGTTTGTATAGAAATTGAGAATGATAGAAATTTTACAACAGTTTTTGGCGATTCTGTTTATATTGTTAAAACTACTAAAGAAAAATTTTTACCGACAGACAAGAGATTTAAGGATTTTTATTGGATAATAGATTTAAACAATGGAACTTTGGAAGAAATGAACAAATCTACTATTTTCAATATTCTTCATGAAAATGGTTTTGAGTTAGAGAAAAATTCAAATGTTTTAGAGTTTTTCTCTAAGCAAAACATACAAGAGGCTAAAAAAGCAGTTTTAATAGCATGTAGCGAAGCCAATAAATTGAAAAGCCACATTGTGAAAGACAGTTATTTTGCAGAATTTTTGAAAGAAGAGAAAACAAAAAATGCAATGGAAGAATTACAAAAATTAGTTGGTTTATCAAAAGTAAAAGCAACTTTAAATGAGATTATTGATTATTTGAAATTGCAAAAATTCAAAAATAAGATTCCGATGTTGCATATGTTCTTTCTTGGCAATCCCGGAACAGGAAAAACAACAGTTGCAAGGCTACTTGGAGAAATATTATCTGAAATGAAAATATTAAGTAATGAAAAAATTTTTGTGGAAGTAACAAGAGCAGATTTGGTTGGCAGACATATTGGCGAAACCGAAGAAAAAACGATGCAGATAATTGAAAAAGCGACTGGTGGAATCTTATTCATTGACGAAGCATATTCACTTTATTCGGACAAGTATTCAAGAGACTACGGGCATAATGTGATTGATATTTTAATTCGTGAAATGGAAAATCGAAAAGATAAACTTTGTGTTATATTCGCAGGTTATACAAATGAGATGAAGGAATTTATTGAAATGAATTCTGGATTGAAAAGTAGAGTGAATTTTGTGATAGATTTTGAAAATTATACAAATAATGAGCTTTTTGCAATATTTGAAAAGTATTTAAAAGAAGATGATTTGTTTGTGAATGAAAATTGTAAAGAGTTCTTAATTCAATATTTTTTGGATATTAGAAAAATTAAAAATTTTGGAAATGCAAGAGAGATTAGAAATATTGCAGAACAGTTAAAAATGATACAAGCAAATCGAGTGATAAAAAGTAGTGGTTTTGTAAATAGGAATGAAATTACTTTGGAAGATATAAATGTTGTAATAGAGCGAAATCGTAGTAAATATGAAATAGAAAATAAAAGAGTAATTGGTTTTTTATAAAAAACACTCCTTATCCTCTTTTCGCAATTATACTATGCTTTATAAAATTTTATCAAGGCTAAAATAAATGGGCTATGCCCAGCCTTGACTAAATTTTAAAAGCATAATCTACTCCGTTTAAGAGGAAACTCGATTCATTTAGTCTAAGGAGGATAAAATATGAAAAGACGAGCAAATGGCGAAGGCACACTTTATCAAACCACTCAAAAACAAAAGCGACCGAAAACAAAAAAAGTGATGCCAGAATGTGAAAATTGCAAAAATTGTAAAGATAGAACAATTTGTAATAATAGAGAAGATTGTAACAAATGCGATACTTGTAAGAATTGTACAAAATATAATGAATATTGTGATAAATTTTATTTTTACAAGCATTGGGTTGGACAATGTTCAACTAAAAGTGGAAAACGAGCATCTTCTGTATATGGCAAAAACCAAAAGGAAGTTGCCAGTAAGAAAAATAAAGTTTCGAGCGATATTGAAACAGGAAAATATATTGGTAAAAACAATGCAACTTTATATGGGATGATGTTAGAAGTTATTGAAGATAGAAAAAAGTTAAATGAAACTGGAGATAGTGCCTATATTACCAATAAACAAACTTTAAAAAGGTTATCAAAAGCAGAAATAGTGCATAAGCCTATTCAGAAAATAACAACAGATGAAATCAAAGATTTTTTAGCAACAAGGACGAGATATTCAGATTCCATTATTAAAAAGGATTATGGCATGTTAAATGCAGGTTTTCAAAGAGCAATTGCGAAAAATGTTATATTGCACAATCCTATTAAAACATCTGAAATTAGAAAGCCGAGAAGTAAACAGCCATTTTCCAAAGTAGTTGCTTTAACGGTAAATGAGCAAAGGAAGTTTATTCAAACAATTCATGCGTTAGATAAGCCACATCAATATCAAAATGAATGGTTGTTGTCGATTTCGACAGGCATGAGAATGGGCGAAGTCCTTGCTTTGGATAAAGATAAGGACATTGATTTTGAAGAAAAGATAATCCATGTCAATAATACTTTAACAGTTTCAGAAGATGAAAATGGAAAGGAAATCACTATTTTAGGTGATAGAACCAAAACATATAGTGGTTATAGAGATATAAAAATGACTGCTGATGTGGAGAAAATTTTAAAAGATTGCATAGCAAGTGCGATTGATAATAAAAATAATCTACTGTTTTGTAGAGAAAATGGAGATTTAATTACTACGAATATGATAACTTGTGCAATTAAGCGTTTTTGCCAAAAGTATAAAATAACCAAAAATAAAAATTGTACTTCGCATATATTAAGGCATAGCTTTGCAACAAGGCAAATTGAAAGTGGTATGCCAGCACATGTTTTGCAGAAGATATTAGGACATAAGAGTGTAAAAGAAACTTTAGATACTTATACCGATGTATTTGCAGCGTATGAAAATAGATTTGATGAAAATGTTTACAATTATTATCAAGAAAATGGGTTGTTGTATGATTTTGAGTGTAGTGAATATGAAATGGTACAAAGAGAAATGACAAATCTTATGAAGCGTGTAAAGGAAAGTCATTTAAAAGATAAGCATAAAGAACAGTTGAAGGATTGTATGGATGAAATTTTAAAGTGGTATGAAGTTTTAGAAGAAGTTGGGTAAAAATTAGTAGAGTAATTGAAATTTGATGTCAGTTACTCTATTTTTATTTATTACATTTATATATTGAAAATTAGTAGAATATGTGATAAATTAATTTATAATAAGTTAAAAATGAAAAAGGAGAAAATAAATATGGATAGCACTATACTAGCATCGATAATAGGTGGTATATGCACAATAATATCAGGAATAATAGGATATTTTATAGGATATAACAAAAAAATTACACAAACTCAAAAAGCCAAAAATAATGGAGTTCAAATTCAAGTAGGTGATATCAATGAAAGAGAGTAATCAATCGCAAAAGGCAGGCAATAATTCTGTACAAATTCAAACAGAGAAAATAGAAAACAATTATGGTTTAACATTAACAGATGTTACACAAATCGTAAAAAACGAAATTGATGTAGCTCTGAAAGAAAATTCTCTAGTTGCAGAAAACATTGCAAGGAACCGTTTAAATGAGTTCTCTGAAATATTTTTACCCAAGCTAGTAAAGTCAAATTTAATTGAATGCTTTAGTGAGCCAGCAATTCAAATTTTTTTTAGAAATGTTGAAAAAACTGCAATATGTACGGACAATCGTAGTTGTTATGAAATACTTTCAGAGATGTTAATACATAGAGTAAATAAAAAAGAAGATTTTACAACAGTTGCAGCAACTAATAAAGCAATAGAAATAGCAGATAAAATTTCTGATGATGCACTACTTTTTTTAACAATTTTTTTATGTGTGGACGGATTTGTTCCTAATAGTGGAAATATTGAATTAGGATTACAAACATTAGATAATATGTATGCAAACATATTAATAAATAAAGAAATTCCATATAATGAAAAGATTATTGATAATTTGGAAATAGTTAATGCTGTAAGAAGACAATCACTTTTAACTTATAAGAATTTTGATGAATTTTATCCTAATTTATTATCTGGATATTCTTGTGCTGGTATAGATATAAATTCTGAAAACTATCAAAGAGCTAAAAATTTAATAAAACAAATTAATATTGATGAAAAAGATGTATTTTCTAATTCTTTAATAGATAATCATATACGAATAGATGTTGTAAAACGAAATAAGATTAAAGATACATTTATATCAAATCAGCCAATCAAAGTAAATACTATATTAAATGAAATTCATGATTTATATGATGTATCTAGTGAAAATATAAATGAAGCTAAAGAAAGATTTTGTAAACTTATAGAAAAATATCCTAATATTTTAAAAGTTAAGAATTGGTGGAACGATAATATTATAAAATGTGGTATTAGTATTACACCAGTGGGACGAGTACTAGCTCATACAAATGCTAAATGTTTAGATGGAAATATTCCTGATTTGGATTAAAAAACAGAACAATTGTTCTGTTTTTCTATTATAATGTAATTTTTATTACAGTTTTTTAATACAAAAAAATATTTTCTGATATAAAAAAATAAAAAATTTTCACATCAATCTTTCAATTCTTTATTTACCAACACTTTCAAAAGAAATTTTTATTGCAATTTTAATGCAGTTTTTTCTATAAAAAAATTTTTTTAATGTAATTTTTAATGCAGTTTTTCTGATAGAAAAAAATATTTCAAGATATAGAAAAATAAAAAATCCCCATTTTAAGCTGTTTTCAGATATTGAAAGATATAAAAAAATACCCTAAAATAGGGTATTTTTGGTCGAGGTGAGGCTACACCTCAAATGCTATTTTTCTTTTAATTTCAATATTTTAAAGTTTTAATATTCTTTACAGAGAAAATTTACAGAAGATTTTTCAACCAAAATCCTTTTAAATTCTGTAAATTATTCTGTACTTTTCTTTTGTTTTGCAAAGTTTTTTAAGTTTCTTGTGTAAAGTCTATTCCGAAAATATCTTTATCTTTTAGATAATCTTCAACATTTTTATTTTCGGATTTTTCAAATTCTGTGTCAACATCCACATAGTATTGCATTGTAACAGTAATGTCAGAATGTCCTAATATTTTTTTCAAAACGGCAGGTGCAATTTTAGCTTCAGCACATCTTGTAGCAAAAGTTCCTCTTAACATGTGAGTATGAACATCAGTCTTTTTAATTAGTTTTCCTTGCTTGTTTTCTTCTTTATAAATTCCAATTTCTAACTTCACTGCGATTCTCTTTAAAGCACTATTTATCGTATTTTCAGTATACATTGTCTTATCTTCTTTACAAAATAGTAAATGATTCTTATTTTCAATTTTGTGGTCTAGTATGTTTTTAATGATTTGTTTACTTATATTATTCATATTTAAAGTTCTTTGCCCATTAGATGTTTTTGCTGTTTCTCCGATAATTGCTTTTCCTTCCAAATTTTTTGTTTGAGTTCTTCTAATATGAATTTCGCCAGTTTCTAAATCAATATCTTTTTCATAATCCAGCACTAATGCTTCACCGATTCTCATTCCTGTACTTAATAATAGTAAAAGTAGATATTTATGACGACAATCTTTGTAATCTACTGAGTTTAAATAATCAACTAACTTTTTCTGCTCATCAATTGTTAATGCTTTTCTTTTATGACTTTTATATTCGCTTTTCGGCTTTTCAACTCTTTTCCAACCTGTCATAAAATTATCGTTTATAATATGCTCATAAGTTGCTTGACCGAAAGCCATACAAATTAGTTCATAAATTTGTTTTATCGTACTTTCAGAATAAGGCTTTAATGTTTCTAAATATTTGACTATATCATCTCGTTTAACCTTAACAATAGGAATATTAGCAACTTTTTCATTTTGTAACTTTTTCAATGTTTTTCTTTTTCTTCTACAGGTATTCGGTTTTATATTTCCTAAATTAAATCTCTCATCTATCACGTTTGAAATGAGATCAACCATTGTTTTATTGCTTTTTGTGATTGTTCTAACTCCACCACTTTTTTCTAATTCAATTTTGGCAGCTAATGCTCTACTAATTGCTTCTTCTTTTGTGTTACCAGTAAAACTCTGTTTTCTTTCTTTACCTGTCGTTTTATCTCTGCTAATGGTTAATGAAGCCTTTCGTGATATTGTAAAATACATTTCTTCACATTCAATATTATTTGAGAAAATTTTTTCATTCTCAAATTTACTGATGTTTCCATATTTACAAACACTTTTATTTTTACATTTTTCACAAACTTCTCTAGGTTTAAGATCTTTATGCAAAGATACTCGTGATGGCTTTATTCTTCTATCTAAATATACACCATAAGATATTCCTTTTATATCTCCCATTAAATTCATTCCTTTCTATAAAATTTTTGGGAAAACTCTTGCTATGATTAAATATTTAGTGTATAATTATTTTAAATACTATAGCAAGGTTTTCCTTGTAGATATTTGAGTTTTAAATAGTATTGTGAAGGTTTAAATGTCGCATATTTAAATCTTCTTTTTATTCTACTATTCGTTTACTTCACTAAAAACTCTTCTTGTACTAACATATTCGTTAAATGCTGGTACAGAAACTTTAAATGATTTGCCAAATTTGATGCAAGGGAAGTCAGAACGATGAAATAAATCTAAACAGGTTTTATTGCCGATTCCTAATATTCTTCTTACATCTGCGGTTGTATAAAATTCTGGATCAGTCATAATTTTTTCCTCCTTTCTGTTTTCATTAATATCATAGACATATAAATTTGCTTAATCTATTGACATTTTTGTTTAATTTGATATAATAGAAATGTCAAAGATATTAGATGTTGATTAAATATCTATTAACATTATCTTATATTCACAGCTCTAAATGTCAAAAATATCAAAAGCATTTTAAATATCTATTAACTGCATTATACATTTAATTCCATAAAATGTCAACAGATATTTGGAAATATTTTTAAATTTATAACAAAGGTGGTAAAAAAATGAGTGAAAAAGACAATAATATAAGTATTTCTACACAATTATTTACTTTTGATTTTTTCAAAAAAATTGAAATGACATTTTGTCCAGAAAATAATCTTGAATTTTATACAACAAATTTATATGATTATTATGCAACTAATACTAGAATAACTTTTGACAAACGTAAAATTATTTTAAGAGAATTAAAAGAAGATATTTCAACAGTAAAACCTTCTTCTAAAAAAATGTATATAAATAGAACTCCAGTTGTAGAACGTTTTGGAATGCTATTGATGAGATTTCTAAATGCTGATTTTACCAATTTTTATACTGCCTATAATACTTTCTTTTTTGCTTATGGATGCGATGATTATTCTAAGATTGATGAAGACCAATATTCTGAACGAAATCAATGGTTATTTGATTCTGAAGTGGATTTTATAGAATATGCAAAAAAATGGTATGATTATGTGAAAAAGTTTTTTCAAGGTTATCAAGTGAATTTTAGAAAATGTGTAGATTATATTTACAATTTGAATGGAGATAATAGAGATAAAGAAGTTAATCGTATTTCAAAATTAAGAGCATTCACATTGCTAAATAGGGATTTATTTGTCATACAAAATAATTATACACTATCTTTAGAAAATATAACTGAAAATTTTAATGATACAGATTTAAATAAATCTTTAAGTGAAATACTAAAATTAATAGAAAAAGAAGAAATTAGAGTAAGTAGTAATTTAAGTTATAAAACAGAGCATGGTTGTTATAGTTTATGTTATAGAATATTAGAATTAATTGTAACAAGAAATACTATGCCAATTAAAACTTGTGAAAATGATGGCAAATATTTTATACCTACGCATAGAATAGATGAAATATATTGTGATTACAAACATTTAGATGGCAGTACTTGTAAAGATGTTGGAGCAAAGAAAAAATATGCTCAAAAAGCTGAACAAGATCCAGCCATTTCTACATATAATAAAATTTATCAAGTAAAAATAATGAGAACTAGAAGAAATCCTGATAATAAAGAATTAAAAGAGCAATTTGAGAATTTTAAAATAAGAGGAACGGCTCTAAAAAAAGCATATTTTGATGAAAAAATAAATTTAGAAGTGTATAAAAAATTAATGAAAATAGTTGAAAAAGATGAAACGAATGATAAAATAGAGAAATACATAGAGTTTTGGTATCGTAGAGATGAAAAAGATTAAATATTATAAAATAATCAAAGACACTCCATTACAATTAACTTATGGAACATTTTAGTTAAAAATGTATATGAATTTTTTAGAATGAAATTATATTATAATTTTTTATTCCGAAAAAATGAAAAAATCTTGATTTTTCGGAATAGGAATATTTACAAAAGTTTCAATAAAAGAATCTTTACTTTACCATATAAATGTGATAAAATACTTATAATTAAAAACATAGGAGAGATAGCAGTGCAAGAAATAACATATAGAATTTACGCAGATGAATCTGTAAGTGATGGTACATATTATAGTAATTTTTATGGTCGGTGCTTTAGTAAAAGTTGCTGATGTACAAACTATAGAAAAAGCTCTAAATGATAAAAAAGCAGAATTAAATCTTAATGGCGAGATAAAGTGGACTAAAGTTACCGCAAATTATTTAGATAAATACATAGATATAATAAATTTATTTTTTTCTTTTATTAAATCAGGAAAAATAAAGTTTAGAGTTATGTTTGGTCAAAATGCTTATGTATCAGAAGGTTTGTCCAAAGAACATACTGATAATGAGTATAGTATTTTGTATTATTATTTCTTAAAAGATGCCTTTGGATTAAAATTTAGTAATCCTACACCATTTAAAAATAAGGTGAATTTTTCATTATATTTAGATGATTTACCATGTAGTGAATATCAGAAGACAAGTTTAAAAAATAGTTTGTATAGATACAATTATGAATTAAAACAAAGCAACATTGAGATAATTGAAATCGTAGAAATAGACTCTAAAAAACATGTTATTCAGCAATGTATGGATATTATTCTAGGAGCAATGAATTTTAGATTAAATGATTTTCATAAACTTAAAGATGCTGATACTGGAAAAAGATCCAAAAGAACTATAGCAAAAGATAAATTATATAAAATTATTAATAAAAATATTAGAGATATTAGACCAGGTTTTAATGTTGGTATGAATACAAGTAATGATGGAGATATAACGAATATATGGAAACATCAATATAGACATTGGAACTTTATCTCTAGGTATTCTCATTTTGATAAATCTCTTACTAAAAGGGGAAATAAAAAAGACAATAATTGATAAAATAAAGCTCCGTTAATCCTAGACCGCGAATAAATCGTAGCCGTTAAAACGGATTAACAGAGCTTTTATATTAAAATATCATAAGATATTTATAATCTAATTATATGTAATTATTTATACATTATACAATATTATTATACATGAATTCTTAACTTTTGTCAATTATATTGTACATTTATAATTAAAAAAAGTCAATATATTTTTAGAAATTTTCTAACTTGTTTTCAATACCTTTAAATAAATCGTCATAATTAATGCCTAAAACCTTAATAAATCCCCATAATTCATAATCTTTTACAGTTCTTTTGTTAGCTTCAATGAGAAAAATATCATTTTTGTGCATATTGATTCCAAGTAAATTAAGTTCTCTTGTCAAATCTGCTTGTGATAAATGTTTTGATTTTCTATAATATCTTAAATTTTCAGCAATTACATTCAAATTATTATTTAATCTTCTAACAGCCATAAATTTACCACCTTTTTACTAATTTATATTGATTTTACCCTGTGCTTTGTGATAATATGACACTAAGTATATGTCAAAACAGATTTTAAAAGGAGATATAGAATGGAAAACGATAGAAGATTAAAAATAATAAAGATTTTATTGAATTATGTGATCGAGAAAAATCGACAAGAAGAAAGTTTTATGGAATTAATCAATGAAAATAAGGATTTATTTAATATTGATATATCGCCTGCAGTATGTTCTCCAGTTTATGATATTGCAGAAGAATTGGGAATTGAAGATGAAAAAGAAGTTGATGAAATAAGTGAATTTTTTTATATAGTGAATTGAGTATTGATGATATTGTAGAGAAATTTTGCAAGAAGTATAATATTTAGAGAAAATTGTTGAAAAATGATTATTCTTGTGATATTATAATGATTACTAAAAGAGTAAATTACATTTTGTAGTTAAGTTAATGCAAATATATTAAAACTTAATAATTAAGGGGAGTTAAATGGCAAAATTTAAAATAGAATTTAATATGAAAAAATTAGAGAAAGATTTAAATAAACAAATTAGTGATATTGTTAAGAAAGAACAAAAAAGACTGATTATTGAAAAGGATAAAGAAAGGGGCAAAATGAATATTTTAAATAAAAATGCAGAAGAAATGTTAAAAGTATTTTTAAGAAAATATGACGAAATAAAAGATTATTGTATAGATGGTTCATATGATGAATTTCCTGAACGTATGAGACTTTCTATAAAAGATACAATGGAAAGTTTAGAATTATATGATTATATTTCCAACTATTTATTATTTATTGATGGCGGGTGGAGTGTAACTTTAACCCCAGAAGCTTTGGAATATTTTGATAAGAAAGGAAGAAGAACAGAGTTGTTTGAGGAATTAGTAAGTAGTGAGAAAGAATTGTTAAGAGAGATATTGAAGATAGATAATGAAAATGGTGATGTTACCAATTTTTTAAAAGACAAAGTTGATAACGATTTGAAAGATATTTTCAGAGGAATAATTGGAACACTTGATTCAAATGGATTAATTAAAGTTGTTTGGGGAAGTGATACAGTTTATTATGCTACTTTAACTCAAGCAGGAAGAAGTTATTTTGAACGTGAACAAAAATATAAAGAGATCAATCCAAATGTTGTATACATAAATGGAAATCAAGTTAATATCGCAAAAGATAATGCAATCTTAACTGCATCTCAAATTAATAATACATCGGAATTAGATAAACTAATTGAAGAATTAAAAGAAATATTAGAAAATAATGATATTGATGAAAGTGTAAAAAATGAAATTCTTGATAATGTTGATGGAATAAAAGAAGAATTAAATCGTGATAAACCTAGAAAAGGGATTTTAAAATCTTTTACGGAAGGATTAAAGCAAAGTATAAATTTAGTACCAAAACTTATGGAAATAGGAGCTAATATAACAGCAATTATTACTTTTTTAGAACCTTTTATAAATTAAAGAAGCAATTAAATGCTTCTTTAATTTATTATCTGATTTTATTTCTCATTTTCTTTGGCTTATTTTCAAAATCTTGCTTTTCTTGCTCTAACTTCTGATGAAGTTCAAACTTTTTAATTTTTTCAACACGGTTTAAAATATTATTACAAATCCCTATTTCTTCATCAATAGGACTAATCTGTTTCGAAATATCAACAATTTTTTCTTCAATTACTTTCTTATCATTATCAGTTTTTGCTCGCTTATGCTTTCTCCAAAGATTTTCTCTTTCACTTTTTAAAGGTGCTAACCTCTGATAAGCCGACTTTTTAAATTCCATTACATCTGCATCAGTTTCCAAGTTATACTTACATAAAAATCTCACACGTTCAGAAAACTCATTCATTTCTTTTATTGCATGCAATAAAATAGGTGTCATTCTTGTAAAATTGGTTTTTAAGACATTTTCTGTATGAGGGTGGAGTAATTTTATATAATGCAAAAATAACCAAGCCAAAGAGCCTTTTTTCGGATTAAGTTTTTCGTAATTTTCACGAGTTCTATTCATCAACAAATAGGGTTCAGGAGAATAAGGAAAACTCGTTTGTGTTTCCAAAATTCTTTTATAAATATTTTCCTTCGAATAATGTTTTCCAAACTGCCTTTCAATTCTTGTATTTCTTTTGTAAGGTTCACGTCTTACAGATAGAGAATTGTTTTTATCAGTAACAATGTAATCCAAATCTTCAAGTATTTTAATAAACTCATTATAATTTTTGCTACTTGCAATTGCATAATCAATAGAATCTTTCATTAATTCCTTATATAAACTGCTTGTAGCGTATTTATCATATTTTTCTTCTTGCTTTAAAATACTTAATCCATATTCACTGCATAATTTATCAGAAGTCTTTCTCATTAACGCATAATCTTTCTTTGTATTACAAAATCGTTTTCCATCTAAGAAAGACACTGAATTAAGCACAAAATGATTATGAATATTGTCTGTATTTATATGCGTTGAAACTACAATTTGAAATTTATCTCCCCATAATTCTTCAGCAAGTTTTACTCCAATTTCGTGAGCCTGTTCTGGTGTAACTTCTCTTTCAACAAAAGATTGATAACCATGAAAGCATTCAATTCCACCAGTTTTGAAAAATTGTTTCTTAACGTTAGTCATTTCAAGAAAGGCTGTATCAGGCATACAATTGATACCTGATACAAACAATTTATTTTTTGTTTTTTCTCCATTCATTGTATAATCAATTAACCTGTCTAATCTGCTCTTGAATTTCCAAAGTTTTGTTGTTGCCAACTTGAGCTCCTTTCTTTTGAGGCAAGATATAAACTTCTTGCAAACTCAAAACCAAATCTCTAACTTCTTCAAACAACGGAACAATTTTGTAATCTTTCACATAACCTTGATTTCGATTATAAACTCTTGCCATTTGATTTAAATTATTTGCCATTCCTCTTAATTGAAAAAGTACCTCATAAAATCTTTCATCAGGTTGCTCTTTTAACTGATAATCTGAAATTATTTTTCTGAAAAATTCAGATTGATTCAAACCAGATTTTTTTGCTTTTTCTTCAAAAATTTTTTTCTCATCTGGATTCAAAAATACATTAACTTTTAAGTTTCTTTTTCTCATAAATTTTCTCTCACTTTCTATAAAAATTTTAAAAGGGTTTGGGACTTGTCCCATTCAATAGGTGTATTTGTAACGTGAGTACAAATACGTTGCTTGCTCTATTCAAGATTTTTCAAGAGTACTCTCTCAAAATCTTTCATAATACTGCCTGAAAGAAGATACAAATTGTATAAAACTTGTATCTTTTTCAACCATTTTTTTATTTTAAAATGTCAATTTTCTTAAAGAAATTATAGGTTTCTTTGCCACCTAAAAAGAAAATTTCATGTTCTTCCATTTGCAAAATATTACGATATAAATTGATAGCTTTTAGCAGATTTTCGCTTTCTTCTAATGTCAATTCAGAATGCTGTTCATCTTCTAAAATACCACGAATATTAGGGAATTTATCTTTAATTTTCTCAAGCTTTCTATATAATTCTTTATAATTAGCATTCGTATTTTTTAATTTTATTTTTGCACTACTAATGCATTCATATAACTCCGTAGAATCTAAATTAAACAATTCATAATCTTCCATATTTTTACCTCACTTTACACATAAATTAATTCTTTTAGTATCATTTCTTCAGCACAATTTTTAATATTATTCATCTTACCGACCCATTCTAGCTGATTTTCTGCCTTTAATTCTTCTGTAATATGTTCTTTTTCAGTTAGTTGTTTCATTAGCAAATCCAATCTTTTATTTGCTATTTTGTCTATTTCTATCAGGTGATTTTGTAATTTATTATCCATAAATAAAATCGTATATTCAGCCTTTTTATTTTCTTTAAGATAACGTAATCTCAGTCTTCCATATTTACCTAATTTAGAAATTTTTACATCTTCTGGTGCTTTTAAGTTCGGCATATAATAATCACCAACTTTTATATATTCAATTCCATTTTCATTTACTTTTCTATCATTCATAATTCTAAATCTCCTTTAAATTTTAATTATCATATAGTAAATTCCAGTCAATATTACTGTAATTACTTTCTTCAAAGTTTGAAAATTTATGTTGCTTATTTCCTTTATTAATATAATTATTATAGTTATTACTTGGTCGTAAATTTTCCGGTTCATGAATCGTAGATTTTACGACTCTTGAATCGTAATTTTTACGAATCAGCTTTGTAAAATTTTCATCATGTTGTATTTTCCCAACATAAATTAAGTTTGGTTTTGCAGAACCTTGTTTTTTCTCATATATCAACTTGCATTCACTTAATTGTTTAAACGCTTTTGTTGCAGTTTTATCTGATAAATTCAGCAGTTCCTGCACTTCTTTTCGAGTGAAAATAAGATAAACATTGCCATTTTCATCACACCAATGATTTTTAGCAGATAGGGTTAATCGGTTTAGCAGAAATCCATATAGAATTTTACTATCCGAATTAAGTTTATTTTTATATTTTGGATTGAAAAACAACTCCATTGGTATTTGATAATATAAATGTTCAAAACATTCGTTAGATTTGTAGGGGATAAAGTCCATAAAATCAGTTCTCCTTTCAGTTTTATTTGAAGAACTTTAAAATGATTGAAATTTCAGGAAAAACGTTTTACAGAAAATTACAGAAATTTTTGTAAAATTTTACAGAAACTTTTTCTTGAAAGAAATAGACATATTTTTAGGAATTTTTCAGAACGCAAAAAAATTATGCTATTTTCAATTTCTATTGAAAAATAGCATAATTTGTAAGTTTTGAATTTTTATAAATTCTTTTAAATTTCCCTAAAAAAGGGCAAAAAATGGTCGAGGTGACAGGGATCGAACCTGCGACCTCATGGTCCCAAACCACGCGCGCTACCAACTGCGCTACACCTCGATAAATAAATTATTACAAAGTTTTGTTTTATATAAACCATAAAATTTTGAGCCGAATAACAGAAATACCTATTGAAAAGAAGTCATTAAATGCCAATAATACTCCATATTTTATTTTTATTTACTCACAAAACAATATTATTATAACGCATTATTTCAAGACTGTCAAGATATTTTTTTATAAATATAACAAATTTTCAAAAAATAAACAAGATTAACAATTCACAATTTAAAAAAATTTGTTAGGCACAAGTCAGAGTAAAGGTAACAAGATTTAGAATGATTGTCTTACTGTTCTGAGTTTCCGATATTTTGTCTTTAGTAAACGTGGTTTTTATTTGTTTTCCTAAATAGAAAATATTTTTTGTTGACAAAAATGGCAATCATCGATATAATCTGAACAAAGAAATACAAAAGATAGGAGGAGAAGAATGGATTTCCCAAATGAGAAAGAGTTAGAAGAATTAGAGGACTTTGAAGAACTAGAAGACAGCGAAGAATACGAAGAGCTAGAAGATGGCGAAGAATATGAAGAATTAGAAGACGACGAAGAATACGAAGAACTAGAAGATGGCGAAGAATATGAAGAATTAGAAGATGGCGAAGAATATGAAGAATTAGAAGATGGCGAAGAATACGAAGAGCTAGAAGACGACGAGGAATATGAGGATATTGAAGACACCGAAGATAAGGAGGCAGAACAAGTAGAGCTAGAAGAAAACCAACAACAACCAGTAAAAACTCCCGAGCAAATTGATCTAGAAAAATTATCTAGCCTAAAAGCAGAATACATCTTTTTAGGTTTGCTACTTAATAACCCAAAAGCAATTTCCCGCTATTATTTCCAATTCGAAGATTGCCATTTTTCAGACAAAGAATTAGATAATATGTACCGAATTATTATCTTTCGTGAATCCGAGCAATATGCTCCAGCCATCGCCAAAGAAGGTTTCAAGCTTCCTTTAGAAGCCAAAGAAAGTTATAGCCTAAAAGTGCAATTGCAAGAAATGGCAAGCGAAAGAAATTACGACATCGAAGTCATTTATACCATGCTAAAAAAATTATTTATCCTCAAGAAAAATTATTTATTAGCACCAACCAAAATCATTCGAGAAAACATTTTAAATATCATCAATTATGAATTATATGATGAAATGACTGTAGAAGAAGTTGAAAGCGCGATTGAGCAAATTGGTGTTACAAGTGGACTGAGTCAAGGTAGATTAAATGATGATACCACTCGTTTTCTACTAAACGATGAAAGTACATTAGCAACAGGTGCTGCTCTGCCTTTTCCAATTTTAAGTAGTGTATTTAAAGGAATTCGAAAAGGGGAAACATTTGTATATGCAATGCCTTCTAACTCTGGTAAGAGTAGGTTTACAATCAATATTGCAAGTTATTTGGCATTTGTAGAAAAGAAAAAAGTACTCATTATTTCCAACGAAATGTCCGTTGAAAAAATGAAACTTTGCTTAATTACAACGATTTTAAATAATAAAGCATATCAAAATTTGCATGGACAAGATTTACACAAAACAGAAGGGGAATTACTAGAATTAAAGTTTAGACCAGATAAGAAAAAAGGTGTCAAATTAGACGATAAGGGATTTATTTTAAGGGAAGAAAACGAATCCATGGACGATTTTGTCCAAAGGTTAAACGAAATTTCTACCGAATTTAAACAAACAATTGCAACAACTGAATGGCTCAATAACCAAATCGATAATTCCATCTATTTTATCCATATCACAGAACACACAAATGACGATATTCGCAAAATAATTATGAACTATTACTACAGAGAAAACATCGAATATATTTTTTACGATACCTTAAAAGCAGACACAGAAAATATTGGAAACGGTGAGGAAGTCAAAAAGACGGCAACAATTTTGTCTAACTTAGCGCAAAAATTTGAGATTTTTATTGGCTCATCCATGCAATTATTAGAAAGTAGCACATTGCCCGTTAATTTAACCATTAACGATATGTCGGCTAGCCGAACCGTAAAAGAAGTTTTGGATACACTTTGCTTGATTAAACAAATCAATCCACAAACACTTTCTAAATACGAATATTCACCCATTGAAGAAGCAAAAGAATATGTGGATTTGGAAAGTTTTGATGATCCAGATGTGCGCTACTATTCATGCGTTGTCGACAAAAACAGAGCTGGTGCCAAACCAAAATTATTGTTTCGCTTAAATCTGGCCTATAATTTTTGGGAAGAATTAGGTTATGTAAGGCTAAAACAAGAATTTCAGACTATGGATTAAATGTTAAAATAGGGGGGGAATAATTTGAGAAAAAACGAAAAGGGAATTACATTACTACAATTACTTATCATAGGTATTGCACTCATAATGATATTGGTATGTTGGAGTGTAATAAAAAAGAGTTCTGAGAAAGAAAATGTGGAAAATAATATAATAAGCATAGCAGAAAGTGCCAAATTAAATGTTTGGAATGGGGTCTATACAAAAGGAAATTATACCATAACTTTAATACGAACAGGTCCTACCCAAATTGAAATTACCATGACAAAATACAATAATGGTGTGACAGTAGATTCCAGACAAATTGAATTAAATTCAGATTCAAAATTAATCTATGACACCAAGGAAAAGATAGAACTTGAAAAAACAGCCAATGGTTTTAAATTTACTGCGCCAGAAAGTTCTTCTTTAACCGAATTTACAGGAGATTATGAATGGCATGAATTTTCAAAATTAAGTTGGGATGGAATTTATACGAATGGAAATTATACAATTGTGCTTGCTGAAATTGAAGAACAAAGATTAAACATTACCATTACCTCAAAATTAGAATCATGGGATGCTGAAATAACTCAATTTACAAGTAATGAAATTACTTATAATGAAAGTCTTTTGGGTGCAAGTCAGAGTTTGAAAATCGTAAAATCTGCAAATGGAATTGAGGTAGAGTCAAGTTCGGACAATAAAGATAGTGTATTAAATAAAATTACTGGAATATTCGAAAAAGCAAAATAAATTTTAAGCTCTGTAACAAATTGTTGCAGGGCTTAAAATTTTATCAAATACACTTGAAAAATTCCAATATTTATTATACAATACACTCTAAGTAAACATTCTCACGAGAAAGGAAAAATCATATGAAAGTAATATTAAAACAAGACATAAAGGGTGTTGGCAAAAAGGATCAAGTCATTAATGCTGCTGATGGTTATGCGAGAAATTATTTATTTCCAAAAAATTTGGCTGTTCCAGCAGATACAGGAAATATGAACAATTTGCAAGCAAAAAAGGATTCGGAGAGTTTTAGAAAAGGTGAAGATTTTAAAGCCTCAAAAGCATTAGCTGAAAAAATGAAAGATATGACGATTGAATTTAAAGTAAAAGCAGGCGAAAACGGACGTTTATTTGGCGCCATAACTGCCAAGGAAATTGCAGAAGCACTAAAAAAAGAGCATGATATTGTAGTCGATAAAAAGAAAATCATGCTTGCTGAAAGTATCAAAGTTGCAGGAGTTACAAAAGTGGAAATTAAGCTAAATGAAGGTGTTATAGCCAAGTTATCTGTCATGGTAACAACCTTATAAAATAGGAGAGAAAAAATGGATGTAGGAAAAGTACCACCACACGATATCGAAGCAGAACAAGCAATTTTGGGTTCAATGCTTACTGACAAAGATGCGGTAATTAGTAGCATTGAAGTACTAAAAGAAGACGCGTTTTATCGAGAAGATAACAAAGCAATTTTTACAGCAATTTTAAATTTATATGCCAAAAATGAACCAATAGATATCATTACTGTCAAAGCCGAATTGGTTGAAACTGGAAATTTTGAAAGAGTTGGAGGAATTGAATATTTGGCATCCTTGCCAGATAAAGTGCCAACAACTGCGAATGTGGAAAAATATATCAAAATTGTAGATGAAAAATTCATGCTCCGCAATTTATTGCAATCAGCCAACCAGTTGATTGCACTGGGATACGATGAAACAGAAGAAGTTGACAAAATATTAGACAAAGCAGAAAAAGAAATTTTCGATTTAACGCAAAAAAAGAACACAACTGGCTATTCGTCGATTAAAGATGTGCTGGTAGAATCCTTTGCTGAATTGGAAAAGTTGTATAACCAAAAGGGACATATTACAGGAGTTTCAACAGGATTTTCCGATTTAGATTATAAAACATCAGGTTTTCATGGCTCTGAATTGATTATTTTGGCAGCGCGTCCAGCAATGGGAAAATCAGCATTTGCAATAAATATTGCTACAAACGCTGCTGTGCAAAACAAGATTCCAGTTGCGATTTTCAACTTGGAAATGTCAAAAGAGCAAATTGGAAACCGAATTCTTTGCAGTGAAGCCATGGTGGACAGCAACAAAATCAAAACAGGACAAATTGAGGACCAAGATTGGATAAAATTGGCTTCTACGTTAGGCATTTTGTCAGATGCTCCTATTTACATTGACGATACGGCAGGAATTTCCATTATGGAAATTCGTGCGAAATGTAGAAAATTGAAAATGGAAAAGAACATCGGATTGATTGTTATTGACTATTTGCAATTGATTCAAGGAAGTGGCAAGAGAAATAGCAGCCGTGAAAATGAAATTTCTGAAATTAGCCGTTCTCTTAAAATTCTTGCCAAAGAGTTAGATGTTCCAGTGATTGCCCTTTCGCAGTTATCTCGTGGGGCGGAAAAACGTGATGACAAACGTCCAATGCTTTCTGACTTAAGAGAATCTGGAGCTATCGAGCAAGATGCGGATATTGTTATGTTTATCTACAGAGATGATTATTACAACGAAAATAGCGAAGAAAAAAATGTAGCAGAAATTATTATGGCAAAACATAGAGGTGGTTCAACAGGAACTGTGAAATTAGCTTGGATGCCAAGTTTCACAAAATTTGCCAATTTAGAACGTCGTTATGAAGAGACTTTTTAAAATTTTAGGTTTATGATAAAACAAAAAAGGGAAGAATTATGTTAGAGCAAAAAATTTTTGAATTTGTAACCCAATATCAACTAATTGAAAATGGCGATAAAATTGTTCTGGGTGTTTCAGGAGGACCAGATTCGATTGCAATGTTGGATATTTTGCATAAACTATCCAAAGAAATCAATTTCGAGATTTTTGTGGCTCATATCAATCATGGGTTACGAGAAAATGCTAAAATCGATGAAAAATTTGTACAAGATTTTTGCGAAAAAATAGAAGTTCCTTTTTTTGTAAAACACGTCAATATCAAACAAATTGCACAGGAACAAAAATGTGGAATAGAAGAAACGGGCAGAAAAATACGTTATGAATTTTTTGATGAAATCCTAGAAAAAACCATGAGCAACAAAATTGCCATTGCCCATCATTGCAATGACAATGCCGAAACGATTTTGATGAATCTTCTAAGAGGGACAGGCACAAAAGGTTTAATTGGTATGGAAAAAAAGAATGGAAAATACATTCGTCCCTTGCTTGAAACAAAACGACAGGAAATTGACGAATATTTAAAACAAAATCATATCGAGGCAAGGCACGATGAATCCAATGATGACAATACTTATACAAGGAATAAAATAAGAAATGTGCTGATTCCGTATCTGGAAAAAGAATTTAATCCTAATCTTATGGTAGCCTTGCAAAGGTTATCTTGCATTATAAAAGAAGAAAATGAGTATTGGCAAAACAAAATTCCTGTGATTTATGAGCAAATTTGTATTGAAGAAAAAAATGTAACGCAAAATTATGCGTATAATAAATCCAATCATGCAGAAATTATAATGGACTTAAAAAAATTTAATACATTGGAAAAAGTGCTACAAAAGAAAATGATTTTATATGCCATTCAAAAAATATTTGGCACGACGAAAGGGCTTGAAAAAATACATATGGAAGACATCATAAAACTATGTAACAACAATATCGGCAACAAATATTTGACACCAAACAAGCATATCAAAATTGTAACACAAAAGAAACAATTAAAAATAATGGCGGTAACTTGCTAATCCGTAAGAAACCAAATTTTGCAAATATTACAAGAATATGACATTTGAAAAAAAGGCTTGAAAAAGAAATTTTTGTATGCTATTATTGAGCAAATAGAATTTAAAGGAGGAAAAAAATTGAAAAACGGAATTAAAACATTAGCGATTTGGCTAATTATTATCATCGCTTCAGTTGGAATATTAAGTGGATTACTGAATAGTTCAGACAGAAAAATGAATTATTCAGAATTAATTCAGGAAATTAATCAAGGAGAAGTCTCAGAGATAGAAATATCGTCTGATAAACAAACAGTTTATGCGACTTTAAAAAACGCAGATACAACCAATAAAGTAAAAGAAGTAACGATTCCAAGTTTGGATGCGTTTATGGATGAAATATCCAATCATGTATTGGAAGGACAATTAGCGGTTACGCAAGATGAAGAATCAGCATTTGTGGCTATTTTGAGCATTTTCTCACCATTTGTTATTTTGATTATTTTCTTGGTATTTTGGTTATTATTAATGAATCCAAACCAAGGTGGCAATAAAAGTTCGATGACTTTTGGAAAAAGTAAAGCAAGAATGATTAGTTCGACCGACAAAAATAAAGTATTGTTTAAAGATGTTGCTGGTGTTGATGAAGAAAAAGAAGAATTACAAGAAATTGTAGAATTCTTAAAATCACCAAAAAAATTCACAGATATGGGAGCAAGAATACCAAAAGGTGTTCTATTGGTGGGACAACCAGGAACTGGTAAAACATTACTTGCCAAAGCAGTTGCAGGCGAAGCAGGCGTTCCTTTCTTCATTATTAGTGGTTCTGATTTTGTGGAAATGTTTGTAGGTGTTGGTGCCTCTCGTGTAAGAGATTTGTTTGACCAAGCAAAGAAAAATGCGCCTTGCATTGTGTTTATTGACGAAATCGACGCTGTTGGACGTCAAAGAGGCGCAGGTCTTGGTGGTGGACATGATGAAAGAGAACAAACCTTAAATCAATTATTGGTTGAAATGGACGGATTTAGCCCAAATGAAGGCGTTATTGTCCTTGCGGCAACCAACAGACCAGATGTTTTAGATAAAGCTCTACTAAGAGCAGGACGTTTTGACAGACAAATTGTAGTTGGCGCGCCAGATGTCAAAGCAAGAGAAGAGATTTTGGAAGTTCATGCAAGAAAGAAAAGAATGGCACCAGATGTTGATTTAAGCATTGTTGCCAAAAATACAGCAGGATTTGCGGGAGCAGATTTGGAAAACGTATTAAATGAAGCAGCGCTTCTTACAGCAAGAAGAGATAAACAAGAAATTGGTATGCAAGAAATCGAAGAAGCCATGGTAAAAGTTACGATGGGACCTGAGAAAAAGTCAAGAGTAATTAGTGAAAAAGAGAAAAAATTGGTAGCTTTTCACGAAGCGGGACACGCTGTTGTGAGCAGATTTTTGCCAACGCAAGATAATGTTCATCAAATTTCCATTGTGCCAAGAGGAATGGCTGGTGGATATACCATGTATCGTCCAGCGGAAGATAAATCCTTTATGAGTAAGTCCGAAATGGAAGAAAATATTGTGTCTTTGCTTGGTGGTAGAGTGGCAGAGCAACTTGTTTTAGGAGATATTTCAACAGGAGCAAGTAATGATATCGAAAGAGCATCGAAAATTGCAAGAAGTATGGTAACAAAATATGGAATGAGCGATGTTGTAGGAACGATTATGTTTGGTTCAGGACAAGAAGAAGTATTCCTAGGAAGAGATTTTGCACAACACAAAGATGTCAGTGAGCAAACAGCAGCCGTGATTGATGCAGAAGTAAAAAATATCATTGATACAGCTTACAGAAAAGCAGTGGATATTTTAAATCAAAATATGAGCAAATTACATGATGTTGCCAATGTGTTGATGGAAAGAGAAAAAATTGACGGAGAAGAATTTGAGGAGATTATGAATAAATAGAAAATAGGAGCACGAGAAATCGTGCTTTTATTGATTTTTAGGGGAATTTTAAATATGACATTTTAATGTCATATTTAAAAAATTTCTTTATTTTGCAATTTTCTTATTAAATTTTCTGCATTTTGATTTGAAATTCTATCATTGAATTTTGCCAAATTAATTAAGCAAAAATTAGATTTTTTTGAAGTATGCCATTAAACCAAATAAAAAACAAGCATATCGCCAAAATCCAGATATGCTTGTTTTTTATCAGATTACCAATTAAAAAAATCAAAAATCGACCCACTATTTTGCTGATTATTTTTGTTATTTCGATTAAACAACGAATCCTCAATTTCCTGATTGGTTGCCGAAGTTTCTTCCTCAGCAGGTGTTTCCTCTAAATGAAGAGAAAATTCATTTTCCTCGCCATTTCGATAAACACTAAGCTTAATCGTATCTCCAATTTTATATTTATTTTTTTCTTTATTTAGTTCGCTCACACTTTTTACTTCCGTACCTTCCACTTTTGTGATAACATCACCTTTTTGCAAACTAGCTTTATCAGCAGGAGAATTCTTTTCTACCGTATACACATACACACCATTTGGAAGATTATATTTTTTCGCAGTTTCATCATCAACTGCCACAGAAGAAATTCCAATGTAAGGTCGTTTGACTGTTTTGTACTCAATTAATTGCTCAATAATTTCTGTTGTTGAATTGATTGGAATGGCAAATCCCATTCCTTCCACACCAGTTCCAGAAAGTTTCAATGTATTAATTCCAACCACTTCTCCATTACTATTGACCAATGCTCCACCACTATTTCCAGAATTAATAGCAGCATCAGTTTGAATGCAAGTATATTCTGCCCCAGAAGAATCTTTAACTGTTCGATTAACCGCACTAATAATACCAGAAGTAACCGTGCTTCCCAAACCAAGAGGACATCCAATTGCCATCGCAAATTCGCCAACATGTACGTTATCTGAGTTTCCAAATGTGGCAGGTGTTAAATCAGAAGCATCAATTTTGATAACTGCTAAGTCAGTATATTCATCGGTTCCAATAATTTTGGCTTCGTATTCTGTAGAATCATTGTAAAGTGTTACAGTCATGCTAGCGGCTTCTTCAATGGCATAATAGGAAGAAGAACTTTCAGTTGATACGACGTGGTTATTTGTAATAATGTAGCCATCTTCACTAAAAATAATTCCAGAACCAGTTGCCTCTGCTTCACTTGAACCGAAAACAGAACTAATCGAATATTTAATTTTAATGCCTACAATCGAAGGGGAAACCTTTTGTGCAACAGCAACAGATGTATTAGAATATTCCACCAAATCAATCAAATCTTTTGAAATTTCAGAGGAAGATGTACTTGTCTGAAATTTGCTTGTTTCTTTCGAATCCAATAATTGATTTTTGATTCCTGGTATACCAAAACAAAGTCCTACCACTAATCCAGCGCCAAGAACACTAGCGGTAAAAGGTACTAGAAACTTTTTTGCATTGTTTTCTTTTGGAAATTCAGATTGTTTAAATTCCTTATTAAAATCATCCATGAAAATCGCCTCCTAAAATATAACTATATCATACTCCAAAAATGAAAGATTTACAAGAAAATTATCTTAAAAAATTTTTTAGAGTTTCTATTGAAAAAATTTAATTATATAGATATAATACAGTTAATTGATTAAAATAATCTTAAAGAAGATTAATTTTTGGAGGAAATATGTTAAAAAATAATAGAGGAATTACGATTTTAGCATTAGTGATAACGATTTTGGTTTTGCTTGTTTTGACGAGTGTGTCATTAGGAACAGGATATTCGGTCATAACAGATATCAAACTTGGACGAACGGTTTCGAATATGGCTTTGGTAAAAGCAAAAGCAGAAACAGTTTATGAGCAATATCAATTTTCAAAAAATAGCGAAGATTTGATTGGTGAGCCAGTTAGCGTGGATTTTTTATCACAAGGAGAAATTCAGTTAATCGAACAAAATGCCGGAAAAACTGGACTTGCAGGTAGCACTTGGTATAAATGGGACGCTGAAACACTAGCTAAACAAGGCTTAGACCCAAGTTTGATTCAAGATAAAGAAACAATCGCATTTTTTGTCAATTATGAATTTGACGAAGTTGCATGGAATAAAGGAACAACCTATGATGTAGGAACAACCAAAACATTTTACTATTCTATGACAGGCTTAAATTCTCTTTACAAAAACAGATACAATGATTAATGAAACGAGGAAAAAATTGAAAGAAAAAGAAATCGAACGATTAAATCTACTAAAAGCAGAAGAAAATAAATTGTATGAAAACGAAAAAATCAAGTTTGTTTGCGGAATTGACGAAGCAGGAAGAGGCCCTTTGGCAGGACCAGTTGTCGTTGGTGCAGTCATTATGCCAGCCGATTCTTTTATTGAAGGTGTCAATGATTCCAAGAAAATTTCGGAGAAAAAACGTGAAAAAATTTATGAGCAAATTATTGAAGAAGCCATAAGTTATAGTGTTGGAATTGTAGACCAAAACAAAATTGATGAAATCAATATTTTAAATGCTACAAAATTAGGACTAAAATTAGCTATAGAAGGCTTACAAACCAAGCCAGATGTCATTATGGTGGACGCTTTAAACCATATTGATACTTGCGGAATTCCCTACATTTCTGTTGTAAAAGGCGATGCGAAAAATTACTGTATTGCAGCGGCCTCCATTATTGCAAAAGTCACAAGAGATCGAATCATGCGCCAGTGGGACGAAATTTATCCGATTTACGGTTTTGCCAAACATAAAGGATATGGAACAGCAGAACATATTAAAACAATTAAAGAAAATGGACCATGTATGTTGCATCGAAAAACATTTATTAAAAACTTCATTTAAGATACAAAAGAAAGGAAAAAAGATGGATATCAAAACAATCATAGCGAAAAAAAGAGATCGAAAAGAATTGACCGAAGAAGAAATCAAACTATTTGTTGGCAAATATCATAAAGGCGAAATCTCAGAAGCACAAGCAGGAGCGCTTCTTAGTTATATTTACAAAGATGGAATGACCGAAAACGAAATCATTGCTTTTGCTGTTGCTATGGCAAATTCTGGGCAAAAAATCAATTTAGATGATATTAGTCAAAATATTGTCGACAAACACAGTACAGGTGGTGTAGGAGACAAAGTTACCTTGATTTTAATGCCAGTGATTGCAGCTTTAGGAATTCCAATTGCCAAAGTTTCCAGTCGAGGCATGGGAATTACGGGCGGAACGATTGATAAATTTGAGTCAATTCCAGGTTACAATACCGAAATTTCAATGGAAACATTTAAGGAAAATATCAAAGAATATGGTGTCGGAATTTTAAATCAATCCGAAAATTTAAATCCAGCCGAAAGTAAAATTTATAGATTAAGAAATGAAATTGCTTGTACGGATTGTATACCAATTATTGCAGCAAGTCTGATGAGCATTAAGTTGCTAACGGGAAGTCAAAAAATTGTATTTGAAATCACCTATGGAAGTGGAACCTATATCAAAACAAAAGATCAAGCCAAACGTTTGGCTCGCATTCTAAAAATGGTTGGCAAAAAACTGAACAAAGGAATTATGTCTGTTATCACAAACGTGGACGAACCACTTCGGCTATTCCATTGGGCATAATTTAGAAATGATTGAGGCGATTCACAGTTTGAAAGGAAAAATGCCTGAAGATTTGGGAGATGTCGTCATTACGATTGGGAGTGTGATTTTGGCTTTGGCGACCAAAAGCAAAAACTTAAAAGCCAATGAAGACACCGTAAAAGAAATCATACGAAACGGAAAAGCCTACGAAAAATTTCTTCAAATGGTTGCAGCACAAGGTGGAGATACCAGTTATATTGAAAATCCAGATTTATTTGAAAAAGCCGAATTTGTCATGCCAGTTTACAGTTCTGAAGAAGGCTATATCGAGAAAATTGATGCCGATATTGTAGGTAGTATTGCCGGTTATTTAGGTGCAGGAAGAATGAACGACGGAGACAAAATTGACAGAACTGCAGGAATTGTTTTGAATAAGAAAATCGGAGACGATGTTAAATCAGGTGAAATTGTTGCCTATATTCACACAAATGACGAAAGCAAAGTCATGGGAGCAACGAAAAATTTAGGTGCTGCTTTTAAAATTGTAAAACGTAAGATTTATCCAACATCAAGAGTAGTAGAAATAATATAATGTAGGGGCACGGGGGTACCGTGCACACAAAGGAGAAAAAATGAACATAATTGATATTATAGATAAAAAAAGAATGGGAAAAGAACTATCGGAAGAAGAAATAAATTATTTTATAGAAGGATACACCAAAGACGAAATCCCAGACTATCAAGCAGCAGCATTAATTATGGCGATTTGCATGAATGGAATGAACGAAGACGAAATTCTAGCGATGACACTTGCCATGGCAAATTCAGGTGAAAAACTTGATTTAAGTGATATTTCAGAGTCTGTTGTCGACAAACACAGCACAGGAGGCGTAGGCGATAAAGTTACGCTAATTATTTCACCGATAGTGGCAAGTTTGGGTGTTCCGATTGCTAAAATGAGTGGAAGAGGTCTTGGCATTACAGGCGGAACAGTCGATAAATTGCAATCGATTCCAGCTTACAGAACTGATATTTCTATCGAGGAATTTAAAAATAATGTCAAAGAAATTGGAATTAGTTTGATTTCTCAAACGATGGATTTAGCACCAGCGGATAAAAAAATATATGCGCTACGCGATAGTATTGCTGCAGTAAACAGCATTCCGCTGATTGCTTCTAGCATTATGAGTAAGAAAATTGCGGCAGGTAGCAATAAAATTGTGATTGATGTGACCTATGGTTCTGGTGCGTTTATGAAAGACCAAATGCAAGCCAAAAGATTAGCCAAAGCAATGCAGGAAATTTGGAAAGGAAAAGATAGACAGATTACTTGCGTTATTTCAAAAATGGAACAACCTTTGGGCTATGCTGTTGGCAATATTTTAGAAGTGGTAGAAGCTGTGCAAGCTTTGCATGGTCAAATGGCGGACGATTTGAAAGAGGTAGTAATTACGATGTGTGTTCAAATGTTAAAATTGGCAGGTCGTACAGAAAGTGAAAAAGAACTGGAAAGTCAAATTTGGGAAGTGATTCACAATGGAAAAGCCTTTGAAAAATTTGCGCAATTAGCACAAAGGCAAGGCGCAGACGCTTCGTATTTGTACGATTTAAACAAATTGGAAAAAGCGCCGATTATTGTACCTGTTATTTCAGAGAAAAACGGTTGGGTGAAGGAATTAAATGCAGAAAAAGTGGGTAAAATTAGTATAGATTTAGGCGCTGGAAGAAAAAATAAGACAGATGAAATTGATAGAAGAGTAGGAATTATTTTGTGCAAAAAGATTGGCGACAAAGTAGAAAACGGAGAATGTTTGGCGTATCTACATGCCAATCATTCTGAAAAGATTGACGATTTAGTAGAACAATTAAAATCTGCCTACCAAATTGTTTCAGAAACGATTGCAAAAGAAAAGGTAATTGACGAGATTTTATAAAAATGAAGGGAGAAAAATCATGGAAAACACAGAAGGTCAAAAATTAAAAGAGGAGTTATTTAATGATAAAAAAACAGGTTGGGAAGGAATGTCAGAAGAGATCCGAAGTGCAGTTTTCAAATTTGCAGATGAATATATGGATTACTTGAATTCTTCCAAAACCGAAAAGGAAATTGTAAAAACATCAAAAGATATTTTTATCAAAAATGGTTTTGTAGATTTGAATGAAAAACAAGATTTGAAAGCAGGAGACAAAGTATTTTTAGTCAATCGCGATCGAACGATTTTTTCAGCCATTATAGGTCAAGAATCCCTAGAAAATGGAATTCGCATGATTGCCGCACATGGCGATTCACCTAGAATTGACTTAAAACCAAATCCATTATACGAAGATAGCGGTTTGGGTTTATTTAAAACGCATTATTATGGTGGAATCAAGAAATATCAATGGACGAATATTCCGCTTAGTATGCATGGAACATTTGTGAAATCGAATGGTGAAAAAATCGAAGTTACAATGGGAGAAAAGGAAGAAGATCCAATTTTTACAATTTCTGATTTATTGCCACATTTGGCAGCCCAACAAATGGACAGAAAACTAAAAGAAGGTGTGCAAGGCGAAGAATTAAATATTGTAGCAGGAAGTATTCCATTTGAAGATGAAAAAGTTTCAGAAGCAATTAAACTAAATATTTTAAAATTATTGAATGACACTTATGGAATCAAAGAAATTGATTTTACAAGTTCAGAAATCGAATTTGTTCCTGCATTTAAAGCCAAAAGTTTAGGATTTGACAGAAGCATGGTGGCAGGATATGGGCAAGATGATAAAGTATGCTGTTATACAGCCTTAAGAGGAATTTTAGATATTGGAACACCGAAAAATACAGCGGTTTGTGTGTTAACCGATAAAGAAGAAATTGGTTTTTGTGGTGTAACAGGAATGGAATCGAAAACATTTGAATATTTTATAACAGAATTATTGAACAAATCAGGTCAGAATAAACCCAATGCACTCGAAAAAGTATTTCATAACTCAAAAGTAATTTCGGCTGATGTAGATGGCGCTTTTGACCCAAGTTTTCCGTCTTCGTTTGACAAAATTAACAGTTGCTTTATTGGCAAAGGACCAACGATTGTGAAATATACAGGCTCAAGAGGAAAATCAGGAGCATCGGAAGCACCAGCAGAATTTGTTGCAGAAGTAAGAGGAATTTTTGAAAGAAATGGGGTTTCCTATCAATCTTCAGAACTTGGAAAAGTTGACTTGGGCGGTGGCGGAACCATTGCAGTTGTTTTGGCAAATCGTGGCATGAGTGTGATTGATTGTGGTGTGCCAGTTTTATCAATGCATTCACCATATGAAATTACAAGCAAATTTGACGTGTACCAAGCCTATAAGGCATACGAAGCATTTTACAAAGGATAAAATAAGGGCAGACGCTGTCGTCTGCCCTTGTTGTACAAAAATTAGGCGAAAAGGAGAAAATGATGGAATATTTTCAAGCAATTTTTAATCAAATCAATCCAGTCAATTTTTTAGGCAAAGAAATTATGGCATTTTTACTATTTTTCATTTTTGTCATTTTTAGAAAATTATTTTCTAATATTATTTTAAAAATTGTTTTTTGGGTAACGAAAAATAAGCGAAAAGTAAAAGAAAGTAAGGTTTATAAAACGTTAAATTATTATTTTGTTTTTTTGGGTTTGTATTTGGCAATTCGAATGTTGCATATAAATTACGAGACATTAGTAAAAGTAGATTGCTATTTTAGAATCATTTGTATTATATTGGTAACAAATGCTGTCAACTCGTTTATTACAAAAGACGCAAAATGGATCAAACGATACTTGGAACATCAAAAAAACAGTGCAACAGCAGGAAATTTTATTTGTAAGATTATAAGAGGCATTGTGTGGATTGTTTCGGGTTATATTATCATGAAGGAATTAGGGTTTGATTTAAGTGGCTTGATTGCTGGATTTGGACTTGGTGGTGTGATTTTGTCGCTTGCTGCGCAAGATACTGTAAAAAGTTTGCTAAGTGGAGCGATTATTTTAACAGATAAACCATTTGATATTGGAGATTGCATCGAAATTGGTACTCATAAAGGAACCGTTATTGACATGACATTTCGCAGTATACGCATTAAAGCTATTGATAATTCGATTGTTACGATTCCCAATAGCACGATTACAGCAGAATGTGTTGTAAATTGGAGTCGCTTGCAAAGCAGAAGATTGGAATTTGTGCTGAATTTGAGTATGGATACAACTTCTGAGAAAATCAAAAATTTATTAGAAAAAATCAAATTAATTTTGCGAAATAATTCAGAAGTCTTAGAAGATACCATTCAAGTTGGTTTGGACGAAATATCAAGTTACAGTTCAGACATCAAAGTTGTTCTTTACATAAATGAAATCGATTTTGCAAAATTTTTAAAAGTCAAAGAAGGCATTTATTGTGATATTTTGCAATTGGTTGAAATTGAAAATATTGATTTGGCGTATCCAACGCAAACGGTTTACGTCAAAAATACGGAAAACGAATTAAAAAAGGATACAGAAAATACATAAACACAAAAAAGGAGACGATTCATGAAAGCCTTAATAACAGGAGCATCTTCTGGAATTGGAAGAGATATGGCAAGATATTTATCGAAAATCGGCTACGATTTAGTCATTGTGGCACGAAATCAAAATCTTTTAGAAGAATTGAAAAATGAGTTAAAAACAAACGTAAAAATCGAATGCATGGACTTATCTCAAATCGAAAATTGCCAGAAACTTTACGAAAACAATCCTGATATCGATATTTTGATTAATAATGCAGGTTTTGGCGACTTCGGAAAGTTCACTCAAACCGATCTAACAAAAGAATTATCCATGATTGATACCAATATTAAGTCACTTCATATTTTAAGCAAATTGTATTTGACTCAAATGAAAAAGAAAAACAGTGGTCGAATTCTCAATGTGGCATCTATTGCAGGTTTTATGTCAGGTCCGCTGATGGCGACTTATTATGCGACCAAAAATTATGTTGTTTCTCTTTCAAAGGCAATCAATAAAGAACTAAAAAAGGATGGCTCCATGGTTACGGTCAGTGTGCTATGTCCGGGTCCTGTGAATACGAATTTTAATAATGTGGCAAATGTTCATTTTAATTTAAAAGGGTTGTCTAGTGAATATGTTGCCAAATACGCAATTGACCAGATGTTCAAAAATAAAAAAGTGATTATTCCCGGAAAAATGATGAAATTAATTTATATTGGAAATAAAATTTCACCAACCTGTTTGTCACTGGAAATTGCATATCATTCTCAAAAAAGAAAGGAAAGTCGAAAATGAAAAATCAAAATAGCACCATGATGCAATATTTTGAATGGTATTTACCTAGTGATTTAGAGCATTGGAATCGCCTTGCAGAAGAGAGCAATCATTTGAAAAAATTAGGAATTAACTATGTTTGGTTACCGCCAGCTTACAAAGGCGCGGGTGGTAAAAACGATGTCGGCTATGGCGTATATGATTTGTATGACTTAGGTGAGTTTGACCAAAAAGGTTCGATTCCAACCAAATATGGAACGAAAGACGAATATTTAACTGCTATAGAAGTACTTCAAAAAAAGAATATCAAAGTTATTGTTGATATTGTCTTAAACCACAAAATGGGAGCGGACGAAACTGAGGAAGTGCTTGCCACACGAGAGAATTCGGACAATCGAACTATCAATATGTCAGAAGCCATTCCGATTAAGGCGTGGACCAAATATAATTTTCCGGGAAGAGGAGATACCTATTCGAATTTCAAATGGAATTGGACGCATTTTCACGGTGTTGATTGGGACGATAACACAGGAACGACCTCAATTTACAAATTTTATGGAAAACATTGGGACGAAAATGTCGACAAAGAAAAAGGCAATTTTGACTATTTAATGGGGGCGGATATTGACCTAAATAATCATGATGTTGTTATTGAGTTGCAAAATTGGGGAAAATGGTATTTGGAAATGACGAAGGCAGATGGTTTGAGATTAGATGCGGTCAAACATATTCGTTCGGAGTTTTTTCCAGAATGGCTAGAAGAAATTTCCGAAGGAAAAAAACAGGAATTATTTGTGGTAGGGGAATATTGGAGTTCTAATATTGATGTCATGAATGAGTACATAGAAAAATCACAAGGTTGTATGAAACTATTTGATGTGCCTTTGCATTATAATTTTTACCGTGCGTCTACTAGTAATGGCGGGTTTGATATGAGAACGATCTTTGATGGCACATTAGTAAAAAACAATCCACAAAAAGCGGTAACATTTGTGGATAACCATGACACAGAATTAGGACAAGCGTTAGAATCTTGGATTCCAGATTGGTTTAAGCCACTAGCATATAGTTTGATTTTACTACGAAAAGAAGGAATTCCTTGTGTTTTTTATGGGGATTATTATGGAATTCCAGAAAAAAATGTAGTTGCGAAAAATGAAATGTTAGATAATTTATTGGAAGTCAGAAATTTGTATGCTTATGGAGAACAAGTTGATTATTTTGAAGATTCTAATTTGATTGGTTTTGTGAGAAAAGGCGATTTTGAACATGCTAATTCAGGGATTGCGGTTGTGATGACAGATACGATTGGTGGCACCATAAAAATGAATATGGGCAATGATTTTGCAGGTTTTGAATTTTTTGATAGTACAGGGAATGAGGAGCATATTGTAAGAATTGACGAAGAAGGAAATGGAGAATTTAGTTGTAAAAATGGAAGTGTGTCTGTTTGGAGAAAAAAGTAAAATTGTTTTTTAACAACTAGAAATTTATGCAGAATAAATTTCTAGTTGTTGTGAAAAATAATCATTATTTTTGGTTGTATGTAAGTTTAAATTTGAGTTCTTTTTCAAAATTTTTCGAACTTCCCATAAACCTAAGCCAGTGTTATGGGGTTTTGTTGTATAATCTTTTTCGAATATTTTATCAATGCAAATTTGTTTGTTATTATAAGTATTTTCAACGGTGAGCATTTGTTTATATTGATCTTGTTTAAAGACAATATGAATGCTTTTTTCGTTGCATTCTTTCGATGCTTCAATGGCATTGTCGAGTAAGATTCCTAAGATTCTAGTTAATTCATAGAGGTTCATATGAAGATTGTTTAAATCTAACATAACCTCTAAATTAATATCAATATTATGTGTGCTAGCAATATCATATTTATTGGCTAAGATATTGTAGATTGCTGGATTGTTAATGACTTCAGGATTTAGGTTGGAAAGGGTGTTAGTAATGTTACATTCTTTTGCAACTTGGGCGTAATATTTTTTTAATCCGTCCATATCATTCGTTGGAATGTATCCGCCAATTGCTTGAAGAATATTACGAAAGTCATGTTTAAAGGCACGAGTATTATCATATAAATTCAAAACAGTTTTGTTGCACAATTGTAAATTATTTATTTTAATTTTCCAATAATTTGAACAGCACAAATATATGATAATACTAAATGAAACATAGAAATAAAAATCAAGTGTTAAAATACAAAAAATATTTTGACAAACAAACTCAAAAAAAGCATAAAAAATAGCATAAATAATTAATAAATTAAAAAGCGATATACTTATAATTAATGTTGAGTTTTTATTAATAGAATTAACGAAAAGATTATCTAATTTAAGATGTTGCAACCCTAAATTAGCCATAAAGCAAAAAATAGACACAATGACAAGAACAATAACATTGCAAACGGATAAAGTAATCATTTCTAAATAAGAATGATAAGAAAGCAAATTAAAAATCAAACATTGTATATGAAAAACAAGTATTGTTACAAAATTAAAATAACTTAATACTTTAAGATCCGAAAGTTTTAATGCGTAAATCATAAAGGTTAAAGAACTAACAAGCATAAAACTATAAGCATAAATGCAATTTCCCAATAAATTTCCAAAAAGAAAACAAGCAGTATTGATGAAAATATAAAAAAGATGATTCTTTTTTGTAATTTTTTCTTTAAAAATTTTTTGGAAAAAGACGAAAGATATTTCTACAAAGATGATTGCTAAAACTAAATTAATTAAAAAATTTATATTTAATAATAAATCAAAAATTTTCATAATCGCACCCCTTTCTACACGACACCACAAACGTAACGACAAAATCTATTTTAAAACAAACAAATCACATTTGTCAAGATGTTTTTTGAAAAAAATGAAAAATTTTTTATAAAAAAGTAAAAATGTGTAGAAAAATGTAGTATTTTAGCAAAAAACAGAAGGCAAATCAAGAGATTTGCCTTCTGACAAAGTGGGAGATGGGGGGATAAACTACTTAAATGGATTTAAACTGCTTAACTTGCTTTATTCGTATCTTGAAAATACTGCAAGACCTTCTTTCATTGGAGTATTACAAGTAAAGTAAATTCTGCCTTCTATCTCAGGCAATGGCCAAGCAATTGTTGTAACACTACCATCTGCTGTAAAAGGCAAAGTGAAATTATAAGTTCCACTGTACGAGTAATCCTCAAAATGACATATGATTGTATCAGTCACGCCTTCCTCCATACAAGTAGCTGTTAAGGAAATTGTATCACATGATTTTCTCAACACCAATGGTTCTGGAGCACTCCGATTCGTGAAATTTCGGTCCCGGTATGCAGCAAGATTTACAACGCTTGGTTCCAAATTATATGTTTCTGGAAAACTGAACACATGATCAGATGACTCGTCTTGTTGCAATTCAGCAATTGCTTCCTGGACGGAAGCAGGAGTTTCTATCTCCTGTCCCCGCACTACATCTTCTGCAGCAAATGCCACAGTTGATGGAACAATGAGTGCTGTTACTAATAAAGCAGAAACAATGAGGTTCTTAAGTTTTTTAAAAAATTGCATTTTTTTATTCTCCTTTCGAAAAAATCTCCCATCTTTGTTTTTTATGATAAAATGACAAATTTCGTCATTTTTCATCATTAAATTTCAAAATTTGACAATTTAATTATTTATAGATATAATACGAAAATCGACATAAGTCAAGTAAAATCGTTCGACATTTTTCGACAATATAATACTTTTTTTGTCAAAATATGCAAGAACTATTGACTTTTGAGAGAAATTATAGTAAAATATATCGATGTTGAACTACTGATGTAGCATAAATAGTAAAGGAGGAGAATTATGATTAAGATATCTGACGCAGAAATTGAAGTAATGAAAGTAATATGGGAGAAAAAAGAAGTGACTTCTTTGGAAATAATTCAAAAATTGGATGATCACAATTGGAATGATAACACAATTCGAACACTAATTAATCGATTAATAGCTAAAAAAGCAGTAGGAATTGCTAAAAAGGAAGGGAAAACCTATACCTATGTGCCACTTATAAAAGAGGATGAGTACAAGGCCAAAAGAACGAGTAGTCTTATAAAACAATTGCATCATGGTTCACTTAATGAAATGTTGCTTAATTTTGTGGATAGTAATGAATTATCAAAGAGTGAATTGAAAAGTTTACTTCAGGAAATCGAAGAGAAAATAAAGTAAAGGAGTGAGCGTAATAAGTAATTTTATTTTAGCATTCTTTTGTCAAATATTATATATGTCAATTATAGCAATGGTTATTGGTGGAGTTGTTTTGGGCATCAAGAAAATGGTTGGAAATAGGTTGTCGCCGAATGCTAAGTATTTGCTTTGGTTAGTGTTTCTTGCTACTTTACTATTTCCGATTACTGTACCAAGTAGAATTAGTATTTATAATTTGATTGATATTAGTGATGTGAAGGAAGTAAAAGACACAGAAGTTGAAAATATGATGAGCTTATGGAAGAATGAAAACAATAATGCGGTTATTTCAAAAGATACATTAGATAACATTATTACGAACAACAACAAAATGTTAAAAGTACATTTTGGAAAATTTGTTGCATTTACATGGTTTACTGTTTTTGTAATTTTGCTAATTAAGAGAATGTATTCTTATTTTTCAATGCACAAGAAAGTTGGGAAAATTCAAGTAGAAAATAAAAGAGTTATTTCAATATTAGAAAACTGTAAAAAGAAATTACATATTCACAAACCTATAAAGTTAATTAAACAAGATTGTACTTTTATGCCATCAACGATAGGAATTTTTAATGTGAAAATATTAGTTTTTGATTCCTTTTTGGAAATGGATGATGTTTCAATAACCAATGTTTTTATGCATGAATTATCACATTACAAAAGAAAAGATAATGTAGTAAATTTTATGATTTTGATTATTAAATCACTACATTGGTTTAATCCGATTTTGAACATCATGTTTAAAAATATAAGAGAAGAGATGGAACTTGCAACAGATGAAATTGCGATTAGTAAAATGAATGGAGAAGAAAGAATAGCATATTGTAATTCTTTAATAAAATTTTCAACCAATTCAAATATAGAGTTTGAGTCAATACTAGGCTTATCGAAGACTGCTAAAACACTGAGTACAAGAGTAAAAGCGATTTCAGCCAAAAATGATTTTGATAAAAAGTCGAAACTTATTTTTAGTATTACAATTTTGATTATGATACTAATGTGTTTAATTTTATATCCAACCTCTTATGGAATGTTTGAAACACCTAAATTATATTTACAATTGGAAAATGGAGAGAAAATAGAAATAACACAAGTAACAGAAAATATGGCGATAAATGAGATAAAGCTAACGCAAAATGATAAAGTCAAATTAATGGTCAAAGGTGCAAAATCAAATGACTATGTATTCTATAAAAGAGTGAGTTTAGATGCAACTGAACCTAGCGAGGAAATTGCGAATTTATTGGATAACAAAGAAACCTATTTTGAAAGAGGAAAAGCCATTTATAAATTCACCTTGACTTATGGAAACAACAAAAGTGCTGATTATGCTATAAAAATTGAAGTAGAATAGAGGGGAACAAAAGATGAAAAAGAAAGTTGGAATTGTAATTTTTGTAGTAATCATATTGATAATAATGGCGGTATTTATCGGTAAAAGAATATATTATTTTACTGTGATAAGGAATGTTTATGAGGCGATTGAAAATTTTAGGAATGAGGATAATAGGTATTATGCGGTTACGATAAAAGATAGTAGTATAGTAAAAGAAGAAATTATAACAAAAAATAATATAGTAAGGTGGAATGAACAAAAAGATGGCAGTGGTGTATATTGCCAATGGAAGAATTTTGATAACAATCAGAAATATGCTATATTTTTAGAAGATAAAACTTTTAAAGAAAATGATACATTAATATTTGAAGCCAATATTTTGAATAATTTACCACAAATGATATTTTTTATATATTCGAAGGAATACTTTAATATTAAGGAATTTTTTAAAATAAAAGACATATCATCAAGCCAATATAATAATCAAGATTGTTATAAAATTGTAACAGATACAAAGAATTTGATTGTTAGCAAAGAAACCTATTTACCAATCTACTATTCTGTTGAAACTATAAATTCAGAAGAAAATATTAACCTTCTTACAGAAACCACTTACGACTTCAAAGTTGGCGAAGTTACAGACGAAGACATTGCGTTACCAGATTTGACGGGATTTACTCAAATAAATGAAGAATAGTATAAAAACAAAATAAAATTTTTTAGAGTATTGACAGTAGACGTCAGTACTCTTTTTTTATTCGTAAAAAACTCTAGACGATAAGGCATAAAAAGGATATAATAAAAATAATTTTTATTGGAAGAAAGGAAGATATCATGTTTAATTTTTCAAACGAAACGATTATTTTTCAGAATAATGGCGATGTACAGTATATTCAATTTAAAAAGTTATTAAAATATGGGATCAAACACTGCTATACATTGAAAGGCGAAACGATTGATTTTAGCCGAAATTCTGAATATGAAAGCTCAAGTTATTCCAAAATTGCAAAGGCAATTGAAATTGATGAAAAAATGCTTGTTAAGCCAATTCAAACCCATACAAGCCATGTGAAATGCATTAACCAGGTGCTAGATAGTGAGGAATTACAGGAGGTTGATGGATTAATTACAGACCAAAAAAGTATTGCATTATCGACTAAAAACGCAGACTGTATCTTGTTTTTGTTTTATGACCCAGTCAAAAAAGTCATTGCTAATGTGCATTCTGGTTGGAAAGGAACTTTTCAAAAAATTGCTGAAAAAACAGTAGTTAAAATGATTAATTATTATCAGTGCAAGCCAAGTGATATTATTTGTTGTATTTGCCCAAGTATCCGCAAATGCCATTTTGAGGTGGACGAAGATGTGAAAGATTTGTGTAGTGAAATATTTGGTTTTACGAATCAATTGAACGACTTTATTGAAGTTGGGCAAATCAAAGAGGGCAAGACAAAATACATGATTGATACGGTTTTGATTAACAAAATTTTACTGAAAAATTTAGGGTTAAAGGAATCGAACATTATCGATTGCGGAATTTGCAGTGTTTGCAATCAGGATAAAGTGCATTCGGCAAGGGCGGAAGGCAAGAATTTTAGAAGAGCAACAGCAATAATTACTTTGTAAAAGAGAGTGTGTAAATTTATGAAAGATATGGAATTAGTGAAGATTTTATGGGATTATATGAAACTCCATCAAAAATTAGAAAAATGTGATGCGATTTTGGGATTAGGATGTATGGATCTTGAAGTTGCGAAAATAGCAGCAAAACTGTATTTAGATGGACTTGGCGGTCAAATTATATTTTCGGGAGGATATGGAAAGAGAAGCAAAAAAATTTGGCAAGAGCCAGAAGCAGAAAAGTTTGCTAAAATTGCAGAAAATAAAGGAGTTCCAAGTGAAAAAATTCAGATTGAAAATCAGTCGACGAATACAAGCGAAAATTTTAAATATGTCAAAAAGTTGATTGAGAAAAAGAAGTTGCCGATCAAATCTCTTTTGATTGTTGGGAGACCTTATGTAGAGAGAAGAAGTTATGCTTGTTTGAAAAAGATTATGCCAGAGTACAAAGGCGTATTTGCATCAGAAGAAGTTAGTTGTGAAACATATTTTAGTCGATATGAAGGAAATGCACAAAAAGAAGAAATAAGCGTGCTAGTTGGCGATATTCAGCGAATGAAAGTATATGCTGAAAAGGGGTGGCAGATTGAAGTTGAGATACCAGATAAAGTTTGGAAAGCTTATGAAGAGCTGGTGAGACGCGGGTATGGGCAGTATGTTATTTAGGAGATTCCAAATTTTTGAAAATAATATTGACATCGTGATAAAATTGTGATAAAAAAGTGATAATAAATTGATAAAGGGGGCAATTACAATGAATATAAGACCAGTGTCAGATTTGAGAAATAAATATCCAGAGATAGAAGAATTAGTTTTAAAAGAGGGGGAAGAAGTTTATTTAACCAAAAACGGCTATGGAACTATGGTTGTTATGAGTTTGGAAAAATATTCGAATTTGACAAAAGAAATTGAAATGCAAAATAAATTAGAAGAAAGGTTTGGTGAGCAGGATATGGAGAAAATAATTGATGAATTAGAAAAGCAAATTGAAAATCCAGATGCAAAGTTTTTGACGCATGAAGAGGTGTTTGGAAAGGCAAGGAGGATTTTGAATGGCGAAATATGAGTATGAAGTTGAATACTTGTCGTCTTTTGATAAGGAATTTGATGAAACTCTTTATTATATTATTTATAAATTAAACAATAAAAATGCTGCTGAAAAATTAATCCAGAGCGTACAAAAGGCAATTATTGATAGAAGCATCAATCCAGAAGGATTTGAAGTATATAAAGAAGAAAAAAAGAGAAAACATAAATGGTATAGGATTTATGTAGGAAATTATATTGTTGTTTATACGGTTAAAGACAATGTTATGCAAATAGCAGGGCTGTTATATAATCGAAGAAATTTTGAAAAATTAATTTAAAGGAAAAATATGAAAAAGAAATTAATTGTTTTTGATTTAGATGGAACCTTATTAACAAGTGAAAATGAAATAACCCAAGAGAGTAAAGAAACCATTTGGTATTGCAAAGAAAAGGGCTTTCAAATCGCTTATATTACGGGAAGAGGAACCATAAAAACGCCACCAAAGGCAACGCTTTGAAAGTAATTTTAAATTATTTTCAAATTCAGAAAGAAAACTGTATTGTTTTTGGTGATGATTTTAGCGATATCGAGATGTTTCAAAATAGCGGAACAAGCGTAGCAATGGGAAATGCCATTCCAGAACTAAAGCAAATTGCAACTTATGTGACAGAAGACAATAATCATAACGGGATTGCCAATTTTATCAATCAATTTATCATCCAATAAAAGAAAGGAAAAATAAATGTACCAAACATTAGAAGAAATAAACGAGCAAGTAAAAATTTGCACGAAATGTGGTTTGTGCGAAAATCGAACTAATACGGTATTTGCAGACGGAAATCCCAACGCCAAAATCATGTTTATTGGCGAAGGTCCCGGCGCAGACGAGGACAAACAAGGCGTACCTTTTGTAGGAAAAGCAGGACAACTTATGAATCAGGCTTTTAAAGGCTTAGGCATTGACCGCAAAAAAATATATATAGCCAACGTCGTAAAATGTAGACCGCCTGGAAATCGAACACCACTTAAAAATGAAGCAGACGCTTGTTTAGACTATTTGAGAAATCAAGTGTTATTAGTCAAGCCAGAAATTGTGGTGCTAATGGGAAATACGGCACTAAAAAATATTTTAGGCGAGCAATATGGAATTACCTCAAGCCGTGGCAAATGGATTGAGAAAAAAGGCATCAAATATATGCCTACTTTTCATCCAGCGGCGCTTCTTAGAGATGACACGAAAAAAATTGATTTTTGGAATGATTTGAAATTGGTTTTGAACGAATGTAATGGGAATTTGGAAAAAGAATCTTAAAAATTCCCTAAAAATGCTTGTAAAAAATTGAATAAATTGATATACTAAATACAAATTAATATAAAGGAGGAATGTTTCTATGTCTGAAAATAACGAAATGGTTGAAAACGAGGTACAAGAAGAAGTTTCTGTCATGGGAAATGACACGATTAAAATTTCAAACGATGTTGTCGCAACCTATGCAGGAATTGCAGTATCGGAAGTAGAAGGTGTGTATTCGACCTCTGGCGGATTTGCAGGAATTACAGAAGCAATCAGCGGAAAAAAGAATTTGAGTAAGGGAATTAAGGTAGAAGTTGGGGAAAAAAGCACGAAAATAGATGTCAATATCATTGTTGAATATGGTGCAAGAATCCCAGATGTTGCTTATCAAATTCAAACAAAAATTAAAAAATCAGTAGAAGCAATGACCGATTTAAAAGTGCTCGAAGTCAATGTTCATGTACAAGGTGTTCATAAAAAGACGGAAAAAGAATTAGAAGAAAATTCAAATGAAAATATAGAAGAATAAACGGAGGAAGAAAAATGAAATTTTTAGAAAAACTATCTTTAATATTATTTTCACTAATTATGAGTGTTATATCAATTGGGCTAATTTTGATTATGTTGGATGTTATCCAAATTAGTGTGGTGACGAAAACGATTTCGTTAATTTTGAAAGATGATTTTTCCATTAAACTAACAATTGGAATGGCAGTTGTTATACTGTTACTTGCTTTAAAATGTATCTTTTTCGGAAGTGAACCAGAAGACGATGGTAGAAATGGTGTTACTTTAGAAAATGGTGCAGGAAAATTGGTTATTTCCAAAGAAAGTTTGGAAAACATTATTGCCAATATCGTCAAAGAAGTGCAAGGAATCGAAGCGATTTCGAGCCGAACCATTTTGGATAAAAATAATAACTTAGTGGTTTATGTTACAACCTTAGTTTCTAAAGATATGATGATTAAAGACGTATCTGCCCAAATCCAAGAAAAAATAAAAGAAGTATTAAGCAAAACAGCTGATTTGGAAGTAGGACAAGTTAATGTTCGTGTAAAAAATATTACGAACAAAAAAATTAAAGGTTTGCCAGCAGGAGAAGAAACGGAAAATACAAAGGAAACAGAAGGAAAAGAGGAAGAATAGAAAGGAAAGAGAAAAATGAATCATTCGAACAATTTTAAAGAATTTTGGGAGAAATATAAAGGAGCAATTATTGGAGCGATTATTGCGATTATCCTTTTGAGCACGTCATTATATAGATTGTGTATTGTTGTCATCGTGGTGATTGCTGGAATTTATTTAGGAAATTATATTCAAAATAACAAAGAAAGCGTAAAAGATAATTTAAAAAATTTTATTGACAAGTTTTAGGAGGAAATCATGCAAAGGTCAGCCATGAGAGAACTAGCATTTCAACTAATTTATGGACTAGAAATGCAAAAAGACCAAGAAAATTCAGAGCAAGTAGACATTTTTGTAGAAAGTAATGAAATAACAGATGAAAAAGTAATCCAGTACTTAAAAGATATTCAGGCAGGTTTGTGTGAGCATTCTTCTGAAATCAATGATTTGATTGCAAATAACTTAAAGGAAAATTGGAGTTTAACCAGAGTTTCCAAAATTAATTTAAGTTTGATTAAAATTGCGATTTATGAAATGCTTTATAAAGAAGTACCATACAAAGTGGCGATTAACGAAGTGGTTGAACTTGCTAAAAAATATTCAGATGAATCGGCACCAGTATTTATTAATGGAATTTTAGCCAGTGTTGTGAAAGATAAAAAACTTGGAGAATAAAATGAAAATAAAACCAATTTCTGTGACAGAACTGAATAAATATGTAAAAGATAAAGTTGCAACTGACGAGTTTTTAAATTCTGTGTATGTAGCAGGTGAAATTTCCAATTTCAAACATCATTACACAGGACATATGTATTTTACCTTAAAAGATGAAACATCGTTGATTAAATGCGTTATGTTCAAAAGTGCGACTGGTCATTTGAATTTTATTCCCAAAGATGGTATGAAAGTCAATGTGTTAGGAAGTGTTGGTGTTTTTGAACGCGATGGTGTTTATCAAATTTACGTGCAAGCTATGCAAGAGGATGGAATTGGAAATCTCTATAAAAAATATGAACAATTAAAAGAAAAACTCGAAAAAGAAGGACTTTTTGATGAAGCACACAAAAAGAAAATTCCATTTATGCCCAAAATCATTGGTGTTTTAACTTCCAATACAGGAGCAGTGATTCGTGATATCATCAATGTTTCAACCAGAAGAGATCCAAATGTTTATATTCGCTTGTTACCAATACCAGTGCAAGGTGAAGGGGCAGCTGTCAAAATTGCAGAAGCCATTCGATTTATGAATGAGATGAAATTGGCAGATGTCATCATTTTGGGAAGAGGTGGCGGTTCGCTTGAAGATTTGTGGCCATTTAACGAAGAAATTGTGGCACGCGCGATTTATGATTCCGAAATTCCGCTTGTATCCAGTGTTGGACACGAAACCGATTTCACAATTGCTGATTTTGTGGCCGATTTAAGAGCGCCCACGCCATCGGCAGCAGCAGAATTAGTAGTTGCGGATAGCGAAGATTTGCAAAATACCATTGCGATTTATCAAAATCGCTTAAAAATCTCATTAAAGCGAAAAACAGAACGCATGCGATTAAAATTTGAAAAATGCATGAATTCTAAAATATACAAAGAACCATTCCAAAAAGTAAAGGAATATTATTTGGAAATTGATCGATTATCCAAGCAATTGGAAGGCTCAATTGACCAAAAAATCAACCAAATAAAGATGCAGTTTTCCAAAGAAATGACCAAATTGGACGCCTTAAGTCCACTCAAAACCTTATCAAGAGGATATTGTATGGCAGAAGTAAATCATAAAATTATTTCACGTGCGGAAAATTTGAAAACTGATATGGAAATTGATTTGAAATTCCAAGACAGAAGTGCGAAGGCAAAAATTCTATAAAAATATACGAGGAGATTTTATTATGAGTGAAAAACAAGTTATGATAAAAATTCTAGAAAAAATGCCTGATGATATTACCTTTGATGATATTGTGGAAACATTAAATTTAATTTATGAATTAAGAAATAGAATTGATACATTTGATAGAAGTAGAGCACTTACTACTGAAGAATTGAAAAGGGAGATAAAAACATGGTAGTGATTTGGGCAAAAACAGCTATAAATGATTTAAAAAGTTATTCTCAACATTCAGAAATTATCACAGAAGGTAAGTTGAAGAATAATTATACAAAATGCATCGAATATTCTATTATATTGAAAAAAATGAGATTATTATTATTCAAGTTATACATACTTCAAGAAATATAGATAATGTTATAGCAATCATGAAGAATTTATTGAATTAATTTTAAAAGAATAAAGATCAGAAGCCCAATTGGAGAAGGGGTATTAAAATGGTGATATGCACATTTTAGCAAATTTGTCAAGTTGACAGAATACTAAAAATATGGTATAATAAAAGGTTAAGCATTTTTTCAAAAGATGACGGAAATAATTATTTTGAAGGGAGAAAAAGTATGGCAAGAAGAGAGAAAAAAAGCAAAATTAATTTGAAAGTTTGGGTTCCAATTATTTGTGTGATTGTGGTTGGAGTTACTTTTTTTATGCTACATGATATCCAAAATAAAATCGAAAAAATGGAGGATTACGAAAATCTAGCCAATACGAATGAAAATAATATCACAAATGATGTAGTAAATGACCAAGAAAATCAAAATTTTGTAGAAGAAAATACGATTCAAAATGAAATAGCAAATGAAGTAAAAAATACTGTCGCCAATAATACTGTCAAAAATGTAAGCATCAATCAAAGCAATGTAACAACAGAGCCAGGAATTACAGATAAAAAGCAAAAAGCAATTGAACTTGTGAAAAAAGAATGGGGTTCAGATAATTCAGTCGATTTTGTATTCGACCATGTCGAAAATGATGAATACATTGTTGCAGTTAAAGATAGAAGCACAGCGACTGTAAAATATTATTTTAGAGTCAATTTAGAAACCAAAACTGTGGAAATGGATTAATAGAAAGGTAAAATTATGAAAAATCAAGAAACTTTTGAAGAATTATTAACAAGATTGGAAGATATTACTACGAAACTAGAAAAAGAAGAGAATATTTCTTTAGATGAATCCATGAAATTATTTGAAGAAGGAATTCAAATTTCAAAAAAGTGCAACCAACAAATCGAAGAAGCAGAGAAAAAAATAACCATTTTAATTAAGCAAAATGATGAGATAAAGGAGGAAAACTTCATCCAAGATGAAGGAAACAATGATGCAGATTTTTAATGATATTATACATAATAAATGCGTATACATTCCGTTTATATTATGGTTTTTAATACAAACATTCAAAGTATTGACCGAATTAATTGTCAATAAAAAATTAGATGTCAAAAGAATTATTGGAGCAGGAGGAATGCCAAGTTCTCATTCGGCTGTTGTTTGCTCGCTTGCTACTTGCATCGGAAAGCAATATGGCTTTGATAGCGGGATTTTTGCCATTTCCATGGTAATGGCTTTTGTCGTTATGTATGATGCCGCAGGCGTCAGACGTGCCGCAGGCAAACAAGCCAGAATTTTAAATAAAATATTAGAAACGCCAGGCTTAACAACAGGAGAAGTACAAGAAAAATTAGTTGAAGTGCTAGGACATACGCCAATACAAGTATTTGTAGGAGCTATTCTAGGAATCACAATTGGAGCAATCTTATAGTAAAGAAAGGAACGATAAAATGAATGATATAGAAATTGCAAAAAGTGTAAAATTAAATAAAATTGATGATGTAGCAGAAAAATTCGGAATCGTAGATGAAGATTTAATTCCCTACGGAAAATACAAAGCCAAAGTGGACAGTCGATTAATGAAAAAACTAGAAAACAAGCCAAATGGAAAACTAATTCTAGTAACTTCCATCAACCCAACTCCGCTAGGAGAAGGTAAAACAACCATTTCAATTGGTCTATCAGATGGCTTAAACAGGCTTGGTCAAAAATCCATTTTAGCCCTAAGAGAACCTTCGCTAGGACCAGTTTTTGGCATGAAAGGTGGTGCGACAGGTGGTGGTTATGCGCAAGTTGCTCCCATGGACGAAATTAATTTACATTTCACAGGCGACATTCATAGCATAACTGCAGCCAACAACTTAATTTCTGCTATGATTGACAATCATTTGTATTTTGGCAATAAATTGAAATTCAAAAAAGTGATCTGGAAAAGATGTATGGACTTAAACGACAGATCTTTGCGTGAAATCCAAGTGGGACTTTCAGGTGAGAAAAATGTTGTTCCAAGAAACGATGGATTTGACATAACCGTTGCTTCAGAAATCATGGCAATTCTATGCTTGTCCAATGACTTGAAAGACTTTGAAAGAAGAGTTGGAAATATAACCATTGGGTTTAACGAAGAGGACGAACCAATCAAAGTCAGTGATTTGAAGGTACAAGGCGCAGTTACTGCTTTGATGAAAGATGCCATGAATCCAAACATTGTTCAAACATTGGAGCATAATTTAGCCTTCATTCATGGTGGACCTTTTGCCAATATTGCGCATGGTTGCAATAGTGTTTTAGCAACGAAAATGGCATTGAAATTGGGCGATTATGTGGTGACTGAATCTGGTTTTGGTGCGGATTTAGGTGCTGAAAAGTTTGTGGATATTAAATGCAGAAAATCAGGTTTGAAGCCATCGGCGGCGGTTTGCGTTGCGACTTTGAAAGCATTAAAATATCATGGTGGTTTAGATGTGAAAGAATGCACGTCTGAAAATATCGAGGCTTTGGAAAATGGTGTAGAAAATTTATTGAAACACGTTGATAATATTAAAAATCAATATGGAATCAATGTCGTGGTTGCGATTAATAAATTTGCTTCTGATACGGATAAGGAAATTGAGTTTTTGTCAAACAAATTAAGAGAAGCAGGCGTGGAATTAAGCTTGGCTGAGGTTTGGGGTAAAGGCTCAGAAGGCGCAGTTGATTTGGCAGAAAAGGTCATGAAAATTGCCGAAAAAGAAAATATCCAATTTGTGTATGACACGCAAGATGACATTAAAACCAAAATTCAAAAAATTTGCACGAAAATTTATGGGGCGGAAGGTGTAGAATACACAGAAGAAGCCGAAAAAGAGATTGCCAACATTGAAAAATTAGGCTATAAAGATTACCCAGTTTGTATCGCCAAAACGCAATATTCTTTCTCAGATGACGCCAAAAATTTGCAGTGCAAAGAACCGTTCAAAATTCATGTAAGCGAAATTATTTTAAAAACAGGAGCCGAATTTGTGGTAGTCAAAACGGGAAAAATATTTACCATGCCGGGACTTCCAAGAGTTCCAGCAGCAGAAGATATTTATGTGGATGAAAATAATGAAATTGTTGGAATATTTTAAAAATATTGGCATATATAAATAAGATAAAAGTAAATAGCAAAGTGTAAAGAACGACCCCAATTGGGAAAGGAGAAGGCAAAATGAAAAGAAATAAACGCAGAATTGTTCTAGATGATACCCAAGACATTCTTGTTTCAACACAAGAGGAACTTCAAACAATGACAGCTGAACGGTTAGCGGTGTTCATTGTTAGAACGGTTATTTTTGGAGAATACCAAAAACTTGGTATTTTCAAGGAAATAACTGATTTTCCGACTTGGCTAAATCAAGCAGATGAAATCACAGTCAGCGTTCTATATGCCGACCAAAAGGAGCCGGTGACGGTATCTTTGTTTTATCAATAGAAAAAACCCCTAGTTTGTAAATAAAGCTAGGGGTTTTTTGTAAAATGTGTGGAAAACAGTTGACAAAGTTATGTAAATGTGATATAAATAACCTGAATTCGTGAATCAATTAAAAGCAAAGAACCGAAAGTATTATAAACAAACAACTACAAAA
>CAOJUE010000007.1 GCA_948443845.1 uncultured Eubacteriales bacterium | reverse complement strand
TGTTCTTTTTTTATAGAGAAATTTATTAATCTGTAAAATTCACGGATTCAGGATACTATTATTAAGAAACAAAAAGGAGTGTAATTTATGTATAAAATAGTAGTACTTGATCTTGATGGAACCTTACTAAATGATGATAAAGAAATACCAGAAGTAAATAAAACTGCCATCCAAAAATTGTATGACGATTTTGGAATTATTCCAGTTATTGCAACAGCAAGACCGCTTGAAGTAGCCCAATATATCGCAGACAAGGGAGGACCAGCTTTCCAAAGTTACATCATTGCTACCAATGGCGCTATTTTGAAAGATATTCAATCAGAAAAATATCTGATTAACCAATCTCTTTTGCCAGAGCAATTGAAGGGCTTAATTGAAGTATGCCGAAATAATGGATTGGAATACGAATGCATGACAACCAAATGTGAAGTTGCAGACGCGAAGTATTCCTACAGGCGTGTTGTTGACCCAATGTACGATAATATGGGAGTGCCATTTAATTATCAAGAAGACTTAGAAAGCTTTATTTTAAATTCGAAAGACCCAATTCCGCTATTTGCAGTGAATGGAACAAAGGAAGAATTGGAAGAATGTTATCAAAAATTAGCAAGTATTCCAGGTTTGCAAATATCAGGGCAATGCATTCGTACCACGCCTCTTAAAGATCCAGAGGGAAAAGTAAAAACGTTGGCATACCATGACATCATGCGAGAAGGGGTTACAAAAGCAAGTGCAATTGAAAAGTTAGCCGAGCATTTGGGAATTCAAAAAGAGGAAATCATTGCAATCGGAGATGGAGGAAACGACATTGAAATGCTACAAACGGCAGGGCTTAAAATTGCTATGCAAAATGCAACGCCCAAATTAAAAGAAATAGCAGATATTATCACTCCAGCGGACAACAATCAAGGCGGTGTAGGTCTGATTTTAGAGGATTTGCACAAAATATTGGACAAAAAGAAACAAGAAGAAAAACAGCATTTTGGAAAAATATATGATGAAGAAATGTATTTATAAAAAGTAAGGAGTAAAAAGATGAAGAAACCAGTGATAATCGGAATTGCAGGCGGAACTGCTTCCGGAAAAACGACATTGGCGTCAAAAATAAAAGAAGAATTTGGAGATGATGTCATCATTTTATCGCATGACTTTTATTACAAAAGTCTAACGCATTTGACAAGGCCGGAAAGAGAGCAAAGAAATTACGATTGCCCCGAGGCATACGAGACCGATTTGCTGATTTCGGATGTTCAAAAATTATGCCAAGGGCAAACCATTCAAAGACCAATTTATTCTTATGCAGAGCGCTTGCGCGAAAAAGAAACAGTTACCGTGAAACCTGCACCTGTTATTATTTTAGAAGGAATTTTAGTTTTGGAAAGTGAAAAATTGGCAGATTTGATGGATTTGAAAATTTTTGTGGATACCGATAGTGATATTCGATTAACAAGGCTGATTGAGCGCGACCAAAAACAGAGAGATTTGAGTTTGGAGTATATTCTTGCCAAATATAAAGATACGCTAAAACCAATGCATGAAAAATATGTGGAACCTTGTAAGAAAAAGGCGGATATTATTATTCCAGGAAATAGAGACAAAAACGATGTGGGCTTTGGTGTGGTGATTGAGAAGGTAAGAAGTTTGATAAAATAATTAAAAAAGTCTTGACAAATTTTGTCAAACCAGATAAAATAATAAAAATATGTTATCAAGAGTGGACGAGAGAATCGGCTTTATGACTCCACAGCAACCTAATTTTTTAAGGTGCTAAGACCGACAAAGCAAAATGCTTTGGCTGATGATTTTGGTAAAAATCGAAAGGAAACCTTTGCATTTAGCAAAGGTTTTTTTGTAAAAAAACTTGTAACATAAATTAAGCCAAGAAAGGAAAGAATAAAATGAGAAAATTATTTACGTCAGAAAGTGTAACAGAAGGACATCCTGATAAATTGTGTGATTTTATATCAGATAGCGTTTTGGATAGTTTTTTTGAAAAAGACCCTTATGCAAGAGTTGCTTGCGAAACAGTTGCCGGTAAAGGGCAAATTTTACTAACAGGAGAAATCACATCTACTGCAGATGTGGATTTAGAAAGTGTCGTAAGAAATGCAATCAAAGAAGTAGGATATCACAATAAAGAAATTGATATCGATTATGAAACTTGTGAGGTTTTGATTAATCTTTCAAAGCAATCCCCAGATATTGCGATTCGGTGTGGACAAGTCCTATGAAGATAAAGAAGGCGAAAATTTAGAATCGGAGGGCGCTGGCGACCAAGGCATGATGTTTGGGTTTGCAACCGATGAAACCGAAGATTTCATGCCAATGCCAATTTACTTGGCACATAAACTAGCTAAAAGATTGACAGAAGTCAGAAAACAAGGAATTTTAGATTACATAAAACCAGACGGAAAAGTGCAAGTAACCGTGGAATACGAAAATGAAAAGCCAGTTCGAATTGATACAATTGTTGTTTCTACGCAACATACGCCAGAAACGGATTTAGCAGTTTTGAAAAAAGATATCAAAGAAAAAGTCATTGGAGAAATTGTGCCAAAAGAATTGTTAGATGAAAATACAAAATATTATATCAATCCAACAGGAAGATTTGTCATTGGTGGACCTTTGGGCGATAGTGGATTAACAGGAAGAAAAATTATTGTGGATACTTATGGTGGCTATAGCCGTCATGGTGGTGGTGCGTTTTCGGGAAAAGATCCAACTAAAGTTGACCGTTCGGCGTGCTATATGGCAAGATTTGTAGCTAAAAATGTCGTAGCAAATGGGTACGCGAAAAAGTGCGAAATTCAGTTGTCGTATGCCATTGGGGTTGCTAAACCAGTTTCGATTTTAGTGGATACTTTCGGAACAGCTACCATTCCAGAAGAAGAAATCATCCAAAAAATTGAAAAAACCTTTGATTTGACGCCTACGCGGTATCATCAATACCTTGGATTTGCGTAGACCAATTTATCGAAAAACTACCAATTATGGGCATTTTGGAAAGAAAGATTTGCCTTGGGAGCAAGTGATAAAACTATAAAAAAATAAATTTTATTTTGTATATTTTTCAGAAAAATGAAGATACTACCATTATAAAAAACGAAAGGAATTGATTTTTATGGGTAGAAGAGATTTTTTTGAAGAAGAAAAAAGAAGAAAAATAGTGATGACATTTGCTCTTGCGGTAGGATTGGCAATCATTGCATTTGTAACTGTTTTTGTGATGTATAGTAAAAAACTAAATGATGAGGCAGAAGCAAATTTATTAGCAATCACAAAACAAGATGAAAATATTGTTTCAAATGAGGAATTAGAAGAAGCAAGTTTTTCAAGCGATAAAACAGTGCAAAATGTGAATTATGAAAATCAGGTGAAAGTGGAGTTAGAGCAAAATACAATTACTGAAAGTAAGCCTGAAAATACGGCAAAGAATGAGACGAAAACTCCAGAAAGCAAAGAACCAGTGCCTTCTGTAGTCGAAGAACCAAAACAAGAAGAAACACCAAAAGAGCCAGAACAGCCAGCAGAAGAACTAAGCTTTCAAGCACCAGTGGTAGGAGAAATCACGAAAGATTATGTAATGGATACTTTGGTTTATTCGGAAACATTGGATGAATGGTGCACACATAGCGGAGTTGATATCAAAGCAGACAAAGCAAGTGTTGTTTTAGCAGCAGAAAAGGGGACGGTAGAAAGTATCAAAAATGATCCAAGATATGGACTTACGGTTATTATTTCACATGGAAATGGTTTTAAAACCATGTATTCGAACCTTTTGACAACAGAATTTGTCAAAGAAGGAGAACAAGTTGAAAAAGGGCAAACCATTGCAACAGTTGGAGAAACTGCAAGTTTTGAGATTGCAGATGAATGCCATTTGCATTTTGAAATGTACAAAGATGGAATTACGGTGAATCCGACAATTTATTTCAAATAAGAAGAAAGTTAAAAACAGATGGTGCAAACTATCTGTTTTTTTGTGTAAAAAAATAGTAAGAATTCGCAAAAAAACTATTGACAAATTCTACCAATCTATAGTATAATATCAACTGCGTATAGATTAGCGATGAAGCAAGATGTGGCTACGTGAGTGAAACTAAGCGTTTTGCTTAAGCGGAGGGAACTCTTGCAGAGTATGTCGAGGCTTAAGACCGAGGCGATAAGTTTGATAAACGGATTCTAAAAAACTTATCCAAGGCATAAAATTTCAAATTTTCTTTGAAAATGACTTGGATTTAAAAAGGTGAAGAAGAAAACACAAGGGTGCGTTAATAACTTGCCGTTAAACGAAACGTAAAATAAAATAAGGAGGTAAAAAAATGGCAACATCAAACACAATGGGAAGTGACAAAATCAGAATTCGACTAAAAGCGTATGACTATGTTGTTTTAGATCAGTCTGCTGAAAAGATAGTAGAAACTGCTAAGAGAACAGGAGCAAAAGTTTCAGGTCCAGTTCCGCTTCCAACCGAGAAAGAAATTATAACGATTTTACGTTCTCCACACAAACACAAAGATTCTAGAGAGCAATTTGAAATGAGAACACACAAAAGAGTTATTGATATTCTTTATCCAACGCAAAAAACTGTTGATAATCTAACAAAGTTAGAGTTACCAGCAGGTGTCGATATTGAAATTAAGTTTTAACTTAGATAAAACTTATGCAGGCGTAGCATAGCGAAGTTGCAGTCATTATGAAGTAAAAAATAAAATGACCATGCTGGAAAAATCCAGCCAATAGTTAGGAGGAATAAAATGAAAAAAGCAATCATAGGTAAGAAAGTTGGTATGACGCAAATCTTTGATGAAACAGGTGCTGTTATTCCAGTAACCGTAATTGAATGTGGACCATGTCCAGTTGTTCAAATAAAAACGGTTGAAACAGATGGGTATGACGCTGTCCAATTAGGTTTTGGTGAAGTAAAAGAATTCAAAGTAAACAAACCAAGCAAAGGACATTTCAGCAAAGCAAATGTAAAACCAACCAAACACTTAAGAGAATTTAGATTAGAAGATGTATCTTCTGTTAAAGTAGGAGATGAAATTAAAGTTGATACTTTTGTAGCAGGAGAAGCAGTTGATATTCAAGGTATCACAAAAGGAAAAGGTTTCCAAGGTGTTATTAAACGTCATGGACAATCAAGAGGACCAATGGGACATGGTTCTATGTATCATAGAAGACCAGGTTCAATGGGACCAACTTCAACGCCAGGTAGAGTTTTCAAAGGTAAAAAATTACCAGGACATATGGGGGTTGATACGGTAACCATTCAAAATCTTGTGATTGTTCGAGTAGATGCCGATAAAAATGCTATTTTAGTTAAAGGAAGTGTTCCTGGAAACAAAGGTAGTATCTTAAAAATAAATGATAGCGTAAAGCAAAGTAAATAGAAGGGAAGGAGGAAAATTAAATGCCTAAAGTAGAAGTTTATAATGTAGAAGGTAAAAAGGTTAGCGATATTGATTTAAAAGAAGAAATCTTTGGAATCAAACCAAATGAAGGCTTAGTACATGATGTATTAATGAATTATTTGGCTAATCAAAGACAAGGAACGCAAAGTACCAAAACAAGAAGTGAAGTCAGAGGCGGTGGTAGAAAACCATGGAGACAAAAAGGTACGGGACGTGCAAGACAAGGTTCTATCCGTGCACCACAATGGATTAAAGGTGGTATTGCATTAGGGCCAAAACCACGTTCTTACAAATATAAAGTCAATAAAAAAGAGAAAAAATTAGCAATAAAATCAATTTTAAGTTCAAAAGTATTGGACCAAGATTTTGTTGTAGTTGACAAATTTGATTTCAAAGAAATCAAAACAAAACAAATGGCGAATGCGATGAAAAATTTGAAAATTGAAGATAAGGCTTTAATTATGTTAGCAACTGGAGATGAAAAAGTTCAAAAATCTGCTAGAAATTTAGAAGGGGTTAGAACAAGTTCAGTTAGCACAATCAATGTATTTGACTTACTAAAATATAAAAAATTAGTAGTAACAGTCGATACAGTAAAGAAATTAGAGGAGGTGTATGCTTAAGATGGTAGCAGAAGAAATTATTGTCAAACCAATTATTACTGAAAAAAGTAATATGGATATGCAAGAAGGAAAATACACTTTCAAAGTTGCAAAAAAAGCAACTAAAGTTGAAATTAGAAACGCGGTTGAAAAATTATTCAACGTAAAAGTTTTAAAAGTGAACACAATGACTGTGAAAGGAAAAGAAAAAAGAGTTGGAGTTCACAGAGGAATGACTTCTGATTGGAAAAAAGCGATTGTAACAATCGATACGAACGCTGGAGATATTAAATATCTTGGAAAAGGCGGAAAAGAAGTGAAAGTTTCTAAGAAATATAATGATTCGATTGATGCTTTCAATGCGTAATCAAATGGGAACGAAGATGTTCCTACGAATATCTAGAGAAAACTGGGAAAATTAAGTTAGCCGTTCGAGCGTTAGCGAGTTACGGATAACTTATGCAACGAAGAGAAGCGGAGTTGCAGTCCTTAAAAAATATCTGAAAAATTAACTAGAAAAAAACTAGGAAAATAAATATAAAAAGGAGAAGAAGAAAATGGGAATTAAACATTATAGACCATATACACCATCAAGAAGAAATATGACGACTTCAACCTTTGAAGAAGTTACGAAGAAAACACCAGAAAAATCTTTATTAGCCAAAAAGAAGAAAAATGCTGGTCGAAATTCTTATGGTAGAATTACAGTAAGACATCAAGGTGGTGGAAATAGACAAAAATATAGAATCATTGATTTTAAAAGAAAGAAAGATGATATGTTTGCAACAGTGGTTGGTATCGAATACGATCCAAATCGTAGTGCGAACATTGCATTAATTGAGTACGAAGATGGAACCAAAAGTTACATCTTAGCACCAGCAAAATTAACCAATGGTGACAAAGTAATATCAGGTGAAAATGTTGATATTAAAGCAGGAAATGCGATGCCAATTTCGAATATTCCAGTTGGTACCATGATTCATAATATTGAATTAAATCCAGGTCAAGGTGGAAAATTAGTGCGTTCAGCAGGGCAAGAAGCGCAATTAATGGCAAAAGAAGGAGCGTATGCGCATGTAAGACTTCCATCTGGAGAAATGAGATTGATTAGTGTTCGTTGTAGAGCAACAATTGGAACGATTGGAAATAGCGATCATGAAAATATTAAATTAGGTAAAGCGGGTAGAAAAAGACATATGGGTATTAAACCAACTGTCAGAGGATCTGTTATGAACCCTAATGATCACCCTCATGGTGGTGGTGAAGGTAGAGCACCAGTTGGTAGACCAGGACCATTAACTCCTTGGGGTAAACCAGCAATGGGATATAAGACAAGAAATAAGAAAAAACAATCCAATAAGTTTATTGTAAAACGTCGTAAATAAGAACGTGGGAAATTTTGTGAAACAAAATTTCACTCGTGTTAAAATTTACACAGTAAATTTTTGAAAGGAGGAAAAGAAATAATGGCAAGAGATAAGAAACCATTTGTAGCACCTGAGTTGTTAAAAAGAATAGAAGCGATGAATGAATCTGGCAAAAAAGAAGTCATCAAAACATGGTCAAGAGCTTCTACCATATATCCACAGATGATAGGTCATACAATTGCGGTTCATGATGGAAGAAAGCACGTTCCTATCTATATTTCTGAAGAAATGATTGGACATAAATTAGGAGAATTTGCTCCAACGAGAACATTTAAAGGTCATTCAGGAGATAAGAAAACGCAAGGCTAAATAAAAGAGAAAAATATTTTATAGGAGGTATAAGCCGTGGAAGAAAAAGCAATCGAAAATGATGTTGCCCAAGCAAAAGCGACGCTTAAGTATGCTAGAATTTCAAGTAGAAAAGTAAAAATTGTTGCTGATTTAATCAGAGGCAAAAAAGTGCAAGAAGCGTTAGCAATCGTAAAATTTGCACCAAAAGCATCAAGTGAGATAATTGAAAAATTGCTTAATTCAGCAATTGCAAATGCTGAGAATAATCACTTTATGAACAGAAGCAATTTGGTAGTTAGCGAAATCTATGCAAATCAAGGGCCTACTTTAAAAAGAATTAGACCTGCTGCAAAAGGTTCTGCTGTAAGAATTAGAAAAAGAACGAGTCATATAACGATCGTGCTTAAAGAAGAAGAAAAAGGGAAATAAAAGAAAGGAGATTACAAAAACATGGGACAAAAAGTTCATCCAAATGGGATAAGAGTTGGCGTAATTAGAGACTGGAGTTCAAAATGGTATGCTGATTCGAAAAATTTTAGTGACTACTTAGTAGAAGACCATAAAATCCGTGAATATGTAAAGAAAAAGTTATATATTAGCGGAATTTCAAAAATAGAGATTGAAAGAACTGCCAAATGTGTAAGAATCAATGTCTTCACTGCAAAACCTGGTCTTGTAATAGGAAAAGGTGGAAATCTTTCAGATGCTTTAAAAAATGAATTAGAAAAAATGATTAACAAACAAGTTAACTTAAATATTGTGGAAGTGAAAAATATTGACACAGATGCGCAATTAGTTGCGGAAAATATTGCAGGTCAATTGGAAAGAAGAATTTCTTTCAGAAGAGCCATGAAACAATGTATGCAAAAATCAATGAAAGCAGGTGCTTTAGGTATTAAATCTTCTGTATCTGGAAGATTAGGTGGAGCAGATATGGCTAGAACTGAATTTTATAAAGAAGGAACGATTCCGCTACAAACTTTGAGAGCAGATATTGATTATGGATTTGCAGAAGCAGATACCACATATGGAAAAATAGGTGTAAAAGTTTGGATTTATAAAGGTGAAATACTTCCAGCAAAAAAAGAAGCACAAGAAGGAGGTAGAGACTAATGCCATTAATGCCTAAAAAAACAAAATTTAGAAAAATGCAAAAAGGTAGAAATAGAGGAAATGCCACTAGAGGAAATGTTGTTAATGAAGGACAATTCGGACTTCAAGCAACAACAGCTGGTTGGATTACTTCCAATCAAATCGAGGCTGCCAGAATTGCTATGACACGTTATATCAAAAGAGGTGGAAAAGTTTGGATTAAAGTATTTCCAGACAAACCAATTACTAGTAAACCAATCGGTACTCGTATGGGTAAAGGTAAAGGTGCTCCTGAATATTGGGTAGCAGTTGTAAAACCAGGTAGAGTTATGTTTGAACTTTCTGATGTTTCAGAAGATGTTGCAAGAGAGGCTTTAAGACTTGCAGGACATAAATTACCTGTAAAAACAAAATTTGTAAAAAGAGAAGTAGGCGGTGATTTAGATGAAGAATAAGAAAATTAATGAAATGTCTTCACCTGAGCTAGAAAAAGAACTTAGCGAATTAAAATCGGAATTATTTAAATTACGTTTTAGTTTAGCGACAAATGGATTGGATAATCCAATGAGAATCAGAGAAGTTAGACGTCAAATTGCCAGAGTAAAGACAATACTTAGAAAAAGAGAGATAAGTGGGTCGTAGGCGAAGTATGAGCCATACGAATCACTTATGCAATGAAGCAAAGCAGAATTGCAAACCTTAGAAAATTTTAGAAAGGAGATAGTCTTGTATGGGAGAGAGAAATCTTCGTAAAACCATGATTGGTACTGTTGTTTCGGATAAAATGGATAAAACAATTGTAGTTGCTGTGGAAGACAGCGTGGCACATCCAATTTATAAGAAAACAGTAAAAAGAACTTATAAATTAAAAGCTCATGATGAGCAAAACGAGTGCAAAGTGGGCGATAAAGTTGAAGTGATGGAAACAAGACCATTATCGAAAGATAAAAGATGGAGACTTGTAAAAATAGTAGAAAAAGCAATTGTAAAATAAGCTTAAACTTGAAGAAAGAAAGAAGGAGGAACCTTAAAAATGGTACAACAACAAACGATATTAAAAGTTGCTGATAACACTGGTGCAAAAGAAATTATGTGTATCAGATGTTTAGGCGGATCATATAGAAGATATGCTGAAATAGGTGATGTAATAGTTGCTTCTGTTAAATCTGCTACACCAGGTGGCGTTGTTAAAAAAGGAGAAGTTGTTAAAGCAGTCGTTGTTAGAACAAAAAAAGGCGTAAGACGTCCAGATGGTTCTTATGTAAAATTCGATGAAAATGCTGCTGTTATCATTCGTGATGACGGAACTCCAAAAGGAACACGTATCTTTGGACCAGTAGCAAGAGAGTTAAGAGATAAAAATTATTTGAAGATTTTGTCTTTGGCTCCAGAAGTTTTATAAAACAAAATTCGAAAATTTAAGAAGAATTTGAGGTGAAGAAATTGAAAATCAAAAAAGGTGATAATGTCAAAGTTTTATCAGGAAATGACAAAGATAAAACAGGCGAAGTAATTGAAGTGATTCCTAAGAAAAATAAAGTCATCGTAAAAGGTGTGAATGTTAGAAAAAAACACGTTAAACCAAGAAAACAAGGCGATGAAGGCGGAATTATTTCAAGCGAATGTCCAATTGATAGTAGCAAAGTAAATGTCGTATGTTCAAAATGCGGAAAAGCAACAAAAGTTGGATTTAGCGAAGAAAAAGGCGAAAAAATACGTATTTGTAAAAAATGCGGAGCAAAATTAAAATAGTTAAGTAGAAAGGAGGAGTTTTATCAAATGGAAGTACTGAAAGAACAATATGGAAAAGAAGTAGTACCAGCGCTTATGAAAAAATTTAATTATACATCAGTTATGCAAGTTCCAAAATTGGAAAAAATCGTCATTAATATTGGATTAGGTGAAACGAAGGATAATCCAAAAGCTTTGGATAACGCAGTGAATGATTTAACACAAATCACAGGTCAAAAACCAGTTATTACAAAAGCAAAAAAATCGATTGCTGCTTTTAAATTAAGAGAGGGAGCAAAAATTGGTTGCAAAGTAACATTAAGAGCAGGAAAAATGTATGATTTTGCACAAAAATTATTTAATGTGGCTTTACCAAGAGTAAGAGATTTTAGAGGAGTATCTGCTCATGCATTTGATGGTAGAGGAAATTATTCAATGGGAATTAAAGAACAATTAATTTTCCCAGAAATTGAATATGATAAAATCGACAAAGTAAGAGGTATGGATATTATATTTGTAACAACTGCTAAAACAGATGAAGAAGCAAAAGAATTGCTATCTTTATTGGGAATGCCATTCCGAAACTAAAAAGAAAGGAGAAAACGATGGCTAAAAAATCATTAAAAGTGAAATGTGCCAGAGAGCAAAAATATAGAACAAGAGAATACAATCGTTGCAAAATTTGTGGAAGACCACATGCCTATATCAGAAAATTTGGAATTTGCCGTATTTGTTTCAGAGAATTGGCTCATAAGGGAGAAATTCCTGGTGTAAAGAAAGCAAGTTGGTAAATCAAAACTAGAAGTTAGAAAAAGGAGGGAAAAATAAGTGAATATAACGGATCCAATTGCAGATATGTTAACAAGAATCAGAAATGCGAACACAAATAAATTCAAAACAGTGGATATACCTAGCTCAAAAATGAAAAAAGCAATCGCAGAAAATTTACTAGAAGAAGGATATATCAAATCGTTTGAAGAAATCGAAGATGGAATTCAAGGAATTTTAAGAATCACATTGAAATATGACGAAAAAGGAAATCGAGTAATTGATGGTTTAAAAAGAATTAGTAAACCAGGCTTAAGAATCTATGCCTCAAAAGATGAATTGCCTAAAGTTTTAAATGGCTTAGGGATCGCATTGATTTCAACATCCAAAGGAATTATGACAGATAAAAAAGCTCGTGAACTAGGAATCGGCGGCGAAGTATTGGCTTATGTCTGGTAAGGTAAAACTAGAAAAGTAGCTTGCTTAGAAAGCAGACTGAGATTAGAACTGAGCGTGGAAATTTTTACGAAGTAAAAATTTACTCGTCGATATTATATAAAATTAATAATTAATTCTGAAAATTCTTATAAATTTTATAAGAAACAATTTAAGAAGGGAGAAATAAAAAATGTCAAGAATAGGAAACAAACCAATTACTGTGCCAGACAATGTTGAAGTAAAAATCGACGGTCAAAAAGTGACAGTAAAAGGTCCAAAAGGAACATTAGAAAGAGAAATTCATGAAAACATGAAAGTAACTTTAGAAGACAAAGTCTTAAAAGTTACAAGACCAGATGATGAACCTGCAAACAGAAGTTTACATGGTTTAACAAGAACTTTAATCAACAACATGATTGAAGGAACCGTAAACGGTTTTGAAAAGAAATTAGAAATCAATGGTGTTGGATACAGAGCCCAAAAACAAGGAAATAAATTGGTGATGAATTTAGGATATTCTCATCAAGTAGAAATGGAAGCACCAGAAGGAATTACTTTTGATGTACCAAGTCAAAATGAAGTAATTGTAAAAGGAATTGACAAAGAATTAGTTGGTCAAATAGCAGCCAATGTGAGAACCAAAAGACCACCAGAAGTTTATCGTGGTAAAGGTATTAAATATGATTATGAAACGATTAGACGCAAAGAAGGTAAGGCAGGCAAGAAGTAAGCCGTTCGCGACGTAAGGAGCGTTACGGATTACTTTGTTAACGTAGCGTAAGCGGAGTTAACTTCTTAGAAAACCTACTATGCCCAAAAAAGAAAGGAGAAAAAAATGATTACGAAAATCAATCGAAAAGAAGAACGTCAAAGAAGACATAAAAGAGTTCGTACCAAAATCAGTGGAACAACTGAGATTCCAAGATTAGCAGTTTGCAGAACCAATCAAAATATCATTGCTCAAATTATTGATGACGTAAAAGGCGAAACATTAGTTTATGTATCAACCATGGATAAAGACATCAAAACAAAAAAAGCCAATAAAGAAGCAGCCAAAGAAGTTGGAACAGCAATTGCTAAAAAAGCACTTGATAAAAAAATCAAAAACGTTGTTTTTGATCGAGGCGGATTTATTTATCATGGTGTTGTAAAAGAATTAGCAGATGCAGCACGTGAAGCAGGTTTAGAATTTTAGGAGAAAGGAGAAAGAAAAAACATGGAAGAAGAAAAAGTAAGCCAAGAATTAAAAGAAAAAGTTGTTGCCATTAACAGAGTTGCAAAAGTTGTTAAAGGTGGTAGAACTTTCAGATTCAGCGCAGTTGTTGTTGTTGGAGATGAACAAGGACACATTGGTGTAGGAAATGGTAAAGCAGCAGAAGTTCCAGATGCCATCAAAAAAGCAATCGAAGAAGCAAAGAAAAACTTAATTACAGTTCCAATCGTTGGAACAACAATTCCTCATGAATATATTGGAACATTTGGTAGTGCTCGCGTTATGGTAAAACCAGGAACAGAAGGTTCTGGTATCATTGCAGGTGGTAGCGTAAGACCTGTATTAGAACTTGCAGGATACAAAGATATTAATTCAAAAGTTTTAGGAACCACAAATCCAAGAAATGTTGTTTTTGCTACACTTGATGCATTAAAAAATATGCAAACAGTAGAAGCAGTAGCGAAGAAAAGAGGAAAGAAAGTTTCTGAAATTTTGTAAAACATACTAAAATATAAGGGTTGCATAGTATGTAACCCAAAGATGACTTTCGGTTGTATACGATACAACCCTTGTAAAAAGTATTGAAAAAATTTATAAGATAAAATCAATTTATAAGGAGGTGCAAAACATGGAATTAGGAAATTTACATCCAAATGTTAAAACAAAAACGAAAAAAAGAGTTGGACGCGGAATCGCTTCTGGACTAGGAAAAACATCTGGTAGAGGACAAAAAGGACAAAAAGCAAGATCTGGTGGTGGCGTAAGAAGAGGTTTCGAAGGTGGTCAAACACCATTATATAGAAGATTACCAAAAAGAGGATTTAATAATTTCAATGCAAAAACTTACACAGAAGTAACATTAACCATGCTTAACAAATCAACAGCTACTGAAGTAAATGCTGAAACTTTATTAAAAGACGGAATTATTGGTAAAGTAAATGATGGAATCGTTATTTTAGCAACTGGAAAATTAGATAAAAAATTAACAGTAAAAGCAACAAGATTTACAAAAGCAGCACAAGAAAAAATAGAAGCTGCGGGCGGAAAGTGTGAGGTGGTTTAAGGTGTTTAAAACAATAAAAAATGCTTTTAAAACTGCTGATGTCCGCAAAAGATTGTTATATACGCTACTATTAATCGTTTTATTTCGATTAGGCTGCTATATCACAGTCCCAGGAGTCGATACTTTTGCTTTAGCAGAAACCATGAATTCATCAACTATGTCACTAACCAGTTTGATTGATACCATTTCAGGAGGAGCGTTCTCAAACTTGTCAATTTTTGCGATGTCAATTACGCCATACATTACAGCGTCAATTGTTATCCAATTATTGGGAATGATCATTCCTTCCTTAGAAAAATTAATGAAGGAAGGTGGAGAGACTTCTCGTGCCAAAGTCAATAAATATACAAAATTAACAGCAATTGTATTGGCTTTGGTAGAAGCGTTAGGAATTTATATTTCTTATCGTTCTTCTGGAATTTTCAAAGATACAGGATTTTTAACAGGTGCTGTTATCGTGGTATCTTTGATAACAGGTACATCGATTTTAATGTGGCTTGGTGAACAAATTACCAACAAAGGTGTGGGAAATGGTATTTCCATGATCATTTTTATTGGTATCATTTCAGGTTTACCAAGAGGATTAGTGACTTTATGGAATTTAATTGTAACAGAAGGTGCAGTTAGCACAGTTGGAATTATTACAGCTTTGCTAATTATTGTTGGAGCAATTATTTTAATTGCAGGTGTTATTTTCGTGCAACAAGCTGAAAGAAAAATACCAGTGCAATATGCCAAAAAAGTGGTTGGAAGAAAAATGTATGGTGGACAAAATACACATATTCCACTAAAACTTGCTATGGCAGGTGTTATGCCAATTATTTTTGCAAGTAGTTTTATGACTTTCCCAGCCATGATTATCCAAATTTTTGCGAGTGACAAAATTGGTGGAGCAGGATTTTTAGCAGGATTATATAAATTTTCGATTGCCACATCATCTTCTAATGTTGGCTGGGGCTATTCGCTTGCCAATGCAATTGTGTATTTCTTGTTGATTGTTGGATTTACCTTTTTCTATACGTATGCGACATTCAATCCAGACGAAGTGGCAACCAACATCAAGCAAAATGGTGGATTTATTCCTGGTATTCGTGCTGGAAAACCAACAGCAGATTATTTAAAAAGCACATTAAATAAATTAACTTGCTTTGGAGCAGTATTTTTAAGTATTATTGCAATTTTGCCAATGCTACTTAGATTTTCAAATTTGAACTTGTCTTTTGGTGGAACATCTATTTTGATTATTGTTGGAGTTGCTTTAGAGACAGTACAACAATTAGAATCATTATTAGTAATGAGACATTACAAGGGATTTCTTGAAAAATAAATAGGAATCGTGTGGGCGGCAGAAAGTCGCCCCTGCGGTTTAAATTTATAAATAAGATTGGTTGATAAAATTGGTTTTATTTATAAATTTAAAGGAGGTAAAATTATGGTTATTTTAATGTTAGGAGCGCAAGGAACTGGAAAGGGGACTGTAGCAGGTTTACTAAGCGAAAGTCTTGGCTGGCCACAGATTTCAACAGGAGATATTTTTAGAAAAAATATCAAAGAAGAAACGCCTCTTGGAATTGAAGCCAATCAATATATTTCAAAAGGACAATTAGTTCCAGACGAAATTACCGTTCCAATGGTTGTCGATCGTCTAAATGAGCCAGATGCGCAAGCAGGAGCCATTTTGGATGGATTTCCACGTAATATCGCGCAAGCAGAAAAATTGGACGAAATATTAGCAGAAAAAGGAAAAAAAGTGGATTTGGTTATCAACTTAACAAGTCCAAAAGATGAAATCATCGAGAGAATTCTAAACAGAAGAGTTTGTTCCAATCAAGCCTGCAAAACAACGTATAATTTAACAATGCATCCACCAGTAAAGGAAGGAATCTGCGATAAATGTGGTGCAGAACTAGTTCAAAGACAAGACGATTCTGACGAACAAGCTATCAAAAATAGATTAGACATCTATGATGAAAAAACATTGCCGCTAGTAGAATTTTATGATAAAAAAGGTGTTTTGTGTACCGAAGAAATCAGTGAAAAAACAGGAAGACTCGGAAAAGACGTAGCAGATGATATCTTAAAAAAAATCAATCAATAAAAGTTGCATAAGAAATAAAAATTGTACCCAATATAAGATTGAAAAATTTTTATTTAGGAGGATAATATGAGTAATTTTTATGATAAACTAAGAGAAAGTTATTGGAGAATATGGCATCAAATTACGAACAAGATTAGAAGATGGAGAGAATCAACGGGGAAAAATTTGGCGCAAGGAAATGTGATAAAGGCTGGAACATATGAGTATAAGGCACAAGAGCCAGAAAATCCAAAAGCAGAACAAGAAAATGAGACTTTAGCAGGAAAGAATCAAAGTGATGAAGAAGCAATGGAAATAGCAAAGGAGTTGCTTAAAGACCAAACAATGCAGGCTAGAATAGATCAAAGTGTGAAACCCAATTTGGAGCAAGAAGAATCAGTGAGTGCTGAAGACGCATGGAGAATAGCAGGAGAATGGCTTGAAGCACAAACGAAGCAAGCCAGAGTAGATAGAACTGCAAAACAAGATTCCGAAAAAGGCGATGAAAGATAAAGGAGAAGTAAATTGGTTAGCATAAAATCAGAACGAGAAATTGAATTAATGATGGAAGCCTGTAGGATTACTGCTGAGACACATGATATGCTAGGAAAAAATATAAAGCCAGGAATGTCCACCTATGACTTAGACAAAATGGCAGAAGAATTCATCAAATCTAAAGGCGGAATTCCTGCTCAAAAAGGCTATCCAAGTGGTGTAGATGGAGTTCCGGATTTTCCATCGACTTTGTGTGTATCCATTAACGATGAAATTATTCATGGAATTCCAAACAAGAAAACGATTATCAAAGATGGCGATATTGTAAGCATCGATTTGGTAGTTCTAAAAAATGGTTTTCATGGTGATGCAGCAAGAACACATTTGGTTGGAAACGTTTCAGAAGAAGCAAAAAAACTTGTGGAAGTTACCAAACAAGCCTTTTTCGAAGGAATTAAATTTGCCAAAGAAGGAAATCGTGTGGGAGATATTTCTTTTGCGATAAATGAATATGTTCAAAAATTTGGCTACAGTGTTGTGAAAGAATTTCAAGGACATGGAATCGGGCGTGAAATGCATGAAGATCCAGGCGTTCCTAATTATGGCAAAAAAGGAAAAGGAATGCGTCTTGAAAAAGGAATGACCATTGCTGTAGAACCCATGGTAATTCAGAAAAAGCCAGATATTTTAGAATTGGAAGACGGTTGGACAATTGTAACAGAAGATAGAAGTTTAGCAGCTCATTACGAAAATACAATTTTAATTACAGAAAAAGAAGCAAAAGTATTGACAATCATTTAAAAATGTTGTATACTATAAAGGCTTAATTGGAAAATAATTTCCATTAAACCTTGAATTTAGGAGGAAAATAGCTTGTCAAAAGAAGACGTTATTGAAGTAGAGGGAGTTGTTGTTGAAACTCTACCAAATACAAATTTTAAAGTAGAATTAGAAAATGGTCACCAAGTATTGGCGCATATTTCTGGAAAATTAAGAATGAATTATATCAAAATTCTTCCAGGAGATAAAGTAAAATTAGAATTGTCGCCATACGATTTAAGTAAAGGCAGAATTACTTGGAGAGCAAAGTAGTAAATATTGTTATTTTATATTTTTATAGATTACAATTTTAAAAAGAAGGGAAGGAAGAAAAAATGAAAGTAAGACCATCAGTAAAACCAATTTGCGAAAAATGCAAAGTAATCAAAAGAAAAGGCAAAATCAGAGTGATTTGCGAAAATCCAAAACACAAACAAAGACAAGGATAAAACAGGTATTAACATAAATATGGAGCGGCTGTTAGATAAAAGTTATCTAATTTCATATTTATGTTTATATATATTTATAATAAATTTTACTCATAAATTTATTATAAAAGCGAGTAAAATTTTGCAAAGCAAAATTTTCACGCTATTTTATGAATTTTAAAAATTTATTTTTAAAATTCAAATTAATAGAACAAACATGGAGGTGTAAAAATTTATGGCTCGTATAGCAGGAGTTGACTTACCTAGGGAAAAAAGAATTGAAATTGGTTTAACGTATATCTATGGTATCGGTTTATCCAGTTCACAAAAAATTCTAAAAGAGGCTGGTGTAAATCCAGACACTAGAGTAAAAGATTTAACAGATGAGGAAGAAGCAAAAATCAGAAAAGCAATGGAAAACTATAAAGTAGAAGGCGATTTAAGAAGAGACGTTGCTCTAAACATCAAAAGACTTATGGAAATTGGCTGTTATAGAGGAATCAGACATAGAAGAAGCTTACCAGTAAGAGGTCAAAGAACCAAAACAAATGCACGTACTAGAAAAGGCCCAAGAAAATTAGTAAGCAAAAGTAAAAAGGCATAGTATGTGAAAAATAAAAAATTAATGAAATTAATTTCATTAAAAAATTTTTAAGGAGGGAAAACTTAAAATGGCAAAAGCAAGTAGTAGCGTAAAGAAAACTGGAGTTAGAAGAAGAGAAAGAAAAAATATAGACAAAGGTCAAGCACATATTCATTCTAGCTTTAATAATACAATTGTTTCTATAACAGATAGCCAAGGAAGTGTCATTTCTTGGGCTAGTGCTGGTGGCTTAGGATTCAAAGGTTCTAGAAAAAGCACGCCATATGCTGCTGGTCAAGCTGCTGAAGTAGCTTCAAAAGCTGCTATGGAACACGGTATGAAAACAGTTGATGTATATGTAAAAGGACCAGGTGCTGGACGTGAAGCTGCAATCAGAGCTTTACAAACAGCAGGGTTAGAAATAACAATGATAAAAGATGTTACTCCAATTCCACATAATGGTTGTAGACCACCAAAAAGAAGAAGAGTATAAATTAGTTAAGAAAGAGGTGTAAAATATCAATGGCAAGATATAAAGATGAGCAATGTCGTATATGCCGTAGAGAAGGATGCAAATTATTCTTAAAAGGCGATAGATGTTATTCAGATAAATGTAGTGTAACAAGAAGAAACTATGGCCCAGGTGACCATGGTCAAAAAAAATCAAAACTTTCTGAATATGGTACTCAATTAAGAGAAAAGCAAAAAACAAGATATTTTTATGGAGTTGGAGAAAAACAATTTAGAAAATATTTTGCAATGGCTGAAAACAAAAAGGGAATCACAGGTACAAACCTTTTACAAATATTAGAAAGTCGATTAGACAATGTTGTTTACAGACTAGGCTTTGGAGTTTCAAGAGCCCAAGCTAGACAATTAGTAACACATGGAAATATCCAAGTAAATGGAAGAAAAGTAAATATCGCTTCTTATTTAGTAAAACCAGGTGATGAAATCGCTGTTCGCGAAATAAGAAAAGATAATCCAATTGTGAAAGAAAATATTGAAAAAGGGGCGGCTAGACCTATTCCTGAATGGTTAGAACTAAATAGTGAAAAATTAAGTGCAAAAGTACTAAGAAATGTTAACAGAGATGAAATTGATTTAACAGTTGAAGATCACTTAATCGTTGAGTTGTACTCTAAATAGTAATGTGAAGTTGAAACACAACTTCTAAATTGGGAGGTAAAAATGATTGAATTTGAAAAGCCAAAAATCGAATGTTTAGAAGCAGACGATAAGAGGAATTATGCAAAATTCATATGTGAACCATTAGAACGTGGTTATGGTATGACAATAGGAAATTCTTTAAGAAGAATTTTATTATCATCCTTACCAGGTGCCGCAATTACAAGTGTTAAAATAAACGGTGTAGTACACGAATTCTCTACCGTAAAAGGCGTGGTAGAAGATGTTCCAGAAATTATTGTAAACTTAAAAAATGTGAGAATTAAATGTTTTGATAATGATGAGAAAATCATCAAAATTGACCACAAAGGTGCTGGAGAAATTAAAGCGGCTGATATTGTAACAGATGGAACAATCGAAATATTGAATCCAGAGTTACATATCGCAACAACTTCGGAAAGTGCTGACGTTCATATGGAAATGACTGTTAATCGAGGACGCGGATATAATGTAGCAGACAAAAACAAAAAAGATAACAATCCAATCGATGTATTACCAATTGATTCGATATTTACTCCTGTCAAAAAAGTAAATTATTCTGTTGAAAATACAAGAGTTGGACAAATGGTAGATTATGATAAATTAACGATTGAAGTTTGGACAGATGGAAGTCTAAAACCTTTTGAAGCATTGAGTTTAGCAGCCAAAGTAATGACAGGTCATTTAGAATTATTTATTGATTTGTCAGAAACGGCGAAAAATACACAAGTTATGGTAGAAAAAGAAGAATCTACCAAAGAAAAAGTGTTAGAAATGCCAATTGAGGAATTGGAACTTTCTGTAAGATCTTACAACTGCTTGAAAAGGGCAGGAATTATGACAGTAGAAGATTTAGCAAAGAAAACACAAGGCGATATGATGAAAGTAAGAAATCTAGGTAAAAAATCATTAGATGAAGTAACCAACAAATTATATGCCTTAGGTTTGGATTTTGCATCAGATGAAGATTAAAAAATGGAGGAAGGTGAAGAAAAGTGGCAGGTACAAGAAAACTTGGAAAACCAACAGATCAAAGATTAGCAATGCTAAAAACACAAACAACTGATTTTATCAAAAACGAACAAATTGTAACGACAGAAAGTAGAGCAAAAGAATTAAAATCAATTGTTGATAGTCTAATTGCATTGGCGATTAAAGAACATAAAAACTTCGAAGAAACAGAAGTAAAAGTAGTAAAAGCTAAATTAGATAGCAATGGAAGAAAAGTAACAGAAAAAGCAACCAGTAAAAATGGAAAAGAATATCTAAAAGTTGTCAAAGAAGAAAAGATGGAGAAAAGACAAAAAGATATGCCATCAAGACTAAGTGCAAGAAGAAAAATTATGACAAAAGTTAATAAAGTAGAAGGAATTGATTTAGTTGACAAATTATTCAACGAAATTGCTCCAAAATACGAAGATCGAGTTGGTGGTTATACAACCATTTTAAAAATGGAACCTAGAAAAGGTGACAATAGTAAAATGGCTGTTTTGAAATTAGTTTAAGAAAAACTAGTAATATCAAATGAGAATATATTTTGTACTTATATAGAGCTAACCCAATATTCAAGTTTTGGTATTTTAGAAAGTCTATTCAAATCGATAGAAAATAAGGATAAAAAGCAAAGTTTTTATCCTTATTTTTTATATTTAACTAGCAAGACTTAAAAAAGGGACGATTAGTAAAATAGCAGAGCAAGAAGGGCAATAAAGGAGCTTTTGAAATTGTTTAATATAGCTCATTAAACTTAACATCTGACTCTGGATATTCTTCTGGTTTCAAGCCAACACGAGATTTCATATAGGATAAAACAAAAAGCAAAACAATCAAAAATACGATACCTAAAATTAATGTTGAAATCGCACTCGATACATGCTCGGTTAGATAGGAGACAACAAATGATATAAGTGTACGAGTGATGCTTTCAACAAGCAAATTGGCAGAAGTAATTTTGGTTCTCATACTGCTTGTTGAAAAACTTCCTAGATATTGCTTGATGAGTGTGTAATAAGGTCCTGTGATGATAGAATGTACAGTAAATAAGGTAAGCACTAGAAAATATATCAAGAAAGCAGGAAGTCCCACAAGGATTGCTACAAGCCCAGCAAGGATAAGAGAAGTGCAGTAAAAAATACTTAAGAAACTTAGAGTTTGATTTCCTAATGATTTTTGCATTTTAGCAGAGGAATTTGAGGCAAAACCTGCAACTAAGCCATAAATTGCAAACACAATACCAAAATAAGCATTCGGCATATTTAATTCTGTCAAAACGCTACGACGTAACGTTATTATAAGTGAGATAAGACTTACAAATACGGCATTAAATATAATTAGAGCACGAAGTCGATTGGAACGTAGGATAAATTTGAAGGCTTGTCTTAAGTCTTTTATGTAAAAACTGATTTGTTTAAAGAAAGGCAAATGTTTGTGAGGATTTTCGTTGTCTTCGTCCGTGCTTGCTTGAGAGTCGGTTGGAATATCTTTGAATTGGAAGGATAGAAGCATGGATAAAACTGTGCAAACTAAGCAAAGCGTCATTGGGATGTACGCGTTTACAACAAAAAGAAAGCCAGAACAAACGGCAGTAATGGCATCGAAATAGTAATATAAAGCAGAGCCAAATCCGTCAATTTTGGAGAAAATAGTTCGTCTTTTTTCAGTGTTTTCAATCGAGTCGTAAAGTAGGTTTGACTCAGCTGTGCCTTTTATGGTGAATCCAATGGCACAGAAAATATTGGCGATGATGTATCCTAATGTATTGGATAGCCCCATGACGATTAAAATATAGACGGCAAGAGACAAGTTTCCTAAAATTAGACTATTACGTTTGCCTAATTTTTCAATTAGTATGGTACTTGGAATTTGTAAAATTAATTTGAATAAAGGGTAAAAAGCATCGGCAAAAATGATTTGTGATGTAGAAAGCCCTTTTTCTTGGTTCAAAAAAAGAAAGGATATGGCATAGTAAAATAGCAGGTCCCAAGAAATCATTTTATAGATTTTGTATAATTTTTGATTTTGTTTTCGATATTTTACGATATTTTTTTCATTTGCATTTTCCATTGAATAACCTCCTAAGAAAATTTTTACAATATCAATTATTATAACAATAAAAAATTTTTTTGTAAATAAATTTGACAAATTTGTTACATATTGATAATATATTACTAGAAAGGAAATGCGATGTTGATTTACCCAGATTATTATTGTGATAAAGTAACTGATATAACGATTGAGTTATTGGAGAAAAACCAGATAAAAGGAATTTTGCTTGATGTAGATAATACACTCATTGATTTTGATCGAAATTTAGTAGAAGGTGCCAAAGAATGGATTGACAAAATTAAGCAAAATGGAATTCGATGCATGATTTTGTCCAATAGCAATAAGCAAGACAAAGTAAAAGCAGTTGCAAGGGAATTGGATTTGCCTTATATTTATTTTGCAACGAAACCACTGAAGCGTGGTTTTAAAAAGGCAAAAGAACAATTGGGCTTGCAAGGCGAAAATATGGCGGTGGTGGGAGATCAGATTTTTACGGATATTATTGGCGCTAACCGCAACAAAATGTTTTCTATTTTAGTGAATCCACTTGCCGAAAAGGACATTTGGGTTACAAAATGGAAAAGACCACTTGAAGAAATGATTGTAAAATCGTATGTAAAAAAACAGAAGAAGAAAGAGGAATAAAAAATGTATGATCATAACAACGTACATATTTTAACGTATGTCGTATTTGGAATTGTAGCACTTTTCGTAGGAAAATTAGTTGCTTGGTTGAATGTGAGATTGCCAGAAGATGAAAAAATAGTTTCGAAAGAGTTTTTCCAGAAAAATAAAGAAGGCATTGAAAAATCTTACATAAATATGCTAATTATGGTTATTTTATATGTAGCGCTATTGTATAAATTTGGAATTGGCAAGACTTTTATGCAAAATTTAGATTTGATAAAATTTATGATTTTGATGCCGATGTTAGTGAGTTCTTTTATGATTGATTTAAAGCATCGAATTTTACCGAATCGATTGAATTTGACAATGTTTGAAATTGGTTTGCTATTCACATTTATTTATGGAATTAATAATATAAATATAGCAAAAGATATGTTACTTCGGAATGGTAACTGGTGCAGGAATTTTTGGCGCGATTACGTTACTTGGCGGAATCATTGCAGGCAAAGAAGCGATGGGACTTGGTGATGTGAAATTCATGGGGGCAGTTCGGTTTATACTTTGGTGTAAGCGGAATTGCGCAAGTTTCGCTGTTAGCGTTTTTTGTGGGAGCCATTGTTTCGGTTTTTGTTTTGTTAATCAGAGTTTTGATTTTGAAAAGCAAAGATGAATATATGCCATTTGGTCCATTCTTAGTAATTGGTTCGATTGCATGCATATTTTTGCCAGCAGGTACTGTGTTTGTGCTGTTTATGTCGATGTGCAAAGCGATTAGTGATAAAATTTTAAATCTGCTATAAGGAGGAACTTTTATGAATATACGAATCAAATGGCTTAGAGACCAATTAAAATCAATGGAATTAGACGGAATGATTATAACGAATCCAATCAATGTAAAATATTTAACAGGACTAGACGAAGAAGGAACGTTTATTGTAGCACCAAAAGAAAATGTATTTTTAACCGATTCGCGTTACATTGAAAGTGTAAACAACAAACTAACAATTGATGATGAAATTATTGCTTATGATGTAAAAAATATGAGCAAATACGATTATGAAGCGTTTTTTATGTGTTGCCAGGATATTGGATTTGAAGAAAAATATGTGACGTATGAAACGTATAAAAAATATTTGCAAACCTATCAAGTAAATTTGGTGGAAACGGAAGGAATTATTGAAAATCACAGAATTGTGAAAGACGAAGAAGAGATTGAACTAATTCAGCAAGCGTGTGAAATTACGGATAGTGCATTTGAATATGTGAAAAAAATATTGCATTATGGTATGACGGAAAAAGAAGTTAAGTTTGAAATTGAGAAATTTATGATGGAAAATGGCGCAGATGGCGTTGCGTTTGATTCGATTGTGGCTTTTGGCGAAAATACGTCAATGCCACATGCTGTGGCAACAAATCGAAAATTGCAGTCAGGAGATATTATTCAGTTTGACATTGGCGCGAAATATCATGGTTATTGTGCGGATTTTTCGAGAGTTGTTTTTGCGGATTATATGAAAAATGAATATGAAGATAGTTACAATTTTGTGCTAGAGGAACAACAGCGAATTGTGGATAGTTTTAAAAATGGGGTTAATATCAAGCAAGTGATGAAAGATCGAGAAAGTGATTATCATTTGAAAAATTTCAGCGTAATGCACAGTTTTGGGCATGGAGTGGGGATGGATTTGCATGAAGAACCGTTTTTGAATGCAAAAATGGATTTATATTTGAAGGAAAATTCTGTTGTGGCGATTGAGCCAGGCATTTATAAAGCGGGCAGATTTGGTATCAGAATAGAAGATACGTATCTTGTTACGAAAGATTCATGTATAAATTTAACAAAAAGTGGAAAAAATGTTACTATCATCGATATAAAAGATAAAAAAACACTTGATTTATAGAAGCTGATATGTTATAATTACAAAGTTAAAATAAAAAAAGAAATGAGGTAAAAATTATGGCTGATGTTTATATGGCAGGAGATTTAAGAAATGGAACAACATTTGAATTAGATAATAATGTATTTAGGGTGGTTGAATTTCAACACGTAAAACCAGGAAAAGGAGCAGCATTTGTTCGTGTAAAAATGAAAAATGTAATTACTGGAGCAGTTTTGGAAAGAACATTCAATCCATCAGAAAAATTGCAAGGTGCTGAAATCGAGAAAAAAGATATGCAATATTTATATAGTGATGGCGAGTTGTATTATTTCATGGATAATAATACATATGACCAAATGCCACTAAATCAAGACCAAATCGGTGATGCATTAAAATATATTAAAGAAAATATGAATGTTACAATGCTTGCATTCAAAGGCAAAGTGTTTGCTGTTGAACCACCAATGTTTGTAGAATTAGAAGTTACCTATACAGAACCTGGATTTAGTGGAAATACAACAACAACATCTGGAAAACCAGCAACATTAGAAAACGGTTTAGAAATTTCCGTTCCATTATTTGTTGAAATTGGTGACAAAATTAGAATTGACACAAGAACTGGTGAATATATGGAAAGAATTTAAAGTCAAGAAGGGAAGGATTGCTTAAATATGCTAAAAGACAAATTCAAAGAAGTCATTAAAAGTTTAGAAGGGAACTTGGAGAGCAAGAAGGATTTGATGTACGTAAAAAATTTAATTGCGGATTTAACGATGGAATATTTGGAGGATATTGAAAATCTTCAAACGCTTTACAAGCAAAAGATTGCGGTATTTGAAAATCGATTAAATGGATTGGAAGCCCAAATGCAAAAGTTGGATAGCGAAATATTTCAAGAGGACGGAGAGGAAACGGATTTAGAACCAATCCAATGTCCGTATTGCAATGCGAACTTTTTTATCGAATTTGACAACACGAAAAAGGAAATCAAATGTCCAGATTGCAAAAATATTATTGAATTAGATTGGGGCAATTTTGAGGACGATATGTAATTAACGAAATAAAGTAAGAGGATCGATGGCTTTGTCATCGATTTTTACGCTTAAGTGCAGATGACAACCAGTCGTAGCACCATTTGTTTGATTACCAGTAGAATCGGTATAGGGATTGCCAAGAATAGGAGAAATGTATTTTGGACCAACTTGGGCAATTTCTTGATTTTTTGTGACAGAATCACCAATATTTACCAAAAAATCTGGCGCAATATGAGAATACGAAAATAACATAGAACCATTTTCTATTTTCAGCGTATAACCATTGGCTCCCTCAAAATCCAAATAAGTCACAATTCCATCAGCCACCGAATAAATAGGCGTTTTTTCTGGTGCGGGAATGTCGATACCAGAATGATAAGTTGATGCTCCAGTCGTGGGAGAAATTCGAAATCCAAAAGCAGAGGAAATCGCGTAATGTTTTGGCAAAGGCCAAGAATAATCGATATTTGAAAAATCATATTCGAGCGAATTTGTGATAAAAGAGTTACCAGAATAGACTACAAAAGTGGTTACGCAACATGCAAAAAATAAAAAGCAAAATAAAATAAGGAAATAAAAATAAATTTTTTTCATAAAACCTCCATGATTAAAAGTTTGGATAAAATGTGCGAAATGCACAAGAAACGTAAAAATATTTACATATATCATTTTATCATGGAAAAGTAAAAAGTCAATCCCTAATGGAAATTTTTTTGCATTTAGAAGGGGAGAATCGAACAATTAATAAAAAATCAAGGCGCAACTAGAGAGTTGACAACTTATATAAAATGTGATAAGTTAACGAAGTAACCTTTAATGGCAATAGAAAAAAGTGCAGGAGGGCTAGAATGAGCGCAATATTAAGTGACAAAGAAATTCAAAACCTTTTAGAGGCCTTGCATCAGCTTGAAACAGAGGAAAATCCAACAAAGCAGGAGAATAAAGAGATAGGCGAGGACGAAAATTTTGCAGACTTTTTAGAAGTGTTTTGGGGAATTGGTTCAGTTACTAGTAAAAATGACCTAGAAAGCATTTTGAATGCATTGAATGAACCTTCCTAAGGGAATTGCAAAACTTTTGAAGATGACTGGTAGAATACTGGTCATCTTTTTATCATTTCAAAATCAATATTTGACATTTTACATAAAATGTGTTATACTATTATTAAGAAACAATAGGAAACTTCATTTGAAGTTAAAAGAATTCTAAAATTTTAGGAGGTAAAATATGAATAGAAAAGAAGTTTTACGGAAAAGTGTAGCTGCATTTTTGGTAATTAATGTGCTGAGTGGATTCATCTTGATTTTGCAAGGGGAAATAGCGTTTTTTTCTTTGAGTGGAATTTGTGTGCTCTTAGCAGTTGCGATTTGGGGATTTGTTTTGATTATTACAATCATTGCTCAAATTAAGTTTCTTAAGCAATATAGAATAGGCAAAGACTATTTTGACTATTTACAAGAAGTGCACAAGAAGCGTTATCAAGCTTATTTTCCGTATAATAAGGAAAAAGCTGATGAATATTCGGCGGATATTGAGAAGTTTGGAAATGATTTTCTTGTGGCTGGAGCTGGTTGGCTTGCGAAGATACCAATGACTAAGAGAAGAAGAAAAGAATTATTGGGCATGATGGATAAAACAAGAGAATTAATGAACAATATGGCACCGTAGAAGTTTAATGGGGAAAACTTGAAATAAGTTTTTCCCATTTTGTATTTTTGCGGAATTTTATAAGAAATAGATAAAATGTCAAGTATTACTTGACATTTTACATAAAACATGATATGCTATAATTAAGAAACTGTTGGCAACTCCGTTTGGAGTTAAAAGAATTCTAAAATTTTAGGAGGTAAAAAGATGAAGAGAGTACGGAGAGTTGAAGCGATAATTTTAGGGATAGCTACTGCCATGACGATATGTGGCATTATCCCGCCCAAGAAGTTTTTGTGTATATTTTTTGTTATCATATTAATATCAGTGATTTCGGAATGGTACTATTTTAAAAAGTATAGTCAAGCATTTGTGGAAATTCTATCAGAATATTATGCCTTTAAGTATATGAAGAAAGATAGAGATAAACAATGCTTTACGAAATATGATGAAAATATGTTTAATATGATGACATATATAATGATTAACACAGGAAAACGAATTGTCGAGAAAGGGACAGTGTTTACGAATAATTCTCATATGTCACCAGAACGGCGAAAAGAAGTCCAAGAAATTATGGACGAAATAAATCAAATAATGAAACAGGAAAAGTCTTGATAGGCTTTTCCTGTTTGCATTTTTTGTCGAAATCTTCCCTCGTTTCGTCAAAACTTCCCAAAATTCTCCGAAGGAAAAACAAGGACAAGTATTGAATATTAAACTAACAAAAGACAAATGAATAAAATCTAAATAGCAAAGCAATTAAGATTTTATAACATTTGCATAACTATTTTCTACGAAATATTAGAAATATTTCTAGAAAATAGAAAATAAAGGAGGAATGAAATTGAATGTAAAACATTTTATGGAAGACAGATTACTCGTTTTTGAAATTACAGAAGAACTCGATCACCATGCGTGTGAAATTATTAGAAGGAGGGCGGATTATGAAATTCAAAGATTCATGCCTAAGAGAGTGGTATTTGATTTTAATCGCGTTGTATTTATGGATAGCGCCGGAATTGGACTCGTAATTGGCAGGTATAAAACAGTGAATGGTTTTGGCGGAAAATTGGAAATGATGAATGTGAAAGATAATTTGAGAAGAGTGTTTGAAATGTCAGGAATTTTGAAAATGATTCCGGTGATTGATTCATTGGAAAAAGAAAAAATTAGTTAGGAGGAGTTATGGAAAAACAAGTCAAAAATGAAATGAAAATTGAATTTTTAAGCAAATCAGCCAATGAGGCATTTGCAAGAATTAGTGTGGCAGCGTTTGCATCGCAGTTGGACCCTACGATTGAGGAAATTGCCGATATCAAAACTGCTGTTTCAGAGGCAGTTACAAATTCGATTATACATGGATATGCTAGCACAGAAGGAATTGTCAAAGTAAAGGCAAGATTGTATGAAGGAGAAATCGAAATTGAAGTTTCCGATAATGGCGCGGGGATTGAAAATATTGAAGAAGCGCGCGAACCTTTATATACTACAAAAGGAAATTTAGAGCGTTCTGGTATGGGATTTACGATTATGGAAAATTTTATGGATGATTTATCCGTAGAATCCATTGTAGGGCTTGGAACTAAAATTGTGATGACTAAAAAAATCAAAAAAGAAACGACTACATATTAATTTAAGGAGGAATACATGTATGAGATGGATAAAACTCTTATTTTGAAATCTCAATCGGGAGATGAGGAAGCCTTGGAGAAATTAATACAGGAAAATAATGGACTGATTTGGAGCGTTGTGCGAAGATTTTGGTATCGAGAAATGGAGCCAGAAGATTTGTATCAAATCGCGTGCATTGGCTTTATTAAGGCAGTAAGACGATTTGATTTTGCTTATCATGTGGAACTCTCAACGTATGCAGTACAGTATATTTTTGGGGAAATCAAGAAATTTCTAAGAGATGACGGCATGATTAAAATTAGTAGAAATATTAAAGAATTAGGAAATAAAATTAAAAATTTGAAGAAATTATATGGAGAACATTTGAAATTAACGCAAATCGCGCATATGCTTCATGTTACAGAAGAAGATGTCTGTATGGCAATGGAAGCAGGTAGAAAGGTTGAATCGATTAATCAGTACATATATGAAGATGGAAATTGTCAGATACAAGAAAAGATTATGGCAGATGATGATGAAGAACAAGTGATTGATCGAATTTTGATTTCTGGTTTGATGGAGCATTTGAAAATAAGAGATCGAGAAATTATCAATTTGCGTTATTTTCAGGAAAAAACGCAAACCCAAGTAGCAAGCATCATGGGAATTTCGCAAGTGCAGGTTTCAAGAATCGAAAGACGAGCCTTGAACCATTTAAAAGAAGAATTAATGCGCGCAGAAACAATTCCCAAAACGTAGGGGCAGATGCCCACACCTGCCCTTATAAATTTGAAAAGAGGCGATTATTTGAAAAAAATAATATTATATGGTATATTTGTCATTATTTTAATATTCACGATGCCAATTGTTTTTACCAATCAATTTCAAGAAACGCAAGAGGTTTCGACTGAAGAAACGAAAGGAACGTTCGAAAAAGCCAATTATGGCGATTTAAGCATTATACGACTGCTTCACAAAGACACCAATCAAGTCGAAGAAATTGAATTTGATCCATATTTATATGGCGTTGTTTCTGCCGAAATGCCGGCTAGTTATGAATTAGAGGCTTTGCGTGCACAAGCGGTTGTGGCAAGAACGTATACAATTTATAAAATTGTAAATGGAAGCAAGCATGAAAATGCTGATATTTGCGACAGTTCGCTTTGTTGTCAAGCATGGATTTCCAAGGAAAGCCGATTGGCAAGATGGGAAGAGGAAAAAAGAGAGGAGTACTGGAACAAAATTGTCAATGCAGTAGATTCAACAAGTGGACGTTATGTTTCTTATCAAGGACAGCCAATTAATGCCTTTTTTCATAGCAATAGTGGTGGAATTACCGAATTGCCAGTGAATGTGTGGGGTGGAAGTTATCCGTATTTGCAGGTAGTAGCAACGTCTGGTGAGGAAAATTATACAGGTTATAGCTCAGAAATACAAGTTTCAAAAGATGAATTGATTCAGAAAATGTTGGAGAAATATTCGAATTTTCAGATTAATTTTGAGGAGGTCAATTGTATTCAAATTCTCGATTTGACAGAAAGTGGAAGAGTGAAGACAATGAAAATTGGAAATGTCAGTCTTTCTGGTGTGGAAGCAAGAGCGATTTTTGGGTTGAAATCTGCCAAATTTGGTTTTGAAATGAATGGAGATTGGGTAAAATTTACGGTTACAGGGTATGGACATGGAGTTGGCTTAAGCCAAACAGGAGCCGATAGTTTGGCAAAACAGGGGAGGACGTATGAGGAGATTGTGAAACATTATTATAGAGATGTGGAGATAAAATAATGATAGAGTAATTACTTTTTCAATGGCTTGAAAATAAGGGTAGAAAAATTGATTTTTTTATTCTTATTTTTTATTTTTTCTGTAAAGTAATCTGAAAATTTTATTGACTTTTTTTAGAAACTGTAATATAATAAAAAGCATCAGTTATCAATTTTATTGATACAAAAATGAGATTTATATAAAAATAAAAATGTGTTCGGAAAAAATGGCTGATTTGATGCAGAAACCATCTTAAAGCCTGCGAAAAATTAATGATATAATGAAAAATGGGAAAGTTAAGAAAAGAAAAAAATGCTTAACTTAAAATTAATGTTTTTATTTTTGGGAAAATAGAACCCCAATAATTTTAAATTGGATAAAGAACGGCAGAAAGGAAAGAGAATTTTTTATAAATTAAAAATGTATTAAAAAATTGATACGGAAGAAAAGGAGAGAAAAATGGAAAGAAAAAAAGAAGAATTTGTGAAAAATAGGCGAGAAAATCGACCTGTTTCACATACCAATATGAGAAGAAATGAAAGAAAAGAAACGAATTTGGTAGTGAAAAAAGAAGACAAAAGAGAGAAAAAGCCAATGATTAAGGCAAATAAACGACCAACGCAAGCAAAGCCGAAAGAAGAAGTTGGGTTTAAAAAGCCAAAATTAAAAATTATTCCTTTAGGTGGACTTCAAGAAGTTGGAAAAAATATCACGGTTTTTGAATATGAAAATGATATGATTATCGTAGATTGTGGCGTTTATTTTCCTGATGATGACATGCTGGGTGTGGATTTGGTTATACCAGATTTTACGTATTTGGTGAAAAATAAAGATAGAATCAGAGGTCTTGTTATTACCCACGGTCATGAAGACCATATTGGCTCAATTCCTTATTTATTAAAAGAATTGAATATTCCAATTTATGCGACGAAATTGACGGTTGGTCTAATTAACAATAAATTAGAAGAACATCGTCTAACCAAACAAACCAAAATGCACACTGTAAAACAAGGGGACAAAATTAGTTTGGGAAAATTTAAAGTCGAATTTATCAAAAGCTGTCACAGCATTCCAGATGCAGTTGCTTTGGCGATTCATACACCAGTTGGAGTGATTGTTCATACAGGAGATTTCAAAATCGATTATACACCAATCAATGACGATACCATGGATTTTGGACGTTTAGCAGAATTAGGAAACAAAGGTGTTTTGGCGCTTATGTCAGATAGTACCAATGCCGAAAGAAAAGGTTACACAATGTCAGAACGTACAGTTGGAGAAGTGTTTGATAAATTATTTATCAATTGTACTAAGAGAATTGTGGTTGCAACCTTTGCGTCCAATGTGTATCGTATTCAACAAATTGTGGATAGCGCAGTTGCGAATAACCGAAAAATTGCGGTTTCTGGTCGAAGTATGGTCAATATGATTGAAACAGCGATGGAACTAGGCTATATTGACGTTCCTAAAAATGTGTTTATCGATATTGATATGATTAACAATTACACTGATGAGCAACTAGTGATTATCACAACAGGAAGCCAAGGTGAGCCAATGTCAGCGCTTACGAGAATGGCAACTGGAGAACATCGAAAAGTGCATATTACGTCAAATGATTTGGTGATTATTTCGGCGACACCAATTCCAGGCAATGAAAAATTTGTTGCTAAAGTCATTGATGATTTGATGAAAATTGGAGCAGAAGTCGTGTATAGTTCTTTGGCAGATATTCATGTATCAGGACATGCTTGCCAAGAAGAGCAGAAACTAATGCTTGCTTTAGTTCGTCCTAAATTTTTTATACCCGTTCATGGCGAATACAGGCATCTAAGAGCACACAGCGAAACTGCCAAATTAATGGGAGTTGACCCAAAAAATATCTTTTTGATGACCAATGGACGTGTGATGGAAATGGACGAAAATCATGCAAGATTGAGTGGCACGGTACCATTTGGCAAAGTTATGGTCGATGGCTTAGGCGTTGGAGATGTTGGAAATATTGTTTTAAGAGACAGACAACATTTGTCCCAAGATGGATTGATTATTGTGGTTCTTACCATGGATTCCTCTACAGGCGAAGTGGTTGCAGGACCAGACATTATTTCAAGAGGATTTGTATATGTGCGTGAATCCGAGAATTTAATGGATGACGTGAAAGTTGTAATAAAGAAGGAAATTAGCAAATGTGTGAAGAATAATATTACGGATTGGACAACCATCAAAAGTTCAATTCGAGATTCTTTGAGAGAGTATATTTATAAGACGACAAAGAGAAATCCGATGATTTTGCCGATTATTATGGAGGTGTAAGAAAATACAGCGATACCAAGCGTTATACGTTTTGGTATCGCTGATTTGTTACCCACTAATTAAGGGAAAAATATTTTTTATTAAAGTTGAAATTTGTTTAACAAATGTGTTATAATATTATAAGAGAGGTGAAAGCAATGCCAAATATTCCAGAAAATATCAATAAGGTTATTGACAAATTTGTAAAAGGAGCAAATGAAATATTAGGTGACCACGTTAAAAAAGTAATAATGTATGGTTCGTATGCAAGAGGGGATTATAACGAGGGGTCAGATATTGACATTATGATTTTGACAGATTTGAAAGAGGAAGAGATTGCTAAATATAGAGATGAAATATGGGATTTTACTTACGACATTGAATGTGAGTATAATTTTGCAATTCATTTATCACCAATTTTGAAGAATGTAGATAAATATAATACAAGAATCAATTTTATACCTTTTTATAAGAATATGAAAAAGGATGGTGTTGTGTTAAATGGATAATGAAACAAAAAAAGATTATGTTTTTTATCGATTGGAAAAAGCAAAACAAGCTTTGAATACAGCAGAAAATAACTTTAAAGAGTTACAAGATTAATTATGTTAGTAGAAAAATATATAGATAAAAAACTAAAAAAATAATTTTAGCCAAAAAACTCGAAATGAAAATTTCGAGTTTTTTCTATGTAACCAATTATCCTAAATAAAGAAACAACCAATTCCTAAAGCAATAATGATAATTCCACAAATTCTAACACCCATTTCAGATTTGATTTTAGAATTTTCACGTTCTGTTATTTTTTTTGGATTAATCACCATAGGAAGTCCAGCAAGAATAACAACAACTGAAAAAAGTAAGTTTACCATTTTAAATTTCCTCCTTTAATTTTCTTAACCTATTATATCACGAATTTCAAAAAAATCAAGAGTATTTTTAAGATAAATATTTACAAATGCTCAAAAAAATGGTAAACTAGAAAATAATCAAGAAAAAGGAGAGAAATATGAATTCAACCGAATTAGCCAATTTAATTTTTCCAAATGCAAAGGAAATTTCCTATTACGAAGAAAAATATAAAACAAGAGATTTATCCGAAGGTGCCCTTGTCACAAGATACGCGCCAAGTCCAACTGGTTTTAATCATATCGGTGGAGTCATGCAAGCGATGATTGCTCAAAAGCTTGCTAAACAAACAGGCGGAAAATATATTGTCAGAATTGAAGATACTGACCAAAAAAGAGAAGTCGAAAATGCAGCAGAACAAATCATGCAAAATTTAAAAGATTTTGATTTATTACCAGACGAATCCATTTGGCAAGAAGGTCAGTATGGTCCTTACAAACAATCCCAAAGAGCAGAAATCTACCAAGCCTATGCCAAATCACTAATCGAAAAAGGACTAGCCTATCCATGTTTTTGCAGTTCAGAAGATTTAGAACAAATCAGGACCAACCAAGAATCTGCCAAAGAAAGAACAGGCTATTATGGAAAATGGACCAAATGCAGAAATATGCCGATTGACATGGCAGCTGATAAGATAAAAGCTGGAGAGCCTTATATCATAAGATTTAAGTCTCCAGGAAACCCAGAGAAAAAAATAAAACACAAAGATGCTATCAAAGGAAACATTGACTTACCAGAAAATGACCAAGATATCGTCATTATTAAATCAGACGGTTTGCCAACGTTCCACTTTGCCCACGCAGTCGATGACCATTTAATGGGTGTCAATCTCGTAAACCGTTCAGACGAGTGGATTCCATCTGTTCCACTTCATTTGCAATTGTTTTATACGTTAGGTTTCAAATCGCCGAAATATGCTCACACTGCGCCCATGATGAAAATGGAAGGCGAATCTCGAAGAAAACTAAGCAAACGAAAAGACCCAGAAGCCAATGCAGGCTATTATCGAGAAATTGGTGTGCCAAAAGAAGCAGTCAAAGAATATTTAATGAATATCGCCAATTCTAATTTTGAAATGTGGAGAAAGCAAAATCCAGACAAACCAATGGACGAATTTCCATTTGATTTAAAGAAAATGGGAGTTGCTGGCGCACTATTTGATTTAGTCAAAATGCTTGACGTTGCCAAAAACGTTATTTCTCGCTATTCTGCGCAAGAAGTGTATGATGAAGCATATGACTGGGCAAAAGAATATGATGAAGAGTTGCTTCAATTATTAGAAAACAAAGAATATTCGCTAAAAGTGTTAGGTATCGAACGCGGAAATGCCAAACCAAGAAAAGACATTGCTAAATGGTCAGATTTGAAAAATGCGATTTCCTATATGTATGAATTTGACAAGGAAAATACCCATTTCGAATATCAAAAAATAACTGACCCAGCCGAAATTGACAAAATTGTGAAAATGTATTTTGAAAAATATTATGACCCAAAAGACGACAAACAAACTTGGTTTGACAAAATGAAAGATTTAGCAGAAGAATTGGGATATAGCAGAGAAGTAAAAGAGTATAAAGCAAATCCAGACGCCTACAGAGGTCATGTAGGAGACATTAGCACTGTGATTCGTGTCAAATTGACAGGCAGATGCCAAACGCCAGATTTGTATGAAATTATGCAGGTTTTGGGAAAAGAAGAGATTTTGAGAAGAATTTAAGTTACTAAGAGGAAAAAATGGAATATAGTATAGGTGATAAAATCGAGATGAAAAAACAGCATCCTTGTGGGAGCAAAAAATGGGAAATCACGCGAGTGGGTGTTGATTTCAAATTCAAATGTCTTGGTTGTGAACATGTGATTGTTGTTCCAAGAGAAAAAGCGCTAAAAATGATTCGAAAAAAATTACAAGAGTAACGACAAAAAATCGACATCATTCGAAATTTATCTTGACGAAACAAAAAAAAAAAGCTATAATAAATTTAGGAACTAAGCTATTTTTGTTTGGTTTCTAAATTATTTTTTATGGAGAAGAAAATGAAAGAAGAATGTGGAGTTTTTGGAGTATATTCGAATAAAAATGAACAAGATTTAGTATTTCCAATCTGCGTAGGACTATCAAGCTTGCAACATAGAGGGGAAGAATCCTGCGGAATGGCAATTAATAATGGCGGAGTCATTACTTGTCATAAAGATGTGGGGCTTGTTTCTGATGTGTTTACTAATTCTGTAATACGCGATTTGCCAAAAGGAAAAATCGGAATTGGACATGTTCGCTATTCAACCACTGGTTGCGCTAAAAAGGAAAATGCCCAACCCATTGTTTCACGATACAAAAAAGGAAATTTATGCATTGTCCACAATGGAAATCTTACCAATACTGCGCAGTTACGAGCAGAATTAGAAGAAAACGGTGCGATTTTCAATTCCACCAGTGATACAGAAGTCATTGCCTACATCATTGCCCGTGAAAGATTAAAAACACATTCCATTGAAGACGCCGTTTTCAATGCGATGAAATATATCAAAGGAGCGTATTCACTATTAGTGATGAGCTCTAGAAAACTCATTGCCGTCAGAGACCCCTATGGATTTCGCCCATTGTGCATGGGAAAATTAGATGGAGATTACATTTTTTCTTCCGAAAGTTGCGCTTTAGATATTTTAGGAGCGGAATTCGTCCGCGACATTCAGCCAGGAGAAGTAGTGACGCTTTATAACAATGAAATGACCACCAAAAACTTTCGAACGACTGAAAAAGACGGTTTATGCATTTTTGAATATGTCTATTTTTCAAGACCAGATTCCATAATTGATGGTTACAGTGTTCATAAATTCCGTGAAGAAACAGGGCGCTATTTAAGTATGCAAGCACCAGTAGACGCAGATTTTGTGGCTGGTGTACCAGATTCTGGATTGGATGCGGCGCTTGGGTACTCGAAAGAATCGAAAATTCCGTATGGAATGGCGTTTGTGAAAAGTAAATATATAGGAAGGACGTTTATTCAATCCACACAAAATGAAAGAAAAAAACAAGTTGTTTTAAAATTAAATCCGTTGAAGCAAAATATTAAAGGCAAAAGAATTGTTTTAATCGACGATTCGATTGTAAGAGGAACGACGATAACGAGATTAGTCAGCATTTTAAGAAGGGCAGGCGTGAAAGAGATTCACCTAAGAATTGCTGCTCCGCCATTTATTGGAAGATGCTATTTTGGAACGGATGTGACAGACGAAGATGGTTTGATTGCAAGGCATAAAACGGTCGAAGAAATTCGTCAGCAAATTGGCGTGGATTCGTTGGAATATTTGAGTTTGGAAAATTTAAGAAAAATTGCCGAAAATTCCAACATGAAAAGTTTCTGCGAAGGCTGTTTTACCGACAAATATCCGGTAGAAGTGCCAAAGGAAGTACATAAGGATAGTTTTGAGAAGATTTTTTAAAAAAGTTGACATTTTATGTAAAAAGGTATATAATTAAAATAGAAGCATTTTAATTATATAAAAGCCTAAGGAGGAAAGACTATGGAAATTAGCATTATGAAAATCGGTATCTCGTTTATTATTTGTGTATTTATCATTGCAGTTGTGTATGTAGCAGGCAATATGATTGATAACAAAAACGCAATCATTTGGTCCTTAGGATACTTCATAATACTTACTATCATTATTATTGTAGGTGTTGCCTTATATTGCTTTTGCGATATAAAAGTGCTGGAATTAATGCTGGAATTAGCCCTATAAGGGGCTTTTTTCATTGGGAAGAAAACAAAAATAAAAAATTCTCATTTTGTGTTGAAAAATTTTGAAAATGTAATATAATATAATATAATAGAGGAAATAAAATGTTATATGATATAGATGATGAAAATGAAGAAAACAACCTAACCGAAGAAATGATAACCAAAACTCGTGTGCGCAAAAAAGCGATGATATGCGGGGTTATTATCCTGTGCTGTGTGATTGTGATGACGATTAGTATTATCGTGTCAGTTAAATCTAAAAATAAGGAAAATGCGGATTTGGCAAATAATAATCCAAATTCCAATCAAACCCAAAACGAAATCGTTCCAGAAAAAAAGCATATGCAAATTGCCAAACACGATTTTGAACAAATCAAAACCAAATTTGTTCCGAAAGCAAATCCAAATGCACAAGAACAAATTACCAATATTTACTATTCCGAAGAAAAAGTAGCCTATCTTACTTTTGATGATGGACCATCGAAAAATATCACACCACAAGTTTTAGATATTTTAAAACAAGAAAACGTACCAGCAACCTTTTTTGTGCTAGGAAGCAGGGTGGAACTCTATCCAGATTTGCTAAAACGTGAATACGACGAAGGACATTATATTGCCAATCACGGCTATTCCCATAAATATTCGCAGATTTATACGTCCAAAGATACGGTTTTTGAAGAATACGTAAAATGTGAAAATGCGATTCGAAATGCACTCAATAATCAAGCGTATAATTCGTATCTTTTCCGTTTCCCTGGTGGTTCGAGTGGAGGAAGATATGCAGGCGTCAAGGCAGAAGCCAAAGAATTATTGCGAAATTATGGTGTCAACTATACCAACTGGAATTGCCTAACAGGAGACGCCGAAGGAAAAACCACGCCAGAAGCATTAATGGGCTGTTTGCAAGAAACCATGCAAGGTGACCGGAAGTATCATTGTGCTAATGCATGACGCCAGCGACAAATCTTACACAGCAGAGACGTTGCCGACGGTTATTGCGTATTTGCGAGAGCAGGGGTATGTTTTTAAGAATTTTTATGAAATATTTTAAAGATAAATTACAAAGGGCTAACCTTATATTATATCATATTTTCAAGATTATGTCAAGTTGACAAGCCTAAGAAAATGTGGTATAATAGTAAGGCTTAAAAAGTTAAAATTTGAATAAAATATGGATAGATAAAATTAAAAAATATAATAAATCCAGTAGGGAGAGTGATAAAAATGGTATATACACTTTGCAAATATCCGGATGAAACAGAAGTTGTGTTTTCAGACATTAGAAAAAAAGAAAATGGTGAAGAATATATAAGAATATCTTTTGAAAGACCTACCGAAAAAGGTTTTGATACAGTAGTTTTTGAACTTCCAAGTTATGAAATTGTGGAAAAAGATGGAAATTATACAGATCAAGAAATAGAAGAATTTAGACAAATCGTAGAGCGTGGCGCTCACATATTCTTTAAATATGCCAGAAATGGAGGACTTAAATTTGCCTAGTATTTTAGAAATCATGCGGCTATAAAATATATTTTTGGTCTAAAAACAGTTATATAAATTAGAATATTATAAAAGAAATAACTTAAGAATGCTCTTAAGTTATTTCTTTTCGCTAATTTACTATACTCCCTGCTCTCCAGGCAATATATAATCAATCACACCATAAATTAAAGCGCCAATAATGGCTGCCATCCAAGTGATTGAGTAACCAGCAACTAAAAACTGTGTTACATATAATGTAACAACTGCCAATACAAATCCAACAAAACCTTTACCAAAGGCCATTGCGTGTAATCCTGTAAATTTTACAATTAAATAATCCATAACACTCAAAACAATTGCTGCCAAACCTAAACTCCACCAATTACTAATTGTGAAATTTGGTGTGAAAAAGGCAGTAATTCCAAGAATAATGGCTGCTACAACAAATCTACCGATTACTTGACCTACAGCACCCATGGTACTATTGCTAGACTGCGTACTTGAATTGTTATCCATTTTCAAATAACCTCCTTGGTAAAAACACGTCTATTTTAAAAATTTATTTTATGACGATATTTTATTTTAACAAAATACTTATGAATATAAATATTTTATAAGTATATTTTGATAAATTTTGCGAAAAATATTCATATAAATTTTTGTAAAATGAGGTTTAAAATATGATACTTATCTTTGTAAGGACGATTTTTCTTTATCTTTTGGTCTTAATCGTGATGCGTTTTATGGGGAAAAGAGAAATTAGCCAATTACAACCATTTGAGTTAGTCATTTCCATTATGATTGCGGATTTGGCGACGATGCCGATGTCTGAAACCGGAATTCCGATATTGTATGGTATTATTCCCATTTTAGGATTACTCATGATGCATATTGTGATTTCAATGATTAATTTAAAAAGTATCCGCATTCGAGAAGTTATTTGTGGAAAACCTAGAATTTTAATTTTTCGAGGAAAAATCGACGAAAAAGCCATGCGTAAAGAAAATTTTACGATTACAGAATTAGAATCGCGTTTGCGTGTTAATCGGATCTTACAATTTAGAAGATGTTGAATATGCGATTTTGGAAACAAGTGGACAAATTACTGTCATTCCTAAGCCAAACAAGCGAGGAACGACGCCAGAAGATTTCGGCATGGAACCAGAATATGTTGGAATGTCTTATGATTTGGTTATTGATGGAAAAATTTTGACGGACAATTTAGTCAAACTTGGCAAAGATTACAATTGGCTAAAAAAACAAGTTGCGAAATTCAATATGCGTCCAGAAGATGCCCTGGTAGTCGTTATCAGCGGAAATGGCAGTATTTTCTGTCAAAAAAAATCGTAGGGGCACTATGCCCAAAAAACAAGGAGAAAACATGAGATTTTTAAGAGAATATATCATTATAATTATTATTTTAGGATTTGTTTTTTTAATGGAATATCTAACCAGCAAAAGTCTTGGAGAAGCAACGAAGTGGATGAAAGATGGCGTAATAAGCATTGAAAATAAAGTCAAGGAAAATCAGGAATCAGAAGCACAAGAAGAATTTTACGATTTACAAGGAAAATGGAAAGAGAAAACGGAAAGGTTGGCTTTATTTGTAGAACATAACGAACTGGAAAAAGTTACCAATGATATTGCACTTATCGAAATTAATTTTGAGACAGATGAAACAGAAGACATTTTGGAAAATATTGCAGACTTAAAATTTATGTTAGAGCATATTGAGGAAAAAAATCAGTTGAAATGGAAAAATATATTTTAAAAATATTACGCAAAACCTTCGGTTAGAAGGTTTTTTTGCCTTATTAAAAAAAGGAAGAAAAATTTTCAAACTATCTTGTAAAAAACTTCAAAAAAAGATATAATACAAAAATACGGTTCTTAAAAAGGAGAAATAAATGAAATTACTAAAGAGAATAATGTTTTTACTAATTATCATAGTAGTTGCGATAGCAGGATATTTTATCAAACAAGGATACGACTTATACGCCCAAGCGATTGGGGAAATGAGCATAGAAGATAAAATTCAGCAAATCAAAGCAAATGAAAATTATGCAACCTATGAGGAACTGCCAAAAGATTACATAAATGCTGTGATTGCTGTGGAAGATAAACGCTTCTTTAAGCATTGTGGCATTGATTTTATCAGCATTACGAGAGCCATTTTAATTGACATCAAAGAAATGGATTTCAAAGAAGGTGGAAGCACGATTACGCAGCAATTAGCGAAGAATGTGTATTTTACCCAAGAAAAGAAGTTTACCAGAAAAATTGCAGAAGTATTTATGGCAATGGAGTTTGAGAAAAATTGCTCAAAAGAAGAAATTTTTGAGATGTATGTCAATACTTCGTATTTTGGAGATGGCTATTATTGCGTAAAAGATGCGTCACAAGGCTATTTTGATAAATTACCAATTGAGATGAGTTTGTATGAGTGTACACTGCTGGCAGGAATTCCGAATGCCCCTTCTGTTTATGCGCCAACGAAAAATCCAGAACTTGCCAGACAACGTCAAGGACAAGTTGTCAGGAAAATGATTAAACAAGGATATTTGTCAAAAGAAGAAGCCAGTAAAATTATTTTGGTAAATGAATAAAACATCAATTTTAAAATATATTAAATAAAGAGGGATGAAAAATGGTTAATATTTTATTAATAACGCTAGGATTTATTCTGCTTGTAAAAGGAGCTGATTATTTAGTGGACGGAGCGAGTAACATCGCCAAAAGATTTCACATACCAGAAATTATTATCGGACTTACGATTGTTGCCGTAGGAACGTCAATGCCAGAACTTGTTGTAAGTGTGACTTCTGCACTTCAAGGACATTCGGATATTGCAGTCGGAAATATTATTGGTAGCAATATTGCTAATATGTTTTTGATTCTTGGAATTTGCTCGATTATCAAACCATTAGAATTTAAGAAACAAAGCCGACTAATAGAAAATCCACTTACTTTGTGTTTGACGATTTTGTTGTTTTTCTTATGCAATAATGGAGGAACAGAGAACGCACATTTAATCACCAAAAATGAAGGAATTTTGCTATTAGGTTTATGCATTTTGTACATTGTTTATAATATCATTATGGCAAAAAAAGGAGAACAGTTTGACTTAGAGGCTGGCGAAAAAATACCAGAAAACACAGAAACAGCAGGGATTTTGAAATCGATTTTTAATGTAATTATCGGAATTATTGGCTTGAAATTCGGTGGCGATTTTGTCGTAGATGGCTGTGTGGCAATTGCGACAGCGTTTGGCATTAGTGAAGAATTAATCAGTTTGACGATTGTGGCAATTAGCACAAGTTTGCCAGAATTAATCACTTCTATCACAGCAACTCGTAAAGGTGAAACCGATATGGCAATTGGCAATATTTTAGGTTCACAAATATTTAATATCTTATTAATCATTGGTACATCTGCCTTTTTGTGCCCAATCAATTATGCCACAAGTTACAATAAATACATGATTGTATTGATTATGGGAACAGCCATGCTAAGTCTATTTCCATTTGTCGGCGAAAAAAACAAAATGACAAGGGGAAATGGCATTCCATTTGTGTTTATTTATGCGCTTTATATTGTGAGTTTGGTGATGTTTCGATAAATTATTCGAAAAAATCGTGCGAATTTTTTAAATCGTTATTTTCGTAAATACTTAAATGATTCTGGTTATCAAGTGTTGCTAAAAAGATTTGTTCTGGTTTCTCAAAGCCTTGAGAAACCAACTGCTTTTGAAGCCACATTTCATCATGACCAGAATTTTTTAAGTTTTCATATAAAATTCTTCCGTCCAAAATCAAATTTACATTGATTGTAGCAGGAGAAGGCGCCATATTAAAATCACTAGGAGTTGTAGGGCGATTTTCACTTTTTGGCAAAAAGCTAATTTTTCCATTTGATTCCAAAATCGCAGTTTTCACATCAGACAAATTAAAATAGCCATTTACGCGGCATTGTACTAAAAATTCATTCAAATCTAGTTTAGCTGTTTTAAAATTTTTTCGATACAATTTTCCATTGTCCATCAAAATCAAAGAATTCCCATAAATAAAGCGACGAGCCTTCAGCGATTTTGTACACACCAAAGAAATCACAATCGCAATAATAGCATACACAATCATTGCCACAAGTGGTTGCATATAATCCGATTCCAAAGCAGTCGCCATCTCCGCAGCAATCGAGCCAATCGTAATCCCAATAATATAATCAAACATACTCAGTTGTGACATCTCCTTATTTCCCATCAGCTTCGTCAAAACAAACAACACAATCTCCGACACAACCGACAAAACAACAACTTTCAAAATATCTTGCATAACAAAATCCTCCTATGTAACCAAAAAAGACTGGAGCTTCTTAAGAACCAGTCGATGGTTCTTAAGCGGGAAAGGTGGTTTTAGGAGGACAGGGCAGAGCCCTGTCCTCCTAAAATTATTGCTTTTTAATTTTCGGTTTCGAAACCAATGACGCAATATACCCGGAAGAAAATCGCAGCAGCAATTCCGCCGCTAGCTGCCTTAATTCCACCAGTAAATGCTCCAATTAATCCCATATTTTTCAATTCTTCAATCGCACCTTTTGAAAGTGTATTACCAAAACCAGTTAAAGGAACTGTTGCACCGCAACCACCCCAATTAATCAAATATTTATACCAACCAAGACCTCCCAAAATCGCACCAACTGTCACATAAGTAACTAAAATACGAGCAGGTGTTAGTTTTGTTTTATCAATTAAAATCTGACCAATAATACAGATAATGCCACCTAAAACAAAGGCTTTAAAAACCATCATCCAATCCATCTTGTTTCCTCCTTTCGAAAAATTAAGCTTGTAAATCCGTAGGAAATTGTGCTTCAATACTGACCGCATGCGCAATTCCTGGAATACTTTCTCCTTGCTGAGAAGTCGTTGAGTTCATCAAGGCACCAGTTGGCATAAGGAGAATTTTTTTGTATTTTCCTTCTTTGAACATATGGGAAATATATCCCGAAAATACACTAGCACTGCAACCACAACCAGAACCGCCAGCATGAGTGTCTTGCGCATCTTTATCAAAAATGAGAACACCACAGTCGTTGTAGTTCGCGCGGATGTTGTAGCCTTTGGAATCCATTAAATCAATCAAAATATCTTTTCCGATATGACCTAAATCGCCTGTGAAAATGGCATCGTAGTAACTTGGTTTTCTGCCAGTATCCTTAAAATGGCATAATAAAGTATCTTGTGCAGCACCTGCCATAGCAGCTCCCATATTGTTCGCATCTTTGATTCCCATGTCAACAATTTTTCCAGGGGTAAGGGCTGTGATATAAGGACCTTCGCCGTCTTTGGAAAGAACCGCAGAACCACTACCAGTCACGGTCCATTGACTTGACGGAGTACGTTGATTTCCTAGTTCTAGTGGAAAACGAAATTGTTTTTCAGCACTACAAAAATGGCTTGAAGCTGCACAAACAACGTTGGTTGCAAAGTCTCCATCAATTGTCATAGAACCCAAAGTTAATGCTTCGCCAAAAGTGGAACAAGCTCCAAAAATTCCGAAAAAGGGAAGATTGGATTCGCGTAAACCAAAAGAGGAAGAAATACATTGGTTGAGTAAATCTCCAGCAAAGCAAAAGTCAATTGCGCTTGAAGCGATTTTGGATTTGGCAATTGCCATATTGACTGTTTCTTTGATAATTTTGCTTTCTGCTTTTTCCCAACTGTTTTCGCCCCAAAATTCGTCTTCTAAACATTGGTCAAAATAGGCATTTAATGGACCATCTTTTTCTTTGGGACCGACAATGCAGGCTGTTGATAAAATGTTGACTGGTTTTGATAAGACGTAAGTTTGATTTCCGATTTTTTTCATAATTATTTTCCTTTCTAAAATATTTATGTTGGGGCACGGGGGACCGTGCCCTAATATTTTTTCTAATATGTTATGGTCTGGGCACGATGCCTCGTGCCCCTATGGGTTAAATTAATGTGATAGATTGTGTGTTAAAAATTAAATAGATAATGCCAACAATGATGCTACTGGAAATCCCGTAAACCAATACTGGTCCTGCGACGGTAAACATTTTTGCACCAACGCCCATAACGTAGCCTTCTGATTTATATTCCATGGCAGGAGATACAATTGAGTTTGCAAATCCTGTGATGGGAATTAGGGAACCGGCTCCTGCAAATTTTCCGATTTTGTTGAATAGGTTGAGCGCGGTTAGAAAGGCACTGATGAAAATGAGAATGATGGAAACAATGGTGTAGGAAATGGTTTCATCAATTCCACGTGTTTTACAAATTTCAAAGATGATTTGACCGAATGGCACAAATGAGACCGCCCACCCAAAACGCATTTAAACAGTTTTTTAAGATGGGAGAGTTGGGTGTTTTTTGGTCAACGTATTGTTGGTATTCTTCTTTGCTGTTAATTTGTTTCATAAGCATTCCTTTCTTAAAATAGAATTACATGTTGTCGATGTCTTCGGTTGTTTGTTCTTGGAAAGGTTCTATTTTAAATGAGATATCTAGGTCTACCATATATTCTGTGATTTTGTTTCCGGGCAATGGTAGCACGTTGCTCTAAAACAACAACATTGTTTAAATTATTGATTGTTTTTGAAGCTTCGTCAATGGTTTTTACAATCGCATCCTTCCATGAAATATTTGAATAACCTGTAACTTTGATATGTTTTTCTGAATTCATAATTTCCTCCTTCATACATGAATATTGTAATTTTAGATTTTCCAAAAAATTTCGAAAATATGCATAAAATTCCAAAAAAAATAAATGTATGATTTAAAATACATTGGGACAAAATATAGATATTTAAAAACTATGGAAGAAAAAAGTAGCAAGACAAAAAGATACAAAATATTACAAAAATATTACAGAAACATTATATTTGTATTACATTTTCTGATTTCTATTGACATTTTTTTTGATTATGGATATAAAATACTTATATAATGAAAAATTAATCTAAGGAGAAAACAATGCAAAGTTGTTTAGGAATTTATATCGAAGATAATGTAATTAAATATGCCAAATTGCAGAAGGATAAAGACACGGTAAAAGTCGAATCGTATAACCTTACTTTTTATGAAAATAATTTGGAGGAAACGTTAAGAAAAATTGTTAGCGAAACGTATAGCTATAAGGTGCCAATTAGTATCAATGTTTCAAATGAAATTTACAATACTTTTGAAGTGTCTTCTTTACTAAATAAGCAAGATACCAAAAAAGCAGTCAATATCGAATACGAAATGTTGTGCAATGAAAAAGGATATAACAAAGCATCTTTGGATCACAATTATATTATTACTTCACCAAAGGAAAATCCTGAGGTACAAAAAGTGTTGAGTATTATTGCAAATAAAAATGATATTTCCAAAAGAACCATGGCACTAGATGGAAATCGAATCGACACAATTACTCCGATTACAACAAGTATCACAAATTTGGTGGATAATGATGGAAGAGAAAACATCGCAATTGTAAACATTGAAGAAACTACAAAAATTACAATGATGATTGATGGACAAATTTATCGTATTGATGTATTAGAAGAGGGTATGGGAAAGATTCTGGAAAACATCAACCGAAGAGAAAATTCATATGCAAAATCATACGAAGCGTGTAAAAACATGACAATTTACACGAAAAACTCTTCAGAATTATATGCTGAAACAAATGATTATGTCGATATGGCAACAGCGGTATTACTAAAAATTATCACACATTTAAGGCAAACAATCAGTGAAATGTTTTCAACAATTGATAAAATATATATTACAGGTCTAGGAACTTGTATCAACAATATTGATTTACTATTTCAAGAATACATTCCTTCTGCAAAATGCGAAATTTTGAAACCATATTTCTTAAATGCTTCTTCTTTGCAATTACCAATCAAAGAATACATTGAAGTTAATTCGGCGATTGCTTTAGCTTTAGATGGTTTGGGAATGGTTGATAAAGAACTTAATTTTTCAAAATCAGCAAGAAGTGCAAATGGAAAAGCAAAATTAAATTCAGCTTTAAAACAAGAAATTAGTATTGAGACGATTGGGGAATTCTTTGCTAATTTAGGCACTAAAATTAAAAGTGATTTTTCAGCACCGTTTTCAAGTTCTGAAAAATTGCTAGCAAGAGGCTCGATTGCGTGTATCATGACAGCAGTTGTATTTTCTGTATTTAGTATTGTTGTATCTCGTCAAATTGAGGATAAGACACGGAGAAGTTCAAGTTATTGCTGCTAAAGCAAATACGGAACTTGGAAAATTGGAAAACGATATGAAAACGATTTCGTCAAGAACAACAACTTACCAAGAATTAACAGAAGAAATTACAAGTGCGCCAGAAGAAGAACCAACACAAACACCACAAAGAATTATTGGCAAAGATTCTATTCCAAACTTGTTAAACCGAATTATGTTTGCAATTCCTAAGAGAGTGAAATTAAATTCAATTAAAAATACAACAGCAGATCACATAGTCATCAATGCAGAAGCAGAAAAATATGAACAATTAGGATATTTCAAAGCAGTTCTTACAACAAATGGAATTCTAAAAAATGTCAAATCAACAACTGGAGACAAGTCAGGATCTACAGTTCAAGTAATTATAGAAGGAGATTTACCATAATGAGAAAAGTAGTTTTAACCATTGTTTTATTGGTATTATTGTTTGGATGTTATGAAGTGGTATTTAATGAGGCGTCCGTTGTTAGAAAATATGTGGCAAGTGTGAGCCAACTTGAAATGGCAAGCAGAAAATTAGATACCCAGCTTGCTCAATTGGAAAAAAGTTCTGATTCGGATTATGCACAAAAGAAAAAAGAATTAACACAAATCATCGAAAATTATCGAACCACCAAACAAGAATATGAACAAGTTGTTTCAGAATTATCAGATCAAACAGCAGATGCATTAATTAAAATGCAAGAAAATGACTTAAAAGATATCTATGATGTTGACTTTTTGTGGACAATCATTGGTAATTATGCAACAGAAGAGGGAATCAATTTAAAATTTGATGTCAATCGTAATGTTTCATCGGCTAGTTCTTTGAACAACACATCAACCAATTATGTGATTTGTGATTTGCAATTTGTCATCACAGGAAAATACATCAATCTAGCAGATTTCATTCGTGATATTGAAGACGATGACCGTTTGAATTTCGAAATCAATGATTTTGATATGCAAAAATCAGGAAGTGATTTACAAGTTACTTTAACCGTAAGAGAAATCAAAATCAATTCCGACAATTTAATCGAATCAAACGCCCTTCAAGATATTACAAATGATGTAACGCAAACTATTGATTCTATCACATCAGGCAATACAACCAATACGACCACCAATACAACAACAACGAATACGACGAATACAACCAATACAACATCATCAATTCAACAAGTAAACTAAAATACGAAAGGAAAAAAAGAAATGAAGAAAAAAAGTCTAATCAAAGAAATATTTATTTTAATCTTATTATTGATATTAATTATGCTAATACTAGCAGTTGCACTCTATGACTTTATACCATCTGACATCACGATACCAGATGAAATAACTTATGCATCAGATAGTATAACAACGTCAATCAAACAAGAAATTGCCTATACAAATGGTGGAGACATTAATGCAGACCAATCTCAAACAGAATTGGTAACCTCTTTAAAATCTTATAGCATCACTTCTTCGGATTTGGCAGTCTATGAGCAAAAAGGAGTTTACGACAAAGCAAATTCCAATCCATTTGATTATGCCGAAGAACCAGCACCAGAGACAAATACAACAACCGATCAAAACACAACAACTAATACAACGACAAATGGTACCACTAATCAAACAGCAACACCAGGTCAAACCAATCAATCCGCAACAGGGACTTTCTTTGAAAAGCCAAATTCTAAATAGTTTTGCTATATGTTTTATATAGAAAATAAATTTAATATAGATTTTTTGAAGGGAGTGATGGAAAGAAAACATATTTTCAAAAAGACCCCAAGACCCCAAGATATGTTTTTAAAACATATGAAAATTTAAAAATTAAATTACAAAGGAGATTAAAAAAATGAAAAATTTGAAAAATCAAAAAGGTATTACTTTAGTAGCTCTAGTAGTTACAATCATCGTGCTATTAATATTAGCAGGTGTATCACTAAGCCTAGTTGCAGGAAGTGATGGAATTTTAGGAAAAGCAACAAACGCAGTTGATAAACATCAAATTGCAACCATTAAAGAAAAAATTGAATTAAAAATTGCAGAAGAAGTAGAAAACTTCTATGAAGCAAAATATGTAAAACGTACAATTGATAATGCATATGATGCATATGATTATTTAACAGGGGTAGATATCGATGATGATACCACTATTACAGATAAAGTAGCTGCAAAAGCTAAAAGAACAACGATTACTGAAGCAGGGGCAACTTATACAATAAATTATACAAATGGTTCCCCTAATACAATTTCTATTAATTATGCAAAAGGAAAAACACTTCTAAGTGGAAATAATGGACAAGACGGAACGGATGGAAAAGTAACTGTTGGTACTGATAAATATAATGTAGTTAAAGAATTATCAGGAAATATTTCTGATAGTGGTTCTATTACATGGTATACAGCGAATCAATCTGGTTCTTAATTAAAATTCAAGAGGTATATACTTCTCAAGTTAAGCGGTGTATGCCTCTTTTTAAATAAAAAGGTAGAAAAATATATGGACATTTTTTTATATGTAATGTTATTTATCATGGGAACATTTTTTGGAAGTTTTTTCACGCTTGCTGTTTACCGCATTCCACTAAAAAAAGATATCACACACGAGCATTCTTTTTGCCCAAACTGCAATCATAAATTGGGTGTGCTAGACTTATTTCCCGTTTGGAGTTATCTTTTCTTAAAAGGAAAATGCAGATATTGTGGTCAAAAAATTCGTATTCGCTATTTTTTGTTGGAGATACTTTCTGGCATTGTTTTTGTGATTGCTTATGCGTCATTTCACATTCAGGATATTTTCTTAGATACAGAAAAAGAAATTGCTTTTCTTGCATTTGTTTTCATGTACATTACCATGGTAATCGTATCACGGAATTGACAAAGAATATCGAAAAATCAATTCATCTGTTCTTCTATTTGGCGTGATTTGCCAATTGTTTTATATAGTATATCTATATGTGCTAGAAAAAACTACTATGTATAGATATCTTATATATTTAATGCTATTTTTAGGTTTATTCATTTTACAAAAGAAGAAAAAAGCATATTGGCTAGAAATCTTATTGCTTTTAAGTTACATATTGTTAGTATTTGATGTTAAATCCTTGGTACCGATTTTGGTTGTTAGTATGTGTCTAGGTTTCTTTTCTATGGTAAAGTACAAGACAATCAGAAAAATACCGATGGGATTTATAATTGGAATTTCCACAATTGTTTATTGTATTGTGGAAAACTGGATAGAATTTTGGATCGTATAAGGAATGAAAAACATGAATAAAAAACAATTTACTGAAGAATTAAATAGTCAAAAAGGTATCACAGGAGCTGATGTGGTGCTTAGCTTGCTGATTATTCTAACTACCGTGGGGGTAATCGGAATGATTTATGCCAATCTTGTGATTGGTTCCAAAGGGGTAGAGCGAAAATCAGGTGCTACCCGAATGACCACCAATATTTTAGAAAATATGGCTCAAATTCATTATGAAGAAATGGCAGAGCAATTAGATGCTTTACTAACGCAAGGAATTGCGACAAAAGAAGGAAATACTTATCATATAATCGGTGGCGGAAGCACAAAAGTTTTTCAGACGACCATACCAAAAGGCTATGACATAAAAATCAATTTGGAAAATAGCTATGGTGGGCAATCTACTGGTTATGACCTTGTCAAAAAAGCCACAGTAAGTGCAGATTATACCTTAGATGGAAAAACGCAAACCGTTACATTAAGCAAAGTATTTGAAAGAGAAACGGTTCGAGAATGCAATTCTCCAAATTTTTCAAAAGAATACGTGGAGCAAATGGTGGGGGCAGATGTCAATTATGAAATGTACAATGCAAATTCCCAAAATACAGGGGGCATCAAAATTATTTGCCCAATTCAATATGACCCAGTAGCCAAAAAATACAAAATTATCACAGAAACAAGTAATTTATGGTACAGTTATTCTAACAAACAATGGGCACGCGTTTTAGTACTAAATCCAGAAGATGTTGAAAAAGAAATCACTACAGAAATACTACAAGGCACTGATTCTTATGTATGGATCCCAAGATTTGGTATCGAAAATGGGAAGGATTCCTTTGGTGGAACACATTTCAAATATAAAGCAACCGATTATGCCATTTTGAATGCTTACAACCAACAACCTGTGCCAAACTTTATTTTTCATTATATCGATAGCAATATGAGTTGGTCCTCCAGCCGAGGAATTGAAGAAGAAGGGATTTTAGGAAAATGGTATCCTTATTCGGAAATAACCAATTCCGCAGACCAAAATCCAGCGTATTTATTAAATTGTTCGCAGTATGGACCTTTGCTAGAATATTAGTAATTATTGGAAGTTTGCGTAAAAGTATTTATTTTGCTTAACAAATGTTGTATAATAAAATTAATCAAGGACAAAAGAGAAAGGAGAAAATCATGAACAAAAGAACCCCAATTGGTGTAGAATTAGTAAAAAGAGGAGTTGTAAAAGAAATTGATATTGAAACTGCGTTAGAATATCAAAAACAGCATCCAGACAAAAAAATAGGTGATATTTTAAATATCTTAAATTTATGCCCACAAAAAGAGTTAATCGAAGCAATGGGAGAGATTTTAGGAGAAAATGTTATTATTTTAAATGCAGATGATGTAAAAATCAAAGAAGAAGATTATTTGTCTTTAGATGTTTGCAAATCTTGCAAAGCCATTTTATTTGAAATTATCGGAAGAAGAGCAAAAGTATGTTTTGCTGATACCTCGAACAATAAATCCATTGAAGAAGTTCGCTCTATCTTATTAAAACATGGTTTCATTATGGAAAAATTCTTGACTTTTCAAACCAATATTGAAACCGTTATCAAATCATTGGAAACCAAAGAAGATGCTACCATTTCAAGTTCAGGTGATGTTACCAAATTGGTCGATACGATTATTCGTTCTGCCATGGAAAAAAGAGCGAGTGATATTCACGTTGAACCGCTAGAAAATTCCGTGCGTGTAAGATACAGAGTCGATGGCGAACTAATCACAGTTGCCAATATTGAAAAAGCAAAGCAAGCCCAATTAATTGGTAGAATCAAAGCTATTTCCAACATGCATCAAGAAAAGCAAGATGCCCAAGATGGTGCGATTAGTACATATGATGATTACAATATCCGTGTGGCTTCCCAAAGAACCATTGATGGAGAAAAATTCTGTCTAAGATTACTAAAGAAAAACGAAGGAATTCGAAGCATTTTCGACTTAGGTTTCCCATCAGACGAAGGAATGCTAAAAAAATGTTTTGATAAAAGAAATAGTATTACCATTATTGCAGCACCAACAGGTCAAGGTAAAACAACCACATTGTACAGTATTTTGGACTACTTAAATCGTCCAGAAATCAATATTACAACAGTTGAGGATCCAGTTGAAATTCGTGTTCCAGGTATTAACCAAATCGAAATTGACGAAAAATCAACATTTGCGTCAAATCTAAGGTCAATCTTGAGAAATGACCCAGATATTATTCTATTAGGAGAAATTCGTGATACCGAATCGGCAGAAATTGCGATTCAAGCAGGTCAAACAGGTCATTATGTATTATCAACTATCCATACAATTAATGCGATTGAAGTTATCACAAGATTGAGAAAAATGGGAATTTCGGATTATGATATTTCAAGCACATTAGCAACTTCAGTTTCTCAAAGATTGGTCAGAAGAATTTGTCCGCATTGTGCAGTTGAAAGACCATTTAGTAAACATGAAAAAGATATCATGAATAAATTTGGCGAAAAATATAATATGAAATTTGACTTTGCAAACAAACATACCTATGATACCAAAGGCTGTAAAGAATGTAACCACACAGGATATTTGGAAAGAATTGCGGTATATGAAGTGTTAGAGTTGACAGACGAAATCAAAGATTTAGTAGTATCTGGCGCATCAAGTTTGAAAATTAGAGATTTAGCTTTGACACAAGGATACAAACCACTTGTGATTGATGCTTTCCAAAAAGTATTAGATGGTGTCACGACAGTTGAAGAAGTCAACAACAAATTAGCTTTATTCTAAAGATAAAAAATGGAGGAACTAAAATGATATTAATAGAAAGTATAATAAAACAAGCGATTGAAAAAGATGCATCAGATATTCACTTAATCAATGGATTAAGACCTATTTTAAGAATTGCTAGAAGCTTAGTCGAAATGAAAGATTTCGAACCATTAGATGAATCTTCTTTATATGATATTTATGATTACATTGTAAAGGGAAATGTGGGAAAAAATGAAGAATACACAAACAAAAGAAAATTAGATACATCCTTGGAATTTGAAAATGTTCGTTTAAGGGTAAACTGCTCGTATTCTAATGATTCTCCGATTTTTACAATGCGTATTGTAAAAGATATTTTACCAGCCTTTGAAACATTAGGCGTTCCAGAAATCGTAAGAACTATGACACATCAGCCACAAGGTTTGATTTTGGTAACAGGTAAAACAAACTCAGGTAAAACAACCACACTAAACTCTTTAATTGATGATATCAATCAAAACTTGAATAAAAAAATACTAACACTTGAAAACCCAGTCGAATATCGCCATAAAAGTAAAAAATCAGTCATTATTCAAAAAGAAGTAGGACAGGGAAAAGACGTAGAAACCTTCATTGATGGTGTTAAAAATTCACTAAGAGAAGACTGTGATATCCTAATTATCGGAGAGATTCGTGATAAAGAAACGATGGAAGCTGCCATTGATATGGTGGAATCAGGACACTTAGTAATTGGAACTTTACATACAAGGTCTTGTGCCGAAACCATCGACAGAATGATTAACTTCTACGAAGTGCGTGACCAAGCCTCTGTTAAAAACTTGATTTCAGCTTTGTTAAAATTAGTTGTTTCACAAAGATTATTGAAATCGCAAATGACAGGAGAATTGGTTCTTGTTCCAGAAGTTATGGTGGTTGATAATATTATTGCAGCCTGTATTCGAAAAGATAAATTCAATATTTCTGAAATCGAAGATGCGATTCAAGGAAATGCAGATAAAGGAAGTATTGGTTTGATTAATTCTTTAGCCAATCTTTATGTTGAAGGAAAATTATCCTTAGAGCAAATCAAATCACAAGTTGAAGAAAAGAATTATGAAACTTTAAATCGAACCATTATGCAATTAAATTTAAAAAGAAAACGTTAATTAAATTTTTAAATGGAGGAAGTACAAATGCCAACTTATCTATATAAGGCAATGACTAAAAATGGACAAATTGTCAAAAACAAAATAACCGATGTAAATAAAATGAATTGTTTACGAAGACTAAAAAGAAGTGATTTACTTCCCATCAGTGTTGTCCAAACTTTTAGAGTAGCCAAAAAAGTAAAGAAAGGTCCTAGAAATTTTAGAAGGGTCGATAATGAGTTAAAGAAAATTGGAAAACAAAGATTAAAAGGAAATGCTGCTAAGAGAAAATCTTTAAGGGAAAGAGTATTTTCTAAAATCATGGGAACGCAAAAAATAACGTCCCGTGATATCAGAATTTTTACGCAAAACTTTTATCTTTTGAAAAAGGCAAATTTCAATAACGTTCATGCTTTAAGCACAGTTATGGAAAATACAGAAAATGCCAAATTGAAATTGATTCTAGAAGATATCTTATATGGTGTAGAAGCCGGAGAGTTTATGTACACAACTTTGGAATATTACTCAGAAATATTCCCTTATGTGTACGTTAATATGATAAAAGTAGGAGAACTTTCAGGTTCGCTAGAATTATCCCTAAAACAAGCCATTCGTTATTTGGATGAAACCGAAGCATTAAAAACAAAAGTAAAAAGAATTTTAATTCCAAACATAGGAATGTTTGTTGGTATTATCGTTATGCTATTTGTGTGCGTTATTGTGGGAGTGCCAGTCATTCAAAATATTTTTGAATCGATTGGAACCACAGACCAATTGCCATGGATTACCTTGTGGTTTGCAGGAATTGTAGATATTTTGATGAAATATTGGTACATACCAGTTTTTGTAATCGCAGGTACGATTATAGGAATTATTGTTTACATCAATACGCCAGAAGGCAGGTATAAATTTGATAAATTCAAATACAACATGCCAATTTTTGGACAATTGATTTATCTAATTGATTTCTCAAGATTACTAAAAAATATGTTGCTAAACTTGGAAAATGGTATCAGAATTCAAGATTCGCTAGAAGTTAGTAAAAACGTTATCAAAAATAATGTAATGCTTTCTATGATTGATATGGCAATCAACAACATTTATGTAGGACAATCTTGGATTGAGCCATTTGAACAAGCCAAATTCTCGAACCCAATGACAGTCGAAATGTTAAAAATCGGTATGCAAACTGACTTAGCAGAAATGATGGAAAAACTAGTTGAATATATGGATATTGATATCGACAATGCCCTAGAAAAGATTATGAAAGTATTACCAGAAATATCGTATGCTATCGTGGGTGCTGTGCTAATTTTCTTCGTAGTTGTTGTTCTAGTACCATGTATCCAAATTTACATGGGTGGATTCTTGTTCTCAGCATACGAATCATATATGTAAAAATAAAAAAGTACGGGAAACCGTACTTTTTTTGAAAAATTTAAAATAATTTTTATCTGTATTGACAAATGTAAGGAAAAGTGATATATAGATAATATCAAATGGATAGATTCTATATCCAATAAAATTCAAGGCGAGATCTGCCACAAAAATCAAAAAATAAAATAAATGTCGAATAAAAAAACTTGAAAAATGATGTTGCTTTTAAGGCGTTTTTTAGTAGAAAAGGCGTGGTATTTTATTGAATTACCGAAATTCAGAAAAATAAAGCCAGATATGAACAATCAATTAGAACAATGGCTATTATTTATCGATGATTATGATAGGAGGTTGATAAAAATGGCAGAAACAAAAAATAAAACATTAAAAGAAGCAAGAAAGGAAATGAACTATTTAATAGGAGACGAAGAAGTTAGAAGACTGGTAGAATTAAGAGAAAAATGGGATTACGGCCGAAAAATGGATATAAGATATGCTAAAAAAGAGGGAAAAGGAAGGGCAAAAAGCAGAGAAAATAGAAATAGCGAAGAAAATGCTTGAAAAAAATAAAACAATTGAAGAAATTATGGAAATCACAGACTTAACAAGAGAAGAAATTGAGAAACTAAAATAAAAAATTTTGTTAAATCCCTAATTCATTTCGTATGAAGTAGGGATATTTTTTGACACAAAAATACAAACGTAAACATTATTCGACAGAGTATGTCAAAAATCGATGAAATGCGTGCAAATACTGTCGAATTTGCACGTTCGAAAGTTGAAAAATTTGCTTGTCTTCTATAGACATGAGAAAAATTTTGCGGTAAGATTAGTATGTTCAAAAAATAGTAGATGAAAAATTTACTATTGAAAACACAAGAAAAAATTAAAATAATAGGAGGAAAAAATGGAAGTTTTAAAAATTTCATCAAAATCAAATCCAAATTCAGTTGCAGGAGCAATTGCTGGATTGGTAAAAGAAAGTACAAGAGCAGAAATGCAAGCAATAGGAGCAGGAGCATTAAATCAAGCGATTAAGGCTGTGGCAATTGCCAGAGGTTTTGTAGCACCAGCAGGTGTGGATTTAGTTTGTATCCCAGCATTTGCCGAAGTTCAAGTGGAGGGAGAAGATCGAACGGGGATTAAGTTGATTATTGAATCAAGAAAATAAAGGATAGATATGAACTGACAGTTGTAGACTGCCAGTTTTTCAATTTATATTTTCTTTATTATTTAAAGCGTATTCAATACATTTTATGATTAAAGTATTTACACTCATATTGCATCTTTGAGCATATTCACCCAATTCATCTTGCAACTTTTCTGTTAATCTTAAAGAAAATCTTACATTAGGAACATCTGAGTAACTTGGATTGAATTTTTTTCTATTAATGACTTTCATAATTTACACTCCTTTTTTCTATTATATTTATAAAATGAAATCATGTATAGCATCATGCTTGACACCATTTCTTTTTTATGTTATATTATAATTATAAATACTAAGGAGGATGAAAATGAAAAATTTAAAAGAAAACAATGTGGGAATTACACTAATAGCATTAGTTCTCACAATCATCATTTTATTGCTTTTGGCAGGAATAACTTTATCTTTAATAGCAGGAAGTGAAGGAATTTTAGGAAAAGCCTCAAATGCAGTAGATAAAAATGAAAAAGCAACAGCAGAAGAACAAGCAGAATTATTGATGATGGATAAACAATCAGATTATTATGATGAAAAATATGTGGGAGAAGGTTATGCTGGAACCAAAAGAGACTATCTTTTGGGAAAATTAAAAGGAGAAAAAAATGAAACAGAAGATTACTATGTAGAGGTTTCAGAAGAAGGAGAAATTGAAATATATGATAAAATGGGAAGTTCACAAGTACCAGTTGCTACAGGCAGTATGTCAGAAGATGGAACAATAGAATGGGACGAGGAAATAAAAGTATATGAAATAGAAGTAAGTGAAATAAAAGATAAAAGTGTGACAATAAGTTTAACAACGGGATTAAAAGAAGGGGAAAGTTTAACATATATAGTAGAAACAGGAGAAAATAAGATAGAAAGACAAAATATAACAGAAAGCAAACAAGTAATAACAGGATTATCGCCAGAAACAAACTATACAGTATACGTAATTATTAATACTAGTACAGGGAGAAATAGAGTATCAAATAAGATAGAGATAACAACGCCAGAAGCGGCATTTGCGATGGTTGGTGAACCAAATACAGCCAATACATATCGAAATGGAAATCAATTGCCGTTTAACTGGACACAAATAAATGATATAGCAAAGGGGATAGCAGAGAATTCACAAACAATAACAAAAGATACACTTGAGTTTAAACTAAAATATGAAGGAAAAGAGTATACGATTGGAGTTGGGGATTATACAACAGTAAATGGAAAAAAGGTAAGAATATTAGGTTTTAATCATGATGAATTAATCAATAAAAGTGTGTATGGAGAAGGAACTAGTACGACTTATGCAGGAATTAGTTTTGAATATGTGGATTTTTTAGTATCAAATTCAAGAATTATATCTTCAATGGCATTTTATAGTTGGGGAAATTGTGCATTGAGAGGAACGCTTAATGGTAGCTTGTATAATGGAGTCAAAGGCAGTGTAAATGTAAAAAAGGTAAGAAAGCCATATTGTGCTTCTTACAGTTCAGATGCACTTTCTTATTCAGAAGACTATTTATGGTTACTTTCTGGGGAAGAAATTTGGGGCGGAAGAGGAAACTCCGGAAGGATTCGTTATAGAGGCAAAGAAGGCACGCAGTATAAATATTATAAAACAATTGGGGCTTCTACACTTACACAAAATAATCGTTTAAAAAAACCGTCTAATAAGGTTGGATCTAGCACAAAAGGTACTGCATGGTGGCTTAGATCTGTTGGTTGTGATAGTGGCAACTGGAATAGAACTGTAAGAGAGGATGGGTATATTAGTGGGATATATGAAATAACTTTTAATTATACGTTTGGAGTTGCACCGGGTTTTTCAATTTAGTTTTGTGAAAGGTAAGATAAAAAAACGCAGAAGTATTATTTTGGAGTACTTTCTGTGTTTTTTTATTTATAAAATCTTTTGTGAATGTTTTGTGTAAATTGTATTTTATCTGTAAAAAACTTTGACAAATTCAATTCCTGTGATATAATGTGCATATCAAATTTATTTTATAAAATGGGAGGAGAAAATGAAAAAAGTATTATTAATTGGAGCAGACGGAATGCTTGGTGGAGAACTAAGAGAGAGGCTTGAGAAAAAATATGAAGTTATTGGCACAACTTTAGAAACACTTGACATTTGCGATAAAAATGCTGTACTTGCCAAAGCAAAAGAAGTAGCACCGTATTTTATCATTAACTGTGCAGCATATACCAATGTCGATGGATGCGAAGTCAATTACGATTTAGCAAACCGTGTCAACGGTGAAGCAGTTGAAAATATTGCGCAAGCTGCCAAAGAGAATGATGCGACTTTTATTCATATCAGCACAGATTACGTTTTTGATGGCAAATTAGATGTTGAAAAGGCTTACACCGAAGACATGAGCGCAAATCCAGTAAGTGCTTACGGAAAAACAAAATATTTGGGAGAGCAAAACGCAGCCAAAGCAGAAAAATATTACATTTTAAGAACGGCTTGGCTGTATGGTTTAGGCGGAAAAAATTTCGTAAAAACAATGCTTCGCGTATCCAACAATGAATCCGTTTCCGTTGTCGATGACCAACATGGTAGTCCAACTTGTACCACAACTTTGTGCGAAATCATCGAAGCCATTATGGAAAAAGAGCCAGAATACGGAATTTATCATTCCACAAATGAAGGATTCACAACATGGTGTGGCTTTACCAGAAAAATTTACGAATTAGCAGGCATAAAAACGCCAGTTATTGCGCTTACTTCCAAAGAATACAAAGACGCGCATCCAGAATCAAGCGACAGACCAACCAATAGTAAATTATCCAAAGAAAAATTGCATCAAGCAGGAATTTTTCCTGCTAAATGGGAAGATGCTCTGCAAGAATATTTAAAGGAGGAATTAAAATAATGAAAGGAATTATATTAGCAGGCGGAAGTGGAACCAGATTATATCCACTAACCCTTGCCATTTCAAAACAAATCATGCCAGTTTATGATAAACCGATGATTTATTATCCGTTATCCGTTTTAATGCAAGCAGGAATTCGAGAAGTGTTAATTATTTCTACCCCAAGGGATGTCGTAGTTTTCCAAGAATTACTTGGCGATGGTTCAAAATGGGGAATGAAATTTGAATACAAAGTGCAAGAAAAACCAAATGGATTAGCAGAAGCGTTCATTATTGGGGAGGATTTTATTGGCGATGATAATGTTGCCATGATTTTAGGAGATAATATGTTCTATGGCGAGCATTTGGCAGAAAAATTGCAAGCAGCAGCTAATCGAAAAAATGAAGCAACTATTTTTGGCTACTATGTAAAAGACCCAAAAGCCTATGGCGTTGTCGAGATTGACGAGAATGGAAATGCAATTTCGATTGAAGAAAAGCCAGAAGAGCCAAAATCGAATTATGCAGTTCCAGGATTGTATTTTTATACAAACGAAGTTGTAAATATTGCCAAAAATGTAAAACCATCAGCAAGGGGCGAACTGGAGATTACTTCGATTAATGAAGAATATATGAAACTTGGGAAATTGAAAGTAGAAAAACTAGGCAGAGGCATGACCTGGTTTGATACAGGCACACATGATGCATTACTAGAAACGGCAAGCTTTGTGCAAACCATCCAAAAAAGGCAAGGGCTTCAAATCAGTTGCCCAGAAGAAATTGCCTATGTAAAAGGTTGGATTTCCAAAGAACAATTGCTAGAATTAGCAAGCAAATTCATGAAAACAGAATATGGAAGATATTTAAAAGAATTAGCAGAAAATAAATTTTAATGAGGAGGAGAAAATGGGAAAATTCAAAAGAATTGATACATCAATCGAAGGTGTTTGTATCATTGAACCTACTGTTTTTGGAGATAACAGAGGATATTTCATGGAGACTTATAGCAAACCAGATTTTGAAGAAATTGGAATTAACAATGAATTTGTGCAAGACAATCAGTCAAAATCTAAAAAAGGTGTTTTGCGTGGGCTTCATTTTCAAAAAGAAAATACGCAAGGAAAACTTGTTCGCGTCATTCGAGGCGAAGTGTTTGATGTGGCGGTTGATTTAAGACCAGGAAGCAAAACATACGGAAAATGGGAAGGGGTTACCTTATCCGAAGAAAACAAGAAAATGTTTTTCATTCCAAGAGGATTTGCACATGGATTTTTAGTATTATCAGATGAAGCAGAATTTTGCTACAAATGTGATGATGTTTATAATCACAGTGCGGAAGGCGGCTTAAAATGGAATGATGAAGAAGTTGGAATTGTCTGGCCAGATGTTCCAGGAATGTCAAAGGAAGAATATTTAACTTCTGAAAAAGACGCAGTTTGGCCAAGTTTGGCAGAGTTAAAGAAAACGGATTTGTTTCAAAATTTAAAATAGGTGGAAAATTGAATGATTGATTTAATAAAAGCAAAACAAGATTTTAAAGAATATGTTTCCAATTACGATAGTGCCCACCCAAGAATTGCTTTGAAGATTGTTCACACCTATCATGTGGCGGAAAATGCAAGAAAAATTGCGTCAGACTTAAATCTTCCGAAAGAAGAACAGGAGTTGGCAGAATTAATCGGTTTGCTTCATGATATTGGCAGGTTTGAGCAAGTGCGAATTTTCGGGAGTTTTTCGGATGAAACGACAGTTGACCATGCTGATAAAGGCGTAGAAGTTTTGTTTGGAGAAGGGCAAATCGCAAATTTTGTTGAGGATAGACAATATGACAAAATCATCCAAAAAGCCGTTAGAAATCACAACAAATTCGAGATTGAAAAAGGTTTGACAGAACAAGAAATTTTGCATTGCAAAATTATTCGAGATGCGGATAAATTGGATATTTTTCGAGCATTTTTGGAAGAAAAACTAGAAGATGTGGTTCATATGGAAACAGAAGATGTTTCGAAGGAAATTTTAAGTCCGCAATTTGCGGAAGATTTCAAAAAGGAAAAACTATTGTTGTTTTCAAATTGCAAGACCAATATGGATTTCCTAGTTGCCATTATGGCATTTATTTATGAATTGAATTTTAAGGAAAGCTTGAAAATCATCCAAGAAAATGATTTTCTTCAAAAACTTGTCCGAAAAATTAATGCTCAAGATACATATACCAAAGAAAAATTACAAGAAATTGCAGATTATGCGATGAATTATATCAAAAGAAAAACAAAGTAAAGGGAGAAAAAAATGAAGAAATTAGTTCCATTGATGATTATTATTTGTATTATTGTGCTTATAGCTACGATTGTTATGATGACATCTGATATCACAACCATGCTAACAAGCCAAGAAGAAAAATTGAGCCAAATGCAAAATCAGGTAAATCACTTGGAAAATCAGATAGCAGAGCCAAAAAAAGAAAATACGGTGCCTGAACCAGTTGTAGAAAAAGATATTGAGAATACGACGCCTCAGTTTTCTATGGAAAAATTAAAAGTAGCCTTACCAGATGCTACCTATGAAATGGCAGCTGAAGCGACTGTTGCGCCACTTAAAAACAGTGGCATTACAATCGAAATAGAAGAAGGCAAAGTCTATGTTTCAACAGACGCTAAGAATAGCCAATATCAAACTTTATTTCCCAATATTGCGGAAGTAAAAAAACAGGAAATAACAGGGTTTTCGGCAAAACCTAAAAGTTTTGAATATGCTGTATTTGGACAAGACATAAATCCACCAGTTATCCTTTTCTTGTTGGAAGATGGAACGCTTGAGTATGTGAAATCTTTGGAAATGTTGCAAAATGCGACCTATGGTTCCAAAGGAAAAATCGGAGAATTGACGAATATTGTGGATTTTGCCTATGTTTCAGTTCATGAAAATGCTGGTGGTGGCTTTAAGAGCACAGTTGCAATCGACAAAGAAGGATTTTATTACGATTTGCATGAATTAATCAAAAATATTTAAATAAAAGGAAGGAAAAGAAAAATGAAAAATATTATGATAACAGGAGCAGCTCGGATTTATTGGAGCAAATTTTGCTGAATTGATGGTAAAAAAATATGAGGGGACTTACCATTTTGTGATTTTCGATAAACTAACCTATGCAGGAAATATCGAAAATTTGAACAATATCAAAGACAAAATTACATTCGTACAAGGCGATATTTGTGATTTTGACACCGTCATGGAAACTTACAAAAAATACGAAATTGACGCAGTGGTGCATTTTGCGGCAGAATCTCATGTCGATAACAGCATCAAAAATCCATTTATTTTTACGCGGGACCAATGTGATTGGAACGCATACACTATTAGAAGCAGCAAAACAATTCTGGGGAGAAGGAAGCGAAAATCGTTTTGTTCATGTTTCAACAGATGAAGTGTATGGAACTTTGGGAGAAACGGGATTTTTTACAGAAAAATCTCCAATTCAACCAAACAGCCCATATTCTGCTTCCAAAGCATCTTCTGATTTAATTGCTTTGGCATACGCAGAAACCTTTAAAATGAATGTTTGTGTAACCAATTGTTCGAATAATTATGGACCTTACCAACATCACGAAAAATTGATTCCACATATGATTAGTCTTGCTTTGAAAGACGAAAAATTACCAGTTTATGGAGAAGGTTTAAATATTCGAGATTGGCTTTTTGTAGAAGATCATTGCGAAGCAATTGATTTGGTATTGCATAAAGGTGTAAAAGGCGAAAGATATAATATTGGTGGGCATAATGAAAAACGTAATATCGAAATCGTAAAATTGATTTTGAAACGATTGGGAAAATCAGAAGATTTGATTTCTTTTGTCGAAGACAGAAAAGGGCACGATTACCGCTATGCAATCGACCCAACAAAAATTCACAATGAATTAGGTTGGCTTCCAAAAACGAAATTTGAAGACGGAATTGTGAAGACAATTGATTGGTATTTGGCACATCCTGAATATTTGATGAAATAAAAGTGAAAGGTGAAACAATGGAAAAACAAGAAGTAAAAGTAGATATCATCATTCCTGTATACAATGCTTACGAATACACAAAAAAGTGCATTGAAACAGTAATTAGCAATACAGATTTAAAACAGCATACCTTAGTTGCCATCAACGATAAAAGTCCAGATGACAAAATTTTGCCAATGCTTAAAAAATTTGAGTCAGACAATCCGACACTAAATATCTGCGTAATTGATAACGAAGAAAATTATGGTTTTGTCAAAACGGTAAATGTGGGAATGAAACGTTCGCAAAATGATGTCATTTTGCTAAATAGCGATACAGAAGTAACGGCGAATTGGCTTGAAAAAATGCAAAAAGTAGCGTATATTCAAGAAAATGTAGCAACCGTTACGCCGCTTTCGAATAATGCAACTTTGGCGTCGATTCCGAATTTTTTGGAAGAAAATGATTTACCGAATTACATAAATCTGGAAACATATGCCCAAAGCGTGGAAGAATGCAGTTTCAACGAATATCCAGAACTAACGACAGCGCACGGATTTTGTATGTATATTCGAAGAAATGCCATCGAAAAAGTGGGTTTCTTTGATGATGTTACATTTGAAAAAGGCTATGGAGAAGAAAATGATTTTTCATATCGCTGTATCCGAAGTGGCTTTGTCAATTTATTATGTGATAATACGTTTATTTATCACAAAGGAACGCAATCTTTTTCAGCAGAAAAACAGGAATTTATCCAATCGCATTTGGAAATTTTGCAAAAAAAATATCCACAAAATTTTGAGATGAATACACATCTTTGCATGACAAATCCTTATTCTTACGTTCAAGATAACGTAAAATATGCGGTGGGTAACAAATACAGAAAAAATGTCTTAATCATTGCACACGAGTTTATGAAAAAAGAAAATAAATTAGTTGGTGGAACGGTTCTACACATTTATGATATGATTGAACATTTGCGAGACCAAATGAATTTTCATGTTTTGTATCCAGAAAATGGCAAATTCAGAGTGCGTTCTTTCTTTGAAAACGGGGATGCGGAAGTCATTTTGGGTAAAGTAACTTCTTATGAAAATATTATGACACACAATTATGAATATCGAAAATTGGTGGAAAAAGTGTTTGATTTTATCAATGTCGATTTTGTTCATGTTCATCATTTGATGTATCAATATTTTGATATTATGGATATCATTCAAGAAAAGAAGATTCCGTATATGGTTACTTTGCACGATTTTTATTTTGTGTGCCCAACCTTTGTTTTGCTTGAAAATAATGAGAAATATTGTGTGGATAATGAAAAGCGTGATTGTGCGAAATGTTTGAAAAAACTAAAAAATTTGGATGACAATTTCATTGAAAAATGGAGAGAATTATCCTATCGAGTGCTTAAAAATGCGGAATTGGTGGTTACGCCGACAGAATCTGCGAAAGAAATTGTGCAAAAATATTTCCCAGATGTGAATATTAAGTCAATTGAACATGGTGTTGAAAAATTAGAATATGAATATCAAAGAGATGGCGGACAAGCCAAGAAAAATATTGCATTTTTGGGTGGAATCAACAAAATCAAAGGGGTGGATTTCCTAAAAGATTTCATTGAAGAGGCAAATCGCGAAGATGGCAAATATGTGGTGCATTTGTTTGGAAGCACATGCGAAGAAGATTTGAACAAATCGAATGGAAACTATATTTTTCATGGAAAATACAATCGTGAAGATGTTGTGAAAACGCTAAAGGAAAATCAAATTGACCTTGTGGTGTTACTAGCGATTTGGCCAGAGACGTATTCCTATACGTTAACCGAAAGTTTGATGGCGGAGATTCCAGTATTGGCGCTGGATTATGGAGCCTTGTCAGAGCGAATTTCGAAGTATGAATATGGTTGGTTGTTAGACCGAAATGTAGGATTTGAAGATATTTTGAAAAAGTTGGATGCGATTTTTGAAAACCAAGAAGATTATGAGAGAAAAATTTCGAATATTCAAAAATATTTAGGAAACTTAAAATCTTCTAAAGAAATGGCAGAAGAATATGGAGAAATTTATCAGCAATATTTGAAAGAAGAACGAAAAATAGAAAATCCGATTGATAAAAATACCTTTAAAAGTATGCTAAAATACAGCAAAGAAATCATACAACGCGAAAATGAACTTCAAAATTGCTATCGAAGTTTGACGGAATATCACGACACCGTAATGGAATACCGAAAAGAAATCGAAAGATTAAATGGAGAAATTGAGAATTATCAAGTCATAGAGGGAAAATATAATCATTTGATTTCTTCAAGAAAATTGAATTTGCTTAAGAAAATAAAATTTATAGAGTTTTAAGGAGAAAGGAAAAATGGATTTCTTAAAAATGCTTTATCAGAACAGAAAATTAGCGATGCAACTTGGTAAAAATGACTTCCGAAATCGTTTTGCCAATACAAGTTTGGGTACGATTTGGGGATTTGCGCAGCCATTTGTTTTTATGATAACGTATGTGATTGTGTTTCAATATATTTTGAAAACGGGTAGTTCTGGAAAATTTCCCTATGTTGTGTGGTTTTTGCCGGGAATGGGAATGTGGATGTTTTGCAGTGACGCAATTTTGACGAGTAGTAATTCGATTCGAAATTATAGTTATTTGGTGAAAAAAGTTGTGTTTCCGGTGGATATTATACCTGTGATATCGATTACGTCTTCTAGTTTTATTGGCTTGTTTTTGATTTATATTGCAACGATGGCGGGAGTGGCGTTTGGCTATTTTCCGAATTTGCTGCTGATTGTTTATATTGTATTTTGTGCGCTATGTTTTATTATTGCTTTGACGCGTTTTACGTCGGCACTTACGACGGTTGTGCCGGATTTTTCGCAGTTGCTCAATATTGTGATTCAGCTATGTATGTGGTTTACGCCGATTATTTGGAATTTGGATATGATTCAAGGGGCGATTTGTATTTTGTTTAAGGCGTTTCCATTTACGTATTTGGTGGAGGGCTTTAGGCAGGCGTTTATTTCGAGTTCGACGATTGTTACGGAGCATAATGGGTTGTATACGGTTGTATTTTGGGTGATTACAATTTTGATGTTTGCGTGGGGAAATTCTGTGTTTAAGAAAAATAAAAAGGATTTTGCGGATGTATTGTAGGGGAGCTCGCTGGGGCTTTAAGGGGTTCTACCCCTTAAAAATCCCTGCAAAGGGCGCTGCACTCTTGACTCCCGCGCTTCGGTCAGCGGGACAAAGGTTGCCAGATTGGGTGGTAAAATCTGTTTTTGTGCCGCGCGATGAGCGCGCGAGGGAGGATTTTGTAAAAGTGAAGATTGATGTTTTGATGGCTACTTATAATGGTGAGAAATATTTGAGAGAACAGTTGGATAGTATTTTGGAGCAATCTTATGGGGATTTTCGATTGTTGATTTCGGATGATGGGTCTGAGGATGCTACGCGTGAGATTTTGAATGAGTATGTGGGAAAAGATTCGCGTGTGGTTGTGTTTTTGCAGAATAAAAATGTGGGGTCGACGAGGAATTTTGAGTTTTTGATGAAGAAAGTGGAAAATGAATGTTTTATGTTTTCTGATCAAGATGATATTTGGCAAAATGACAAGATTCAGAAGTCGGTTGATAAAATGAACCAGATAGATAGTGATTTGGTTTATACGAATTTGCAGGTGGTTGATGAAGATTTGCAGGTTTTGAATCCGTCGTATTGGCGTTTGAAGGGGTTTGAGAAAAAGGTTAGAAAGTATAATAATTTTGAGAGTTTATATTTGAATAATTACATAACGGGGAGTACGATGCTTGTGAAATCCAAATGGCTGGAGAAAATTTTGCCGTTGCCGGAAAAATCAAAGTATATTTTGCATGATTATTGGACGGCTTTGGTGGTTAGTAAATGGGGAAAAATGGCATATGTTGATGAGCCACTTGTGAAATATAGGCAACATATGGATAACAGAATTGGTTCGAAGAGAAAATCCGACGAAATTAAGGATTTTAAGCAGATGCGAGATTTGTTTATTGAGGTAAAACTGGATCATTTTAAAACTTTGATGCAGAATGAAGATGCTTTTGAGGATGAGGATTTGGCGAATTTAAACAAATTGTGTTATCCATATTTTGAACATTTGAAAAAAGTAAAGAAGGTAAATTTCAAAAATCAGAAATTGTTTTGGAAATTATACAAGTATGAAAAATTTAGTTATGCATTTCAAAATGATTTAATTTTAAATTTTCCGTATTTGGCAAAACCGTTATTTGCTTGGAAGAAAGGTTGGAAGAATAGAAAAGTATGAGTGAAACTGTCATAAAAATAACAAATTTGGTAAAAGAATATAAAATGTTTGCTCGCAAGAAAGACCGATTGATGGAGGCGATTTTTCCTAATTTGGTCCACAAACATGGCACGTTTAAGGCAATGGATAATTTTAATTTAGAAGTAAAAAAAGGCGAAGTTTTGGGCATTTTAGGCAAAAATGGAGCGGGAAAATCGACTCTTTTGAAAATGATAACAGGGGTTGTTGTGCCAACATCGGGAAGTATTGAAGTAAATGGAAAAGTGAGTTCTTTGTTGGAGCTGGGAACGGCTTTTAATCCAGATTTGACGGGAATGGAAAATATTTATCAGCATGGGCAAGTTATGGGGCTTACGAATGAGCAAATTGAAGAAAAAAAACAGCAAATTATTGATTTTGCGGACATTGGTGAACATTTATATCAGCCAGTAAAAACGTATTCGTCTGGGATGTTTGCGCGTTTGGCGTTTGCGTGTGCGATTAATGTTGAGCCAGAGGTTTTGATTGTTGACGAGGTTTTGTCGGTTGGGGATATGGCGTTTCAACTAAAGTGTTTTAAGAAATTTGAGCAGTTTAAAAAAGAAGGGAAGACGATTCTTTTTGTAAGCCATAGTGTTGGCGATATTTTGAGAAATTGCACGAGAACGGTTATTTTGGAAAATGGAAGAAAAATTTTTGATGGCGATGTCAAAACTGGTGTTGACAAGTATAAAAAAATTATGGTTGGACTAGATTCTGAGGAAGACGATGAACAGACGAGTGAAAATGTCCCAAATGTGTCAGAAAACATGGAAGAAAATTGGAAAAGCCATTTTGAGTACAATGAGGAACATTTGGTTTATGGCGAAAATCAAGTGGATATTTACGATTATGGAATTTTCGATAGTAATGGAAAATATGCGCTTTCGCTGAATAATAACGAAAAAGTATCGATAAAGATGAAAGTTCAAGTGAATGAAGATATTGAAGATCCGATTTTTGCGCTGACTTTTAAGGATATCAAAGGAATGGAACTTTGTGGAACGAATACCATTGTTTATCGAATGGCGACTGGAAAATATAAAAAAGGTGACAAAATTTTGGTTGAATTTGAGCAAAAGGTGCCACTTGCACCAAATAAGTATACGATTTCGCTTGGTTGTACAAAATACAGCATGAACGGGGAACTTGCGGTGTATCAAAGAAGATATGATGTGCTATTTGTGGAAGTTGTGAGTGACCGAGAATGTGTTGCGATGTTTGATTTAGATAGCAAAATCACGTATCAAAAAATTTCCACATAGCATACTTTCGTGTAGAAAATGTGATAAAACTGTGAAAAATGTGTGGATTTTGTAAAACAGAATAGGAAAGGAAAATTTATGAAATTTAACCTAGATTTTTATAAGGGTTCGGATTTATATTCCGATGGAACAATTGAAAAAGAAATATTGGATTATACGGAAAAATATGGTGAAACTGAGTTTGACAAGATTTTTGAAAATGATATTCGTTGGCCCGTTTTTTACCATTTGACGGAAATTCGAAAAAATATTTTGAATTGGTATCCATTGAAAGAAAATGCTTCTGTACTTGAAATTGGAGCAGGAATGGGGGCGGTAACAAGTGTACTTTGCGAAAAAGCCAAAAAAGTGACTTGTGTCGAACTTTCCAAACAACGTGCAACAGCGATTGCCAATCGCAACAAGTCGCGAGAAAATTTAGAAATCATCGTTGGGAATCTGAATGATGTTGCGTTTAGCGAAAAATTTGATTATATCACGCTGATTGGTGTTTTTGAATATGCGCCACTTTATACGAATTCGCAGAATCCATTTTTGGATTTTTTGAAGCAAATTAAGCAATTTCTAAAGCCAGACGGAAAAATTTTAATGGCGATTGAAAACAAATTGGGAATGAAATATTTTGCAGGTGCACCAGAAGATCACACCAATATCAAATACGATGGAATTACTGGTTATGCGAATAAAGAAAGCGTGCAAACATTTGGAAAACAGGAATTAAAGGAATTGCTTGCTAAAGTCGGACTAAAACACACGAAATTTTACTATCCACTTCCAGATTACAAATTGCCGAATGCGATTTTTTCAGATGAATATTTGCCAGATGAAACTATGCTCCAAAATTACAATGTTTATTATTATGATGGAACGAAAATCCAGTTTGACGAAAAAAAGGCGTATTGCGAAACAATCAAGAATGGCGTATTTGATGTGTTTGCGAATTCATTTTTGGTGGAAACGTCGAGCAAAAAAATCAAAACAAAAGTTAATCTTGAAAAGGCAAAGTTAGTAGGAATTTCAGAAAATGCCAGAAAATTTTATGATAAAAAATGGTAAAGGGGAAATGTGAATGGAAGAAAACAATGCTTTGAAAAGCATAGAAGCAAATTGCATTCGTTGGTATGATTTTAAAGAAAATGCCAAAATTTTAGCCATTGGAAGCGATTGGAAAGAAATAGGCGAAAAGAGTTGGACAATCCTTGATGAAAATGCAGGAAATTTAGCTGAAAAATTTGATTATATTCTTGTCAAAGACAAAATGGCAAATTTGAAAATCGCCAAACAATGTTTGAAACCAGACGGAACCATTTTGCTTTTCATGAACAATCGCTTTGGCATAGCTAATTTTGCGGGGGCAGATGATTTTCAGTCAATTTGCGAAGAAAATTTAGAACTGCTTAGCAAAAGGGAAATAGAAGATTTTTTGAAAAAAGAAGGATTTTCAGATTATAAATTCTTTTACCCATTGCCACGCTATGACATTGCAAATGTCATATTTTCTGATGATTATTTGCCAGAATATCATCATTCGAAACTTATGAATCATAACCTTTATGAAGAAAATGCGATGCTTGTATTTGATGAATTAAAAGCCTTGAAACAAATTACAAAATCTGGTGAATTCAAGAATTTTGCCAATTCGTATTTGATTGAAATTAACCCGAAAACGCGGGATCAAATTTGCAAGTTTTAATCATGCAAGGAAAAAAGAATTTCGATTGTGCACGAAAGTTTATCAGGATTATGTTGTAAAAGAAGCCACGAATTCAGAATCTCAAAATCATATTGAAAACATGAGAAAAAATATCCAAGATTTGAAAGAGCATGGGTTTGAAATTTTGGATTGTGAAGAAAATGGGAAAGTGATTTCTCCTTATATTTCTGAGCCTAATTTTTACCAAGTTATTTTAGAAACAATCCAGAATGGAAAAATAGAAGAAGCGTATGCATTAATCGAAAAATGGTTTGCATTACTAAAAACAAATTTTGCAAAAGATTGCCAAAAGGCAGGGAATTTGACGATTGTCAAATGTGCGTATATTGATTTAGTATTTGAAAATACGTTTTTAAGAGAAGAAAAATTTGCATTTTTTGACCAAGAATGGACGATGGAAGAGGCACCATTAGAATTTATTTTGTATCGTGCTATCCACAATATTTATGTTTATCATTCAGAAATAGAACAAAAGATTCCAAAAAATGAATTTTTTCAAAGATTTGATTTGTTGGAGTATTTGGAAGTTTTTGAGAAAATTGAAAAACAAATTCAAGAAATCATTATGGACGATGCTGTTATACAAATGTATCAAAAATCCAGTCAATGGATAGAGGATATCCAAACCTTAAAAGAAAAAAGAGATGCAAAAGAGAAAATGAAATTGCTAGAAATAGAGGAAACCAAAAAAGAAGAATATATTGCACAATTGACCAAAGAAAAAGGCGATTTTGAGGCAAAAGTAAAACTTTTGGAAACAGAAGAAACCAAAAAAGAAGAATATATTGCACAATTGACCAAAGAAAAAGGCGATTTTG